>JBDSSQ010000035.1:0-36100 GCA_039928695.1 Pseudolysinimonas sp. | reverse complement strand
ACGATCACGATCTTGCGCCCCGCCCTCATCACGCACGTCCCGTTGTTCATTGCGGCGTTCCAGCCGACATTTCTGTGGATCGCTGCCGTCTCGATCGTCCTGATCCGAAATGGCCGGCGATCCGCCAGCGGTACCGCACGGGACATGACGATCACGGCGCCCACCGGCATCTCTCAAGAATGACGACGACATCAAGCAACGTCTCGGACAGAAGACCCAAGACCCCCTGTCATGGGCCTCCGTCGCGTCGCAACTGTCGGAAACTGTGTCGCACGTCTGTGCGACGATGCGCCCCAAGGGATGACTGAAGGCAGATCGGCGGGAGGCGTGTATGCGTGGCGAAGCGACCGTGCTGCACGCCGACCTCGACGCGTTCTACGCGTCGGTCGAGCAGCGCGACGCGCCCGAGTTGCGCGGCCGAGCGGTGATCGTCGGCGGCGGGGTCGTGCTCGCGGCAAGCTACGAGGCGAAGGCCCGCGGAGTGCGCACCGCGATGGGCGGCCGTCAGGCGCGCGACCTGTGTCCGGAGGCCGTCGTCGTGCCGCCGCGAATGGACGCATACTCCGCCGCCAGCAAGGACGTGTTCGCGATCTTTCGCGACACGACTCCGCTGGTGGAGGGGCTCTCGATCGACGAGGCGTTCCTCGAGGTGGGCGGCCTGCGCCACATCGTCGGGACGCCCGAGCAGGTCGCCGTGCGACTGCGTGAGCGCGTGAGGGACGAGGTCGGGCTCGCCATTTCGGTCGGCGTGGCACGCACCAAATTCCTCGCCAAGGTCGCCAGCGCGGTGAGCAAGCCCGACGGGCTTTTGGTGGTCGAACCCGATCGCGAGCAGGAGTTTCTCCTGCCGCTCCCGGTCGAGCGGCTGTGGGGAGTCGGTGCGGTGACGGCCGAGAAGCTGCACCGGTACGGCATCCGAACCGTGGGTGAACTGGCCGAACTCGAGGCCGCGACCGCCGAGCGGATGCTGGGCAGAGCCGCCGGCGCGCATCTGCACGCGCTGGCTCGGCTGCGGGATCCGCGGCCGGTCGAGACGACCCGACGCAGGAGCACCATCGGCTCCCAACGTGCACTCGGTCGAAGCCCGCGTTCGCCCGCCGAGCTCGACCTGATCCTGACCCAGATCGTCGACCGGCTGGCCCGACGCCTGCGCGACGGGGATCGAGTGTGTCGCACGGTCGTACTGCGCCTGCGGTTCGGCGACTTCACCCGGGCGACTCGGTCGCACACGACGCGCCCGACGGACCGGACCAGGGTGCTGCTCGGGGTCGCACGAGCGTTGCTGGCCGCCTCTCACGAGCTGATCGCCGAGCGGGGGATCACGCTGATCGGCCTCTCGCTGTCCCAGCTGGGGCGAGCCGACGACCTCCAACCCGAGCTGCCGATCGAGTGGAACGACGGAGTGCGACTCGACACGGTGCTCGACGCGGTGCGCGACAAGTTCGGCGCCGAGTCGGTCGCCCGGGCCGCGCAGCTCGGCCGCGATCCGGGCTGGACGACTCCGCTGCTCGAGGAGCACCAATGAGCCCGAGCGGGTGCTGCATCCCCGGATGCCGCGGCAGAGCCCTTGACGCACCCCTGCCGCTTTGCGAGACACACCTTGCGGTCGCCGCCGACTGGAGCGCGCGCGTCCAGGGCGTGACCGACCTGCTTCCTTCTGCCTGCCTCGCCTGCGGCTCCCGAGTCGGGGTGCGCTATCCCTCCGGGTGGGTCTGCGCAGTCTGCGAGTGGCGCTACGCAGAAGTGCCGGAGGACGATCTGGCGCCCCCGCGCGTCGATGTCGTCTACTACCTGCGGCACGGCGATCGCGTGAAGATCGGAACGACGGCGAACCCTCGTCAGCGGTTCGCGGCGATCTGGCACGAGGAGGTCATGGCCTTCGAGCGTGGAGATCGTCGCCTCGAGCGGCGCCGACACGAACAGTTCGCCGCCGAGCGGCTGGGCGGCTCGGAGTGGTTCCGCCTGACCCCGGCCATTGCCGAGCAGGCCGACATCCTGGCGGGCGGGCGTGACCCCTGGGACATGTACGCCCGATGGATGAGTGAGGCGGCTGCGGTCTCGCGCAGTTAGGGCGGCGGCGGTCAGCGCCGATAGGCCTCGACGATCAGGTCCCCGCGGATCGATCGGAAGACGTCGAGCAGTGCGGCCAGCGTCTTCCGCCCCGTTCCCGACACCTGCAAGTCCCACGGACCGAGGGGCTCGAGCCGCCCGGTGCGGATTCGCACGACCTCCCATCTCGCCCACCGCAGCGCGCGATCCTTGCGCAGGTCGGCATCCTGGCGTTTGCCCACATGCTCGAGGCCGTGCCGACCGGTGCTGTCGTATTCGACGGCGATGCGCAGCTCGGGAATGACGATGTCTGGCCACACCTCGAGGTGCTCGAAGAACGGGCGTGCCACGCGCACCGCGTTGAGGCCAGGAGTGAAATCGAGTCTCTCGGCGAGGTCCTGCCGCAATTGCGCTTCGACGGCCGACGCCGTGGCCGGTGCGCACTCGCTGGCGAATGCCTCACCGACGGCGAGCTGGGGCGTCTTCGGGCACAGCGTCTGGGCTCGGGATGCCGTGGGCCGGGGCAGGTCGCCGGGTTGGATGCGGGGCGGGAGCACGCGCGCTGGCTTGACGCGCGGCGGCACGGCTTGCACCGAGCACTCCGGACACCAGGCCGAACGTCGGCGCTGCCGCCCGGGCCGCTGCCGCTGTTCCGTCGGGGTCGCGGCGAAGAAGTGACCGACCTCGCACTGCCAGAGCAGCAGCACCTCGGCGGCCGGCGGGATCTGCGTGAGGGTGATGCCCGCGTTGAACTCCGGGTGGTACTGCCGGATCAGTGAGGGATACGGCGCCCACGCCTCGCGGTACGTCCCGACCGGAAAGGGCACGTCGGCGTCATGGCTGAACTGCCGCCTCGCCCACCACGCCTCGACACCCTCTGGCATGCGCTGAGGATATGAGCGGCGTCCGACGCTCGGGCGGGTCGGGTGAACGGTTAGCGTGGTGCGGTGAGGTCGTCGCGTCGGGTGGTCGGGTGGGCCTTGAGTGGCGTCGCCGTGGTTGCGCTCGGCGTGCTGGTGGCCGTGCTGCTCGCTCCCATTCCCACCCGGGCGGCCGCACATCGGCCGGTCGCCGCGACGCAAGCGCGCGCCGCGACGCTCGCCGCCAACAAGGCCAAGAGCGACCAGGCGGTCGCCGCCCTGGTTGATGCGACCCAGCCCGGATGCTCGGCGGCGGTCGCGAAGCGCGGTCGCGTGGTGTGGGCGGGGGCTGGTGGTCTCGCCGACCTGGCCACGAAGACACCGGACACCACGAGCACCCGCTTCGACATCGCCTCGGTGTCGAAGCAGTTCACCGCCACCGCGATCCTGATGTTGCAACGCGAGGGCAAGCTCGGCCTGAGCGACCCGATCGCCAAGTACGTCGACGGGCTGCCCGCCTGGGGTGCGACGATCACGCTCGATCAGCTCATGCACCACACGAGCCGCATCCCCGACTACTGGGTCGAGCTCGCCAAGATCGGGATCGGGTTCAGCCAGGCCGCCGACGAGCAGACGACGCTGAACGCGATCCGGCGGGAGAAGAAGCTCGACCCGGGAACCGGATACGAATACTCCAACACGAACTACGTGCTGCTTGCTGAGGTGGTCGGACGCGTCAGCGGCACACCCCTGCCGACGTATCTGGCCGACCACATCTTCACGCCGCTCGGCCTCGCGATGGTGGTCGCGCCCACGCTCGAAGCGCCCGATGTGGCCAGGTCGTACGACGACAACCTGCAGCTGCAGCAGTCCGGATGGACCGCGTACGGCTACACCGGAATCATCACCACGCCCTCGGAACTGGCCAGGTGGGGCGACCAGTATCGCGCGGGCGGCATCATCCAAGACGACCTCGCCGTTGGAGCGGTCGAGGATGGCACCGGCGAGAAGTACGCGGCGGGCATCTTCATCCAGGGCAAGGGCGGCCTCAACCACAGCGGTCGGATGGGCGGGTACATCAGCGAGTTCGCGGTCTCCAACGACCACAAGACAGTGATCGCGGTGATGTGCAACGGCCACACCTCGAACCGCTGGGGTCTCACCGATGCGCTCTGGAAGATCTGGGATCCCACCTCGGGCAGCGGGCACTGACCGTCGTCAGTCGCACATATGCCGCAAGCGGCATCAGCTGGCTGGTGCCCGGCCGCCGCTGCTGTGGATGGCCGGTCTCATGCGCCGGCGACCTGCGCAGACAGCGCATCGACGCGCCGAGCGACGGCACGATCGTGGAGCGCCGAGACGCCGTACGCGGTGAAATACAGCGCCACCATCGGGATCGCGAGCAGGAACATCGAGACGATGTCTGCGGCAGGAGTGGCGATGGCCGTGAACAGCGCGATCGCCAGAATGGCCCAGCGCCAACCCTTGAGAATGCCTTTCGCCGACAGGATGCCGATGAAGTTCAGGAGCACGAGGAAGACCGGAAGCACGAACGCGATTCCAGTGGCCAGGATGAGCTTGAGCACGAAGTCGAGGTAGTACTTCGCGTCGATGATTTGGGTGTCTTGGCCGGGCACGAAGGTGGCCATCAACTCGACGATGTGGGGGAGCACGAGGAAGCCCGCCGCGCATCCGGCGAGGAAGAGCGGGATGGCCGAGAAGAAGAATCCGAAGATGTATTTGCGCTCGCGCCCCGACAAGCCTGGCACCAAGAACGCGAAGATCTGAAACAGCCAGACCGGGCTCGAAATGACGACGCCGATCATGATGGCGACCTGGAATCGCACGTCGAAGGCGCCCGTAACGCTGGTGTAGTTGATCGACGAGGTGTGGTGCGCGTGGGCGATGATCATGATCGGCGCGCGCAACTGATCCCAGACCAGCGCCGCTAGGAACCAGCCACCGACGGTGCCGAGCAGCACCGAAAGTCCGCCGAGAAACAGCCGTTTACGGAGCTCGACCAGGTGCTGCCCGAGGCTCATCTTGCCGTCGGGATTGGCCTTTCGCCGGGTGCGGCCGGCCACGCGCTACGGCTTCGCGGACGTGCCAGGCACGGCGGGAGCCGCCGGGTCGGCTGGCGTCGCGGCGGCAGTGCCGGCCGCATCGGGAGTGGTCGTTGCCCCGGTCTTCATCTCTTCGCGGAAGATCTTCGTCGACTGACCGATGCTGCGGGCGAGGGCAGGCAGGCGCGTTGCGCCGAACAGGAGAAGGACGATGGCGACGATGATGAGCAGGTGCCACCCGGTCAGGTTTCCAAGCATGCGCTGAGTGTACCTGCGGCGATTTGAATTGCAACTGGAGCCTCAGAACGACGCGCAGAGCCGCGGCGACAGGTGCGGGAGTCCCTAAACTGCTGCCCAACCTGTTCCCTTCGGCCAGCCCACAAGGAGGTGCGCAACCGTTGACAGCATCAAGTCGTAATCGACCTGTGACAAGAACCGACGTCGCCCGCCGGGCTGGCGTGAGCTCCGCAGTCGTCAGCTACGTGGTCAATTCCGGGCCGCGAAACGTCGCACCCGAGACCCGCGAGCGGGTCTTGCAGGCGATCGAGGAGCTGGGATACCGCCCCAACGCGACCGCCCGTGCGCTGAAGCGCGGCGTCAGCGAGACCATCGGCCTCATCATTTCCGACATCACCAACCCGTTCTTCTCCGAGTTCGCGCACGCCATCGAAGAGGCCGCCGCCGAGCGCGGGCTCTCGGTGATCTTCACGAACTCGGCGCTCGCTGGGCGTGGCGGGGTGGACATCATGGGCACCGGCGTGGACATCATGGGCACCGAAGCGGACCTGATCGATCGGATGATCCTGCGCGGTGTCGACGGCCTGCTGCTGGCCAGCATCTTGGACGCACCCGATCTCGACGTGGCACGAGCCGCGGGCATCCCCGTCGTCGTCCTGGATCGCGCACTCCCCCTCGCCGGCCACGCGAGCGTCGGCTCGAACTTCCGGGAGGCCTCCCGGATCGCCGTTGAGCACCTGATCTGGCACGGTCACGAGCGGATCGGCATGGTCACCGGCTTCACGGGCGGGTCGACCACCGACTATCGCGAACAGGGGTGGAGAGACGCACTGCTGGGTGCCGGGCTGGAACCCGGCCCGGTCATCCGCGTCCCGTATTCGCGACCGGGGGGCTTCGACGCCGGCGTCGAGCTGCTCGACTCACCCGATCGCCCGACGGCGGTCTTCGCCCTCTCTGACCAGCAGTCGATCGGCTTGATCTACGCCATCCATCAGGCCGGACTGCAGGTGCCCGGCGACATCGCCGTCGCGTCGTTCGACGGCTCGGGCGAGTCCGCGTTCAGCTGGCCGCCGCTCACAACGATGCGCCAGCCGGTGCGCGAGATGGCTCACGCCGCGGTCGACCTGCTCGGCAAAACCGACGCGGCCAGCCGTGCCCACTTCACGTTCGACGCGCCGCTCGTCGTGCGTCAATCCTGCGGCTGCAGCTTCACGGCCGAGAACTTCGAACTCGAGTAACAAGTTGGCCATCGATTATTCGTGTCTTGACGCGGCGAGTATCTACACGTGTATATTGGCGGCGCCGGGTGACGCGACGGCAGCCGCAACTCGAATCCACGTTCACAGCAGTTCGATTACAAGGGAGTAATTCCGAATGAGCAATGAGAATTTGAGCGCATTCAGCCACGCGACGGGCGGCACCATGACCCGCCGTGCGCTGGTGTCAGGCGCCGTCGGACTGGGCACGCTGGCCGCGCTGGCGGCTTGCACCGGGACCGCAACGGGCGGCGCGACCGCATCGAAGACCCTGACCTTCGGCTCAGGCTCGTCCGACGATGTGCCCAAGCGCGCTTACGCGGCCGTCGTCGACGCCTTCAACAAGAAGAGCGGCGACAAGGTGACCACCAACACGGTCGCCCACAACGACTTCCAGAACAACATCAACACCTACCTCCAGGGCAGCCCGGACGACGTATTCACCTGGTTCGCCGGATACCGCATGCGCTTCTACGCGGCGAAAGACCTCGTGGCCCCGATTGACGACGTCTGGAAGAAGATCGGCGGCCAGTTCGGCGCCGGGTTGGCCGGCGCATCCACCGGTGACGACGGCAAGAAGTACTTCGTGCCGAACTACAACTACCCATGGGGCTTCTTCTACCGCAAGAGCGTGTGGCAGGCCAAGGGCTACAACGTCCCGACCAAGTTCGACGACCTCGTCGCGCTCGCCAAGCAGATGAAGACCGACGGCCTGACCCCGATCGCGTTCGCCGACAAGGACGGCTGGCCGGCGATGGGCACCTTCGACTACATCAACATGCGCACCAACGGCTACAAGTTCCACATGGACCTGACCGCGCACAAAGAGTCGTGGGACCAGAAGAAGGTCAAGGACGTGTTCGACAACTGGAAGCAGCTGCTGCCCTACCAGTCGCCCGACGCACTCGGCCTCACCTGGCAGGAGGGTGCCCAGGCGCTCGGAGCAGGCAAGGCGGGCATGTACCTGCTCGGGTCGTTCGTGACCCAGCAGTTCACCGACCCGGCTGTGCTCGCCGACATCGACTTCTTCCCGTTCCCGGAGATCGCCGTGGAGGGCACCGACTCGGTCGAGGCTCCTATCGATGGTCTGATGCTCACGAAGAAGGGCGGCGACAACCAGGCCGCCCGCGACTTCCTCGCGTTCATGGGCACGGCTGCCGGCCAGGAGGCGTACTTCTCGGTCGACAAGTCGAACCTGATGACGGTGAAGAACGCTGACACGTCTGCGTACTCCGACTTCAACAAGAAGCTCGCCGGCGTCATCTCCAACGCGAAGCACATCAGTCAGTTCTTCGACCGCGATGCGCTTCCGGCGATGGCCAACAACGTGATGATCCCCGCCCTTCAGGGATTCCTCAAGGACGGCACCGTCGACACGGCCAACCTCGAGGCACAGGCAAAAGCGCTCTACGCGGCTCAGTAGAAGACTCTTCTTCATGACCGCTGACGTTCGCACGCGCGAACAGGCGACGAAGGCGACGGGACAAGGGTCCCGTCGCCTTCGGCGGCGCTACAGCCTGCTCAATCGTCGCGACAAGATCGTTCTCGCCACGATGGTGGCCATCCCCACCTTGATCCAGCTCGTGCTGGTCTGGATCCCGACGGTGCTCTCCGTGCTGCTGTCATTCGTGCGGTGGAACGGCTTGGCCTTCTCTGACATCCGTCCGGCCGGGGTCTCCAACTACCAGTACATCTTCCAGACGTACCCGTCGTTCTGGCCCGCCTTGCAACACAACTTGCTCTGGCTGGCATTCCTCGCCGTGGTCGCCACCCCGATCGGCCTGCTGCTGGCGGTCTTGCTGGACCAGAACATCCGTGGATCCCGCATCTACCAGAGCATCTTCTTCACCCCGGTCATGCTGTCTCTGGTCTTGATCGGCGTGATCTGGCAACTGTTCTATTCGCAGAACAACGGACTGCTGAACTTCTTGCTCGGCACCTCGGGAACCCCGCAGGCCGTCGACTGGTTCGGCAACCCGCACCTCAACATCTGGGCAGCTCTCATCGCGGCAACCTGGCGCCACGCGGGGTACGTGATGATCCTGTACCTGGCGGGGCTCAAGGGCGTCGACCCCTCGCTTCGCGAGGCGGCAGCCCTCGATGGAGCAAACTCGGTCCAGTTGTTCTTCCGCGTGATCCTTCCGGTGATGCGTCCGATCAACATTGTCATCGTGGTGATCACGATCATCGAGTCGCTCCGGGCGTTCGACATCGTCTACATCATCAATGGCGGCAAGAATGGGCTGGAGCTGATCAGCGCTCTCGTCATCCAGTTCCTGGTCGGTGAGGCGCAGGTGATCGGGATCGGGTCGGCGCTCGCGGTGGTGCTCCTGGTGATCTCGCTTGTGCCGATCATCATCTACCTCAGTCGCACGTTCAAGAAGGAAAGCTGATGACGGAGACACTGGCACCCCAGGGGGTCGCGCCCGCCTTGGCCCACGTCCGGCGGAATAAAGTGCGTCCGCGATATGGCACACACCTCTTTCTTGTCGTCATGGCCATCGCCTGGCTGATCCCGCTGCTCTGGGCACTCTTCACCGCGCTGCGCCCCAAAGCGGACACCGACAAGTACGGGTACTTCAGCTTCGGCGGGGCGTTCAACCTCGACAACTTCTTCACGGCGTGGAATCAGGGCGGCTTCGCGAACTACTTCGGCAACTCGGTCATCATCACGGTGCCGACCGTGATTCTGACCCTGCTGCTCGCGTCGATGATGGCGTTCGCGGTGTCGCGCTTCAGCTGGAAGTTCAACGTCACGCTGCTGATCATGTTCACCGCAGGAAACCTGCTGCCACCACAAGTTCTCGCGGCTCCCCTGTTCGAGATGTTCAAGCACGTCAGCCTGCCGTACAGCGTGAGCGACTCTGGCAACCTGCTCAATACCTACACCGCGGTGATCGCGGTCGACACGGCGTTCCAGATCGGCTTCTGCACCTTCGTGCTGTCTAACTACATGAAGGCGCTTCCGCATGACATGACGGAGGCGGCAATCGTCGATGGGGCGGGGGTGTGGCGGCAGTACTGGGAGATCATCATGCCCCTGACCCGTCCCGCCTTTGCCGCGCTCGGCACGCTCGAGGTGATCTGGATCTACAACGACTTCTTCTGGCCGTTGCTGCTCATCCAGAGTGGAAACCGGCTTCCGGTCACCACCGCCATCCACAACCTCCAGGGTCAGTTCCTGTCGAACTACAACCTGCTGGCCGCTGGGGCGATCATCACCGTCATCCCGACGTTGATCATCTACATCGTGCTGCAGAAGCAGTTCGTCGCCGGCCTCACGCTCGGGGCCAGCAAGGGATGAGTCTTGATCGGCTGAGAACGCTTCTGTCAGACGACGGCAGCCCTCGAATTGCATTTGGCGGCGACTACAACCCGGAACAGTGGGATCCCGAGGTGTGGGAAGAAGACATCGCCTTGATGAAGGAGGCAGGCGTCAATCTCGTGAGCGTCGGGATCTTCTCGTGGGCGCTCCTCGAGCCGACAGAGGGCGTCTACGAGTTCGGCTGGCTCGACCGAGTGCTCGACCTGCTGCACGGCGCGGGCATCCGCGTGGATCTGGCCAACGCGAGCGCGTCGCCGCCCCCGTGGTTCTCACACAAGTACCCGGAGTCACTTCCGGTCACGATCTCGGGGGTGCGTCTCGGCTACGGGTCACGGCAGGCGTTCTGCGGCTCGAATCCCGACTACCGCCGCGCCGCCGCCGCCCTGACGACGCAGATCGCCGAGCGGTATGCCGGGCACCCGTCGGTGGTGATGTGGCACGTGCACAACGAGTACGGCTGCCACAATCAGCCGTGCTACTGCGAGATCTCTGGGCAGGCATTCCAGGTCTGGCTCGAGAAGAAGTACGTGACCATCGACGCGCTCAACGAGGCGTGGGGCACCGCGTTCTGGTCGCAGCACTACACAACGTTCCGCGACGTCACGCCCCCGCGGCAGTCGGGCGCAAGTGTCAACACCTGCCAGGTGTTGGACTTCTCCCGGTTCTCGTCCGACGAGTTGCTTGACTGCTTCCGGGCGGAGGCCGCGATCCTCAGGGCCCATTCCTCGCATCCGGTGACGACCAACTTCATGGGCTTCTCAATGGGTCTCTACCGGCCGATCGACTATTGGGCATGGTCGGCCGAGATGGACATCGTCTCGAATGATCATTACCTGATCGCAGCCGATCCGCGCGGGTACCAAGAACTGGCGATGACCGCCGATTTCATTCGCGGGCTCGCGGGCGGCGATCCCTGGATGCTCATGGAGCACTCGACATCAGCCGTCAACTGGCAGCCGCGCAACCGGGCAAAGGCGCCGGGCGAGATGTTGCGCAACACGATGCAGCACGTCGCGCGCGGGGCCGACGCCGCACTCTTCTTCCAGTGGCGGGCTTCAGTGGCCGGCACCGAGAAGTTCCACTCGGCGATGGTGCCGCACGGTGGGTCGACGACGGCACGTTGGCGCGAGGTCGTCGAACTCGGCCGGAGCCTCGGCGCGATCTCCGAGGTCGTCGGCTCGCGGGTCACGCAGCCGGCTGTCGCGATCATCCATGACACCGATGCGCGATGGGGCAACGAACTCAGCGATCATCCCAGCGTCGACGTGGACGTCATCGCCGAGACCCGCAGGTGGCACGCTGCTCTTCTTGCTCGCGGCGCGACCAGCGACATCCGCCGATCTGTTGACGACCTGAGCGCGTACTCGCTGGTGGTCGTCCCCGTTCAGTACCTGATCACGCGGGCGGCGATCGACAACCTCACGCGCTATGTCGAAGGCGGCGGCGCGATCGTCGTCACCTACTTCTCGGGCATCGTCGACGAAGACGACCATCTGCACGCGGGTGCATATCCCGGCGCGTTCGCGGAATTGCTCGGCGTCTCGATGGAAGAGTTCTCCCCGCTGATGGCCGAAGAGCAGGTCGAGTTGACTCGCTTCGGGCGCGGACGTGTCTTCAGCGAGCACGGCACGGTGACCACCGCGGAGGCCGTCGCGAGCTATGCGAGCGGACCAACGGCAGGCTCGCCCGCCGTCACCCGACGCGAGGTCGGACCCGGGGCTGCGTACTACGTCGGCACCTCGCTCTCGCCAGAGGGCATGGCGGAGTTGCTCAACCTGATCGCAGCCGAACGCGGCCTGCCGAGCGTCGCCGGTGCGTCCGCGGACTTCGAGATCGTGTCGCGCACCTCGGGCGACGACACGTGGGTGTTTCTGATCAATCACGGAACGCAGGCACAAGAGATCGGTATCAACGGAGTCGAACTGCTCTCTGGCCACTCCGTCGACGGTTCGCTGACGGTGCAAGCCGGGCAGGTCGCCGTCGTGCGCGTCGCGTCATGACCGTTCTCTACCTTCGGGGTGGGTCCTCCGCCTTGGCGATCGACGTCTCGGGAACGGTACCGGTCGTCGTCCACTGGGGGCGTGACCTGGGCGAGGATCCCGCGATTCCGCCAGCCCTGGGCAACGCGGTGGCGCACTCGCTCTATGACGACCCGGTTCTGGTCGAGCTGGTGCCGCAGGCCTCTACCGGTTGGAGGGGCCGGCCAGCCGTTTCCGGTCACCGAGCGGGGGGCGCCGACTTCTCGCCATCGTTCACGACCACCGCCTTCACGCAGGATGCGGGGGAGGCCTCGATCACGATGGTCGCCGCCGACGAGAAGCTGGCTCTCACGATCGCGATCTCGCTGAGCCCTGGGGGGATGCTCCGCATCCGCCACGAACTCACCAACGAGTCAGACGAGCCATACGCGCTCGACGCGCTGAACGTGATCCTTCCTGTCGGCCCGAATGCATCCGAAGTACTCGACCTCACCGGACGGTGGATCCGCGAACAGCATCCTCAGCGCCAGTCGCTGCGTCAGGGAACGTGGCTGCGTGAATACCGTCACAACAGGACGGGCCACGACAGCTCGGCGTTGACCATGGTCGGCACACCCGGATTCTCCAATCGGCACGGCGAGGTGTGGGCGACTCATTTCGGGTACAGCGGCAACCGGGCGACGTTCGTCGAGAAGCCGCCGTCGGGGCCGGCGATGGTGGGATCCGGCGAACTCTTCCTCCCCGGAGAGATGGAGCTCGCCGGGGGTGAGACCTATCGCACACCGTGGGTATATGCGTCCCATTCCAGTGCGGGGATCGACGGCGTCTCTGACGTCTTCCACGAGTGGATCCGGGCTCGCCCCACGCACCCGCGTTCACCGCGGCCCGTCGTGCTCAACACCTGGGAAGCGGTGTACTTCAAGCAGGATCTCGACGGATTGCTCGAGTTGGCTCGTGTCGCCAGCACCCTGGGTGTCGAACGATTCGTGCTCGATGATGGCTGGTTCCACGGCCGGCGCAACGATCACGCCGGTCTCGGCGACTGGACGGTGGATGCCACGGTGTGGCCGAACGGTCTCGGCCCGCTGATCGAGGGGGTGCGGGCGCAGGGGATGGAATTCGGACTCTGGGTCGAACCCGAAATGGTCAACGAGGACTCGGACGTCATTCGGCAACACCCGGACTGGATCAGCGGCCCCGGCACCCGCATCCCCGTCGAGTGGCGCCACCAACAGGTCATCGATCTGGTGAACCCCGACGCCTGGCAGTACGTGTTCGATCGGATCGACGCGCTTCTGAGCGAGAACGACATCTCCTACCTCAAGTGGGATCAGAACCGCGACCTGGTCGACCCCGGCAATGCAGGACGGGCGTCAGCCCACCGCCAGACCGAGGCGGCATACCGACTCTTCGACGCACTGAAGAAGGCGCACCCCGACGTCGAAATCGAAAGCTGCTCGTCGGGTGGTGCCCGCGTCGATCTGGGGATCCTCGAGAGGACCGATCGGGTCTGGGCATCCGACTGCAACGACGCTCTCGAGCGTCAGACGATTCAACGCTGGACGCAGTCGTTGCTGCCCCTTGAACTCATCGGAAGCCACGTCGGGCCACCGCACTCGCACACCACCGGTCGCACGCACTCTCTGTCGTTCCGTGCCGTCACCGCGATGTTCGGCTCGTTCGGGATCGAGTGGGACGTCCGTCGTCTCGATCCTGCGCAGTTCTCAGAACTGCAGCAGGCGGTCGCGCTCTACAAGACGCACCGCGCACTTCTGCACTCGGGCAGAGCGGTCCACGCCGATCTTCGGGACGATGCATACCGGCTGCAGGGAGTGGTGGCCGCCGACGGCCGGGAAGCCCTCTATTCCTTCTCGTGCCTGCGGAGCGCAGAAGACGAGGTTCCGGGCGCCGTCGTTCTTCCTGGCCTCGACCCGCAGGTGCGCTACCGAGTCGAGGTGGTGTTCCCCACCGGCAAGATGCCGTACGAACAGCGCGACGTGCTGCCGTGGACGGTGGACTCGGTGATCGCGTCTGGGTCGTTCCTGAGCGAGGTGGGCCTTCCGATGCCGATCCTGCGCCCCGAGAACGCCATTGTGCTGCAGGTCTCAGCGGTCGCGCCCGCCCGGTAGGTTCACTCAGAGGCTCAACGAGCGGATCGGGGTTGGCGTGGCGATACGAGGCGCGACGATCCGGCGGCTCGTTCTCGTCGTCGGTGCGATCGTGGTTGCCGCGCTGATCGTGGCGGGCGCCATCTTGGTGCTCCGCCCCCCGCCGCTCGCGGTCCCCGTAGCACGACTCGCGTTGACGCCGCCCATGGGCTGGAACAGTTGGAACCACTTCGGCTGCGCGGTGAGCGCCGAGCTGGTCGAGCGCACGGCCGACGCGCTGACCGCAAACGGGCTCGCCGAGCTCGGCTATCGCTCGCTCGATATCGACGACTGCTGGATGACCCACCATCGTGATCCGCTCACCGGTGAGCTCGTCGCAGACCCCGCGAAGTTTCCCCAGGGGATCGCCTCCGTCGCCCGCTATCTGCACGCGCGCGGCTTCACGCTCGGAATCTACGAAGACGCCGGGACCGCCACCTGCGCGGGATTCCCCGGCAGCCTCGGACACGAGCGCCTGGATGCGCAGACGTTCGCGCGGTGGGGCGTCGACTCTCTCAAGTACGACAACTGCAACCGGGCGGGGCAGTCGTCAACGGCGCAGTACATCCAGAGGTACGCCGCCATGCACGACGCGCTGCTGGCGACAGGGCGACCGATCTCGCTCGCGATCTGCGAATGGGGTGTTCATCATCCCTGGACCTGGGCGGCTGCCTTTGGCCAGTCGTGGCGGACCACGCACGACATCTCAGACACGTTCGCCTCGATGCTGACCAACTTTGAGCAGAACGTGCGCCTGTTCGACTACGCGCACCCCGGCGCGTGGAACGATCCCGACATGCTCGAGATCGGCAATGGCGGCATGACGCAGACCGAGGAGCGCACAGAGTTCACCCTCTGGGCGGCCATGGCCGCTCCTCTGATCGCTGGGGCAGACATCCCGTCGCTGAGCGCCGAAGACCTGGCGATCTACTCGAACCCCGAGGTCATCGCGATCGATCAGGATCGACTGGGCAAGCAGGCTGTGCCGGTCTCGATAGACGGGAAACCGGCGGGCAGCGCAGGGCTGTGGGTTCTGAGCAAGCCGCTGGCCGATGGAGGCCGAGCCCTCGTCCTGTTCAATGCGACCGGCTCACCGAGGACCATGTCGACGACCACCTCAGCGCTCGGCTTGCGCGGATCGAGCTTCGGTGTCCGCGATGTCTGGTCGGGCGCAGTGTCTACCACGACGGGCGCGATTTCGTCTCTCGTCGCCGCCCATGCTGCCGTGATGTTCCGGATCGCTCCCCCGAAGCCCTGATCCGGAGTCGCTCGGCCCTGCTCAGCGGCCGGGATCGCCGTCCTGCGGAACCTCGTCGCCCGACGCGTCGTCGGCGACATCCCTGCCCGCGGCGGCGTCGGGGAGGAACCCGCGAATCGCGTTGCCCAACACGCCCACGACGGTCGGCTCGCCATCGTTCTGCGCTTCGTTGGACTGCTCGGGGTTCGCGTCGTTCTGCTCTGTGTCGGTCATCTGGATGGCCTCCTCGCTAGAGCCAAGGCTCGTCGGGGGACGCCGTCGGATCAACCCCGCGGAACAAGCGCTCCGGAAACACTCAGAAAGGTGCTCTGGCTTCCTACTTCTTGGTGGGTGCTTCTGCCGAGTGGATCGTGCCCAGGATCAGTAGCCACGATCCCGAAATCAGATAGACGAAAGTCGCGATCAGTGCGATCGCACTGACGTAGATGCCGGGACCGAGGCCCATGAGCAGCAAGATGGCGCCCACGATCTGGCCGAGATAGCAGAGGCTTCCGCCGACGATGCGGATCAGGGTCAGCGCATAGAGGCTGCTGTGCAACCGGAACGCCTGCACGTAGCCGTAGGTGTTGATCGCAGCGGCGAGCACCGCCACGACCAGCCACTCGAGCCCGACGGCGAACGACCCCTGATGCCCCATCATCGCCAGCGCGCTGATCAGGAAGATGGATGCGAAGCCGGTCAGCATGTTGATGGCCCGGTACCGGTGCGTCGCATCCTGGGCGACCCCGCGCAGATTGATAGTCAGGGCGACGAAGACCAGGCCGGCCAGAGTCGCCGAGCCGGTGCCGACCAGGATGAAGAAGTTGTTCCATTGCTCGAGAAACGTGTCTGCGGTCGGCACGATCAGTCCTCGGCCAGCACGACGATGACGTCGCCGGATTCGAAGGTGACGATGTCGGTCTTCACCGGGTTGATGACGATCCCGTAGTTCCGGCGACGATCGCGGGCGCCCGACGCCAACCGGAATCCGATCGCCGTCTCACCGCGTTGGCTGGCCGCGCTCAACACCGAATAGAAGTCAACCGGAACCCCAGGAGTCACGTACAGTCCCGCGGGTCGCAGGTAGACCTCGCTGCCGTTTGCCTGAAACAGGCGGTCGTAGAGTCGCTTGATCCTGCGGTCCTCAGAGACCTGCGCCAAGGCGAGCGCGACGATCTTGTCGCTCACGACAAAGTCGTCGGCTTCCGTCACCTCCGCGATGGCGCGGTTGCGGTCATCGAGCATTTCGCTCACGACGTTGAGCTTGTAGCCGTGCTGGTTCTCGAGATCGCGCAGGTGCAGCAGAGTGACCAACGTCCGATTGTCGGCCGCCGCCGACTCGTAGCGACCCGCTTCGGCGAGGACCACCACGTGACTCGACCTTGGAAACTCCAGGCGATCGAGTGTCGTGCGCAAGGTCGGGTCGTGGGGGAAATGGCTCACCGACAGGTTCTGCAGGTCAGACGGCGCTTTGAACTTCGCCGCTGTCACGATCTGCGCGGTCGAGCCCGGCGCAACGAACTGATCGAGTTCGCGGAGCAGCACATTCAGGCCGGGGTTCTTGCCGAGAATCACGGTGTGCTCCGCGGTTGGCGAGGGTGCCGGCCGCCTGTGCAACTCTCCAGGGTTGAAGGTGCCGGGCTCGGCCAACCGGATGGTGCTGTCGTCTTCTGCGATCACCACCAGATGATCTGCTGAGGCGATGACGGCATCCGGCGGCGGGTTCAGCGTGAGCTCGTCACCGTTGTCGATACCGACGATGATGGTGTCGGCGAACGCCAGCTGGGCCTGGAGGAAGGTGGAGCCGTCGAGTGTCGGTTGCCGCGTGAAGTAGAACTCGGACCCGGTGAAGTCGAGCAGCCCCTGATAGACGATGGCGAGACCTGGTTGGCGGCAGCTCTGGACGATCAATCGGCCGATGAGGTCTGCGCCCATGACCCAGTCCGTCTCCGCGCCCCCGGCCAGCCGTGCGACCTCGAGGTTGCGCTCTGCTCGAAGTTCACCGACGATCGAGTACGGCTCGCTGCCACGGTCGGGGTCCCTGGTGAGCGCCAGGGCCGTCTTGATGACTTCGGCGTCAGGATCCTTCGCCGATTCGGGCGCGAGAATGATGATGCTTCGAGCGGCCGACGGGCGCACGATCGCGAGGTCGGCTGTCGACTTGGGGTCGCCAGTGCGAAAGACCAGACGCGTATTGCGGAGCGTCTTGACCGTTGCGCGAACGCTGTCTTCCATCTCGACCTGATCCAGGTCGGCCATGATGACCACCACCGGACGTTTGCGTGACTCGTTCGCGATCGAGAGTTGCTCGACGATCGTCGAGATCTTGTTGTTCCAGCCCAGAATCAACGTGTAGTCGCGCTCAAGAACATCCGACCGGCCCTTCTGCAACGACGCGACTCGACGGTCGAATGCACCGGATACCACCCCGATGAGCCCCGCGAAGATGACGATTCCCAGCAGAGCGAGCACCAACATCATGATGCGGAAGAACCAGCCATGGACGCTGTCGATCGCGCTCGGTTCGAACGCGGCGATCAAGGCCGTCCAGAAGATCTCGAGGGGGTCATCGGAGGCGCTCGGAGACGCAGGATCCGGCAGGACCAGCAACGTGATCCAGCTGATCAAGCCGAAGACGGCGGCCAACAGCAGCGTGATGACCGCGAGGAGCCCGATCAGGGCGCCGGCACCCTTCGCCATCAATCCATCGAACCGGTAGCGGATCCGACTGCGTAGCGGCGTCCTTTGCATAGCGAGATCATGGCAGAGGCGTGGATTGTCAGGTGAAGCTTGACGCGGCACTTGTTTTTTGCAAGTGTGTACATCGTCAACATACAGACCACGAAAGCGAGACCACGATGACTGTGACGGGGATGTTCGTCAACTTTCCGGTGACCGACCTGGACCGAGCCAAGGCGTTCTATACGGCGCTTGGATTCACCATCAACCCGCTCTTCACGGATCACAACGCAGCCTGCGTCGTGGTCGAAGACGGGCACAGCTACTTCATGATCGAGACGCGCGAGTTCTACCAGAGCATGAGCGAGCTCGTGATCGGCGATCCCAAGGTGCACCCCACGGCGGGAACGTCGATCTTTCTCGACACCCGCGAGGCTGTCGATGCGGCTGTCGCTGCGGGCGTCTCGGCCGGCGGCGCCGAAGTCGGCGAGCCCGCCGATTACGGCTTCATGTACCAGCGCGGCCTGACCGATCCCGACGGCAACACCGTCGACTTCGGATGGATGGATCCGAAGGCCGCAGAGGTCGGGCCAGAGGCCTTCGCGAACCAGCAGGCCTGATTCGGGCGCCACACCGCCATGGCGGCACGCGACTACGGAGAGTACGGCGGCATCACGCGAGCCTTGGAGCTCGTGGGTGAGCGCTGGGCGATGTTGATCGTCCGCGACCTGCTGGTGGGGCCGCGCCGCTATGGCGAGCTCGCCGCCGGACTGCCGCGGATCCCGAGCAATATCCTCGCGGCGCGACTGAAGGAGCTGCAGGCGGCCGGCGTGCTCCGCCGGGCGCCGCGCTCGCGCGTCATCGTCTACGAGCTGACACCGTACGGCCGAGAACTCGAGCCCGTCGTTCTCGCACTGGGCGCCTGGGGTTTTAAGGCGATGGGCGATCCGCGCGACGAGCAGATCATCACCCCAGACTCGATGACGATGGATCTGCGCACGGCATTTCGATCATCCGTGGCGGCGACCCTGCCGACCACCGCCTATGGCGCGCGGGTCGGGGGGGCCGAGCTGCTCATCCGGGTGGCCGGATCCAAGCTCGCGGTGACGCGTGACCAAGCCGGGGGCGCCCCTGTCGATCTTGCCTTCGCAGCAGGCCCCGGCATCCATCGGGTCATCTCTGGCGAGCTCGCCCCCGCCCGCGCGATCTCAACCGGCGTTGTCGAGGTGCTCAGCGGCCGCGGTGAGTTGCTCGAGCGGTTCGCGAGCACGTTCCACCTCGCCGCCTGACGTCGGCCGCGAGACGCGCGCGGCGCGAGTCAGGCCGCGCGCGGCTTGCGCAGAGCGACCACGCTCGTGATCGCCAGCACGACAATGCCGATCGCGTCGACCGCGACGGTCTGCGGAACGAGCCGGTACGTCCAGACCTCGGTGATGCCGAACAGACTGACGGTCAGAGCGAGCAGCAGCGAGGCGAGGCTGGCGATCAGAAACAGGAGGCTCAGCACCGTTGCGAGCTTCAGGAGCTTGCCCCGCAGGGCCAGCATTCCGATCGCGAGCACGATTGCCGCGACCCCGTTGAGGATGAACAACACGCCGAGGGTGCCGCCGGTCCCATCGAAGCGCAGGAAGAGGTGGATGCCGCCGACCGCGAGAAGAAGGAGGGCACTGAGGACGCGCAGAAAGGTCATGGTGAGGTAACGAGGGAACGCGCTCGAGGGTTCACCAGGGCTAGCCAGACGATGTCGCGTCCGAATGACTCGATCAGCAGCCCGAGGGCGGCGACGCCGACAAGCACGTCGAGGGGCGATGGCAGCAACCCGGTCGCGACAAGAGTCAGCGCAATTCCGCACACGGCCGTGACCACTTTGCGCCAGTAGCGGAACGGCACGGGCGCGCGCATCCAGGGGACCAGCCATCCGACCGCGACGTATGCATACCGCATCAGGCCGATCGCCAGGATCCATCCGCCGACGATCCTCACGTCGTATGCGCACAGCACGAGGAGCAGGAACGCGTCGGCCTCCATGTCGAAGCGTGCACCGAGCGGGCTCGCGCTGCCGGTGCGGCGGGCGACCCAGCCGTCGACGGCATCCAGAGCCAGAGTCGGGATGACGAGGCCCACCAAGAACAACGGTGCGATCGGTTGACTGAACGACGTCACGACGACAGCCATCACGACGCCGATCAAGGTCGAACGAGTGGCGGTCACCGCATTCGCCGCACCGAAACGCTGTGCCCCACGTCGCGCGAGCCCGCGCGAAACCAGCGCGGACGAGACGACCAGGTAGGCGAGACCGGCGGCCCATCCCGCCGCGGAGAGAGGCTCAACGAGCGCGGCGAGCACCAGGAGAATGCCGCCAACGGCTGCCCACCACCAGGGCCTGATCTGAACCGTTGCCATGTCTGCCTCCGTTGTCCCTATCGTGACGTACATGGTGGAAACGGATTCAACGCGGCGGATGGTTCATCCGGGTATGACCGAGGGTCCTGTTGCGTTCTGGGCCACCGGCGAGGGAACCGGCGAACTCCGACCCGAGACGGTGGCCGCACCGTCGGAGGGTGAGGTGCGAGTTCGCACGCGGTGGACAGCGGTGAGTCGAGGGACAGAAGCCCTGGTGATGCGTGGGGAGGTTCCGCAGTCTGAGCACGAACGGATGCGCGCACCGTTCCAATCCGGCACCTTTGGGTTCCCGGTGAAGTACGGCTATCTCAACGTGGGCGTCGTCGAGCAGGGACCGTCGGCGCTCGTGGGCTCGACCGTGTTCACGCTCTACCCGCATCAGTCGGAGTTCGTCGTCGCCGCGGATGCCGTAACCGTCGTTCCGGATTCCGTACCGGCTCGACGCGCCGTGCTCGCCGGGGCGGTCGAGACCGCCGTCAATGTGCTCTGGGATGCCCGACCTGCGCTCGGCGACCGGGTCACGGTAGTCGGTGCCGGCATGATCGGCTGCTCGATCGCGCGTCTGGCACGGTCGATCCCCGGCGTCGAGGTGGAGTTGGTTGACGTCGACGATTCGAAAGCGCCGGTAGCAGCCCTGCTCGGAGTCGGCTTCACCTCGCCCGAGACCGCTGCACCGGATCGGGATGTTGTGATCGAGGCCAGCGGCACCCAGAACGGTCTGCGCCGGGCACTCGAACTGGCGGCGACCGACGGCACCGTCATCGTCGCCAGCTGGTTCGGAAGCCGGCAGGTCACGCTCGACCTGGGAGCCGATTTCCACTCGCGCCGGCTGTCGATCGTGTCGAGCCAGGTGGGCGAGGTTGCGGCGGGACGCAGGGGGCGCCGCACGACGCGGCAACGGCTCGAGCTCGCCCTGCAACTGCTCGAGGATCCGGCATTCGATGTGCTGCTGAACGACTCGGTGCCCTGGACCGATCTGCCCACGGTGATGGCATCCCTCGCCGACGAAGCCGTCTCGAGTGGTGGCCTGTGCACCACGATCGATTGGTCGCGGTCATGAGCTTCTCGGTGACCGTCCGCGACCACATCATGATCGCTCACAGCCTGACCGGCGAGGTCTTCGGCCCAGCCCAGCGACTGCACGGGGCGACCTACGTCGTCGACGCGACCTTCCGGGCCGATGAATTGGATGCCGATGGCATCGTTGTCGACATCGGCTTGGCATCGCAGGCGCTCCAGACGATCACCGCGTCGCTGTCGTACCGCAATCTCGACGACGAGCCGGACCTCGCCGGCGTCAACACCACGACCGAGCGGCTGTGCCAACTCATCGGCGACCGACTCGCGGCCGAGGCGAGCGGCGGCGGATTCGGATCGGCGCGGCTGACGGCGATCGCCGTCACCCTGCACGAGTCGCACATCGCGTGGGCCTCGTACGAGGTGCTGCTGTGACGCACGACCGGGTCGCGCGCTTCGTCGTTCCTGAAGGGGTGAACGATCCCGAGCGGGTCAGCGGCGGCAACGTCTACGACCGACGGCTTCGCGACGGCCTGGCCGCGCTCGGCTGGGACATCGCGATGCACGAGGCCTCGGATGCCGATGCGGTCGCCGCGGCGCTCGATGACGTCCCCTCTCGCGGCACCGTTCTCGTCGACGGGCTGGTCGCGGCCTGGCATCCCGGCGCCATCGAGGCTGCAGCCTCACGCGCCCGTGTTGTCGTGCTCGCGCACATGGTGGCGAGCGCCTTTGCCGGCGCGGATGCCGCGAGCATCGAGGGCGAGCGAAGGTCGCTCGGTCACGCCACTCGGGTCATCGCCACCAGCAACTGGACGGCGGCGGAGTTCGTGCGCCGCGGGCTGGTTGACGAGCGTCGCCTGACGGTTGCTGCGCCGGGATCGGTAGATGGACCCCTCTCCCAAGGAGGGGTCGGCGAGTTACTGTGCGTCGGTGCCGTGGCGAGGCACAAGGGCCAGGACCTCCTGCTTGAGGCGCTGGGCGGCCTGCGTGAGCTGGAGTGGAGTTGCACCATCGCCGGATCGCCCGAGGTGGACCGGGATTTCACGCGCCAGATCACCGAGAAGGCCTCGACCTTCGCGCCGCGCGTGCGGATGACCGGCGTGCTCCGTTCGGCCGCACTCGTCGACGCGTATTGGCGTTCGGGTCTTCTGGTGGCACCATCACGCACCGAGAGCTTCGGGATGGCGATCGCGGATGCTCAGCGCCGCGGACTTCCGGTGATTGCCGCGGCTGTCGGCGGCATCCCGGAGGCGGTGTCTGGCGGCGGTGCCCTGCTCGTGAAGCCCGACGATGTCGACGCGCTCGCCGACGCGCTGCGCAGCTGGATGACCGACCCGATTCTGCGGGCCCGGCTGCGGGCAGAGGCCAGTCGCGCTCGTCGTCGCGCGCCGCGCTGGGCCGACACGGTCGCGCGTGTCGACCGTCTTCTGGAGGCAGCGTGAGCGTCGTCCCGCCGCGCACCTGGCGCTTTGTGCAACTCGGATTCGGGCTCGTCGTCGTGGCGGCAACGATCACGATCGTCGGAACCGGACCTCTGATCCAGGGGGTGCTCGCCGTTTCGCCAGCAGCAATCCTGTTGGCCGGTGCATTCACCGCGATCGCGACCCTCGCGGCGAGTTGGCGGTGGAAAACCGTCTCAGGGGCCCTCGGCCTTCCGATCTCGTGGACAACAGCCGTCACCGCTTACTACCGCTCGCAGTTCCTGAACACGGTCCTTCCGGGGGGCGTGATCGGCGACGTCCACCGGGCATACCGCCAGGGCAGGCACGGGGGCGCGCGGAACGGCGATCAAAACGTCGAACTGCTCGGCGCCGGTCGGGCCGTTGCGACGGAGCGGGTCGCCGGGCAGGTGGTGCAGGGCGCATTGACGGTCGTTGTGCTCGCGGTGCTCGGACTGACCGGATCGCTGCTCGGCGTGGTCTGGATCGGCGCGGGCGTGCTGGCGGTCGTGGCCGTCGCCTTGTCGGTCACGGCGGCGACGGTGAGCGGCCGGCGGCTTCTCGGGCGTGAGCTCTCACTGCTCAGGCTGACCTTCGGCTCGGCCAAACGGTCATTGTCGATCGTGGTGGCGTCTGCCCTGGTGGTTGCCGCGCATTCGGCGACCTTCGTCGTTGCCTGCCTGGCAGTCGGAGTCGGGGCCTCACCGCGCGAACTGGTCGCGCTGGCGGTTGTCGCACTCGCCGCGGCGGCGCTCCCGCTGAGCATCGGGGGATGGGGACCACGCGAGGCGGCGTCGGCCTCGGCGTTCGCCATCGTCGGGCTGAGCGCGGGAGCCGGGCTCGCTGCGTCTACCGCCTTCGGCGTCCTGACCATGGTGTCTGTTCTTCCGGGGCTCATCGTGCTGATCGTCGAATGGGCCGCCATCCGCTCGAGGGCGGTGAGCGCCGCATGAGCGAGCGACCGTACGTCACCCTCAGTTGCGCCATGTCGATCGACGGCTATCTCGACGATGCCAACCCGAAGCGACTCGTGCTGTCGAACGCGACCGATCTCGATCGGGTCGACGAGGTGCGGTCGCAGAATGACGCCATCATGGTCGGCGCGTCAACGGTGCGCCGAGACGATCCGCGCCTGTTGGTGAAAAGCGCGGATCGACGCAGGCAACGGCTCGCCGCCGGGCTGACCGCGTCACCAGCCAAGGTGACCCTCACGTCGAGCGGCGAGCTTTCCGCCGAAGCGGAGTTCTTCGTCACCGGCGACGTCCCGCGGTTCGTGTACGCGCCGCAGACGAAGGTCCACCCTCTGCAGGCCAGACTCGGCGACAGCGCGCTGGTCGTGGGTCTCGGCGATCGCGTCACGATGGGCGGGGTGCTCGACGACCTGGGGAGTGAGCGCGGGGTGAGGCGTCTGATGGTGGAGGGTGGAGGAACTTTGCTCACGCAGTTTCTCGCCGACGATCTGGCCGACGAGTTGCACCTGGTCATCGCCCCCCTTTTTGTCGGAGAACCGCACGCACCGCGAGTCGTCACTCCCGCGCGCTTCCCGTGGACCGCCGCGCGGCGTGCCGAGCTCGTCGCCACGCAGCAGATTGGCGACGTCGTGCTTCTGCGATACGCCCTGTCGCGGCGTTACGGCACGGTTCTCCCCACAGTCTCGGTCGGGCTGGCCGGGGAGGCGCGATGAACTCGCGTCGATCCCGACCCCGCTGGTTCAGGACGGCGACGCTGGTGGTCGCTCTTGTGCTGATGGCGGCGGTGCCGCTGGTGCCTGGGGTGCTCTCGGCCGGGTCGCCCCTGGCATTGATTCGGCTTCCTGTCGAGTCGCTGGTGGTAATGCTGGTTCTCGCGCTCCTGCCCTGGCGCGCGGCGCGTCGGGTTGTCGCCGTCGTGTACGGCGTGTTCGTCGTGGTCGCCTTGGTGTTCGCGGGTCTGGACGCCGCGTTCGAATACGCCGTCGCCATCCACTTCGATGCGACCGACTGGGCGCAGGTCAACGACGGATTCGGCGTGGTCGAGGACTCGATCGGGGTGCCCGCCGCGTTCACCGTGCTGGTCGTGATCGCTGTCGTCGCGCTCGCCACCCTCATCGGCCTGGCATGGGCAGCGCTGCGGGTGGATGCGGCGATCCGCAGAGGCGGCAGCCGCGCCTCGCTCGCCGCCTCGTCGGTGACCGCGGCGTGGATCGTCGCGGCGCTCGCCGGATCGCAGCTGGTCGCCGGTCAGCCTGCCGCGGCATCCGCCTCGATCGATGCGATCGGCTCGGCCACCTCGATCGCGTCGGCGACGCTGAGTGCGCAGGCCGACCTGCCTCACGAGATCGCGACCGATCCCTACGCCAAGGTGCCGAGCGATCAACTGCTGACCGCGCTGAAGGGCAAGGATGTCGTCGTCGCCTTCATCGAGAGCTACGGGCAGGTCGCGGTGCAGGGCACGAGCTTTTCGGCAGGAGTCGACCAGGTGCTGCACAAGGGCGACGCTCAGTTGACCGCAGACGGGTACTCATCGCAAAGCGCGTTTCTCACCTCACCCACCTTCGGCGGCGTCAGCTGGCTCGCGCACTCGACGCTGCAGACCGGCCTGTGGATCGACAAGCAGCAGGTCTACGACAAGGTGCTCAAGAGCACGCGGTTCACGCTGAGCGACGCGTTCCGTAATGCGGGCTGGAACACGGTGAGCGACATCCCGTCCGACACCCATCCCTGGACTCCCGGCACGTCGTTCTACCACTACGGCACGTTGCTCGATACGAACAATGTGGGCTATGCCGGTCCCTCGTTCGGCTACGCGCGGATCCCCGATCAGTACACCTGGAAGTACTTCCACGACCAACAGCTCGCCGATCCCCACCGGCCGGTCATGGCCGAGATCGACTTCGTCTCGTCGCACACGCCCTGGGCGCCCCTTCCGAAGATGGTGCCGTGGGACCAGGTCGGAGACGGATCGATCTACGAGCCGCAGCCGGCCGAAGGCGACTCGACCAACACGGTCTGGCAGAGCCCGGCGCGGGTGCAGGCCGCATACGGGCAGTCGATCCAGTACGCCCTCTCCGCGATGTTCTCGTTCCTGCACACCTTCGACGATCCGAACTTGGTGCTCATCGTGCTTGGCGACCACCAGCCGGCGTCCATCGTGAGCGGTAAGGGCGCGAACCACAACGTGCCGATCAGCATCATCTCGAAAGATCCCGCCGTGTTCCGGGCGATGTCCGGGTGGCACTGGCAGACCGGCGTGCTCCCGACATCGACCGCGCCGCTCTGGAAGATGAGCGCGTTCCGGGATCGCTTTCTCGACGCCTTCAGCTCGAATCGCTGAGGCGGGGTGGATTCCGGCCCCATTTGACCGCGCTCGGCGGCTCTGGCAACATTACTTTCCGAACGGTCAGTATTTAGCCCAACGAAGGGTACGTCAAGATGAGCGCGCCCGAGACGATCGTCGTCACGCGCTCGGCCGACCGCGTGGTCGTGCAGCTCAACCGGCCGGGCGTGCGCAACGCGATCAACCAGCACATGGTGGATGAGCTGCACCAGGTGTGCGCAGAGCTCGAGACCGACCCGCGCATCCTGATCGTCACAGGCACCGACGGATTCTTCGCCTCGGGCGCCGACATCGCCGAGCTGCGGGAACGGACAGCGGCCGATGCCGCCAAGGGGATCAACACGATGCTGTTCGTGCGCGTGAGCGAGCTTCCGATGCCGGTCATCGCCGCGATCGACGGCTACGCGCTGGGCGCAGGAGCTGAAATCGCCTATGCAGCCGACTTTCGGATCGGCACACCCAGGACGACCTTCGGCAACCCCGAGACGGCGCTGGGGATCATCGCGGCGGCCGGGGCGCTGTGGCGCCTGCCGCAACTCGTGGGCGAGCCGCTCGCCAAAGAGCTGCTGCTCGCGGGCCGCATCCTGGGTGCAGAAGAAGCCTTGGCCGCGCGCCTGCTGACCAGGGTCGTCGAACCAGGGGAGCTGTTGGCCGCTGCCCACGCGCTCGCTGACGAGATCGCCGCGAAGAGCGTGGCGGCCACCATCCAGAGCAAGGCCATCATGCGGGTGGATCGCGGCCCGCATCCGCAGGCAGACCTCGACGCGCAGGCGGTGCTCTTCGATTCCGACGAGAAGCGCCGACGCATGACCGAGTTCTTGGAACGGAAGAAGACGTGACCGGGGTTCCTCCGCGGGTCGGGGTGCTGGGCGGCGGACGGATGGGCTCCGGTATCGCCCACGCCTTCCTGGTCTCGGGTTCGTCGGTCGCGGTGGTCGAGCGCGACGACGAGCAAGCGGCCGCCGCTCGCGAGCGGGTGATGGTTGCGGCCCAGGTCAGCATCGATCGCGGCTCGACCGCAGAGTCGCTCGCGGCTCTGATGGATCGCCTCGACACCGGGACGGATGACGGCCTCTTCGACGACTGCGACCTCGTGATCGAGGCGGTGCCCGAGGAGTACGCGCTGAAGGGTGCGTCGCTGCGCCGCATCGAGGATCGCGTCGGGGCCGAGATCCCGATTGCGAGCAACACCTCGTCGATCTCGATTGATGCCCTCGCGGCCGAGCTGCGGTTCGGGTCGCGCTTGCTCGGTCTGCACTTCTTCAACCCGGTTCCGGCATCTGAACTGGTCGAGATCGTGGTCGGCGCGGCGACCGAGCCGGCCATCGTCGACTCCGCCCGGAGCTGGGTGGCCGCGCTGGGCAAGACGCCGGTCACCGTGCGCGACTCGCCAGGCTTCGCCTCGTCGCGGCTCGGGCTGATCATCGGCCTCGAGGCGATCAGGATGCTCGAAGAGGGCATCGCGACGGCCGACGACATCGACACGGCCATGGTGCTCGGCTACAAGTATCCGATCGGGCCGCTGCGTCTCACCGACATCGTCGGACTCGATGTGCGGCTCGGGATCGCCGAGTACCTGCACGCGCAACTGGGCGAGCGGTTCGCGCCGCCCCAGCTGTTGCGCGACAAGGTCGCCGCCGGCGAACTTGGCCGCAAGTCGGGGCAGGGCTTCTTCAGCTGGACCGAGAGTGGGCAGACATGACCGAGATCCTGGCCAGCTACGTCAAGGATGGATGGTGGTCGCCGACCACCGACAGCGGTGCCACGGTCGTGCGCGATGCCTCGACCGGCGAGATCGTCACCGCGGTGAGCACGGTCGGCCTGGATCTGGCGGGCGCGCTCGAGTACGCGCGCACGGTCGGGCAGGCATCCCTGGGCGAGCTCACCTTTCACCAGCGCGCCCTGCTGCTCAAGGAGTTCGCCCAGATCCTGACCACTCGCAAAGACGAGCTCTACGCGCTGTCGTCGCGCACCGGCGCCACGACGAACGATTCGATGGTCGACATCGACGGCGGCATCGGCGTGCTGTTCACCTACGCGTCGAAGGGGCGACGCGAGCTTCCGAATGCGAAGGTCTATGTCGACGGCCCCGTCGAGTCGCTGTCGAAAGACGGTTCGTTCCTGGCGAGGCACATCTATACGCGCCTGCCGGGCGTCGCGGTGCAGATCAACGCGTTCAACTTTCCGGTGTGGGGCTCGCTCGAGAAGTTCGCCCCCGCGTTCCTGGCCGGAGTGCCGAGTCAGGTGAAGCCGGCCACCCCGACCGGATACTTGGCCGAGGCGTTCGTGCGCATCCTGGTCGAGTCGGGTCGCCTGCCGGCCGGCTCGCTGCAACTGGTGTCGGGGAGCGTTCCCGAGCTGTTCGAACACCTGCGCCTGGGCGACCTGGTCGCCTTCACGGGCTCGGCCTCCACTGCTGAGCGGTTGCGTGAGAGCGCGTCAGTGCGCACCGGCGGCGTCCGGTTCACCAACGAGACCGATTCGATCAACGCCTCGGTCCTGGGCGAGGCAGCTGTCGAGGGAACCCCCGAGTTCGACGCCTTCGTACGCGGAGTCGTCACCGAGATGACCGTCAAGGCGGGCCAGAAGTGCACGAGCATCCGGCGGGTCATCGTGCCACGCGGTTCGGCTCACGCTGTGACCGCTGCCATCGGGCGGCGCATCTCGGAACGCATCGTCATCGGCGATCCCCGCGCCGAGGGCGTCACGATGGGCCCGCTCGCCTCGGTCGAGCAGCGGGATGAGGTGCAGCGCCAGGTCGGCAAGCTCCTGGATGCCGGCGGCCGCATCGTGGTCGGCAGCATCGATGCGCCTGCCGTGACCCACGCCGACGGTTCCGTCTCGGTCGACGACTCCGGCGCATTCGTGTCACCGGTTCTGCTGCGGTTCGACGACTCGTCGGCCGCCGCCGTACACGAGGTCGAGGCATTCGGCCCGGTCGCCAGCATGCTGATCTACGACACCATCGACGAGGCGATCGGCCTGGTCGGCAAGGGCGGTGGATCGCTGGTGACGAGCATCGCCACCCACGATCCGGCTGAGGCCGTGGCTCTCATGACCGGCATCGCGCCGTTCAACGGACGCGTGCTCGTGCTCGACCGCGACGACGCGCGCACCTCGACCGGCCACGGCTCTCCGGTGCCGCACCTGGTGCACGGCGGTCCCGGCCGGGCGGGCGGCGGCGAAGAGCTCGGAGGCATCCGGGCCGTGCTGCACCACATGCAGCGCACGGCGATCCAGGGCTCTCCTGAGATGCTCACGGCCATCACCGGCATCTGGCATGCCGGAGCGGCGTCGAACCATGAGGGGCGGCATCCCTTCCGTAAGTCGCTCGAAGAACTCACCCTCGGCGACAGCGTGGTGTCGGCCAGCCGGGAGGTCACGCTCGCCGACATCGAGCAGTTCGCCGAGTTCACCGGTGACACCTTTTATGCGCACATGAATGAAGAGGCGGCTGCGGCGAACCCCTTCTTCCCCGGACGCGTTGCGCACGGCTACCTGCTGGTGTCGTGGGCGGCCGGGCTGTTCGTCGATCCCGAGCCGGGCCCGGTGCTGGCGAACTACGGGCTCGAGAATCTGCGGTTCGTGACGCCGGTGTCGCCGAGCGACAGCATCCGGGTCGTGCTGACGGCCAAGCAGATCACGCCCCGCGAGACCGACCCCTATGGCGAGGTGCGATGGGATGCCGTGCTCATCAACCAGAAGGACGAAGTGGTGGCCAGCTACGACGTGCTGACTCTCGTCGCCAAGAGCGCCTACGAGGCAGAGAGCCCCTCGAGCGCGACCGCGAGCACGTCGCTCGCCAGCTGATCGGCGGACTCGGGACCCTCTGGGCGGTACCACTCGACGATCGAGTTGATCATCCCGAAGATCAGCCGGGTCACGACGCTGGGATCGATGTCCGAGCGGACAGAGCCCTCGTTGCGCGCTTCGATCACCAGCGCCGTGACCGCGCGGTCGAACTCGCGCCGCCGCGCGAGTGCGTCCCGTTCGACCTCGGAGTTGCCGCGCACCCGCAGCAGCAGGGTCACGTAGGGCAGCTTCGCGATCAGCACGTGCACGGCGCCGCTCATCACGAAGGCCAGTCGCTGCTCGGCGTTGCCGCGGGTCGCCCCGTCCTCGCGCAGCACGCCCTCGAGCCCGCCGAGTGCCTCGTCGAGCGCCGCGCGCAGCAGTTCGACCTTGGCCGGAAAGTGATGGTAGATCGCGGCTTTGCTGAGTCCCAGCCTGCTCGAGAGCAGACCCATGGATGTCGCGTCATAGCCGTGCTCGATGAAGGCGGCGACGGCGGCATCCAGCACGACCTGCCGACTGTTTCCCGGCCGGCCGCGCTTGGGAGGGGCGACTGCGTCCGCGTGCGACATCATGCCCAGTTTGGCATGCAGTCAGCCGCCGATCGTCGGCACCGGCAGGTTGGACCTGCGGCTCCTGCCGCGGAACTCGGCGACGATCTCGCCGCGCTGGTTGAGGATTTCCACGTCGTAGATGCCCGACCGTCCAGAGCTGGCCTTCACGGTGGCGACGGCCGTGAGGGTGTCTCCGACGGTGGAGGTGGCGAGGAAGGTCACGTCGGCACCGGCCGCGACCGTCAGGGAGTCGTTGTCATTGCAGGCGATCGCGAATGCCGTATCAGCGACGGCGAACACGAAACCGCCGTGGGTGATGTCGAAGCCGTTGAGCATGTCATCCCGAATCGGCATCGCGACGACGGCATAGCCAGGTTCGTTCACCTCGACCACCATGCCGAGGCCGGCTGATGCGCGGTCGCGCTGCATCATCCAGCTCGCAGACCTGGTCTCGTCGCTCGTCATGTGGTTACAATACTGAACGACCGGTAAGTAATCCAGCAATGGAGCCCAGGATGAACCCAGCGAGCGCCGAAGAGTCTGCCGAACAGCGCGAGTTCGACCGGCTGATCGAAGCCGACCAGCGCGTCGAGCCGCGCGACTGGATGCCGGATGCCTACCGCAAGACGCTGATCCGCCAGATCTCGCAGCACGCGCACTCCGAGATCATCGGCATGCAGCCCGAGGGCAACTGGATCACCCGGGCGCCAAGTCTCAAGCGCAAGGCGATCCTGATGGCCAAGGTGCAGGATGAGGCCGGCCACGGCCTGTACCTCTATTCCGCAGCCCAGACGCTGGGCATCGATCGCGAGACCATGTTCGAGCAACTCATCACCGGAGCAGCCAAGTACTCGTCGATCTTCAACTACCTCACCCCGACCTGGGCCGACATGGGGTCGATCGGCTGGCTGGTCGACGGCGCCGCGATCTGCAACCAGGTGCCGCTCTGCCGTGCGTCGTACGGTCCGTACGGGCGCGCGATGACCCGGATCTGCAAAGAGGAGTCTTTCCATCAGCGGCAGGGGTTCGAGATCCTGCTCACGCTGATGCGCGGCACCGAGGCGCAGCGCGCGATGGCGCAGGAGTCGGTGAACCGTTGGTATGCGCCGGCGCTGATGATGTTCGGCCCACCCGACGAGGAGTCGCCCAACTCGCAGCGCAGCATGGCCTGGAAGATCAAGCGCTTCAGCAACGATGACCTGCGCCAGCGCTTCGTTGACATGCTGGTGCCGCAAGCCGAGATTCTCGGGATCACGCTGCCCGACCCCGATCTGAAATGGAACGAGGAGCGCGGCCACTACGACTTCGGCGTGTTGGACTGGAACGAGTTCAACGAGGTGCTCGCGGGTCGCGGGCAGGCCAACGCGCTACGGGTCGCACGGCGTCGCACGGCGCACGAAGACGGCGCGTGGGTGCGTGAGGCGGCCAGGGCATACGCCGACAGAGCCGCGGTGCAATCCGCCGACGAACGGCTGGCGTCGTGACCAGCCCCGGCGACTCGGGCGGGCGTGAGACCTGGCCGCTCTGGGAGGTCTTCATCCGTTCGTCGCGCGGGCTGTCTCACGTGCACGCCGGCTCGTTGCATGCTTCCGACGAGACGATGGCCGTGCGCAACGCCCGCGATCTGTACACCCGCAGGGCAGAGGGGGTCTCGATCTGGGTGGTGCGGGCATCCGACATCACCTCCTCGGATCCGGATGCCAAGGGCGAGTTCTTCGAGTCGCCGCAGGGCAAGGAGTACCGGCACGCCACGTACTACACCGAGTCGGAACAGGTGCCGCACCTGTGAACCACAGCAACCACGTTGTGTCGTCGGCGATCACTCCGGAGTCGATCGCCGACTCCTCGCTGGTTGCGCCCGAGGCGGTGGCGCAGTACGCACTCGGCCTCGGCGATGACGCGCTCGTGCTCGCGCACCGGCTCGGCGAGTGGATCACGAACGCGCCAGAGCTCGAAGAAGACGTGGCGCTCGGCAACATCGGCCTCGATCTGCTCGGCCACGCCCGCAGCCTGCTGACCTATGCCGGAACCGCATGGGACAAGTCCGAGGATGACCTGGCCTACTTCCGCGACGAGCCGGAGTTCCGCTCGCACCAACTGTTCGAGCAGGCCAACGGTGACTTCGCCGCGACCATCGCGCGGCAGCTGATCGCCTCCGTCTACTTCGCGGCACTGTACCGAGCGCTGTCGGAGTCGGCGGATGCCACTCTCGCGGCGATCGCCGCCAAGGCCGTCAAAGAGGTCGACTACCACGTCGACCACAGCGCGCAATGGCTGCAGCGGCTCGGCCTCGGCACCGAGTTCTCGCGCGAGCGGATGCAGGCCGGGCTGGACTCGATGTGGCCGTTCGTCGACGAGCTGTTCCGCGAAGATCGCTTCGTGGCCGGTTTGGACGGTATCGCCGTCGACCCGCAGACCCTGCGGCCGGTATTCGACGCGGCGGTTCCGCGGCTGATCGTCGAGGCCGGGCTCGAGGTGCCGACCGTGGCGGCGGCACGAGGGGGTGGCCGCTCGGGCATCCACGCCGAGGCGTTCGGGCCGATGCTGGCCGAGCTGCAGGTTTTGGCCCGCGCGCATCCGGGGGCGAGCTGGTGAGCGCGACCGTGACAGAAGAGCAAGTGGTCTGGGACATTGCCGCGACGGTGGTCGATCCCGAGGTGCCGGTACTCACCATCGAGGATCTGGGCGTGCTGCGTGCGGTATCGGTCGACGGGGAGCGGGTGACCGTCGACATCACGCCCACCTACTCGGGATGCCCCGCGATCGACGCCATGCGCGACGACATCGTGAGCGCCCTGAGTGCGGCGGGCTACGCCGACGTGCGGGTGCGGCAGGTGCTGGCCCCGGCATGGACGACCGACTGGATGAGCTCCGCCGGGCGCGCGAAACTCGAGGAATTCGGGATCGCTGCCCCCCTGTCTCGGGGCGAAGGCGGATCGGTCAACCTCGGCCTCGGCATCCAGTGTCCGCACTGCGGTTCGCTGCACACGCGTGAGCTCTCGCGATTCGGCTCGACCTCGTGCAAGGCGCTCTACGTCTGCCAGCGCTGCCAGGAGCCCTTCGACTACTTCAAGGCGCACTAGTGGTCGACTCGACGGCCGTGCCGACCCGGCGCCGCGCGCGATTTCACACGCTGACCATCTCGCAGGTGCGCACTCTCACCGACGACGCGATCGAGGTCGCCTTCGAGGTGCCGCCCGAACTTGTCGACGAGTACCGCTACGACGCGGGGCAGTATGTGGCGATCCGCACCACGCTCGAGGGTTCAGAGCTGCGGCGCAGCTACTCGATCTGTCAGGCGCCGACCCCCGGCGGTCTGAAGGTCGCCATCAAACGGGATCTCGGCGGACTGTTCTCGACCTGGGCCATCGACAACCTACGGGCCGGGATGACGCTCGACGTCATGAGCCCAGAGGGCACCTTCACGGCACAGCTTGTGCTCGATCGCCCGGCCCACTACGTCGCGATCGCGGCCGGATCGGGCATCACGCCCGTTCTCGCGCTGATCCAGAGCACGATGACCGTGTTCGCCGGCAACCGCTTCTCGCTGGTCTACTCGAACCGCACCGCCATGGACACGATGTTCATCGACGAGCTCGCCGATCTGAAAGACAAGTACCCGGCGCGACTCGCGCTGTATCACGTGCTCACGCGCGAACGCAGAAGCTCTGAGCTGCTCTCGGGCCGACTGGATGCCGAACGGGTGCGCGGCATCCTCGACCAGCTGATCTTCGCCGACGACGTGGACGAGTGGTTCATCTGCGGCCCGTTCGATCTGGTGCAGCTGTGCCGCGACGTGCTCGCCGAGGTGGGAGTCGACGCCTCGACGATCCGCTACGAGTTGTTCACGACCGGGGTGCCCGCGCATCCCGCCGGCCAGTCGGGTCGCCCGGTCGAGGTGTCGGCAGGCGACGACGTGCACACCATCACGTTCCGGCTCGACGGTACGACCGGCACGGTGACCTCGCCGGTGCACAGCAACGAGAGCATCCTCAACGCGGCGCTGCGGGTGCGGGGTGATGTGCCGTTCGCCTGCGCGGGCGGCGTGTGCGGAACCTGCCGCGCGGTCTTGCGCTCCGGCACCGTCGACATGGTCGAGAACTACGCGCTCGAGCCGGAAGAACTCGAGCGCGGCTACGTGCTGACCTGCCAGTCCATCCCGACCAGCGAGACCGTCTCGGTGGACTACGACGCCTAGAGAGGACACCGTGGTCGACTATTCGCTCACCGACTTCGTCGCCGAGATCGTGCTGAACGATCCCGGCAAGTTGAATGCGCTGGATGAGTCAGCGCTCGCCGAGCTGTCGGCGGCATATACACGCGCGGCCGAGGGCGGCGCACGGGCGGTGATCCTGCGCGGGGAGGGGCGCGCCTTCTGCGCCGGCCGCGACATCTCGCAGGTCGACCCGGCGACCGATGACGCGTTCGGCTACCTTGACGGAGTGGTCACGCCGCTGCTGCGGCAGATCAGCGAGTTCCCGGCACCCACTTTCGCCATCGCGACCGGTGCGTGCCTCGGGGTCGGGCTGGGGCTGCTGGTGGCATCCGACGTCGTCTACGTCGCCGACACCGCACGGATCGGTTCGCCGTTCGCCAACTTGGGCGCCACCCTCGACTCGGGCGGGCACGCGTTGTTCTTCGAACGGCTCGGCGCCCACCGCACGCTCGACCTGATCTACACCGCCGAACTGATGACCGGTGCCGAGGCTGTGGCGCAGGGCCTGTTCAGCCGGGCCGTGCCCGAGGCCGAGGTGCTCGGGTTCACGCGTGAGCGCGCGGCGCGGGTGGCCGCCGGCGCGACCGGCGCCTTCCTGGCCAGCAAGCAGCTGGTGCGACGACTTCGTGACGAGCGGATCGGCCTGTGGGAGTCGATCGCCGACGAGAACCGCGCGCAGGGCGAGCTGTGCGCGAGTGCCGACTACGCCGAGGGATTCGCGGCCTTCCAGCAGAAGCGGCGGCCGGCTTTCGGGCGATGATTCTCGGTTGACTCTCTTTAGACCACCGGTTTAGACTGGCGGTCTAAAAGCGAGCACGGGAAGGATTCATCGTGAAGGTCTTGATTGTGGGGGCCGGGATCGCCGGCCCGACGCTGGCGTTCTGGTTGAACAAGTCGGGGCACGAGGTCACGATCGTGGAACACGCTCCCGAACTCAGGGCTGGCGGCTATCTGATCGACTTCTGGGGCGCCGGGTTCGACGTCGCCGAGAAGATGGGCATCGTTCCGGAACTGCGCAAGCACGGCTACATCTTCACCGAGGCGAGAGCGGTGGATGGCAAAGGTCGCAAGGTGGCGTCGTTCGACCCCTCGGTCGTCATCGAGTCGAATAAGCGGTATCTCAGCATCCCCCGCGCTGATCTCGCCACCGTGATCTACGACGCTCTCGACGGCAAAGTTGAACTGCTGCTGGACGACACGGTTCGCGAACTCGTCGACGAAGGCAAGCTCGTTCGGGTCACCTTCGAGAGCGGGAGCATTCGCGACTTCGATCTTGTCGTCGGTGCTGACGGCCTGCACTCCCGAGTGCGCAAGCTGGCCTTCGGTCCGGATGAGAAGTACGTCAGGTATCTCGGCATCGTGATCGCCGCGTTCGACGCGGAGCAGTATCCAATCCGCGACGAGCTGGTCGCGATCATGCATGCGGAGGTCGGCTTCCAGGCGATCCGTCTCTCGTTCCGCGACGACGCGACCCTGTTCTTGTTCACCCTCCTGCATGACGGTGAGATTCCCACGGAACGAGCGGCGCAGGA
>JBDSSQ010000034.1:0-69206 GCA_039928695.1 Pseudolysinimonas sp. | reverse complement strand
TCACGAGGTTCATCGACGATCAGGGATCGATCGCCGGCGTGCAGCTCGCGCATGCGGGCCGCAAGGCAAGTGTTGACGCACCATGGCGCGGTGGAACGTCGCTCGACGAATCGCAGGGCGGATGGCGACCACTGCTCGCGCCGAGCGCGGAGGCGTTCTCGTCGCGCTCGGCGGTGCCCGAGGCACTTAGCGCCGACGAGATCGATCGCATCGTCGGCGACTTCAAGCGCGCCGCGCGTCGCTCGCGAGCGGCGGGGTTTCGCGTCATCGAGCTGCATGCTGCGCACGGCTACCTGCTGCACCAGTTCCTCTCGCCGCTGTCAAACACGCGCACCGATGCATATGGCGGCCCGCTCGAGAACCGGGCACGACTGCTTCTCGACATCGTGCGGGCGGTGCGCGCAGAAATCGGCGAGACCGTGCCGCTGATGGTGCGCTTCTCGGCGACCGACTACGCGGGGGGCGGCTGGGATGCCGCCCAGACCTCAACGGTCGCCGGCTGGGCGCACGAGGCCGGTGCCGACTTCTTCGACATCTCGTCCGGTGGCCTGATCTCGGGGGTGCAGATCCCGCTCGCGCCCGGATACCAGGTGCCGTTCGCCGAGCAGGTGCGTGAGACGGCGGATGTTTCGGTCAGCGCGGTCGGACTCATCACCGAGGTCGCGCAGGCAGCAGCCATCGTCGCGAGCGGCCAGGCCGACGCCGTCATGCTCGGCCGGGAGATGATGCGCGACCCGCACTTCCCGTTGCGGGCAGCGCACGAGTTGGGCGTCGAACTCGACTACTGGCCGCCGCAGTACGTTCGGGCAAAATGGCGCTGAGGCCGTGCTGGTCTCACGCCTCGTCGATCGGCTCGGCACCTCGCGGGTAGCCGAGCATGATCAGCGACGATGCGACCCACACGAGGCCGATCAGCACCAGGAGCGCGGCCGGGTTGCCTCCTGCGACGACGCCCGCGACCCCGGCTCCGGCAGCCGCGGCCGTCGTGCGCAATCCGGAACCGACCGTGAACACCTGAGACCGCACCGCCGCGGGGCTCTGCTGCTTGCGCAACAGCAGCATCGCCGCCGTGCTCGGACCGGTGCAGAGCCCAGCCATCGCGATGGCGACGATCGTCCACGGCAGGCCAAGGTCAACGACTGCGGCAATCGTCAGCAGTCCGGTCCCGGCGAAACCGACGAGCATCACCGTCTCGGTCCTCCACCGGCGCGGCGGGCGACTGGTCGCGATCAGCGAGCCGGCAAGCGCACCGATCGCGAAGGCCGTGACGATCCACGCGCCGCGCTCCGCCATCCCAGATCGCTGCAGCTCAAGCGCGACGGCACAGATCGGCAGCGCTCCCGCGCCGAGTTGCGCCACCGTGCCAGACAGTGTGACGGCAGCGAGTGGACGGTGGGTCAGCAGGTGCCGCGTTCCGGCTCGGATCGCCGAGCGCGCTCCGTGCTCCGGAGCCGGTCGCGGGGTCATGGCGACCGCGAACACCGCCAGTGCGCCCAGCAACGAGGTGCCAGACAGGATCAGAGCCCCGACTCCTGCCGCGCCAAGACTGGCGACCACGGCCGCCAACCCGGGGCCCGCCACACTGCCGACGTTGTACGAGAGGCTGTCGGCAGCGTACGCCCGCCGCTCGTCACCGAATCCGTCCGAGACGAAGCTCGACAGCCCGCCCATGAAGAACGGCGACGCGGCCCCCGACAGCACGAGCGCCACCACGATGATCCACAGCGGAACGGTTCCGAGGAACGCGCCGAGGGCGAACGCCACTGCGGTGATCAGCCCCGACGCGGCGATCCACCGATGGGGGTGACGTGTTCGGTCAAGCACGACACCGACGAGCGGGGCGACCACGACGCTGGGCGCCAGCGAGGCCGCGACGAGCGCGCCACCCAGCGCGACGTCGTGCAGTCGCTGCACGGCGAGGATCGGCAGCACAACGGTGGATCCTGCGCTGGCGATCCGGAGCGGGATCGACGCTGCCAGGTAGCGTGCGGCACTCATCAGCGCTTCCGACGCGTCGCGTCCTGAACCTCGCCCACGAGTTCTTCGATGATGTCCTCGAGGAACAGCACGCCCTTGGTCGCGCCGTTCTCATCGAAGGCTCTGCCCAGGTGGGAGCCGGAGCGACGCATGGTCGCCAGGGCGTCCTCGAGTTCGGCGTCATGGTAGATCGAGATCAGCTGCCGGATGCGCTTGGGCGGAACGGGCTCACTGAACTCGTCGTCATCCAGATCGATCACGTCTTTGAGGTGCAGGTAGCCGCTCGGTTCTCCGTCGTCGTCAAGCAGCACGTAGCGGCTGAAGCCGTGCTGGGCGACCGCGCGCTCGACGTCTTCTGGCGTGGTGTCGTCGGGCAGCGTGACCAGCTTGGGCATGGGCACCAGAACGTCTTTCACCGTCTTCGTCGTGAACTCGAAGGCGTTGCTGAGGGTCCCGGTCGAGTCGGTCAGCACGCCCTCGCGGGTTGAGGTGGCCACGATGGTGGCGACTTCGTCGAAGCTGAACGCCGAGTTCGCCTCGTTGCGCGGCTGCACCCCGAACAACCGGACCGCACCGTTCGACACCGCGTTCAGCGCGACGATGATCGGGCGGAACACGGTGGCGATCGCGACCAGCGGCGTCGCCAGAATCAGCACGGCTCTGTCTGGCACCGAGAACGAGATGTTCTTGGGAACCGTCTCGCCGAGCACCACATGCAAGAACGACACGATGATGAGCGTGATGATGAACGCGATCGTGCTGATCACGCCCGCGCTCCACCCGGTGAGGTGCAGGGGGACCGAGAGCAGGCGATGGATGGCGGGCTCCGACACATTGAGGATCAGCAGACTGGCGATGGTGATTCCCAGTTGCGTGGTGGCGAGCATCAGAGTGGCGTGCTCCATCGCCCAGAGGGCGGTCTTGGCGGCGCGCGATCCGGCCTCGGCACGCGGCTCGATCTGACTGCGGCGCGCGGCGATCAACGCGAACTCGGCTGCCACGAAGAACGCGTTCACGGCGAGCAGGATGACGAGCCAGGCGATCCCCCACCAGTCGGCGGCGCTCATCGCGCTTCCTCCGCTGTCTCGTCGTTGTTGTCGTCATCGTGGCGGGGCGTGAAGCGCACCCGGTCGATCCGCCGCCCATCCATCCTCTCGACACGGAAGGTGCCAGCGGCGATGTCCACGGTGTCTCCGGCCTTGGCCAGCCGGCCGAGCTCGCTCATCAGAAATCCAGCAACGGTCTCGTACGGGCCATCTTCTGGCACGACGACCCCGGCACGCTCGATGAGTTCGTCGGGGCGGAGCGCTCCGGGAAAGGTGAGCCAGTCGCGGCTGCGCACCACGTCGGCCCGCGCGCGGTCGTGCTCGTCCGCGACCTCGCCGACCAGCTCTTCCACGAGGTCTTCGAGGGTGGCGACGCCCGCCGTTCCTCCGTATTCGTCGACCACGATCGCCATCTGATACCCGCGGCCGCGCAGCTCGCCGAGCAGGGTGTCGAGCTTCATCGTCTCGGGAACGCGCAAGGCGTCGGATTGCAGCGCCGATACCGGAACGTCCGGACGACGATCACGCGGCACCGCCACCGCCTGCTTGATGTGCACGAGACCGACGACGTCGTCGATGTCGTCGTCGATCACCGGGAATCGCGAGAAGCCCGTCTTTCGCGCCAGATCGACGACCGCGTCGGCGTTGGCAGCGCGATCGATGCTCGAAAGCCGAGGCCGCGGCGTCATGACGTCGGCAGCGGTGTGGTCAGAGAACGCCAGAGTGCGTGCCAGCAGCGTTGCGGTGTCGCGGTCGAGGGAGCCTTCGCTCGCCGATCGACGCAGGAGGCTCCGCAGTTCTTCTGCGGTGCGAGCCGAGCTCAGCTCCTCTTTCGGCTCGATGCCGAACACCCGAAGCAGCACGTTGGCCGTGCTGTTCAGCAGTCGCACGAACGGTTTGAACACGACACTGAACCCGAGTTGGAAGGGGATGACGATCTTCGCGACCTGCCGAGGAATCGCCAGCGCCAGATTCTTCGGCACGAGTTCGCCGATGATCATCGACAGCAGAGTGGCGATGGCAATCGACACGATCGTTGCAACGGGCAGCACGGCACCGCGAGGCAGATGGATGGCAGTGAACGCCGGCTGCAGAAAACTGCTGAAGGCAGGCTCCAACGTGAATCCGGTCAGCAGTGTGGTGATGGTGATGCCCAACTGCGCGCTGGACAGGTGGGTCGAAGTGCGTTTGAGGCCGCTGATGACAGGCCCGAGCATCGTCTCGCCGCGTAGCTGCCTGGCCTCGAGATCAGACCGATCGAGGTTGACGAGGGTGAACTCGCTCGCCACGAAGAATCCGGTGCCGATGGTGAGGACGATCCCAATGATCAGGAAGATCAACTCAGAACTCACGGCGCTTCCACGTGTTCGGGCGGCCGGACGGAGGGTCATCCATGATTCGCCCGAGTATATCGAGCGCTCGCGGTCGGTCGGTGTGCGTCGCGGCAGACCTCAGTGCTCGGCGACGGTGTACTCGGTCATGACGAACGGGCCTCGGAGGTGCTCGGCGAAACCGGGCAGCACGCCATCGGGCGTGAGGCGCCACGACTGATACCCGTCGTTGTGAGCCGCCGACTCCCAGGTCTCGAGCAGCAGGAAATGGCGGGGATCGCCATCCAGCAGGATCTCGGCCCCCAGGTTGCCCGCGAACGCGCGCGTCGCCGCGAGGCCCCCGCGCAGCACGCGCACCGCCTCGTCGAGTTCGCCCTCTTTGACCGGAAAATCCAGGATCGCGACCATCATGCTCACCAACCTAGGCTCACCAACTGACCGGCAGCGCCTTGCCCTCTTCGTATCCTGCCGCGCTCTGGAATCCGACGACCGCGCGTTCCTGGAAGGCCGCCAGGTCGCCAGCGCCCGCGTAGGTGAACGAGCTGCGAACACCGGACGTGATCATGTCGAGCAGATCCTCGAGCGATGGTCGAAGCGGGTCGAGATAGATCTTCGAACTCGAGATGCCCTCGGCGAAGAGCTCCTTGCGGGCCAGGGCGTAGGCATCCAGTCGGCCGAAGCGCTCGTGCACCGCCTTCGTCGACGCCATGCCCCAGCTCTGCTTGTAGAGACGGCCCGCGTCATCCGTCTCCAGAACGCCCGGTGCCTCGATCGTTCCGGCGAACCAGGAACCGATCATCACGGATGCTGCCCCCGCCGCCAGCGCGAGCGCCACATCGCGCGGATAGCGCACGCCCCCGTCGGCCCACACGTGCGCGCCGAGCTCGTGCGCCGCCTCAGCGGTCTCGAGCACCGCGCCGAACTGCGGACGCCCGACAGCCGTCATCATGCGCGTTGTGCACATGGCGCCGGGGCCGACTCCTACTTTGAGGATGTCGGCGCCGGCGTCCACCAGGTCGCGCACCCCCTCGGCCGTGACGATGTTGCCCGCGACGATCGGGATGCCCAAGCCGAGCTTCTTCACGGCGGCGAGCGCGCGCAGCATCCCCTCTTGGTGGCCGTGCGCCGTGTCGAGCACGAGCACGTCGACGCCCTCCTTCGCGAGTGCCGTCGCCTTCGACTCGACGTCGCCGTTGATGCCCACCGCAGCGGCGACGCGCAGGCGGCCGCCGCCGTCGAGCGCCGGGCGGTACAGCGTGCCGCGGAGCGCGCTGCGCCTGCTCACCGTGCCGATCACGTGACCGTGCCGTTGCACGAGGGCGAACTCGATGCCCGCGGCGACCAGCAGGTCGAAGGCGGCGCGCGGCCCCGCGAGGTCGTCGGCATCGAGCGCGGTGATGGAGCCGTGCACCAGGTCTCCGAGTTGGGCGTCGGGCAGCGCTGTGCCGAGTCGAGACGCCGGCACGGCGCCGAACTCGTCGCCAGACGCGCTGCGCAGCACGATGCCGTGGCCATCGGCGGGAGGCAACTGCCGCAGAGCCTCTGCCACCGTCTGCTCCGGCGAGAGCACAACAGGCGTGTCCCAGGCCACCGGCTGCTGCTTCACCCACCGGATCGCCTCGCCGAGCTCTTGCAGAGGCAGGTCTTGCGGAAGCACGCCCAACCCGCCCCGGCGAGCAAGCGTTGCCGCCAGCCGCGGCCCGGTGACCGAGTTCATGTTGGCCGACACGATCGGGATGGTGGCTCCGCTGCCATCGCCCGGTGCCAGATCGACGTCGAGTCGGCTGGTGACCGCTGACCGATTGGGCACCAGGAAGACGTCCGAATAGGTCAGATCGTGTGCGGGGAGCTGGCCGAGAAAGCGCATGTCTCAACGCTAGAGCTAAGAACCGTGGATTTTACCGCGCGTACCTCACTCCGGGGACGGCGAGCGGGCCGATGAGTGATTAAGCTTGACCCGGGTGTGACCACCGGCAGGCCGCACCTTCACAACCCGATATCGAGAATTGAGAGTGGGCGGTCAAGCCGTGTCGAGCCCCATCACCGGAACCGCACCTGACGACCCGAATTCAGGCGAATTCGGCGCCAACGAATGGCTCGTGGACGAACTGTACGAGCGCTACCTGGTCGACAAGAACTCGGTAGACAAGAGCTGGTGGCCGGTTCTGGAGAGCTATCACCCGGTCACCGACCCGACGCCGACGACGTCGATCCCGGTGGTGACCGAGAGCACAGCCGCAGCACCCGAACCCGCAGCGCCCGAGCCCGCAGCACCTGAGCCCGCAGCGCCCGAGCCCGCAGCGTCCGCCGCCGAACCCAGTCAGCCCGCGACCGGCACGACGCCCATCGCCCGCACCACATCGGCACCGGCCAAGCCGCAGCCGATTCCGGCCGAGGCGCCGCAGACCTCGAGCGTTCCGGTCGTCGGCGATCAGGAAGCCGCCTCGCCTGCCGAAGACGTCGTCACCCCCCTTCGCGGAGTGAGCAAGACCCTCGCAGCCAACATGGATGCCAGCCTCAGCATCCCGACAGCAACCAGCGTTCGCACCGTACCGGCCAAGCTGATGATCGACAACCGCATCGTCATCAACAACCACCTGCGCAGGGCACGCGGAGGAAAGGTCTCGTTCACCCATCTCATCGGCTGGGCGATCGTGCAGACGCTCAAGGTGTTCCCGAGCCAGAACGTGTCGTACGCCGAGCCGGATGGCAAGCCGAGCGTCGTGGTGCCGGCGCACGTCAATCTCGGTATCGCGATCGACCTCCCCAAGCCGGACGGCACCCGGTCGCTGCTCGTTCCGAACATCAAACGGGCAGACACCATGACCTTCGCGGAGTTCCTCGCGGCCTACGAAGACGTGGTGGCCAGGGCGCGCTCCAGCAAGCTGACCGCAGCCGACTTCGCCGGCACGACGATCTCGCTGACCAACCCAGGAGGGATCGGCACCGAGCACTCCGTGCCGCGGCTCACCCAGGGCGCCGGATGCATCGTCGGCGCGGGAGCGCTCGAGTACCCTGCTGCGTTCCAGGGCTCGTCCGAGCGGACGCTCGCCGAGCTCGGAATCGGCAAGACCATCACACTGACCAGCACCTACGATCACCGGGTCATCCAGGGTGCGGGATCCGGCGAGTTCCTCAAGCTCATCCACGAGTCGTTGATCGGCCAGAACGAGTTCTACGAAGACATCTTCTCGGCCCTGCGCATCCCGTACGACCCGATCCATTGGGCAGAAGACATTTCGGTCGATCTGGCCGAGAAGCCGGGCAAGACCGCTCGGGTGCAAGAGCTGATCAACTCCTTCCGGGTGCGGGGCCACCTGATGGCCGACATCGACCCGCTGGAGTACAAGCAGCGCACGCATCCCGACCTCGAGATCGGCAGCCACGGGCTCACCTTCTGGGATCTCGACCGCGAGTTCGTGACCGGCGGCTTCGGCGGCAAGCGGGCGGCGCTGCTGCGCGACATCCTCGGCGTGCTGCGCGACTCGTACTGCCGCACGACCGGCATCGAGTACATGCACATTCAGGATCCCGAGCAGCGGCTGTGGTTCCAGAAACGCCTGGAGCAGAAGTACCAGCCACCGAGCCACGACACACAGTTGCGCATCCTGAGCAAGCTGAATGAGGCTGAGGCCTTCGAGACCTTCCTGCAGACCAAGTACGTCGGGCAAAAGCGCTTCAGCCTCGAGGGTGGAGAGTCGACCATCCCGCTGCTCGACGAGATCCTGCAGGGCGCCACAGAGGCCGGGCTCGACGAGGTCGCCATCGGCATGGCCCACCGCGGTCGGCTGAACGTGCTGACCAACATCGCCGGCAAGACCTACGGCCAGATCTTCCGTGAGTTCGAGGGCACGCAAGACCCGAAGACGGTTCAAGGTTCCGGCGACGTGAAATACCACCTGGGCACCGAGGGGACCTTCGTCGCGGCATCCGGCAAAGAGATGCCTGTCTACCTCGCCGCAAACCCGAGCCACCTCGAAGCGGTGAACGGCGTGCTCGAGGGCGTCGTGCGTGCCAAGCAAGATCGCAAGAACGACGGCCAGTACTCGACCCTTCCGATCCTGGTGCACGGCGACGCATCGATGGCCGGCCAGGGCGTCGTGGTCGAGGGTCTGCAGATGGCGATGCTGCGCGCGTACCGCACCGGCGGCACGATTCACGTGGTCATCAACAACCAGGTCGGCTTCACGACCCCGCCAAGCGAGGGTCGCAGTTCGATCTATGCAACGGATGTCGCCAAGACCATCCAGGCGCCGATCTTCCACGTCAACGGCGATGATCCAGAAGCCGTGGTTCGGGTGGCGGAGCACGCCTTCGCGTATCGCCAGGAGTTCAAACGCGACGTGGTCGTCGACCTGATCTGCTACCGCAGGCGCGGGCACAACGAGGGCGACGACCCCTCGATGACGCAGCCGCTGATGTACAACCTGATCGAGGCGAAGCGTTCGGTGCGCACGCTCTACACCGAGGCGCTGGTCGGGCGCGGTGACATCACCGAAGAGGAGTACGAGGCCGCGCACCGCGACTTCCAGGATCGCCTCGAGCGAGCGTTCGCCGAAACGCACGCCGCGCAGACCGGAACGATTCCGGTGATCACCAGCGACGCGCACGCCCCCCACGACATGGAGCGGCCCATCGCCCAGCAGGACGACCGCATCGTCGAGCCGGAGTCCACGGCCATCGACCAGAGCGTCGTCGAGCTGATCGGCGATGCGCACGACAACCCGCCTGCCGGCTTCACGGTGCACCCGAAGCTGCAGCAGTTGCTCAAGAAGCGTTTCGAGATGAGCCGTCAGGGCTCGATCGACTGGGGCTTCGGCGAGCTGATCGGGCTCGGCTCCTTGCTGCTCGAGGGCACGCCAGTGCGGCTAGCCGGCCAGGATGCGCGTCGCGGAACCTTCGTCTCGCGGCACTCGGTCTTCCACGACCGCGAGAACGGCCAGGAGTGGCTGCCGCTCGCGAACCTGTCAGACACCCAGGCGCGTTTCGCCATCTACGACTCGCTGCTGAGCGAGTACGCGGCGGTTGCGTTCGAATACGGCTACTCGGTCGAGCGGCCGGATTCGCTGGTGATCTGGGAGGCCCAGTTCGGCGACTTCGCCAACGGCGCCCAGATCGTGATCGACCAGTTCATCTCGAGCGCCGAACAGAAGTGGGGCCAGCGCTCCGGCCTGGTGCTGCTGCTGCCGCACGGCTACGAAGGCCAGGGGCCAGATCACTCCTCGGCACGCATCGAGCGCTACCTGCAGCTCGCGGCCCAGAACAACATGACCCTGGCCCGCCCGTCGACGCCGGCGTCGTACTTCCATCTGCTGCGACGTCAGGCGTATGCCCGACCGCGGCGACCGCTCGTCGTCTTCACCCCGAAGTCGATGCTGCGCCTGCGCGGCGCGACCAGCGAGGTCGCCGACTTCACGCACGGCAAGTTCGAGCCGGTGCTCGACGACCTCCGTCACGCGGATGCCGATACCTCGGGTGTGCGCCGCGTGCTGCTGCACTCTGGCAAGATCCACTACGACCTGCTGGCCGAACTGGAGAAGCGTCAGGATGTCGCGGGGCAACTCGCTCTGGTGCGCCTCGAGCAGTACTACCCGCTGCCCGACGCCGAGTTGCGCCCGATCCTCGACCGCTACCCGAACGCCGAGGTGGTGTGGGTGCAAGACGAGCCCGAGAACCAGGGTGCCTGGCCGTTCATCGACGTGGAACTGGTGAAGCACCTGGGCGGACGCACGATCCGGGTGGTGTCGCGCCCGGCATCCGCCTCGCCGGCGACCGGCTCGTCCAAGCGCAGCGCCGCTCAGCAGACCGAACTGATCGAGCGGGCCTTAACGCTGTAGGGAATCAGCTCAGCTGCGCCAGAATTGCACTGCGCAGATCGTCTGGCGCCTTCTCTTGGCACGCCTTCTGCATCTTGATGGTCATCGTGATGCCCACAAGGTGCTCACCCGTGCAGTCGGCGCAGTTCGCGAGGTGCTCCGCTACGTCGCGGAAGTCATCGTCGCTGAGTTCGCGGTGCAGGTATTCCTCGAGTTCGGCTTTTGCCTTCTCGCAGCCGCAATCGGTCATGTGGTGCTCCTGGGGGATGCGGTGTCCGCAGGTGCCGAAGTCGCCGTGGCGAAACCGCGGTCGCGGGCGTAGTCGGCGAGCAGGCCGCGCAAGAGACGGCGCCCGCGGTGAAGTCGGCTCATCACGGTGCCGACGGGTGTCTTCATGATGTCGGCGATCTCCTGGTAAGCGAAGCCTTCGACATCGGCGAGGTACACAGCGAGCCGGAAGTCTTCCGGGATCGACTGCAGGGCTTCCTTGACGTCACTGTCAGGAAGATGGTCGATCGCCTCGGCCTCGGCGGAGCGCGTGGAGCGCCCCTGCGTGAGCGACTCGGCAGAGCCGAGTTGCCAGTCTTCGAGGTCGTCGATCGTGTTCTGGTACGGGTTGCGCTGGTTCTTGCGGTACCCGTTGATGAAGGTGTTGGTCAGGATGCGGTACAGCCAGGCCTTCAGGTTCGTGCCCTGTTGGAACTGCGCGAACGCGGTGTACGCCTTGGCGTAGGTCTCTTGCACCAGGTCACCGGCATCCGCCGGGTTGCGCGTCATGCGCATGGCTGCCGCATACAGCTGGTCCATGAACGGGATGGCCTGCTCTTCGAACAGGCGACGAAGTTCGGCGGGCGGCAGCGACGACCGCTTGGCTCCGCGCCGGATGTCTTCCGAGTCGATCGCGTCGAGTTCGACTTCTACTTGCTCCTGGTCGTCCATCGCCGACGAGTCTACTTCGGGGCGCTCAAGCAGAGCTGTCGGCATCTCTGTCCCCGTTCACTCGTCGTCTTCGCCCCCGTGATCCGGGGCCGGTACTCTTGACAACCGATGGCACTGCAGAGGTATTCCACCCGCGACGAGTTCGGCAATCTGCTGCCGACCGAGCAGTCAGAGCCCGTCTGGGCCGCCCCGACGGCCGCCGGGCCGCTCTCCGCCCGCCTGATGCTCCCCGGGTCGAAGAGCCTGACGAACCGCGAACTCGTGCTCGCGGCGCTGGCGGACGGCCCCTCGCTGCTGCGCCGCCCGCTGCATTCGCGCGACTCGGCCTTGATGATCGAGGCGCTCAAACAGCTCGGCGTCGGCATCAACGAGGTGCCGGGCGATGGGGAGTTCGGGCCCGATCTGCGGGTTACTCCCGCGTCAGAGCTGCACGGTGGGGTGTCGATCGACACCGGGCTCGCCGGCACCGTCATGCGATTCCTGCCGCCGCTCGCGGCACTCGCGCTCGGGCCGGTCGCCATCGACGGCGACGCCAGCGCGCGCCGCCGACCGATGCGCACCACCATTCAGGCGCTGCGCGACCTCGGCGTGGAGGTGGATGACGACGGCTCAGGCACCATGCCCTTCACGATCCACGGCACGGGCGTGGTCGAGGGCGGCGAGCTCGCCATCGACGCCTCCGCTTCGAGCCAGTTCGTGTCTGGGTTGCTGCTGGCGGCGCCGCGCTTCGCGCGCGGACTCGAGCTGCGCCACACCGGCGAGCGCCTGCCGAGCCTGCCGCATATCGAGATGACGATCGCCACCCTGGCCGCGCGCGGTGTCGTGGTTGAGAGCCCATCGCCCGGCGTCTGGCGCGTCCCGGCCACGCCGATCATCGCCCGCGACGTCGCGATCGAAACCGACCTCTCGAACGCGGCCCCGTTCCTCGCCGCCGCGCTGGTCGCGGGCGGCACCGTGACCGTCGACGGCTGGCCGGATTCCACCACTCAGGTGGGCGCGCAGCTCGAGCAGTTGCTCCCCCGCTTCGGAGCGGTTGTGCGCCGCGAGGGTCACGCGCTCACGGTGGACGGCGGTGCCGGCGTCCGCGGCGGCTCGCCGCTGCCCGGCGTCGACCTCGACCTGTCGGAAGCGGGAGAGCTGGCGCCGACGCTCGCAGTTCTCGCTTCCCTGGCATCCGGACCCAGTCGGCTCACCGGCATCGGCCACCTGCGCGGGCACGAGACCGATCGACTCGCGGCGCTGCGTGGCAACATCGAGCGGCTCGGCGGCTCGGTCACCGAGTTGGACGACGGGCTGGCGATCGAGCCGGCTCCCCTGCACGGCGGACCGTGGCTGGCACACGAGGATCACCGAATGGCCACCAGCGGCGCGCTGCTCGGCCTGGCCATCGACGGGATCGAGGTGGACGACATCGGCAGCACCGCGAAGACGCTGCCGGAGTTCCCCGAACTGTGGCAGCAACTGCTGCGCGGCCCGGCCGCGGTCAGCGTCGAACCGATCAACTGGTTGGCCATCTAGGTGAGCTGCGGCGCATGAGCTGGCTCAGCGACAGCGACGAATCCGACGAAGAGTTCGGCGAGTGGGATGAGTCGGATGCCCGCGTCCGGCCCAATCCGAAGGGCAACCGCCCGCGCACCAAGACTCGGCCAGACCACGGCGATTCGATCATCGGTCGCGTACTCGCCGTCGACAGGGGCCGCTACACGGTGCTGGCGGATGAAGACGGCGCGGCGGAGCGCGTGCTCACCACCACCCGCGCACGCGATTTGCGCGACCAGGCGATCGTCACAGGAGACCGGGTCGATCTGGTCGGCGACACCACCGGCGACGAGGGATCGCTCGCGCGGATCGTGCGGATCCGCGAGCGCACGACACTGCTGCGCCGCAGCGCCGATGACACCGACGAGGTCGAGCGGATCATCGTCGCCAACGCCGACCAGTTGATGATCGTGGTGGCGGCAGCAGATCCCGAGCCACGACCGCGGCTCGTCGACCGCTACCTGGTTGCCGCGTACGACGCCGGCATCGCCCCGCTGATGGTCATCACGAAGACCGATCTGCGTGATCCAGATGAGTTTCTGGCCAACTTCGCGGGCCTCGACGTCCCGGTGTTCCGCAGCGCGCAAGGCACCGACGGAGTCGAGCGCCGAGTGCTCGACGAACTCGCGCCCGCGTTGGCCGGGCACACCACCGTGGCGGTGGGGCACTCGGGCGTCGGCAAGTCGACCCTGGTGAACGCGCTGGTACCGGGTACGGATCGCGCGGTCGGCATCGTGAACTCGGTCACCGGGCGCGGGCGGCATACCTCGTCGTCGACGGTGTCGCTGCGGGTGCCGACCGGTGGATGGATCATCGACACCCCCGGGGTGCGCTCGTTCGGCCTCGGACACGTGAATCCCGACAACATCCTCAGGTCGTTCTCGGACCTGCTCGCCGTGTCTGACGGTTGCCCGCGCGGCTGCACCCACCTGCCAGACGCGCCGGACTGCGCCCTCAACGAAGCCGTTGCCGATGGCCGCCTGCCGGCCGAGCGTGTCGACTCGCTGCAGCGGCTGCTGCTCTCGTTGAAGAGCTGACCCGCCCGTTCACCGAGCGTCGATAGCCTGGCAGGGTGACCGAATCCTTCCCCTCCCTCGCCGACGACCTCGCCGTCGCACTCACTCTGGCGGGCGAAGCAGACCTGATCGCGATGGAGCGCTACCGCGCGCAAGACCTCGACGTGCAACTCAAGCCGGATCGCACCCAGGTGACCGACGCCGACAAGCGGGTCGAGCAGATGATCAGAAGCCATCTCGCGTCGGCTCGCCCGCAGGATGCGGTCTTCGGCGAGGAGTTCGGCCAGTCCGTTGGCGCGCGCGGCGACGCCACTCGGCAGTGGATCGTCGACCCGATCGACGGCACATCGAACTTCGTGCGAGGCGTGCCCATCTGGGGTCTTCTGCTCGCATTGGCCATCGACGGCGTTCCGCAACTCGGAGTGGTGAGCGCTCCGGCGCTCGGCCGACGCTGGTGGGGCTCCACCGGCCACGGAGCCTGGACGCAGCAGGACGGCGGCGAGCCCCGCCGCCTCGCCGTGAGCGGCATCGACCAGCTGGCCGAGGCATCCCTCAGCTACAACAACCTGAGAGGCTGGGACCGAGCGGGTCACCTCGACTCGCTGCTGTCACTGAGCCGCGCCGTCGGTCGCACCCGCGCATACGGCGATCTGTGGGCGTACATGCTCGTCGCAGAGGGCGCCGTCGACATCGCCGGCGAATACGACCTGAAGCCGTGGGACATCGCCGCCCTCGTTCCGGTGGTCCGCGAGGCCGGCGGCCGCGTCACCACGGTGTCGGGTGGCGTTCCGCTTGATGACGACAGCATCCTGGTCAGCAACGGGCTCGTACATGACCGCGCGCTCGCGGTCCTGGCCGGAGAGTGAGAGAGTAGATTCGCACCCAGCACATTCACAGCTTGAACAGCGAACACGAAAGAGGTCACTATGCCGACGACCACCACACCCGCCCGCTGGACTCGCGTGATGGCTGTCACGACGATCGCCGCCGCCGGCCTGCTGCTGTCGGGTTGCAGCCTTCTCAACCAGGTGACCCATGCGACTCAGCGGGATGCCAGTGGCACCCCGACCGCCGCGAACGAAAACGCCGATGTGTTCAGCATCAAGGTCGGCGACTGCCTCAACGACGGGACTTCCACCGGCACCGTGACCACGGCGCCGATCGTTCCCTGCAGCAAGCCGCATGACTCGGAGGCCTACAAGAGCATCACGATGAAGGATGGCGCCTTCCCGGGCGAGGAGGCCGTGAAGAGCCAGGCCGATCAGGGCTGCGCCGACGCGTTCCCCGACTTTGTGGGGATTGCCTACAACGACTCCAATCTGAGCGTCTCGTACTACTTCCCGACCACAGACAGCTGGAAGGGAGGCGACCGCGAGATCCTCTGCACCATCTACGACGACGGGGTCAAGACCACCGGAACGCTGAAGGGCGCCGCGCGCTGATCTTCTTGTGCGCCGCCGCGCACAGCTCAGTTCGCTGCGTGGGTCTCAAGGAACTCGTACAGCTCGCGGTCGTCGACTCCTGGGAAGGTGCCTGAGGGCAACGGCGAGAAGATGTGCGCGTGCACCTTGGCGCTGGTCCAGGCGCGGCCGGCCCACTGACCGGCGAGTTCGGCGGGCGGGCGGCGGCAGCACGAGACATCAGGACACCGTGAGGTCTCGCGGCGAGTCGTCTCGCGGCCGCGGAACCATTTCGAGTGCGCGAACGGGACCCCGATGGTGATCGAGAACTCGTCGTTGGTGCCCGTGCCGATCTGGGTCGACTCGAAGAAGGTGCCTTGTGGGGTGTCGGTGTACTGGTAGAACTCGGTCGTGCGGTTGGTGCGCGCGAACGCCTGGCGGGCGCTCCAGTTGCGGCAGACGATCTCGCCCTCGATCGAGCCGGTGACGTCGACCGGCAGCGGCAGTCCGTCGTTCTCGTATGCCTTGCCGATGCCGCCGGCGCCATCGACGCGCAAGAAGTGCGTGGTGATCCCGAGGTGCGCGGTCGCCAGATTGGTGAAGCGCAGCGCCGCCGCCTCGTGGGTGACGCCGAAGGCATCGCGGAAGTCTTCCACCGCGATGTTGCGCTCATCCTTCGCGGCCGACAAGAACTCGATCGACTGCCTGCGGGGCATCAGCACCGCAGCGGCGAAGTAGTTGATTTGGAGCCGCTGCTGCAAGAAGTCGGCGTAGCTCTCGGGCGCGGTGTGCTCGAGCAGTCGGTGCGCGATCGCCTGCAGCGCCATCGAGCGCAGTCCGTGCCCACCCGGGATGGATGCCGGCGGCAGGTAGATCCGCCCGTTCGCGAAGTCGGTGACCGAGCGGGCGGAGTGCGGAAGGTCCGAGACGTAGACCAGCTCGAATCCGAGGCGCTCTGCCATCCGACCGACGCTGCGATGGGTGAGGGCTCCCGAGACGTGCCCAACCGCATCCACCTCGCGTTGAGCGAGTTCCTCGATCTCGGGCAGATGGTTGTCTTGCGTCCGCATGAGCGCGCGCAACTCGGTGTTGGCGCGGCGCGCTTCTTCGGGCGTGGCGATCGCCTCGCGGGCTCTGCGGGCGAGTTCGCGGTGCAGCCCGACGATGGTGCGCAGCGTGTCGTCGGTCATGCTCTTGCCAGCCCGCAGCACCGGCAGGCCGAGTTCGGCGTACACCGGGCCTGACTGGGCGCGGTCCAACTCGATCTCGAGACCCGCTCGCTCGCTGGGTGCCGCGGTGTCGAGCAGTTCGGAGACCGGGATGCCGAGACGATCCGCGATCGCGCCCAGCAGCGAGAGCCGGGGCTCGCGCTTGCCGTTCTCCATCAGAGAGAGCTGGCTGGAGGCGATACCGACGTCCGCGCCGAGTTGGTCGAGCGTGAGTCCGGCCGCGACCCGGAAATGGCGCATCCTCTGGCCCAGCGTTGCGAGATCGTTCACAAAATGCAGCATACGGAAAGAACCTGTCTTCTTTCCACCATGAATCTGAAAAGACACTCGATAACTAGGCGCAGAGTGGAACTCATCGAGGTTCTTACGAACCAGCACCGGAAGGAGGGCATCATGACCCTGACCGCCCATCCCCGCACGAAGTCCACCCCCGCCGCGTCGAGCACGCCGGCGGACGCCGCCGAACTGCCGAGCTATCGACACCACGCAGCTCCCCAGAATGCCGACCCGCGAATCGTCGCTTGGGTCGACCAGCTAGCAGCTCTGACCACTCCCGACGCCGTCGTCTGGATCACCGGCAGCCGTGCAGAGCAAGACGAGCTGCTGCGTCAGATGGTCGACGCCGGCACCCTCATCCAACTCAATCCGGAGCACCGGCCGTACAGCTTCCTGGCCCGCAGCAACCCGGCAGACGTCGCCCGCGTCGAATCGCGCACCTTCATCTGCAGCGAGAAGGAGGGCGACGCTGGTCCGATCAACAACTGGGCCAAGCCGTCGGAGATGCGGGCGACCCTGAACGGGCTCTTCGCTGGCGCAATGCGCGGCCGCACCATGTACGTCGTCCCGTTCTCGATGGGACCGCTCGGCAGCCCGCTCTCGCGCTACGGCGTGCAGGTCACCGATTCGCCGTACGTGGTGGTCAGCATGGGCATCATGACCCGAATGGGCTCTGCGGTGCTCGACCAGATCACCCCCGGCACCGAGTGGGTCCCGGCCGCGCACACCGTCGGCGCTCCTCTTGCCGACGGAGAGGTGGATGTCGCGTGGCCCTGCAATGACACCAAGTACATCTCGCACTTTCCCGAGACCCGTGAGATCTGGTCGTACGGTTCCGCATACGGTGGAAACGCCATCCTGGCCAAGAAGGCCTTCGCCCTTCGCATCGCCAGTGTGATCGCCCGCGACGAGGGCTGGTTGGCCGAGCACATGCTGCTGCTCAAGGTGACGAACCCGCGCGGCCGGGTGTTTCATGTCGCTGCGGCCTTTCCGAGCGCATGCGGCAAGACCAACTTCGCGATGCTGCGCTCGACGCTGCCGCGGTGGAACGTCGAGACCATCGGCGACGACATCGCCTGGCTCGCTCCGGGAGCCGACGGAAAGCTGCGCGCCATCAACCCGGAGGCCGGCTTCTTCGGCGTCGCCCCCGGCACCGGCATGTCGACGAACGCCACGGCGGTCGAGACCATGTGGGGCAACACGATCTTCACCAACGTCGCGCTCCGCGACGACGGCGACGTGTGGTGGGAGGGGCTCACGCAGAGCCCGCCCGACCACCTGGTCGACTGGACAGGGCAGGACTGGACGCCGGCATCCGGCACTCCAGCCGCCCATCCCAACTCTCGATTTACCGTGTCGGCCGCCCAGTGCCCGTCCATCTCGGACGACTGGGACGACCCGCGGGGCGTCGTTATCGACGCGATCGTCTTCGGCGGCCGGCGTGCCACCAACGTGCCTCTGGTGGCGGAGGCACGGGACTGGGAGCATGGCGTCTTCTTGGGAGCCACAATCTCGTCCGAGCGCACGGCGGCCGCCGAAGGCACTGTCGGGGAACTGCGACGCGATCCCTTCGCGATGCTCCCCTTCTGCGGGTACAACATGGCCGACCACTGGGCTCACTGGCTGTCGGTCGGCGCCTCGCTGCGCGCGACCGGTGGCGTGCCGCGGATCTTCCAGGTCAACTGGTTCCGCAAGGGCGAAGACGGCTCGTACCTCTGGCCCGGATTCGGCGACAACGGTCGGGTGCTCGCCTGGATTCTGGATCGGGTCGAGGGCCGGGCGGCAGCCGTCGCCAGCCCGCTCGGGTGGGTCCCAGCGTCGGGAGCGGTGGAGCTCGAGGGCTCCGGGGTCAGCGAGAGCGCATGGGCCCAACTGTTCGCGATCGACTCCGCCGCGCATCTGGCGGAAGCCGACGATGCCGAGAGGTTCTTCGACACTTTCGGCGACCGGGTTCCGGATGCGGTGCGCGGGCAACTCGAGGAGTTGCGCGAGCGGGTGCGCGCCCTCTGATCGCGCGCAGTCTGATTCTCACGGACTGTCCGTGAGAATCAGAGCAGCGCGACCCGCAACGGCGCCTCGGTCGCCGCAACCACTTCGTCGGCGGTAACCGCGGGCGCCAGCTCGACGAGCACGAGGCCGTCGGGCGTCACCTCGATGACTCCGAGGTCGGTGATGACCAGATCGACGCAGGCAAGACCCGTGAGCGGCAACGTGCACTCGGTGACGAGCTTGGCGCCGCCATCCTTCGCCACGTGTTCCATGACCACGATCACCCGGTCGGCACCCGAGACGAGGTCCATGGCGCCGCCCATCCCCTTGATGAGCTTGCCGGGTACTGCCCAGTTGGCGATGTCGCCCCGCTCGGAGACCTGCATCGCGCCCAGCACGGCCGTGGCGATCCGGCCGCCGCGGATCATCCCAAAACTCGTCGCCGAGTCGAAGAACGACGCGCCCTTCAACACGGTGACGGTCTCTTTGCCGGCGTTGATGAGGGTGGGATCCTCCTCGCCTCGCCACGGGTACGGCCCGACGCCGAGGATGCCGTTTTCGGAATGTAGCACGACCGTGATGTCGTCGGGGAGGTAATTCGGAATCAGCGTCGGCAGCCCGATCCCGAGGTTGACATAGCTGCCGTCGACCAGTTCTGTCGCGGCGCGCGCGGCCATCTCGTCTCGTGTCCAGGCCATTAGCGCGAGCCTTCATTCTGAGGCAGGTCTCGCTCGCGCAGGGTCAGCTTCTCGATCGGGCGCTCCGCCGACTCTTCGGGGGTGTGCTGCACGATCCGATCCACGTAAATGCCCGGCAGATGCACCTGGTCGGGGTCCAGCTCGCCCGGCTCGACGAGTTCGTCGACCTCGGCGATCGTGATCCGACCCGACATCGCGGCGAGCGGATTGAAGTTGCGGGTCGACTGCTCGAAGATCAGGTTGCCGTGCCGGTCGCCGCGCGCGGCTCGCACCAGCCCGAAGTCCGTGCGGATCGCGGTCTCGAGCACGTACTCCCGCTGGCCACCGAGCGAGTCGAACACCGCAGTGGGCTTCGCGGGCGAGGCGACGGCGACCGAGCCGTCCGAGGCGTAGCGCCACGGCATCCCGCCCGTCGATACCACCGTGCCGACGCCGGCGGGCGTGTAGAACGCGGGGATGCCAACGCCTCCGGCACGCATCCGCTCGGCCAGCGTGCCTTGAGGCGTCAACTCCACCTCGACCTCGCCGCCCAGGTACTGCCGCGCGAACTCCCTGTTCTCGCCGATGTACGAGGCGATGATGCGACGGATGCGGCCCTGCGAGAGCAGTTCGCCGAGCCCCCAGTCGTCGACCCCGCAGTTGTTGGAGACGACTTCGAGCTCGCGCGAGCCGTGCTCGAGCAGGGCTCGGATGAGCACGATCGGCACGCCCACGAGCCCGAAACCTCCGACCGCGAGCGTCGCGCCGTCGGGGATGTCGGCCACCGCCGCTGCCGCCGAATCGAAGGTCTTGTCCATCCAGGTGCCTCCGTTGGCCGCGCGGGTTAGTATCACCATTAGAACATGCGTTCACGATGCGCACAACGGATGCCGACACAGGAGCCGAGATGACCGCGAGCTTCGTCTACGACGCCATCCGCACGCCGTTCGGGCGCTACGGCAAGGGGCTGGCCGCGGTGCGACCCGACGACCTGGCGGCCTCGACGATCTCGGCGCTCGTTGGGCGGCATCCACGGCTCGACCCCGCGGCGATCGACGACGTGATCCTGGGCGACGCGAATCAGGCGGGCGAAGACAACCGCAACGTCGCACGGATGGCCGCACTGCTCGCCGGGCTTCCGACCAGCGTTCCCGGAAGCACTGTCAACCGGCTGTGCGGCTCGAGCGTCGAGAGCGTCATCCAGGCGAGTCGGGCGATCGAGTCTGGCGACGCGCAGTTGGTGCTCGCGGGGGGCGTCGAGTCGATGTCGCGCGCACCCTGGGTGCTGCAGAAGCCCGAGTCCGGCTATCCGGCCGGGTCGCAGACCCTGCATTCCACGACGCTGGGGTGGCGGATGACGAACACGGCCATGCCGACCGAGTGGACGATCCCGCTGGGTGAGACGGCAGAACTGCTCGCCGACCGCTTCGACATCTCGCGTGAGGAGCAAGACACCTTCGCCGCCCGCAGCCACCGTCTCGCGGCAGCGGCCTGGGACGCCGGCGACTACGCAGAGGTCGTCCCCGTGCCCGGTACCACGCTCGAGCGCGACCAGGGGATCCGACCGGATGCCTCCGTCGACACGCTCGCCCCGCTGACTCCGGCCTTCCGGTCAGGCGGCACCGTCACGGCGGGCAACTCATCGCCGCTCAACGACGGAGCCTCGATGCTCTTCATCGGCGCAGAGTCAACAGCTCTCGACGGCGAACCGCTCGCTCGGATCTCCGGTCGTGGCGCAGCGGGCAACGACCCGCAGTCCTTCGGGATCGCCCCGGTCGAAGCCGCCAACCGGGCGCTCGCGCGCGCGGGACGCAGCTGGGCCGACGTCGATCTCGTCGAGCTCAACGAGGCGTTCGCGGCGCAGTCGCTCGCCTGCCTGCGCCTCTGGCCAGAGCTCGACCCCGAGAAGGTCAACGTGCACGGCGGTGCCATCGCGATCGGGCATCCGCTCGGGGCATCGGGCGGCCGCATCATCGGGCACCTCGCCCACCAGCTGAAGCGGCGAGGTGGCGGCATCGGCGTCGCGGCGATCTGCATCGGGGTCGGCCAGGGCCTGGCCGTGGTGCTGGAGCGCTGAGTCGACGTGGCCACCCCGAGCGCAATGGCGCAACCCAGCGGGCAGTTCGTGCAGTCACTGGCGCGCGGTCTTGAAGTCATCCGGGCTTTCGACGGTGAGTCTCCCCGGCTGACGCTGAGCGAGGTCGCCGCGCGCACCGGGCTCAGTCGTGCGACCGCGCGACGATTCCTGTTGACCCTCAACGAACTCGGCTATGTCGCAAGCGACGGGCGCGACTTCCGGCTGACGCCACGGGTACTGCAGCTGGGGTTCAGTTACCTCTCCGGTCTCACCCTGCCCGAGCTGGCGCAGCCGCACCTCGAAGAACTCTCGCGCCGCCTGAACGAATCGACATCGGCCTCGGTGCTCGACGGCGACGCGATCGTCTACGTGGCGCGGGTGCCCACCCGCCGCATCATGAACGCCGCCATCACGATCGGCACCCGCTTTCCGGCCGAGATCACGTCGATGGGGCGGGTGCTGCTGGCCGCCCAACCGGAATCGCAGTGGCCGGATGCGCGGCGTGCGGTACTCGAGCGGGTGCGATCCCAGGGCTGGTCCCTTGTCGACCAGGAGCTGGAGGTCGGCCTGCGCTCGATCGCCGCGCCGATCCACGATGCGAACGGCGCCGTGATCGCCGCCATCAACGTGTCGACCACGACCGCCACCTCAACCTTGGAGCGCATCACCGAGGAGTTCCTGCCGGCGCTGCTTGTGGCGGCCGCAGCGATCGATGAAGCCATCGCACACACCCGGCCCGCCTAGCTTCCGGTCGCCGCTGCCTCCCGGGCGCTGGCAGGCACCCGAGCGACCCCGCGACCGCGCATCCGGTCGAGAAGCTCGCGGAGCCCCCACACCGTGACGCGCACCATCGCCTCGCGCGCGATCCCGCCCGTCATCTTCGACACCCCGTGCACCCGCTCGACAAAGGTGATCGGAACCTCCGCGATGCGCAGGCCCGCGCGTTCGGCGCGCCATAGCATCTCGATCTGAAAGCAGTAGCCGAGACTGTCGACCCTGCCGAGTCCGATGGCCCGCAGCGCTTCGGCGCGAAATACCCGATAGCCGCCCGTGACGTCGCGCTCGTGCAGGCGAAGCAGCGTGCGGGCATAGAAGCTGCCACCGCGCGAGAGCAGCCGCCGCGACAGCGGCCAGTTGGCGATCCTCCCGCCGCGCACCCACCGCGATCCAACGACCAGATCGTGATCCGGCAGCGCGTCGAGCAGACGCGGCAGTTCCTCGGGCTGGTGCGAGCCGTCGGCGTCGCACTCCACCACGACATCCGCCCCGTTCTCGAGCGCCCAGGCGAACCCGGCCAAGTACGCAGCGCCGAGCCCTTGCTTTGCCGTCCGTTGCAGCACGTGCAGGCGGGGGTCAGATGCTGCCAGCTCACGCCCGAGCGCGCCCGTGCCGTCGGGCGATCCGTCGTCGACGATGAGCAGCTCGGCATCCGGCACGCTGCTGCGCAACCGCTGGACCAGGCCCTTCAGATTCTCGCGCTCGTTGTACGTCGGCAGCACCACGACGACGGACTCGGTCATGCGCCCTCCTTCTGCAGCTGATACACCTCGAGGCGGTGCACGAGGTGGGTTTCGACCACGCGGTAGCCGTGGGCGGTCAGATACTCGACGTCCTCAGGGATGGCCGACCCGACCGGCAGTTCGATCGCCCAGACCGATCGCGCGGCGTCCAACTCGGGTCGGACGTCGGCGATGGGAGCCAGCTGATCCCAGATGTTGGCGCGCTCGTAATACGGCGTGATCACCTCGGGTACGGTCAGCGCGGCGTATTGAGCTGGAGAGGTCCGGTACGACAGCACCGGTCGAAGCGACGGCTTCGTCGTCTGATCGAAGACGACCGCGTCACCGGCCTGGGCAACGCTCTGTACGTAGTCAGCCGTCTGGCGCCAGTCGCTTCCGCCGTTCTTGGCGAACTCCGTGCGCTGAAAGAGGTACTCGGGTGTCGCCACGGCGGCAAGGCCGAGCAGTGCAACCGCAACCAGAATTGCCGTAACTTGCCGAAGTCCGACTCGGCTGGCTCGGCCGCGCACCCGCGCGAGCGCCCGCTCCAGGATCGGCGCGAGCAGTCGGGCGAACGTCACGACCCCCAACGCGATCACCAGCGCGACACCCGGCGTGCAGAACGACAGATACCGGGTCGAATAGGTCGGAGAGATCCAGGCGTCCACCGCCAGCAGCAGGGCGGTCGGGATGACGAGCCAGGCGATCCCGAGGCGCAGAACCTCGCGATCCGAGCTGCGGTTCTCGAGCACGGCAACCGGACTTCGCCGGGCGGTGCGCGAGAGCACGACGGCCGTCGCCAACAGGATGAGCGACCAGCACGCGATCGGTACCACCCAGGATTCCTCGTGCGGCGGGCTGCCGAACCATTGCTGGATGAAGATCTCGAACGGCTTTGCGTAGTGGCGCTTGGCCAGGAACGCGATCTGGTGCCGTTCCAGGTATCCCAGCACGAGGATGGGAATGGCAATCACGCCGGCGAGCGCGCCGGCCCGAGCCCAGCGGCCCAGCTGCCGACGACCGGCAGCTGAGGTCGCCAGCACGGCGCCGTGCACCAGAAGCAGCAACCCCAGATAGAGGAACAGGAATGCGGCCAGCCCCACCATCACGCCGTAGATGAGCCAGGGGCGCAGCCGTTGCTCGCGGCGCCGCACCAGGCCGACGAACCACACGGTGATCCAGACCGCGACTGCCGTGCCCAGAGCGTATGAGCGGGCCTCGGTGGCCATGTAGGTGATCCGCGGAAGCATCAGGCAGACCACCGCTGCGATCACCCCGAAGCGCAGGCCCGCGAGCCGAGCACCGAGCACCACGGTTCCGGCTATCAGCAACCCGACTGCAAGGGCGCTGGGAAGGCGCACAGACATCTCGGACGATCCGAATGCGCCGATCCAGAAGTGCATGAGGAGGTAGTAGAGGCCGTGCACCGCGTCGATGTGGCGCACCTCAGCGAACAGGACGCTCACGGGGCGCTGGGCCGACAGGATTGTTGCGGCCTCGTCACCCCAGAACGACGGATTCCACGACCCCAGCCACGTGATGACGGTGCCGAGCGCGCCGGCGACCGCCGCGGTGGGGCCGAGCTGCCAGCGAGCGGGGTTCAGCCGTTGGGTCCGTCGCGGGACGACGGATGTCGATGTCGTCCCCTGATCCAAAACGGTCATGTATCTCATGGTGTCGAGCCAAGGTCAGAAGTAGGCCGTCAAGACGCACCCCCGAGGTGAGAAGGCTTTCAGGGACCGATCAGCCCTCTCCATGCCTGAATCGTCTGCCCTCAGGAACTGTCGAACTAGGATCGCACCTGACCCCGTTCCGGCGGGGAGCGCCCCAGCGAGAAGGAGCCGACCATGCGTGTTCTCGTGGTCGACGACGAGGTCGAGATGGCCGAACTGCTGGCACGCGGTCTGGTCGGCGAAGGCTACGACGTCGACATCGCCGCGGACGGCATCCGGGCCATGACCATGGCGACCGAGCAACGCTACGACCTGGCCCTGCTCGACGTGACCATGCCGGGGATGTCGGGCTTCGAGCTCTGCAGGCGGCTGCGCGACCAGGTGCGCGGCATCGGGATCATCCTGCTGACCGCGCGCGACGCCGTCGACGACCGCGTTCGCGGCTTGGATGCAGGCGCTGACGACTACCTGACGAAACCGTTCGCGTTCGCCGAACTCGCGGCGCGACTGCGAGCGCTGCGTCGCCGCGAAGCCCACGGCTCGACCGAACTCGAGATCGGCGGACTCGCCATCGACCTCGCGGGCCAGCGGATCGCCGCCGGCGACCGCGAGGCTCGGCTCAGCCGCACCGAATTCGACCTGCTGCGCTTGCTCGCCGCGCATGCCGACGAGGTGCTCCCCCGCGCAGACATTCTTGAAGCCATCTGGGGTTCTGGCAGCTACATCGATCCCAACATCGTCGACCAGTACGTCAGCTACCTGCGCAAGAAGCTCGACGCCATCGCCGCTCCAGTCAAGATCGTGACGGCGCGCGGCGTCGGCTTCCGACTGGCTGCGGACCAGGCGTGAGGGCCTGGCCGTGCGCCTGAATCGGCTCGGCATCCGGGCCCGCATCACCGGCGGGAGCCTGCTGATCGCGATCGTGATCTCGGTGGTGGCGGGTCTCATCATCCGCAACCAGGTGCAGCACATCGTCTATGACGGCGAGGTGTCGGTGCTTCGCAGCATCACGGCGCCGTACAAGGCCGAGCTCCTGAGAGACCCGACTGCGGAGCTCGATCCGCCGGGCGGCGACCAGGAGGCTGCGGTCGTGAACCCCGACGGCGTCGCGGTGATCAACACCCTGCAGCGCTCCCTGCGGCCGCAATTGCCTGACCTAGTGGCGCACGACACTGACACGCGCACCGTTATCGGTCATGGGATCCACTACCTGGTGAGCGTGACCACTGTGAAGACGCCCCAGGGCACGTGGTCGATCGTCGCCGCTCGGAACGGGAACGCCCAGGCGTCCGTGTTGAACTCGGTCACCCTGCTTCTGATCGTGGCGCTTGCCATCATCAATCTGGCGTTCGCCGCGGCATCATGGTTCATCGGAACGGCGACACTCAGCCCGGTCAACCGCCTGCGCCGCAGCGCGAGCGAGTTGGCTTCACGGCCGGACGGCGAGCTGCTGCCGGTCGGACCTGCTGACGACGAGATCTCGCAACTGGCCAGCACGCTCAATGAACTGATCGGCGAACTGCGTTCGTCGGCCGATCGCGAGAGACAGATCGTGTCGGATGCCAGTCACGAGCTGCGCACGCCCCTCGCGATCCTGCAGACCAAGCTCGAACTCGCACAATCGCAGGCGAAAACGCTTGGGCAGATGCGCACGGAGGTCGCCTCCGCCCAGCAGACGCTGCACCGGCTGTCGGCGCTCGCCACCTCGCTGCTCGAGCTCTCACGCATCGACGCTCAATCGGCGCGCGGTTCGGCGACCGTCGACCAGCTGTCGACCGAACTGGCGGATGCTGCCGATCGCGGGCGGCTCCGCGTCGGAGCTGGGGAGGTCGTGATCGACTTTGCCGTCGACCTGCCCAGCAGCACCCGTGCGATCGCCATCTCACCGCACGACTTCGGTCGGGTCTGCGACAACCTCGTGAACAACGCCTTGGCCGCCCGACCCGAGTCGGGCACCATCCAGCTCACCCTGCGAAATCAGCCGGGCGGCGTGCTACTCACCGTGGACGACGAGGCCGGCGGCATGGATGAGGCCTTCGTCGCCCATGCGTTCGATCGCTTCGCCCGCGACGCCATGCGCTCGGCAGACTCAACAGGCGCCGGCCTGGGGCTCGCCATCGTCTCGGCGATCGTTTCACTGGCTGGCGGTGACATCACACTGGTGAACGCCCCCGGCATCGGGCTGCGCGTCGACATCACTCTGCCGTTCGCGCGCCCCGACACGCCAAAAATAGTGAAACGGGGGGATTGACCAGGGCTCGTCCGTCCCGAAAACTCGGGGGATGACGACCGACATCGACACCGATGAGATCTTCACCCAGGTGAGTGCCCGGCTTCGCGAGAAGTTCCCCCAGCGCAGCGCAGCAGAGGTGGAGGCGGCCGTTCGGGCCGAACTCGATCTGCTCGCCGATCGCCCGGTGAGGGACTACCTCGAAGTGTTGACGGAGCGCGCAGCCAAGAAGCGCCTCAAGAACGCGGTCCCTGCGGCGTGACGCCGTCCCACCACTCGAGCACTCGGGTGGCGTAGAACGTGAGCCACGGCGACGGCTGCCCCTCGTCGACGTCGATGGGGAACCACACTGCGCCCGGCAACTTGTGCTCTTGCAGCCAGGTGCCGTCCGGCTGCCGCGCTGCTCGGATCGACTCGATCGCGTCGGCGAGGCGCGGGTCGGGCGCAACACCGTCGTGCAGCGACGCCATGCGGAAATAGTCGGTCGCGTTCAGTGCCGTGTACAGCCACCGCAGCGGGTAGGTCAGGCGGGTGACCCAGGTGTCGACCTGCTCACCGGTGCTCAACCGGTACATGAGTCGCCGCTCGAGCAGGTATTCCTCGCCCGCGTGCCGAGCAACCTCCAGTGCCTCGAAGCCACCCGTTGCCTCCTCATACGCCAGGATGCCCTTGAGCGAGTTGAGCGTGGAGTGGAATGACGAGCGCGTCGAGCCCTCCTCCCACAGGCAGTTCCATCCGCCGTCTGACAGCCGGTGCTCGACGAACCATGCGGGCAGAGCTGACACGTCGGCGCCGAGCCAGAGCCCGTTCGCGAGCGTGAAGGCGTTGATGCAGCAGTCCACCTCGCCGCCCCAGTACGGCAGGTCGTTGTACTCCCATCGGCTATTGGCCGCGAGCTTCTCGGCGGTGCCGGCGAGCGCAGCGGCATCCAGCCCCCAGTCGCGCAGGGTGTTCAGGCTCCAGGTGGTTGCCGTGTAGGGCTGACCCGGCTCTTTACTGTTGAAGTCCCACCCACCGGGAAAGTACGCGCCGCCCGCCCATTGCCCGTCGGCGTCCTGGTGCGCGAGCAACTCGGCGCCCATGCCTTCGGTCGCCACGCGCGCCCGCGTCGCCTGCCAGACCTTCTCCGGCGCGCCGACCAGGTCACGCTCGACCTGCCAGCGCAGGGCGGGATCGGTGTCGAGCAGCCAGTCTTCGAGCTTCGCATCGAGAGCCATGCGGCCACGGTAACCCGCGGCTCCGACAACGCGCGACAACGGCCGATGGTGGAGATGGGGGGAATTGAACCCCCGTCCATCGCTGTGAGCCTGCGCCTTCTCCGGGCGCAGCCCGTGATTTCGTTCTACTTGGCTCCGACCTTTGCCACGAGCATCTAGGTCGACGAGCCCAGTATCAGTTCAAGTCCCGAGCAGCCCTGACACACAGCTGATCAGCAATCCTTCTAGATGACGCCAGGGTCCGGGGCGAAGGCATACCCGGTCTGACGGACTTCATGTGCTCTGCTTACGCAGCGAGAGCGAAGTCAGCGGCCTTTTTATTGGCAACTATGTTTTGCGGGGATCGTTTACGAGATAACCCTGCATCCTCGGCCCGCTTCTCGCAGTTTCGCAGGCGATGTCGAAACCGATCATCCCCATGAGTCACCAACTGAGTTGGTGGGCCGTTGTCGCGCGCTGTGGAGTTGTCAAACCGCATCCAGGAATCGGATGCAGCCCCCCAGTGTACGACGACCGGCGGTCGTGTCGCTGCGAAGATAACGGGTATGAGCGAAACCGTGATCACCGTGCAGGGCAGTTCGTCGATCAAGCACGCCGCAGAACGCGCGACCGTCAGCGTCGCCGTTGCGCACGATGGACCGGCGCGCGACAAGGTGTTCGCCCAGACCACGAAGGTCTCAGACACCATGACGACCGCCTTGAAAGGGTTGCTTGACACCGCATCCGGGCCGGTTATCGCCTGGTCATCGGATCGGGTCAGCGTCTGGTCCGAGCGGCCGTGGAACAACGAGGGCGCTCAACTCCCTCTCGTCTTCCATGCCACGATCGGCCTGCGGGCGACCTTCAGCGACTTCGACGCGCTTGCCCGATGGGTCGAGACGGTGGCGACGACGAGCGGCGTGACCGTCGGCTCGATCGACTGGGAACTGCTCGACGCCACGCGCGACACCCTGCTCGAGCAGGTGCGAACGAAGGCGGTTCAGGATGCCGCGGCCAAGGCGCTCGTCTACGCGCGGGCCGCAGGGCTCACCTCGCTAACCGCGACCGCGATCGCCGACCCGGGATTGCTCGGCTCGCCCGACGCCCCGTCGCTGCCGTTCGGCGCGGGTCCGGCCGCGCCGCGCATGTTCGCGGCGAAGGCGATGAGCGATGGCGGGGCGCTGAGTTTCACACCTCAAGAGCTCGAGGTCGCCGCACTGGTCGACGCGCGATTCGCGGCGCGCTGAACTGGCGAAGCGCGTTACTCGCCCAGGTGCCGCTTAGTGCCCATTGCCCGGTCGGCTTCGCGCTTGTCTTGCCGCTCGCGAAGCGTCTGCCGCTTGTCGTACTCGCGCTTGCCCTTCGCCACCGCGATCTCGACCTTCGCGCGGCCGTCGAGGAAGTAGATCTGCAGGGGGACGAGCGTGTAGCCGCCCTCCTTGGTCTTGTGGCTGATCTTGACGATCTGCGCCTTGTGCAGCAGCAGCTTGCGCTTGCGACGCGGGGCGTGGTTGTTCCAGGTGCCCTCGGTGTATTCGGGGATGTAGACGGCATCCAGCCAGGCTTCGCCACCGTCGACGAAGGCATAGCCGTCGACGAGTGACGCCCGCCCCTCGCGGAGCGACTTGACCTCGGTGCCGGTGAGCACGATCCCGGCCTCGTAGGTGTCTTCAATGGTGTAGTCGTGCCGGGCGCGACGGTTCGTCGCAACGACAGCGTTTCCGCGTTGCTTCTTCGGCATTCGACTCACCTCCAGGCGTCAGCGCGCGACGGCGCAGCCTGCCAGCATAGCCGACCTTGAATCCCGCGTCGGGGGCCCGTCGCGCTGTAGCCCCGAGCGGACGAGCGAAACTCCGAGCTCGAGCGCCGCTCGACGGCCGTGTCATCCGCTCGAAGCCGTGACCGACGCGCGCTTAGACCTTGAGGTACCGCCTGATGGCGACGCTCGCCGACAGCGCCGCGAGCACCGCGCCGACCAGCAGCAGGATCGGCGCGACGAGCAACGCGTCGGGCAGACCGACGAACGCGGTGTCGGAGATGGTCTGCTGCAGGTAGCCCTGCACGAAGAACTGCACGATCGCGATGATGGCGCCCCCGGCAAGCAGCGAGCCGATCAGAGCCGCAAGCACGCCCTCGAGAATGAAGGGCGTCTCGATGAAACGGTTCGACGCGCCCACCAACCGCATGATCCCGAGTTCACGTCGTCGCGAGAAGGCGCTGAGCCGAATGGTCGTCGAGATCAGCAGCACGGCGGCGATAAGCATGAGAGCCGCGATCCCGATCGCCGTGTAGCTCGCGGCGTTCATGATCGAGAAGATCGGATCGAGCAGGCCGCGCTGATCCTGCACCTCCTCGACGCCGGGTTGGCCGCTGAATTGCTCGATCAGGATGTCCGCTTGAGACGGGTCCTTCATGTTCACCCGGAAGGCCTGCGAAAGAATATCCGGCGTGGCCAGCTCAGCCAACGAGGTGTTGGCGAACTGCTTCTCGAAGTTCTCGTAGGCCTGCTGATGGTTCTCGAACGTGAACTTCTTGACGTACTGACGAAGCGTTTCCCCCTCCAGCTTGGCCTTCACCGCAGCGATCTGGTCGGCGCTGGCGTCCGCCCCGTTGCACGGGTCCTTGGTCTGGATGTCGGTGCAGAAGTACACGGCGACCTGGGCCCGGTCGTACCAGTAGCCCTTCATCTGGTTGATCTGGAACTGCAGCAGGATCGCGGCGCCGAAGAAGGTCAGCGAGATGAAGGTGACCAGCACGACCGAGATGACCATGGAGAGGTTGCGGCGGAATCCCTGCCCGACCTCGCTGAGGATGAGTCCGAACCTCATGCGCGGCGCCCCGGTTCGTTCAAGGGCGGAGGCGTCGATGACGCCTCAGCCGCCTCACGACGTGGCGCCTGTGCGACAGGAGCGGGCGGAGGCGTCGATGACGCCTCAACCGCCTCACGACGTGGCGCCTGCGCAACAGGATCGGGAGCGGTCACGCTAGTCGCGGCCGGTGCCGCAGCCACCCGCGACGGCGGTTGCGCCGCGGCAACGGTGCTCGCCACCAGACTGCCGGTGAGGTTGAAGTTCTGCACCGGAATCGACGTTGTCTGGTATCCACCCGAGCGCTCGTCGCGCACGACCTGGCCGCTGATCAGCTCGATCACGCGGCGCTTCATCTGGTCGACGATGCCTGAGTCGTGCGTGGCCATCAGCACGGTCGTGCCATTGGCGTTGATCGTGGAGAGCAGCTGCATGATGCCAGCGCTGGTGGCGGGATCGAGGTTTCCAGTCGGTTCGTCAGCGAGCAGAATGGCCGGCTTGTTGACGATCGCGCGCGCGATCGCGACGCGCTGCTGCTCGCCGCCCGAGAGTTCGTGCGGAAAGCGGCTCTGCTTGCCCGCGAGCCCCACCATCTTGAGCACGTCGGGCACGGCCTCTTGAATGAATCCCTTGCTCTTGCCGATCACCTGCAGCGAGAAGGCGACGTTGTCGAACACGGTCTTCTGCGGCAGCAACCGGAAGTCTTGAAACACCACGCCGAGGCTGCGGCGAAAGTAGGGCACCTTGCGGCTGGGCATGGCATTCAGATCATGGCCGAGCACGTGGATCTTGCCTTTGGTCGGGCGCTCCTCTTTGAGCACGAGACGCAGAAAGCTGGACTTGCCAGAGCCCGAGGCGCCGACCAAGAAGACGAATTCGCCCTTGAGCACCTCGAGATCCACTGCGTTGAGGGCCGGTCGCGTCGTTCCGGCATAGGTCTTGGTGACGTGGTCGAAGCGAATCATGGCACCACGAGACTAGGTTCGGTGGTACGGGATGCCGGGTGCGACACCCGCGAGTCCCAGACTCACAGACAGGCGCGTCTAGGTGGTCGGCGGGGGCACGGCCACGCGGCTCCCGAGGGTGTGCGACTGGATCGTCAGGTGCGCCAGCTCGAGGGCGCGCCGGCCCGCGCTCGCGTGAATCGGCGGCGGCCCGTCCTCGCGCACCGCGCGAACAACGTCGTCGACATGACGATCGAAGGTCCCGGCGAACCAGCGCGCCTCATCGTCGAAGTAGCCGGCCCGCCAACGAGACGTCACCTCGTCGCCGGCCCTCGAGATCTCGACTTCGCGCACGGTGTCATGGATCACCGCCCGCCCGGTTGTTCCGTTGATCTCGATAAGTTGCGAATCCGGGTAGGCGTATGACGAGTCGTAGCTGCCGAGCATCGTCCCCACGGCACCGTTCTCGAACTCCAGGGCGATCGCCACCGTCGACCAGTCGCCGTAGGTCTTGTCGGTCATCTGCGCCATCACCGACGAGATCGGACCGACCAGGTGCTCAAGCATGTCGAAACCGTGGCACTGGGTCTCGATGAGGTTCGCGTGCCTGCTGGTGCCGTGATTTGCCTCGCCACCGAAGCGCCAGGTCGCGAACACCGCGTCGCCGAGCTCTCCCGCGTCGATCGCGGCCTTCGCGCGCCGCACCGGCTCCGCGTAGCGGTGATTGAAGTTGATCCCGAAGAACGAGCCAGACGCCTCGGCCGCCGCCAGCAGTTGGTCGGCCTCCCCCAGGTCGAACACCAGCGGCTTCTCCACCAGAAGCGGGATGCCCGTCTCGAGCAACCGCAGCGTCATGTCGAAGTGCCCCTCGTTGGGCAGGCAGACCGTGATCAGCTCGGGTTTGGCGTCCAAGAAGGCGTCGAGATTCGTGAAGGCCGTGGATTCGTACCTCGCCGCCCGCGCTTCGGTCCGCGCGGCATCCCGCCCAAGCACGCCGACCAGCCGCGTATCGGGCCGATGTGCGAAGACGCGCGCGTGCTGCTCGCCCCAGCCGCCGGTGCCAACGACACCGACGCGCAGGGGAGATTCTTCGCTCGCGACGGTCATGACACACGAGACTAGATTCAGTCGCGCGGGATGCTCACTACGACACCCCCGAACCGACTCAGCCGCGAGAGGCGATCACATGGATACCGCAGGGTGGAACCCCGAAACTCTCGCCGGGCTCGGCGACGCTCTCGAGGTAGACGTCACCCCCTTCGCGGCCGATGGCTCGCGTCGCGCGAGTCGCACCATCTGGTCGATCCGTGTCGGCGACGAGCTCTACGTGCGCTCGTGGAAGGGGCGCAACGCGGTCTGGTTCCAGGACGCCCTCGCGACGATGCAGGGCGAGATCGCCGTGACGGGCGGCGGCGCGACGCAACTCGTCCGTTTCGAAGCAGTGGATGCTGCGGCTCCCGTGCAGGCGCAGATCTCTGCCTCGTACCTCACGAAGTACGCGGGGCTCGACGAGACGGGCGCGATGAACGAACAGGAACCCTTGGAGTCGACGTTGCGACTCCTCCCGGAGGTCTAGATGGTGACGCATCAGCTTGTTGCCGCAGATCGAGGCCTGCTCAGAACGGCGACGCTCGCCAACATGAACTGGGGCGAGGCCCGGTACACGCTCGACGACGTGGATGGCGATCCCGAGATTTCACACTATTTTGACGGCTTCCCGGGCGAGCGCGACTTCGGGCTCGTCGACATTGACATCGAAGTTGCGACGTCACGAGCGGTGGCGTGGCTCGTCTTTCTGCCCGCGGATCATCCTGGCTATGGCTTCGTCGACGCGGACACGCCCGAGCTGAGCATCACGACATTCGACGGGTTTCGCGGGCGCGGGATCGGAACGGGCTTGCTCGCGCAGTTGATCGAGGAAGCCCGCGGGCGCGGCTTGAGCCGCATCAGCCTCAGCGTCGAGGACGGCAATCGAGCACGTCACCTCTACGAGCGAATGGGATTCGCGGTCGTCGGACGCAGCGGTGCCTCCGACACGATGCTGCTCGACCTCGGCTGAAGTGGCGCCGTGAGCTAGTCGGCGTCGACGTCGCGTTTACGCCAGCGGATTCCGGCGTTGATGAACCCGTCGATCTCGCCGTCGAAGACCTTCGAGGGGTTGCCCTCCTCGTAGTCGTTGCGCAGGTCTTTGACCATCTGGTACGGCGCGAGCACGTAGCTGCGCATCTGGTCGCCCCAGCTCGCGGTGATGGTGCCAGCGAGCTCCTTCTTGGTGGCCGCCTCGGCCTCCTTCTGCAGGATGAGCAAGCGCGACTGCAGCACCCGCAGCGCCGCCGCGCGGTTCTGGATCTGCGACTTCTCGTTCTGCATCGACACCACGGTGCCGGTCGGGAGGTGGGTGATGCGCACCGCCGAGTCCGTCGTGTTGACCGACTGGCCGCCAGGGCCCGACGAGCGGAACACGTCGACCCGGATGTCGCCCTCCGGGATCTCGATCGCCTCGGTCTCTTCCATCAACGGGATCACCTCGACCGCCGCGAAACTCGTCTGGCGCTTGCCCGCCGCACCGAACGGGGACATGCGCACCAAGCGGTGCGTTCCGGCCTCGACGCTCAAGGTGCCGAAGGCGTGCGGTGCATCGATCTCGAACGTCGTCGACTTAATGCCGGCCTCTTCGGCGTAGCTGGTATCCATCACGGTGACCGGGTACTTGTGCTTCTCGGCCCAGCGCAGGTACATGCGCTGCAGCATCTCGGCGAAGTCGGCGGCATCCACTCCCCCGGCGCCCGAGCGGATCGTGATGACCGCCGGGCGATCGTCGTACTCGCCGTTGAGCAGGGTGGTCACCTCGAGGTCGCCAAGGTTCTTCTGAATGGCGGCCAGTTCGACCTTCGCCTCGTCGGCGCTCTCGGCGTCGTCGCCCTCGTTCGCCATCTGCACGAGCACTTCGAGGTCGTCGATGCGACTCTGCAGACTCTCGATCCTGGCGAGTTCGCTCTGCCGATGGCTGAGGGCGCTCGTGACCTTCTGGGCCGCCTCGGGGTCGTCCCAGAGATCCTGCGCACCGGCCTGCTCGCTCAGTTCGGCGATCTCAGCCTCGAGCTTGTCGACGCCGACGACGGCCCGGATGTCGCTGAACGTCTGGCGGAGCGTCGCGATCTGGTCGCTGAGGTCGAGGTCGATCATGGCGGAGGCGAGTCTACCGGCGGGCGTAACGCAGAGCAGGCCGTGGGCCTCTCAGCCCACTGAGGAGGTCGTGCGCAGGTGCCGCGCGAAGAACCGCGCGGAACTCTCCAGCTCGAACGCCGGGATCTCGAGATGCTTGCCCGGATTGGCGTGCAGCGTCTTCTCGACCGACCCGAACGCGTCGAACAGGGCGAGCCCCTCATCGTGCGGGACGAGCTCGTCATCCCACTGCAGCAGAAACTCGAGTGGCATCGTGATGCGCGGTGCGAGCTCTTCGAGCCGTTCGAGGCCGATCAGTCCGAGAACGGCCGCGCTGATCCGGGGTTCTTCGGGCAGCAAGAACGCGCCAGCCACTCCGCCCATCGACACGCCCCAGTATCCGATCGAACCGCTCGCGACACCCTCATTCAGCAGAGCGTCGATCACCGCGCGCCAGTCGGCCGTCGTCTGCAGGGCGCGTTCAACGCCGACGATCTCGGTGAACGGCCGCTCGCCGTGGCCGGGGGCATCGATCGCGGCCACTGCGACCCCGATCGTGCTGACGTAGTGACGTGCTCGCGCCACGATGCCGGGATGCCGCGCGCTCTCGCCGCCGCCATGTCCGAGCATCACGAGCGGCAAGCCCGTGTTGGCACCGGTCGGGGTCCAGAACATGCCCGGGACCTCGCCGACGCGAAATGCGCGTTCCGTGACGCCGTCGGCGCCAGGTGAAGAGCCGTCAGTGGAGGAAATGAACTGCATGGGAGTGCCTTTCGGGATGCGTCTCGGGCGCTCCCGCGGGCTCTTAGTCAGAGCGTCCGCACCGCCGTCGAAGGCATCGAGGGCTGGAGCACCCAGTCGGATGAAGCGTTGATGGGTCCCACCTCCTTCGTCGGTTTGCGTGACATCCACACTACGTCAGCCGAACACCGACCGCGCCACGGCGGTGGCGTCGATCCGCAAGCCGTCGGGCACGAAAACCGTCACCACCGGGGGATGCCACACCGCAGACACCGTGACCGTCGCGCTTTCGCCGTCCACCGTCGTTGCACGCTCGACCACGAGCCCCTCGAACTTGTCGACCGGGTTGCCGGCCAGGTACGTCGTCACGGCCGCATGCACCTGGGCGGGCTGCAGCACGGGGCGCGGCCCGTGCCCGGTGAAGGTCACCGAGTCGAGGTCGAAGGATTCGGCTCCGACGAGAGCCGCGTCGTCGGCCAACGTGAACAGCCGTTTGCGCTCCAGGTAGAGCGACGAGGCCGCGGCGACGATGAGCACGAGCGCCAAGGCCAGGAACCCGTAGAAGATCACCAGCGGGAGGGTTGAGCCCGCGTCATCCCGAAACCCCGGGCGTCGCATCCGCCTCATTTCGAGCCCCAGAACCGCGAGACCTGTTCGGTCGCGACCGACTGCACCGGGATGCCAGCAGGCAGATGCAGCTGCAGCACCGGCGGCATCAGAGGCAGCGGCACGGTCGTCGTGATGGTCACGGTGACGTAGCCGCGGCGGGTGAGGCAGTCGGCGGGATTCGGGCGGCAGGTGACGCTCACGTGCGCATTGTGGGCGTCGAGCCCGTAGTCGGCGAGGGTGACCTGGATCGCGGTGCGGGCGGCCGACTCGGCGGCGCCCTCCGACTCGGACTGCACGAACACGCGCGTCGCCTGCCGCGCTGCACCCTCGACCCCGAACGACGCGCTCTCGAGCGCCGAGAGGGCGAGCACCAGGTAGACGATTGGAACGAGCAGCAGCAGCCCGACGGTCACGAACTCGAGACTCGCCGAACCATTGTCGTCGGCGAGGATCTCACCCCAGCGTCTCAACGGCCGCATGACCAGACACCTCCAGCACGCCGTCGATCCCCACCAGGCCGACCAGCGGCAGGCGCGTACGCACGGTGATCGTCACGGCCGGATGCCCCATCCAGCTGCCGGTCTTGGCGGTCACGTTCTGCGCATAGTCGTCTCCGATCGCGAGGGCGATGAGTTCGCGAGTGCGCCGCACCCCGTCGGACGGGCGGTTGTCGGCCAACGCACCGTAGCGAGCGCCCTCGGCAGCGGCATCCTGAACGGTGTTGCGGATGTGCAGCGCGAGCCCCAACTGCAGCACCGACAGCGTGAGCACGGTCAGCAGCGCGCCGACCATGACGAACTCGGCGACCGCCGAGCCATGGTCATCGGTCAGTCGCGCGCGCAGCCTGCCGAGCCGGGCCACGGCTCAGAGCCCGGTAACCTTCGCGATCGCGTTCTGGAAGATCTCGCTGAGCGCCGGCCCGGCGAGCGCCCAGATCAGGATCACCAGGCCGGCCGTCATGAGTGTGATGAGCACCCAGCCGGGCACGTCGCCGCGCTCGTGGCGGAGAAAACTCGTTACGCGTTGGAGTCTGGATTCAGCCATGGCGAGACAGTGGCACGAGCTGCGGGGTGCCGGCGCAAACCATCCACAGACGCTCGGCACGCCGGGACAGTCCGCGGCGCGCATCGCACGGACCTACGAACCGGAACCGGATTCCAAGAACACCCGGGCATCAACCATGCTCAGCACCGCGATTGCCGCTGCGAGGACCAGGGGAATCGTCGATACCCAGAAACCAGTGCGCGTCGGGAGGATCGACACGATCACGATCGACGCGAACCACGCCGCCGCCCCGACAAGCAGAGACGCGAAGTACCACGTGCCCGCGGCGGAGGCGCCATCCGCTGCCCCCGTGAGTGTCAGCAGCCCGACATAGAAGACGACCCACACGCCGGTCAGCGCCACGCCCAGAATCCAGAAAGCCAGTTGAAGCCAGCTCGGACTCTTTCTCACCTCTCCAAACTAGTCACAGCTCACGCGAACCCGAACACCACCGGCAGCACGAGCACGACGGCCGTCACCCAGGCCGCGATGACCAGCAGATACGAGGTCTGCCAGCGCTCGAGCGCGAGCACCGGCGACCGACCCCGCAACATCCGCACGATGATCACGGCGGTGACCACCAGGTCGACGAGCAGCACCAGATTGAGTCCGAGAGCCGCGACGCGGTTGGCGGTGAAGCCGAACTCGCCCACCCGCGCGAGCATCGCCACGAGCACGAGACCGTCGAGCAGCACGGCCGCGACGACCGCGGTCAGGCGCAGCGCATCCATCAGACCGGGGCGCCGCGTGCTGCGGGCCGAGATGCCGTAGATCACCAGGCCGACCACCACGATCAGCAACGCGTCGAACAGGCCGAGCGCGTTGCGGTCGAAGGTGCGGCCGAAGGCGGTCGCCGCGTAGATCACCGTGGTGACCAGCAGCATCGCGGCGAACAGCGGCGTGAAGATCGCCGTCAGCACCGGAGCGATGTTCTCGATCACGCTCTTCTTCGCCTCGACCAGCCAGGCCGCGACCAGTACGGCTCCGGCCGCGCCCGAGGGCACTACCCAGTCGGCGACGACGCCCGACGACCCCGGCAGCGCGAGCTCGAACACCGCGGTCGTGAGGCCAACGAGCACGCCGCCGGCCAGGGCGATCAGCGCGTAGTACACGATCCATTCGCCGGTGAACCGCAAGAAGTCCATACGCCGGTCAGACGACCGCCACTCCCCGCCGAGGTAGGCGATGCCCACCACGAACCAGAGCACGACGGGCAGATGGATGCCGACCACCAGTTCGGTCGCCCGGTCACCGTGATACGGGAACAGGTTGACCGCGAGCGCGAGCACCGCGACGATCGCGGCGACCAGCAGGATGCGACGCACCGACATCCGGCGCACCACCATGAAGTACGCGGCGAGCACCGGCAGCACGAACAGGCTCACGTTGCGCCCGAACCACTCGGCGCCGTGGGCGTTGTTCGGAAAGTCGAAGGCGATGCGCGCCACCTGCACCAGCACGGCAGCGATCACGGCGAAAATCAGCATGACCGGCCACGATGTCGGCCGAGCGTCTACGGTCGGCGTCACGACCAGTTGCTTCCACAGCCGGTCGCTGTGTTCGCGGGCGAACTCGGCGGTGACGGCGTCGACCTTGCCGACCCGGCGCACCGCGATCAGGAAGGCCTCGTCGGCGCTGAGTCCAGCGCCCTCAAGATCGACCATCGCGTCGCGCAGGTGCTGCTCGAGTTCTGCGGCATCCGCCTCGTCGACCGCTCGGTTGCGCCGAACCGCGGCGCGCCACTCCTCCATCAGCTGCTCGCTCATGCGCCGGCCGCCTGCGTCCAGAGGCCGCCGAGCGTGCGGTTGGCGGTCGTCCACTGCCGGCGCTGCTCGGCCAGCTGGGCACGCCCGGTTTCGGTGACCCGGTAGTACTTGCGGCGCCGCGAGCCTTCCGAGTCGCGCCACTCCGACTCGACGCTGCCCGCGCGTTCCAGGCGGTGCAGAAGGGGGTAGAGCATGCCGTCCGTCCATTCCAGGTCGCCGTCCGAGAGTTCGCGCACTCGTTTCAAGATGGCGTACCCGTAGCTTGGCCCCTCCAGCAGAATCGCCAGAACCAGGGGTGTGGCCATCGCGGCAACCAGATCCTTGTCGATGTTCACACGAGGGATTCTATGCATAGTGGTGCGATGTACCTAGCACTGCGATGTATTGGCCCCCTGTGTGTCGGTTTTGGCGCGCTCCTCTGCGAGGCGGTCCGATACCATCCGGACATGCGCCTCGCCCCCGCCTCGGTTCCCACGCTCGCGGAGTGGGTGGCACGGGTCGAGTTCACGCCGCTTCGCACCGAGGTCAGGGCGGGGTGGACCTGCTTCAATCCCACTCTGGTACGTCGTCGAGACGGTCGGCTCGTCGCCGGAGTCCGCTCGAGCAACTACCGACTGGGGCATCTCGGCAGCTACGACATTGACGATCCGCGACGAATCGTCCGCAGCGAAAGCCGCCTTGTCGCACTCGATGATCGGCTCCGCCCAGAAGCGGGAGTGCTCGTCGCAGAGGCACGCGACGCGCTCACGGTGGAGAGCACTATCCGCGGCTACGAAGACCTCCGGCTGTTCGAGTCATCCGGCGGCCTCGGCGCGCTCGCCTCCGTGCGTGATCGTGACTCGACCGGGCTGTGCCGGATTGTCCTGCTCGAGATCGCTGACGACGGCACCGTGACACGCGAACGTCTGGTCGCCGGTCCGGATCCGCTGCTCCACGAGAAGAACTGGGTGCCATTCGACGCACAGGCGGCGACACTTCGGATCGCCTACAGCTGGGATCCGCTGGTTCTTGGCCTCCTCGACCTGACGACCGGCGAGTTGACGCTCGACGCACCGGTCGCGTCCCCATGGGGTGCTGCACGTGGCGGGGCCGGCGGGGTGGCCGTGGGCGACGAGCTGCTCTTTGTGGTGCACGAGTCGATCACGATGCCGGACTGGACGAGACGCTACGTTCACCGGTTCGTCACGTTGACCAGCGATGGGCTGCCGTCGCGCGAGTCCACGAGACTGACTTTCCTCTCGCTCGGCATCGAGTTCGCCACCGGGATGGCACTCGACGGCGACCGCTTGCTCGTCTCGTTCGGTCGCGAAGACGAGGAGGCGTGGATTGCTTCTGTTCGCTTGCAGGAAGTCATGGAGCTGATGACTCCCGTGCCGATCGCGCAGAACGCGGCGAGGGTGCCCGCGTGACCGCGTCGATCCGTCTCACGATGATCGTGAGAGATGAGTCAGCAACCATCGAGCGGGCCATCGCCAGTGTTCTCCCTGTGATCTCAAGTTGGCGGATCATCGATACCGGCTCGGTTGACGACACGATCGAGCGGGTGCGGAGCGCGCTGACGGCCGTTCCCGGCGAGATGCGTGAAAGCAGGTGGACCGACTTCGCGGTCAACCGAAGCGAACTCGTGACCTGGGCCAGTGATGGCACGAGCGATGACGACTGGCTCCTCCTGCTCGACGCAGACATGACCATCGATTTCGACCCTGATCTGACCGACCGTCTCACACAGCACGAAGGCGATGCCGCGCTGGTCGAGGTGCTCGGAGGCGTTCGTTATCGCATGCCGTACCTGGTCCGCGCCAACCGGCGCTGGCACTACGTCGGACGGACTCACGAGTTTCTGAGCAGCAACGAGCCGTTCGTGACCGCTCGGTTCGACGCTCTCCGCGTCATCCATCACGCAGATGGCGGCAGTCGTGGCCAGAAGTTCGAGCGCGACCTCGAACTGCTGACTGCCTCGCTTGCTGAGAACCCCGACGACCCACGGAGCCTGTTCTACCTGGCGCAGACGCAGCGCGACCGCGGTGAGCACGCGGCCGCTCGCGAGTTGTATCGGCGGCGTGCCGATCTCGGCGGTTGGGATGAGGAGGTCTTCGTCGCTCGCCTGCAGCAAGGGGTCATGGAGCACGAGCTAGGGATGCCCGAAGCGGGCGAAACTCTGCAGGAGGCATGGGAGTTGCGACCGACCCGGGCCGAACCGCTGTATCACCTGGCTCGCATCAATCGGCTGCGTCGTCGACACCATCTGGCCTGGATGTTCGCCAATCTGGCCGTGTCGGTGCCACGCCCCGATGATGTCCTCTTCGTCGAAGACTGGGTCTACCTCTGGGCGTCGCGGTTCGAAATGGCCGATGCAGCCTGGCGGATCGGCGAGAGCGCGCTTGCTGCTCGAATCTGCCATGAGTTGCTCGGCGAGGGGGGCCTCCCGGACGATCATCGGGATCATCTCGAATACGTGTTGACACGCCTCGACGAGCAGGGCCCTGGTACGCTCGGCGAACCCGCCCCCGGATCGAATGGATGATCGGTGCCTACACGTCGTGACGTTCTCTTGGTGATCGGAACAGCAGCTGCGACCGCGGTCCTGGTCGGCGGAGTCGAGTTCTTGGTGCCGCACCCGGCCGGTCCGGCCGGCGCCGATGGCAAAGACGGCGCCACCGGTGCCACCGGAGCGGCTGGGGCGGCAGGCGCGACCGGTGCGGCTGGGTCCAACGGCGCCAATGGAGTCGACGGCACAAATGGGGTCAACGGCCGCAACGGAGCGAACGGCGCCGTGGGACCCACCGGCGCGACCGGACCCATCGGTTCGCCGACGGGGACCGTCGGGCCCACGGGACCAACCGGCACCGTCGGGCAGATCGGACCAACCGGCTCCAGCGGTTCGACCGGTGATACCGGACCTACCGGTCCCACCGGGTTCGTCGGCCCCACAGGACCGACCGGCAGCGACGGTTCCACCGGACCTACCGGGCCGACCGGAGTCGTCGGCCCCACAGGAACGACCGGCGTCGCCGGGCCGACGGGGCCAACCGGCACCACGGGCATTCTCGCCTTCTGACCTGGCCATCCTCCCGGCTGTGCACGTGCCCGTGTCAGTCGCCCGGCATACCGTCGGCTCATGGACATCGTGATGATTCCCGGATTCTGGCTCGACGGCGACTCGTGGAACGAGGTGGCCGCACCGCTGCGCGACGCGGGCCACCGCATCCATCAACTGACGCTGCCTGGCCTCGAGTCGCGTGACGCCGACCGCTCAGCCATCACCTTTCAAGACCACGTGGATGCCGTCGTCTCAACCATCGACGCGATCGACGCCCCCGTGGTGCTGGTCGGGCACAGCGGCGGCGGCGCGATCGCGTGGGGAGCCGTGGACGCGCGCGCCGACCGAGTGGCCCGCGTGATCTACGTCGACAGCGGTCCGCTGGCCGAGGGTGGCTGCGTCAACGACGAGTTGCCCGTCGTCAACGGTGAAGTTCCGCTGCCCGAGTGGTCGTTCTTCGAAGACGACGATCTGATCGATCTCACTCCCGAGCTGCGCGAGCACTTTCGCGCCATCGCCATTCCCGAGCCCACGCGGGTGACGAGCGACCCGATCCACCTCACGGACCCGCGCCGCTACGACGTGCCGGCGACGGTGATCTGCTGCGAGTTCCGCACCGAGCAGATGCGGAAGTGGATGGAGGGCGGTTTCGCCTCGGAGCTGCCCCTCACCCACGACTACGAACTCGTCGACCTGCCGACCGGACACTGGCCGCAACTGACGAAGCCGGCTGAGTTGGCAGCGACCATTCTGACCGCCGTAGATCGCTAAGAACGCTGGGATTGGCCGTCCTGACAGCAACCTGACTACTTGCTGGATGACAGGTCCACGATTTGGCACGGGTTTGCAGCCGGGCGCAGAGTGAGTGAGTGAATGGAGCCTTCGAATCGCTCGAGGCGGAGACCGATCGGATCATCCGCACCGGAACCATCTGGACCGCCGCGGCTATCGTCGCCCCGGCCCTGATCCTCGGCCCACTGCTCGGTTCGGGCTGGCGCCCCGCCCAGCTCCCAGGCCTGGGCGAAACCTTCTGGTGGATCGGCACCATCGCCGCAGCCGTCGGTGTTGCGCTGCTGATCTGGGCGGGATGCCCGGTGCTCGGCTTCCCGCTCGCCCAAGCCAATGCGCAGAAGATCTTCTCGATCCGGGTCGGGATCGCGGCGTACGCCAGCGGCATGGCCCTGGCAGGGCTGGCCGTGCTGATCGTGCCCGGAGCCACGATCGTCGCGAGTGGTCTGGGTTGCCTGGTGCTGTTCGCCGCGATCTTCACCATCGTCGGTCTGCGGCGACGCAGGCTGACGGCGCTCGTTCAACCGGATCGTTCGGCTGTCGGGTCGCCGAGTCGGTAACCTGGGCCCCATGAAGCGCATCACGTACGCCGGCGGATCACTCGTCACCGGCAACGCGATTGCTGCTGCGCTCCTGGAGTACACGGCGTCGGCCGCCGACACCGAGAACAGCGTCACGGTTGATATCCCGGTGCTCGAAGGGAACGGCGAGACGTCGGTTCACACTCTTCTGCTCAGCCCGGCGGGCCAGTTCGATGTCTCGGACGTCGGGGGAACCGAGGCCGACGAAGAGCAACGATTTCCGGTGCCCGAGCTGCCCCAGGTCGGCATCCACGGCCGGGTCGACCGCGGCGGCGCGGCCAGCCAGAACGCCGAAGACCTCAACGACGTCATGCAAGAGATCGACGAAGGCCTGGGCCAGTAGCCGTGGGAAAGTTCATCTACGGTACGCCATCCATCTCGGTCGATTTCGACGATCGACTGCTCGCGCACCTCAAAGCCGTGATTCTGTCGAAGGTGCGTCGGGGCGAGAGCCTGCTGTTCACCTGGGAATACACGGCTGCGAGCGGCAGCGGACACAGTTCGATCTGGATCCATCCCGCCATTCCCATGCAGTTCGACTTCCTGGGAGGCAAAGAGCCGCGGCTCAACCGCGCCTGGATCGACGAACTCGTCAGGCTCGCGAACTCGCCGGCTGGCCTGCGGCCGGTTCCGGAGCCGCCCGAGCCGAACTGAGCCGCTGCTCGGTTAACCGTTCGCTGCTCGCTCCAGTTCGGCGACATCCAGTTTGACCATCTTCAGCATCGCCGCGTTCACGCGTGCAGCCTTCGCCCGGTCGGGGTCGGCCTGCAGTTCCATCAATTGTCGCGGGATGATCTGCCACGAGATGCCGAACTTGTCGGTCAACCAGCCGCATGCCACCGGCGTGCCCTCTGCGGTGAGGGCATCCCAGTAGCGGTCGACCTCGGGCTGATCCTCGCAACTGACGAAGATCGAGAAGGCGTCGGTGTGCGGGTGGCCCGGCCCGCCGTTCATGCCGTAGAAGGTCTGCCCCGCGAGGGTGAAGGTGCAGAAGAAGAGCTTTCCGGATGGGTCGCTCTGCGCGCTGAGCGTCCGACCATCGGGGAACACGCTCAGGTACAGATCGAGCGCCTCCTGCAGGTCATCGTCGAACCAGAGGAACGGGGTCATGCTCGTCATTTCATTTCTCCTTCTCCTACGACCGGCTTCGCGGCCATGATGTTCGAGATCGACCGCCAGACGATGATCAGGGTAATCAGAGATCCCCCGAAGGCGAACCACCACGGCGCCGTCAGACCCCAGGTCTGGGCGATCACGCCGCCCAGCAACTCGCCGATGACGAGGCCGCCAAAGACTCCGACCATGTTGACCGAGGCGATGCGCCCCTGCAATTCGAGCGGGACCAGCCGCTGCCGCACAGTGGTCGAGATCGTGCCCCACACGAATGCATATGCGCCGAATCCGAACATAATGAAGAGCGCGACGATCCCGGATGTGGTCAGCGCGAACGTGAGGTGCATGACCACCTCGAGCGACAAGCAGATGCGCATGAGCGTCGCGAACTTGACGTGCCGTTCGAGCCATCCGAAAGCGAACGTCGACAGCAGGCCGCCGAGCGCCGCCGCCGTCGTGAGCGTGCCGTAGCCCACCGCACCGAGCCCGAGGTGCTTGGTCGCGTAGAGCACGAGGATGCTCCAGGGCGCCGCCCAGGTGACGTTGAACACCAAGATGATCACCACCAGCGTGCGTACCGGCGGGTTGCCGCGCAGCCAGCGCAGCCCCTCGCGGATCGGGTGCGAAGTCTCGCCTTCGACCGGCTGGCCCTTGGGCGGGATCGGCGTGCGCGCGATCCGCGAGATCAGGATGACGCCCAGGCTCACGCAGACGATCTGCGTCACGAACGGCCAGAACGTGCCCGCCGCGAACAGGAACGCGCCGAGCGGCGGTCCGATCAACTGGCCGCCGACGAGGAACCCGCCCTGAAGCCGCGCGTTGCCCACGCCGAGGTCGGCCGGCTTCACGAGCATCGGCATCAGCGTCGAGCCCGCCGTGTTGGCGAACACCTCCGCCGTGCCGTAGAGGAAGGCAAAGCCGAGCACGATCCACACGGTCACCTGGCCGGTGACCAGAAAGGCGACCAGTCCCACGACGATGAGGGCGCGCGATCCATCGGCAATGATCACCAGCCGACGTCGATCGTGATGATCGGCGATCGAGCCGGCGAACAGGCCGAACAGCACCCAGGGCAGGAACTGCATCAGCAACCCGCCGGCCACCAGGATCGGCGACGAGGTGAGTGAGGCGATCAGCAGCGGTGCCGCCGAGAGGGCGATCCCGTCGCCGATGTCGGTCGTCCACGACGACGCGAGCAGCCAGCGGTAGTCGCGTCCGAGTCGGCGAGGTGCGATCAGTTCGCCGAGCGTGGGCATCCCGCCATCCTAGGGAGCACGACCGACGGTCGCCGCCGCTACGATCAGGCAACAGCCGAGAGAGGATCACACCATGGCCAAGCAGGCGCCCGCGGGCTACTACCCGGATAGCAGCGGCCGAAAGCGCTGGTGGGACGGCTCCGCGTGGACCGATCGGTACGAGGATCAGGCAACGCCGTCCTCTGCGGCGCCCGTCTCAAACGGCAAGCCCCTCTACTCGTTCGTCTCGCACATCGACGGTAAGAACGCGAAGGTCGAAATTTACGAGGACCGCATCGAATGGGAGCGGAAGGCCCTGTCAGCCTTCAAGGTCGTCACGGGTGTTGGCTTCGTCACCGGGTTTCGAAACAAGAACACGGACATGGTGCCGATTCGCCAAGTCTCATCTATCACTTCGAAAAAGGGCCTCGGGATCAACACGGTGGTAACCGTGAACACTTCTGGCGGCGCGCTTGAGTTCCGCACCAGTCACAAAGAGGCGGCCTCCGCCAAGGACCTCGTTCAACGACTGATGCTTCAAGCAAGTCAGCCGCAGCAAGTGGTCGTGCAAGCGGCGGCATCGGCTCCTGCTGCGGAAAGCGTCACCGACCAGCTGCAGAAGCTTGCATCGCTGCGTGACGCAGGGATCCTGACCGAAGAAGAGTTCACCGCGAAGAAGACTGAGCTTCTAGCCCGTATGTAAACGTCAACGCGCGATAACTTGCTCGCATGGCGTCGTTCATCTTCATCTATCGGGCCGGCCCCGACCCGGTGCCCGCCGACCGCGTGACCGAGAACCGCGCGGCATGGCAGGCGTGGAACGCGGCGCTCGGCGAGGACTACGGGATACGCACCGGGGGCGGCAAGGTGGTCTCGGCGGCCGGCGTGACCGAATCCGACGGGGTCGTGCGTGGCGCGTCGATGGTTGAGTGCGACTCGCTCGACGAGGCGGTGAAGGTCGCCCAGGGTGCGCCGAATCTGGCGTTCGGCGGAACGGTAGAGGTGCTGGAGGAGTTGTCGCGCGGCTAGCAGCTTCGCACGTGGCCTAAGCCCGACCTCGACCCCGCTTGCCCAAACTCGGCAAACCGCTGCTGATGCCTTGAGGAAAGTCATTTTCGGTGTAGTCGGAACTTGCGGAGGTCTCGCGTTTCACTTCCGTCACCAGACGCAGGGTGCCGCTCGAAGGCACCTTCACGGCATTCTTGCCCGACGCTGTACATTTCCGCGGAGTACCGAGAACCTTGTGTTTCAGAACCGGACTTATCGACTTCCAACCCTCTTCGCGTCTGGTCATGGCCCCGCACTCGGGGCAGGCGCTCGACTCAGAACCTTCACTTGACATGGGCCGCATGATATATCCGCCGCTGAGCCGTTTAGAACCCGAGTTGCAGCACCAGAATTCCCGGGAAGATCGCGAAGATGATGGTGACCGGCAAAATCAAGAAAACCAGCGGCACCAGCATCGCCACCTCCTTCTTGCCCGCGGCTTCGAGCAGTTGGCGCTTGCCGTCTTCGCGGGAATCCTGCGCCTGAGCGCGCAGCACCTCGACCAGCGGAGTGCCGCGCTCGAGCGCGCCGAGCAACTGGTCGATCGTGCGGCTCAGGGCCGGCAGCGCGATCGTGGCGGCGCAACGTTGCAGCGAGTCCGGCAGCGGTCGCCCCGTGTTGACCTCGGCCACCACACGACCGAGTTCGCGGGCCAGCTCGCCGTTGCCGGTGCGGGCGACGCGCTTCAGGGCATCCAGGATGCCCTCGCCCGCCGAGAGCGACAGGGTCAAGAACTCGACCACCGTGGGCAGCTCGGCCGCGATCCGGGCAAGCCGGGCGCGGGCCGCGCGGCTCAGCAGTTGCTCGGGGGTGAGGAGTCCGAGGGCGGCGGCCACCACGACCACCCCCACCAGCACCGGCACGGTCGGCGCCGAGACGCGTGAGATCAGCGTCGCGAGCAGCACGCCGATCACCGCGCCGCCCGCAGCCCAGAGCAACTGACGGGAGCGGAATCGCTCGACCGTCATCGTCGAACCGGCCTGCCGCAGCCGTTGCGCAACGGTCGCGTCGCCGCCCAGGATGCCGGCCACCGCCCGCCGAGCCCGACCAGCGGCCGGCGCGAGCAGCCCCGCCAGTAGCGACGCCGGCTCGGCGGGTCGACGCGAAGCACGATCGCGCGCTGCGGGTGACACGTCGACCAGGTACGGCGCGATCCGGTCGGCGAGTCGGGGCGCCCCGATACGAGGAACCAGCGCCACCAGCGACCACAGCCCGAGCCCGAGCACGATCCCGAGCGGCACCGACGCTGCCAGCGCCGGGCTCACGCGAACCACCGACGCTCTTCGGGCAGCCGCCCGAGCGCGATCATCAGCCGGTACGCAACGATCGTGACAACGAGTCCTGCGCCGAGCACCGCCAGCCCCAACGGCGAGTTGTATGCGGATGCTGCCTCGGGCCGAGAAGCGAGCAGCAGCAGCACGATCCACGGCGCGGCAACCCCGAGTCGGGCCGCCGAGAACACCCAGGATTGCCGGGCCTCCGCCTCGGCGCGCACCGCGATCTCGGCGCGCAACGATGCGGACAGGTTGCGAAGCACGGTCGGCAACTCGGTTCCGCCGACCTCGCGCGCCATCCGCAGGGTCTCGACGATCCGATCGGCGACCGGATCCGCGAGGCGCTCCTTGAGCGCGTTCAGCGCAGGCGACACAGCGCCAGACGACCGCACCTCGCGCTCGAACTGCACGAAGGCATCCCGCGTCTCGGGAGCGCCGACCCCGGCGAGAGCGCCCACGCTCTCGGCGAGCGGGAGTCCAGCGCGCAGCCCCGACACCAGGTGGTCGACGAGATCGGGCCAGGCGGCGCGCAGGGCGCGGCGCCGCGCGCGGGCCCGGGCGGTGAGCAACGCGAGCGGCAGCATCCCGGCCACGATTCCGGCAAGTACACCGAGGGCGAGCACGGGCGTGACAATCGTGACCAAGACCACCACCGCCACCCCGAGCAACACGCTCACGACGATGAAGACGCCGGCCGACACCTGCGGAAGTCCGGCCTGCCGCAGCCGCACCCGCAAGCCGTCGAGCGGTGACCGCCGACGCGAGACGGATGCCGCGGCTCGCGGCCACACCCACGGCGAGATCCCCAGCACCAGGCCCGCGCCGAGCAGCAGTCCGACCGCGATAGTCACGATGCCGCCCGCAGGATGACCGCGGGATCGATCCCCGCCCGCTGGAACTTCGCCGCCCGCTCGGGCAGCTCACCCGTCGCGGTCAGCACTCCACCGCGGCCACCGGTCAGTGCGAACAAGGTGGTCGCCTCGGGCGCTCCGTCGACCACCCGTCCGGTGGTGGCCACGATCTCGACAACGCGCCGTCGTCCGCCGCGCTCGAGCTCGGCGTGCGCCACGACGTCGATGGCCGATGCCACAGTCGGAACGACGAATCCCGAGTCGATGTTGCGGCCAGCGAGCAGCGGCAGCGTCGACACCTTGGCCAGCGCGTCGCGCGCATGATTCGCGTGGATCGAGCACATGCCCGGCAACCCCGAGTTGAGCGCGATCAGCAGGTCGAGCGACTCGGCCTCGCGCACTTCGCCAACCACGAGCCGGTCGGGGCGCATCCGCAACGCCTCCTTGATCAGCCGCCGCAGCGTGATTTCGCCGGTGCCCTCGAGGCTGGGCTGGCGGCACTGCATCGCCACCCAATCGGGGCCGGACATCGACAACTCGAATGTCTCCTCAACCGTGACGACGCGCTCGTCGGGCCGCGCCGACGCGAGCAACGCGTTGAGCAGCGTCGTCTTACCCGACTGCGTCGCTCCCGACACCAGAATGTTCTGCCCGCTGCGCACACACAGGTGCAAGAACTCGGCCGCCTGCTGGGTGAGCGAGCCGAGGCGGGTGAGCTCGCGCAGATCCCGGATGCCGCGCCGGAACTTGCGCACATTCACGGCCCAATGCGCGCGCGTGATGTCCGGGATGACCACGTGCAGCCGCGATCCATCCGGAAGCGAGGCGTCAACGAACGGCGAGCTCAAGTCGACGCGCCTGCCGGTGGAGTGCAGCATCCTCTCGACCAGCTCGCGCACCTGCAGCTCGGTCAGCGCCAGGTCGACACGTTCTGAGACGCCTTCTCGCGCGACGAAGACGCGGTCGGGACCGTTGATCCACAGCTCTTCGACGCTCGGGTCGTCGAGGAACGGCTGCAACGGGCCGAATCCCGTGAGGGTCGCGACCACCTGACGAGTGACGGCAGCTTCGTCGGAGAGCAGCGGATGCGATCCACCGAGCGCGTGCTCGCTGTAGCGCTGCACCTCGTCGCGCACGAGTCGGGCGGCGAGCGCGTCGTCGGCCGCGAGATCGACGCCCTCGGCGCGCACGCGCTCGCGCACCCGCTCGGTGATGAGTCCGATTGCGCTGGTCACGCGGTCAGTGTGGCGGGAACTCGATGTGGAGACCGCGGGCTCTCCACAGCCCCATCAGGACTACCGTGTCGGCCATGGCGAACCAAATCCAGCAGCAGAAGATCTACAGCGAAACCGGTCTGGCGGCCGGGGCATCCCAGACCATCACCTGGAAGAACCCGCCCCAGCAGACGCCGCTCAGCTTCTGGGCGGCCGCGAACCCGCCGACCGCGGCCGGCCCGCACGGCACCTCGCACGGCGCCGTCGAGATCACCGGGGTCGTGCATCACTATGACCGCGACAACTACAACGGCGACCGGCACTCGGTCGACATCACGGTCAAGAACGTCGGCTCGAGCGTCACCGGCTACGACGTGTGGATGACCTGGCTCACGACCAGTTGACCCCGGGGAAAACCCCTCATAGCCAGGCGGTAGCCCGTGCGCTACCTTCAGCGCATGAGAACCACCACCCGCGCGCTGGGGCTGCTCGCCGTCGTTGTCGCCACCGTCGCCTCGCTGACGGCATGCGACCCCGGCCCGGGAAGCCCCGTCGCAGACCCGACCGTCCACGGCCCGAGCGCGAGTCACACTGCGACCGCGACTCCAACTCCGACGCCCGACCCGCTGGCTCCCGCGTTCGTCGAGGTGAACGCGCACAGCGTGGGCGTCGGTGCGAGGAACTCGCGGCAGCTCATCGACATCCCGTACACAACACCCCTCGCGACCGCCGCGGCCGAGTTCAGCACGACCATCGGGGTTGAGCCGACGGTTACCGCCGTGCCGGCGAACGCCTGTTTCCCTGCCAGTTCGACATATGACTGGGGCGGAATCGAGTTCTATTTCGACCCGTACGGCGGAACCCTGCACGCCGCATACTCCGTCTCGGTCACCGCTGCGCAGACCCGCGGCGGACTCGATCTTGGGGCGCACGGACAGACCGTGGGCACCTCGCTCGCCGACGTACTTGCCCATGTTCCGGGATCGCAGAGCGGCGACCGCGGGGAGGGTCACATCGAGGCGGTCGTCGACCCGCAGGACGGCGCGAACTGGGGCGTCATCCTGCACATCCAGTCGGGAACGGTGCATGACTTCACCGCTCCGGGCCTGTTCATCATCGGGCACGGCACCTGCTGACTCTTACGATGAACGCATGTCGACGACGAACCCCGATGAGATTAAAAAGACCGTCCGGCACATGCTGGTGCCCGTCGCGCTTCCGGTCGCCATAGTCGGAGTGCTCTGTGGGCCGGTGCTCGCGGCCATCAACGCGAATACCGGGCGCAACCAGACCTGGACGTTCGTGGCCTTCGTCGCGATCTCGGTCGGGGCCGGGATCTTCGGGTACTACGTGATACGCCCGACTCCGTGGGTTCTCGCGGCGTACGTCCTGGCTTACATCGGCGGGCTGTTCCTGGTGCTCAGCTCGGGGGTTGCTCTCGAAGACCCGACCAGCGTCATCCATCAAGGCTTCTGGATCGTCGCAGCGCCCTACGTCGCTGCAGCCGTCTGCTTTGTCCTGTGGGCCCTGCGTCGCGCCGCCGTCGCCGTAACCCGCGCGCGCGGCGTGAACACCACGGCGACGATCGAAAGCGTCGGCGTCGACGGGATGGTCAACTACGTGCAGCATCAGCGGATGACGCTGAGCTTCACCGACACGAAGGGCACCAAGCGCTACTTCCGCACCGGAATCACGGGCGGGTTCTACGGTCCCGGTGACACCATCCCGATTCGGTATGACCCCGAACGCCCGGAGTCGAAGCGCTCGATCATCGTGGGCGGGCAGCCGTACCTCTCGGCCGACCAGCAGCCGTGACCGAGGGCCACGACGAGCCCAAGCCGCGGACCTCGCGCCGCGACTTCCTGCGGGCGGCAGGATTCACGGCCGCCGGCCTCGGTGTGGGCGGGGTCGCGGGCGGGGTGGCGGGCGCGATCGGCGGCCAGCAGCATCCAGCTCCCCTGCCCGGCACCACCCTGAGGCCGCGCGCCGATGGCCCGGGTTTCGACCACCTCGTCGTCGTCATGTTCGAGAACCGATCGTTCGACAACCTGCTCGGCTACCTGTTCTCGGATGCCACGGTGCCGGTTCCGCCCGGCCAGCGCTTCGAGGGCGCGGCAGGCAAGCACCTCAGCAACCGCACCCGCGATGGCGACGAGGTCGCGGTGCATCCATACAGCGGGCCGACCGACCGGGTGATGCGAAGTCCCGACCCGGATCCGGGCGAGGAGTACCCCTTCGTCAACACCCAGCTCTTCGGCACCGTCGACCCTGCGTCGAACGTCGCTCACGAGGTCCGCACGCTCGAGGCGCCGTACAACGCCCAGCGCGACAAGACGAAACCCGACATGAGTGGATTCCTCGCCGACTACATCGACAAGTTCCGCGGGGAGCACGGGCGCGATCCGAAACCCGAGGAGTACCGCCAGATCATGGGCTCGTTCACGCCCGAGATGCTGCCGGTGTTCTCGACGCTCGCCCGCGAGTTCGCGGTCTACGACCACTGGCACTGCGCGGTGCCGAGCCAGACCTTTCCGAACCGCTCGTTCTTTCACGCCGGCACCTCGCACGGCTTCGTCACGAACGCGTTCAACCCCGGCATCGGTAAGTGGCTCGACCCGCTGCTCAACACGGCAACGACGATCTTCAACCGGCTCGAGGAGGCCGGCATCCCGTGGCGGGTGTACTACGACGAGCGCCAACTGGTCTCGCTGACGGGCATGCTGCACGCGCCGCACCTCGAGAAGTTCTGGAGGTCGAACTTCCGCACCATGAAGACCTTCTTCGAGGATGTTGCCAGCGGCACGCTGCCCGCATACAGCTTCATCGAGCCGCGCCTGACCTTCGACCACAACGACATGCATCCGCCGGTCGGGCCGCTCACCCGCACGGATGTCGACGGCACCATCATCGAGGGCGGCGGCATCAGCGACGTGCGGGCCGGCGAGGCGCTTCTGCATCACCTGTACTCCGCGATCCGCACGAGCGCGACGCCGACCGGATCGAACGCGCTCAACACGACACTGATGGTGACCTTCGACGAGCACGGCGGAACGTACGACCACGTCCCGCCGCCCGCAGCCGCCGCTCCCCCGCTGCCGGGCGAGACCGAGATGGACTTCCGCTTCGACCGCCTAGGCGTGCGTGTGCCCACGCTGGTGATCTCGGCATACACGCCGAGCTCGGTGATCAACGATGAGATGCACCATGGATCACTGATCTCGACCCTGACCTCCCGCTTCAAGCTCAAGCACCTGACCGCGCGAGACGAGCACGCCCCGACGATTCAGAACGCGCACACCCTGAGCGCGCCGCGACCTCCGTCGACCTGGCCGAGCACCTTTCCGCTGTACTCACCCCCGAACCCTGAGTCGCTGGATCCCACCGCCGACGGCGACGACGACCGCCCATTGAGCCCACCCGGCATCGGCCTCGTGGCCCTGCTGCTCGCGCGCTACGCGCCCAACGACCCGGTGCCGCGCACGTACCGCGAGGCGTACGACGCGATCCATCGCCATGGTGAGGGGTTGTTCGGCACCGTGAACCCGCAGCCCAAGTCCGACGGGATGACGGGCGGAGGACACTGACTGTGCGCTGGCCCCTCGACGTCCCCGATGAACTGAGCACCGAGCGCGTCAGCGTCCGCCGCTATCAGTCGGATGATGCGAGCCACCTGTTCCTCGCACTCTCCGACGATCGCGTCTGGGAGCACATCCCGCGCGCGGTGCCGACGACCGCACTCGAGTTGGACGCCGTCATCCGGTCCGGCCTCGCGACGGGCAACCGGATCACGTTCACCATACGCGAGGGCGGCGAGATCGTGGGCGTGACCTCGTTCATCTTCGACCCGGCCGATCCCGAGGGTGTCGAGATCGGCGCGACCCAATTGTCGACCTCGGTCTGGGGCACCGGAGTCAACGGTGCCGCCAAGCGCCTGCTGATCTCGCTCGCCTTCGACCAGGGCGCGGCGTGGATCCAGTTCCGCACCGACGAGCGCAATGCGCGCTCGGCGGCGGCCATCGCCAAGCTCGGCGCCGACGACCTCGGTACTCGCCAGGACACTCTCGTCAGGCGAGACGGAAGCCTGCGGCGCAGCTGGTTCTTCCGCCTGCGCCCCTCGTCGTGGCGCCCGCTTCAATAGACTTTCAACCGCTCGCGGGAGTGGTGAAATGGTAGACACGCAGGATTTAGGTTCCTGTGCCGAAAGGCGTGTGGGTTCGAGTCCCACCTTCCGCACTGACGCTGTGCATCGTGCCATGATCGGGCGCATGACCAACGATGGATTGCTTGCCCAAATGGCGGCGTATGAGCAATGCGTCCTCGATCGCGACCGGCAACTCGCGGAGTCGGTGCTCCATCCCGACTACGCGCTCGTGACGACGAATCCCGCTCTGATGGTCACGCCGCGGACCAGCTGGCTGGCACTGCTCCCCGATTACATCGTGCACTCGTGGGCTGTCGAGGAGCACCTCCTCGATGTCCGAGGCGGAACCGCCGTTGCGTTTCAACGGATCGATATGAAGGCCACAGTTCTCGGGACAGATCGAAGCGGCCTGTTCCTCATTAGCGATGTCTGGCTTCTCGAGGACGACTGGCGCGTCTGGCGGCGTCATTCCACCGCCATCACCGCCGCGGCGTTGCCAGCACAGTAGCAACAACAACACGACTGGATTCGGTCTCAGCCGTTCGACTTCTTTGTCAGCTCTTCCTGACTCAGGTCGACCTTGCGAGCGATGACGTCGTCGGCCACGCTCCGCAGTGTCTGGTTGTGGTTGCGCGCGTAGGAACGCATCGTATTGAAGGCGGCATCCATGCTCAAACCCGCCGTGGCTGCGAGAACGCCCTTGGCTTGCTCGATCAAAATGCGCGAGTCGAGGGCGAACTGCAGTTGTTCCGAGATGAGGTTTGCGCTGCGGATGGTGCGCTCTTGCAAGATCCCGATGGTGGCAACGTCGGCCAGTGCCTGCGCGACCGCGATGTCTTCGGGGCCGAGCTCGCCGACGTGAACACTGAAAAGGTTCATGGTGCCGATCACATCCCCCCGAAGCCGGAGGGGGGTGGCGTGCACAGAGTGGAAACCATGCGACATGGCGCCGTGGCTGAACTCGGGCCAGTCGTTGGCGATGCTCAGGTCGCCGACGGTGACCGGTTTACCGGTTCGGAAGCAGTCGAGACAGGGGCCCTCGCCGGCCGCGAGTTGCAGGATCTCAACCAATTGCGCATCCTCGCTCGTCGACGCGATGAGTTGCAGTTCACCGGCCGGATCGATGAGCATCAGGCCACCGGCCTGGGTATCCAGAATCTGCGTACATTCCTCGACCAGCCAGTGAAGAAGGTCGACGACATCGAAGTCGGTCACCAGGGTGTCGGCCAGCTTCACAAAGGCGGCGCTGAGTTTCGTTTCTCGTGTGTGCTTCGTCATCGTCGGGTCTCAACTTTTCTGTGGTCGTGCATACCGGTCATTCTTCGAAAGTCAGGTCACGGTTCACGACATCGCGAGCGACATCTTGGATGTGACGCCCGTGGGCGAAAGCGTATGCCTGCAACCGCGAGTACGCGATAGTTGCCGTGGTGTTCAGCTGAGCGAGAATCATTCCGGTCGCTTGATGCACTTCCCGGCGAAAGGCCGGAGACATCGGGGACTCTGCTGCTTCCTCGTTCCGCGCAGATCGCATCGCACGGTGCACCGCCGTGCTGGCGATCGCGGACGCAATGGCAAGCGCTGATGAGCGCTGTTCCGGCGAGAGATCTCCCGAGAACCTGCGGTACAGGGTGACCGCACCGACCGTGACGGCACCCATTCTCATTGGTACTGCGAAAAGTGCCCCCACTGCAAGGGGGCGGATCGCCGACCAGAAGATCGGCCAGTCGCTGTGCAGGTCAGTGTCGGTGTCGGGGATGACGACTAACTCCCCCGACCCGACCGCTTTCCATTGGGGTCCCTCACCGAGCTCAAATTGCAACTCATCAATACGTGAGGCGATCGAGTCGCTCGAACAAACGCTGTGCTGTGCAAGCGAAGCATTGACCACCGTGACCGAAGCGCCGGAAATGGGGAGGTTCTGCAAGAACGGGTGACAGAGATCGAGATCGTTGTCCGTCACCATAACGTCCAACTCCTGACTATGGACAGGCTCGTCATCCTCGTGACCAAACGAGATTCAGTCGAGCCAGATCAGTTGCATGTCGGCTTCTTGCGAAACAGAAGCTTCGACCACCTCTGCAGGAGAGAGCTCTCAGCCAGCGATGAAATACCGCAGCCAGATTCTTGAGCCACTGATCTGGAGCATACTCGAACGCCGTGTTCCACCCCGGCGGCGAATCGGGGGCCCGTGGCATGAAAAGGAGCAAAGGACGATCTCGCCGCGGGCCGCGTTGACACAACACTCTGGTAGGCGTAACTTCAGGACAGTTGCTCCGGACCCGGCCGCTGTCCTGTCCGCGCTATCGGGAGCACCCAATGTCCGACACCTCCCCGTCGATCCCGCCGATCGTCGATGTCTCAGCCGTTTCCGGCCGCAGGCTGCCATTTGGTGACGGTCTCGCCGTGACCCAACCCCTCGATCTTTCCGAGATCCGTTGGGAAACGACCCACCGCGCAGTGGCGTCCACGCCGGGGCGCCCGTTGTGATCCTCGGAATCGCCCTTCTCCTCCGCAAGCGGCAAGGACCCGCTCAGCGGGAGCCAGACCAGTCAACGCGAACATCGCGATGACGTCGGATAACACCAGAAGCAGAGAGTAGAGGCCCATGAATATCTTGCTCATCGTCGTCATCGTTATCGCGGTCGTTCTCCTCCTCACAGGCGGATTCGTCCCGACCCTCAATTTCCTGCTCTGGGTCGGAGTGATCCTCCTCGTCATCGCCGTCATCGCATTCCTCGCCCGCACCATCACAGGACGCCGCGGCTAGTGAGGCGACAGCCTCAACCGTCAGACTCGGTGACCTCATGACGGCTCTCCCGCAGGTTCCCGCGGCTGAAAACCCGACGCTATTCACTACTCACTCGGCGAGAAGCTACAACGAGGGCGTGATCGCGGTTGAACTGACACACGTTCTTCACAACTGGATGGCCGACTTCGCACCATCCGCACGCAGAACTGATCCCGAGGATGACAAGACCCAGAGCGGTCCTCCATGAGGGGAACCGCTCTCCGGGGTGCTCAAAGCCTCCCCCCAAGGCCAGAGCATCAAGAAAAGAGCGGGGACCGGAAGCCATGCTTACCTCCGCTGGCCCCACTTCCGGTCCCCCTCACCAGCGCTGACGAAAGAAGTGCCGCATAGGAGCGACAGTGGAGCATTCATTTCTTGATCTCCTGGGGCGCTCTCTTGTGAGGGGATGGCTGACGCACTCACAGCACTCGTGGAGGAGGCTTCCGGTCGCGCATGACTCCCCTCACGTTCACGCTCCCGGTGCCAATCCGGATCGGATCCTACTGACGGGGGATGGCGCTTCGGCGGGGGTGGGGGTGCTCACGCACGAGTTGGGCCTGCCCGGCTATTTGGCCCGGAGAGTGTCCGCCCTCACCGGACGAGCGACAGATGTCGACATCTTGGTCAGCACGGACATGACCGTTCGGAAGTGCGCCGCAGCGCTCGTCGATTGCCGTCTCAACCGCTACGACGTAATCATCCTGTCGCTGGGGGTTAACGAGAGTCTGAACTTTGACAGCGTCGACCGTTGGCGCATCGAACTCATCGGAATTCTCGATTTCATCAAGAGGGAATCGACGGCGTCGACCAAATCAATAGTGTTGTCGATTCCCTACTGCAGTTCACGATCCGAGTTCCCTCGATTGCTCGCCCGCCTCGTCGACCGACGGGCGAGACGGATGAACGACATGGCCGAGGCGATCATCGACAGAATGGACCGGGTCCACTTCGTCGAATTCGCGCCGGGCGACGAGCTCGAATCGGATGGCGCTCACGCATACGATCAGTGGGCGCGAGGCATCGCCCCGACGGTGAGCAAACTCCTCGCCCCGTCATGGAGCACCAGCATCCGCGCTCCGCGACCTCGATAATCCGGTTGGCAATTCCTGATGTCGAGTCGGCCGCTACGGCACAGGGGGCAACGCCACCGTGTACGTGCTCGGCGCTCCACCCTCGACGGGCACGCGTCGGTCTGCGAAGTACAGGGGCTGCGTGACGTTGTAGACGTCGAACGCGACCCAGCCAGGAACGCTGGTGTGCGACGCCGGGATGCTGGTGCCGTTGTTCGCCACCGAGAACGGCGTGAACCCCCACTTCGTCATCGCCGCCGTGATGTCGTCGAGAGTCTTGGGCGGATACTCGTGCCCCGCGCCATCGATCAGCAGCAAGCGGGTGGTGTCCCATCCTGCCCAGTAGCTGCCACCGGTGGTGACCGAGACCTGAATCAGGATGATCTCGTCTTTGTTCTTGACGCCGTCGATCGGAAAGTTGCGCACGATGCCAGTGGCCGAGATCGTGTCGCGCACCGCCGGCTCGCGCACGCTCAAGCCGATCGACGTCGCGACCGGGGTGGGCGTGGGGGTCGGTGTGGGCGTTGCCGACGCGGTGTGCGAACCCTGCGCGCTCGGTTGGCCGGTCAGGGCGCATCCGGCGAGTGCCGCGCTCAACGTGATGCTGAGCGCGGCAGCCGCAACCAGGGTTGAGAGCTTGGGCACGGCATCCATTCTCCCCTGAGATCGGATTCCTCGCCTCAGCGCACCGACTTCCGGTTGTAGATGGCCATCGACCAGATGTAGCCGCCGATCGCGATCACGATCGACCAGCCGATCGCGATCACGGGATTCCAGCCGAGCGGGGTGCCAAGCAGCAGCCCGCGCACGGTCTCGATGAACGGCGTGAACGGCTGGTTCTGAGCGAACACCTGCAGCCACCCCGGCATCGACGCGGTCGGAACGAACCCGCTGCCGAGCAGGGGCAGCACGGTCAGGATCAACGGCAGGTTGCTTGCCGTCTCGACCGTCTTCGACTGCATGCCCATGCCCACGCCGACCCAGCTGAGTGCGAACGAGATCAGCACGACGATTCCGGCCACCTCGAGCCACTCGAGCGGCGTCGCCGTCGGACGAAAGCCGACCAGCAGCCCGACTCCGAGCACCAGTGCCACCGCGATGATGGCCTGGATGGTGTTGCCGAGCACGTGCCCGGCCAGCACCGCACCGCGTGAGATCGCCATCGTGCGGAACCGCGCCGTGATCCCCTCGGTCATGTCCATCGCGACGGTGATCGCGACGCCGCTGACGGTGCCGGCGATGGTGATCAGCAGGATGCCGGGCATGACGTAGGCAAGGTACGCGTCGCGCCCGCCTGCCGCGTCGACCCCGGGCAGGCCTGCCCCGAGGGTGCCGCCGAACACGAACACGGTCAGCAGCAGGATCACGACCGGACCGAGGATGGTGAACATCGACAACCCTGGGTAGCGCACGATGTGCAGCAGATTTCGCCGCAGCATGGTGAACGCGTCGCTGAGGGCGTGCGATCCGGCGCGAGTGCCGATGTAAGAAGTAGTGGCGGTGGTCATGATTCCTTTCCCTTCTTGCCGGTGAGGGCGAAGAACACATCATCGAGATCTGGCGTGTGGATGCTGAGGTCGTCGACCTCGAGATGCGCAGCATCAAGGCGGTCGAGCACGGTGCGCAGCGCCCCGACGCCTCCGTCGCTCGGCACGTTGAGCGAGAGACCCGCGTCATCGGGCGTCGAGCCGGCGAGCAGGGTGGACGCGCTGGCGAGAGCCGCGGCATCCGCGAATCGCAGCAGCAGGTGCCCGCCGGGCACCAAGCGCTTCAGCTCAGCGGGCGTGCCCTCGGCCACGATGCGGCCACCATCGAGCACGGCGATGCGGTCGGCGAGTTCGTCGGCTTCATCGAGCTGCTGCGTGGTGAGCAGCACGGTGGTGCCGTCGGCGACCAGGCCGCGCACGATGTCCCACATGGTGTGGCGACTGCGTGGATCCAGCCCGGTCGTCGGCTCATCGAGAAAGATGACGCGCGGCGCGTCGACCAGGGTCATGGCCAGATCGAGGCGGCGCTGCATCCCTCCCGAGTAGGTCGCCAGCGGCTTGCGTGACGCTTCGACCAGGTCGAACTGCTCGAGCAACTCGCTCACCCGTATCTTCGAACGCTTCGCACCCAAGTGGCGCAGCCGGGCCATCAGCAGCAGGTTCTCTTCGCCGGTGAGCAGCTTGTCGACCGCCGAGAACTGCCCGGTCAGGCCGATCGAAGCCCGCACGCCGGCCGGCTCGCGGACCACGTCGAATCCGTTCACTCGCGCCGTGCCGCCGTCTGGTCGCACCAGCGTCGACAGGATGTGCACTGTCGTCGTCTTGCCCGCGCCATTCGGCCCGAGCAGAGCGGTGACGGTGCCGGCGGCGACGGCCAGGTTGACGTCGTCGAGCACGACCTTCTTGCCGTACGACTTGCGAAGTCCGTTGACTTCAATTGCTGGGGTTGTCATCTGTTCCTTCTTTCGGATGTCACGTGGAACGACGAATGGTGATGTCGCCGTACTGAGTGCGCGCGCGCACCGCGACGGTCTGTTCTGATGCCTCGGGCGCCCGGTCGCCGTCGAGTTCGTTGCGCACCCGACCGTTCGCAGACGAGAGGTCGAGCCATGCGGGCACGTCGGCTCGCACCCCGATGGTGATGGGTCCGTAGCCGGTCTCGAGCTGGATCTCGCCAGCTGCGGCCTCGACCAGTTCGATGCTTCCGTAGGCCGTCTTGGCCGCAACGGATGCCAGCGACTTCGCGATCATCAGGTCGCCATAGGCGAGCTTGGCGTCGAGATCGCCGGCCGCCTCACCGATCTGGATGGAGCCGTGCGAGGCCTTGAGAGTGGCGTCACCGGTCACCGTTCCGAGCCGGATCTGACCGTGATCGGCCGTGATGTCGACGTCGCCGTCTGCGGTGCCGACAGTCACGTTGCCGTTCATGGCGCGAACCGACAGATCGCCCGTTCCGTCGAGGTCGACCATCGAGCTCTTGATCCGCGTCGCGCCCAGCCGGCCAGAGCTGCGCACCGGCCCCGCCGAGTTCTCGGCGGTCAGCCGCGACCCGGTAGGAAGCTCGACCTTCACGTCGATCGACTCGAACGGGCCGACGAAGCTGAAGCGCGGCCGGGGGCCAGTGATGGTGAGCCGCTGGCCATCGAAGACCACCTTGGTCTCGTCGGCGCCGCGCACGTCGACGGCTTTTCCCGGATGGGTGGGCGACACCGTCACGACCGTGTCGTCCCGGTCGCTGGCCACGATGTCGATCGCGCCGACGGGCAGTTTGATCGCGACGTCGATGGGGCTGGATGTGCTGAAGGTGGGCATGCTGCCGCCTCCCTTTCTGTGGGTGAGTGCGTCTGTCGGTGAGTGCGTGAGTGGATGCGGGCGGTGCTGGCGGGCTAGCGCGCCCAGCCGGCGAAGTTGTCGCCGGTGCGCAGGGTGCGCTGCGCCGAGCGTCTCTGCCGGGGTTGGAGCGCCGCGGCGACCGCCCGCACCAGCCAGGTGTTGACCGACAGCCCGTCTGCGGCCGCTGCCTCGTCGACCCTCACCTTGAGGGCGTCTGGCAGTCGGAGCGTTGTGCGCGAGGTGCTCGCATCGTCGAGGTCGACGGAGGCGACCGGTGCGGTGTCACCGTCGGTTTCTGCGGCCGGTTGCGTGACGACGAACTCGACCTCGCGGCCGCGAAGACGGACGTCGACCGAGCCCGGGGCGAGGTCACGCGTGATCTCGCCTGCGGCGGCCGAGAGCACGTCGAGCAGCACGAGCCGGGTCGCGGCGTCCAGACCGATGGCGAGCCGCTCGGCCGCCACGCGGGTGTCTTCTGCGCCGTTCGCCGCGGCATCCACCAGCTGGCGCTGCAGGTCGGTCACATAGGGGGCGAGTTCCATGACGCAACTATGACACCACGATGGTGTCATGTCAAGTCAAAGTGGTGTCAGCGTGTGTTCATCTGCGCGGGTTAAGATCGCTCCGCCGGATCAGCGGATCCGCAGGGAAAGCAGGAACAGCGTGGCATCGAAGAAGAAATCGAAAGACTCGGCCGCTAAGAAGATCGGGCGCGGCGTGGGGGGTGCTGCCGCCGACGTCGCCCACCGCAGCAAGAAGGAGGCCGCTCGGGCCAAGGAGGCCGCGAAGAAGGCCAGGCACCGCGCCAAGAAGGAGGCCGCCAGGGCCAAGGAACGCGCGAAAAAGGAAGCCGCGAAGGCCAAGGAACGCGCCAAGAAGGAAGCGGCCAAGGCTCAGGCCGCCGCGAAGAAGGCTGCGAAGAGAGCCGCCGAAAAGGCGAAGGACCTCGCGAAGGCCGCCAAGAAGGCCGCAGCAACAACGGCAGCGAAGACTGCCGCGGAGCCCGTCGCCGCTCCAGCCGCGCAGCCCGCGGCCGCCGCCTCGGAGCCCCCGCGCGCCGAAACCCTGGTCGCGCTGCGAGCGCGAGCGCGGGAGCTCGACATCGCGGGATACTCCCGGCTGACCAAGGCCGAACTTGTCGAGCGGATCTCCGCCCAGCGCTGAGCGGTCGCCTCGGCCGGATCGCCCGTCTTTCCGAGGCCGAGTTAGGTTACGCTTACCTAAGGCGTGACTGTCGTTGGGCGATCACGAACACCCGGAGGACCCGATGCTCGCTGCCGACACCACGCTCGACGTCGCCGCCCTGATCCGCGCGACTTCGGCCGACGACCACCGGGCAACCGAGAGCCGCGCCTTCATCACCCGATTGATGGGTGGCGAGCTGAGCCTCGCCGACTACACCCGCTATCTCGCCCAGTTCGGGTGGGTGTACGACGCCCTGGAGTCGCGCGCCGATAACGGCCCCGACGTGTTCGACCCCCGGCTGCGACGGCTCGCACGCATCGAATCCGACTTGGCCGCTCTCGGTGCCTCCGACTGGCGTGAGCGGTTCCCCGCCCTGCCCGCTACCGCCGCATACGCGCGGCACCTGCACACGCTCGTCGACTCGGACGACGACATCGACCGCACCGTGCGCTACCTCGCGCATCACTATGCGCGCTACCTCGGCGACCTCTCGGGCGGACAGGCGATCGCCACGCTGGTGGCCCGTCACTACGGCGCAACCCCCGAGCAGTTGAGCTTCTACGACTTCTCAGACCTGGGCAGCGTCGTGCACGCCAAACGCGAGTACCGCGAGCGCATGAACGCGCTGCCCCTCGACGCGGCGGCCGTCGAGGCGCTCACCGCCGAGGTTCGGGTGGCCTTCGCGCACAACGGCGCGATCTTCGACGAGTTGGACGCCTGATGCTTGCCGCTGTCGTCATCCACAGTTCGTCGATCGACGGACAACTCGCCGACTTTCTGGCTAGCTCGGGCGCTGTGCTGTTCTACCTCGCCGTCTGGGGCCTCGTCTTCGTCGGCACGGCGCTGTTCATCGGGCTGATCATCCCCTTCCTGACCGGTGACTCGCTCCTGTTCGCGGCGGGCATCATTGCCGGCACCGCATCCGCTCACATCTCGATCTGGATTCTCGCGATCGGCGTCGGCATCGCGGCAATCGCCGGCGACCAGGTGGGATTCTGGATGGGTCGTCGCCTCGGCAAACCCGTGCTGACCAAACGCGGGGGACCCTGGGTGAAGAAGGCCGTCGCCCGCACCGAACGGTTCTACGAGCTGTTCGGGTGGTGGTCGGTCGTCATCGGTCGCTACATCCCGTGGGGGCGCGTCTTCATCGCGCCGATCGCCGGGATCAGCAAGATGTCGTACCTGCGCTTCGTGACAGCCAACGTGGTCGGCGCGCTGACCTGGGCCGTCGCCATCACCGTGATCGGATACTTCGCAGCATCCAACCCGCAGATCCGGGTGGCGTCGTACGTCATCGCCGGCGTGGTCATCGCGATCTCGGTGATTGCGGGCATCCGGGCTTGGCGTCTGGACCGCCGCGCCAAACTGGATGCCGCCGGGCATCAGCCTGACGAAACCCTCACAGCCGCGTAGTCGGTTCACGGGCGCCCGGTACGCTGGGCTGATGCTCCCCGACATGCTGCACCCGGTTACCGGCCTGATCCCGTGGCTTGATCCCGAGCACCTCATCCAGGGCTTCGGGGTGTGGGCGCTCGTCGTGGTGTGCGGATTCGTATTCGCCGAGACCGGCCTGCTCGTCGGCTTCGTCCTGCCGGGCGACACCCTGCTGGTGATCGCGGGCGTGCTCGCTTTTCCGGGTGCCAAGCAGGTCATCCACATCGACATCTGGTGGGTATGTCTTGCCATCTCGGTCGCCGCATTCGCCGGCGGCGAGGTCGGCTACCTGATCGGCCACAAGGCCGGCCCGCGCGTCTTCGAGCGCAAAGAGAGCGGCTTCTTCAGCCGCAGAAACGTCGAGCGCACCAACGCCTTCTTCACCCGCTTCGGCGGCTTGGCCGTGATCGCGGCCCGGTTCGTGCCGATCGTGCGCACCTTCGCCCCGGTCGCCGCAGGCGTGGGCCACATGCCGTACCGCCGATACTCGCTCTACAACGCCATCGGTGCGCTGATCTGGGGCTCTGGGCTGACCTACGTCGGGTTCTTGCTCAACTACATCCCGCCGCTTCGCAACTTCATCGTGTCGTACATCGATGTGCTGCTGCTCTGCGCGGTGGCCATCGCCGTGATCCCCACCGCGTTCCACACGATCCGGTCAGCGCTCGCCGCCCGCAAGGCCCGAGCAGCCGGCATGACAGACGCGATGAGCGAGAAGGATGCCATGCTCGACCCGAGCGTGTTCGAGGGCAAGCACAAGAAGTAGATTGCGGCTCAGCCTCCGAGAAATGCATCTGCCAGCGCGACCCACTCCTCGACCTGCTCCGGGCTCTGCGCCACCCGCAATCCGGCGTGAGGTAGCAGGGCGAGCAGTCCCTCCGAGGTGGACGTTGGATGCCCTGGGTCGCCCACCCAGGCCAAGATCAAGGTCGGCTGCGCGATACTCGCCAGCTCGACGCGCGGCGGCAGGTCAGACAACGCAGCCCCGCGAAACACCGTTGGGATCAACTCGTCGCTGATATCGGTTCGCAGCACCAGGTCTGCGGGTACCGCGGGCGGATTCGGCACCGTCGCGTCGAGCCGGATTAGCGCGTCGACGCCGTCTTGCTCGACCAGTCGAGCGATCTGCTCGTAGCCCGAAGCGATGGCGGCGCGCGTCTCCCATGCGGTGGGAGGGATCACGAGCACGAGGCGACGGAAGCGCTCGGGAGCCCTGAGCACCGCGTGCAGGATGGTCGCGCAGCCCATCGAGGCTCCGATGGCGTCCACCGGGGCGTCTGGCGACACCTCATCCATGAGCGCCAGCAGGTCGTCGGCGAGCGACTGCCAGGTGTAGTCGTCGGCGACGAGGGCTCCGGTCGAGCGGCCGTGACCGCGTGCGTCGTACTCGACAACAGTGCGGTCGCACTGTGCGAGCCGCGCAAAGCCCTGCCCGGTCTCGGCGGCCACCGCCCGGCTCATCGTCATTGCGTGTGCGCTCACCACGATCGGTCCATCGCCCGAGATCGAGTAGGCAAGCTGGGCACCGGGCCGGGTGAGGATGCTGTCGGTCATCCCTCCATCCTGCGCCAGACCCCCGTCACAGCCCTTACCCTCACCCGCTGAGCAGCAGGATGATCAGCGCGAGGTTAAGCGCGACCAGCAACGCCGTGGCCAGGACGGCGAGGGAGGTGGTCCACCAGCGGTTCGTGGCGTCGCCGAGCAGTGAGCGCCGCGAGGTGTACCGCACCAGCGGGATCAGTGCGAACGGGATCCCGAACGACAGCACGACCTGACTGAGTACCAGCGCGCGCGTCGGGTCGACCCCAATCACCAGAATCAGCAGGGCCGGAATCAGCGTCACCGATCGCCTCACCAGCATCGGCACGTGGGCGTGCAGCAGCCCCTGCATGATCTCGGCCCCGGCATAGGCGCCAACCGAAGTGGATGCCAGACCCGACGCCAGCAACCCCACCGCGAACAGTGTGGCGATGACCGGTCCGAGTGCAGCCGAGATGGCGGTGTAGGCGCCGGGGAGCGTGCCCGCGCCATCCACCCCCGGCAGTGTCGACGCCGCGAGCAGCAGGATCACGACGTTGACCGTGCCGGCGACCGCGAGCGCGACCGTCACGTCGATCCGGGTGGCGCGCAGCACGCGGCGGCGCTCGGGACCTTCATCCACGCGCCCGAAGCGATCACGAGTGAGCGCCGAATGCGCATAGATCGCGTGCGGCATCACGGTCGCCCCGAGAATCGACGCGGCGAGCAGCACGGAGCCCGAATCGCTGAAGCGCGGCACGAGACCACCGGCCGCCGCCGCGCCATCCACAGGCGCGAACAGGATGCCAGCGCAAAATCCCACCCCGATGATCACCACCAGACCGGTCACCACGCGCTCGAACGCGCGCGAGCCGCGCCGGTTGGTGAGTGCGAGAAGAAGGAGCGATACCACTCCGGTGATGATCCCGCCGACGATCAGCGGCAGGCGGAACAGCAGATTCAAGGCGATCGCGCCGCCGAGCACTTCGGCGATGTCGGTCGCGACCGCCACCAGCTCGGCTTGCACCCAGAATGCGTACCGGCCGCCGCGCCTGCGCAGGCTCTTGCCGAGCAGGCCCGGCAGACTCTCACCGGTCGAGAAGCCCAGTTTGGCCGACAGGTACTGAACCAGCCACGCCATCGTGTTCGCGACCACCACCACCCAGACCAGCAGGTAGCCGTATCGCGCACCGGCGCTCGCATTGCTCGCTACGTTGCCAGGGTCGAGGTAGGCGACTCCAGCCACCATCGCTGGCCCGAGCAGCGGGAGCAGGCCGCGCAGGCCGGCGCGCTCGGAGCCTTGCGTGCCCTGCGCCGACACGGAGCCTTCAGCGATGAGATTCTCCCTCGTGCTCGGCGTGCCCGGCCGGCTCGAGTTGGAAAGTGGAGTGTGCAACATCGAAGTGCCCCTTGAGGCATTCGCCGAGTCGGTCGAGCATCGCGTCGGTCTCGCCGCGCTGGAACACGCTCGGCTCGACCTCGACGTGGGCGGTGAAGACCGGGTCGCCGCTCGTGATGGCCCAAACATGAACATCGTGCACGTCGACGACGCCGGACGTCTGCAGCAGGTGCTCCCGGAGCTGCTCAGCGTCGGTCCCCGGCGGGGCCGACTCGGTCAGCACGTGCACAACGTCGCGCAGCAACGACACAGCGCGCGGCACGATCAGCACGGCGATCAGCAGTGACGCGATCGCGTCGGCGACCGCGAATCCGGTGGTCAGGATGACGATGCCAGCCACCAGAGCGGCCATCGACCCGAGCAAGTCGCCAAGCACCTCGAGGTATGCACCGCGCATGTTGAGCGAGTCGCGGTCGCCGCCCCGCAGGATCGCGAAGGCGACCAGGTTTGCGATCAGTCCGATCGCCGCGACGATGAGCAGCGGCAGACCGTTGACGTGGGTGCTGTCTGGCACGAGCAGCCGGCGGATCGCCTCGATGGCGACCGTTACGGCAACGACGGTGAGCAGCGCACCGTTCACCAGTGCGCCGAGCACCTCGACCCGGCGGAATCCGAAGGTGTGACGGTCGGTGGCCGGCCGTGCGGCGATCGTGCTGGCGATCAGGGCGACGACAAGGCCGATGGCGTCGCTGGTCATATGACCGGCATCCGCCAGCAGCGCAAGCGAGCCAGACAGCCACGCACCGAGCAGTTCGATCAGCAGGACGACGACGACGATCCCCAGCGCGGCACCCAAGCGGCGGCGGTTACCGTGCGCGCGCTCGGCGTGGTCGTGGGCCATGTCTACGAGGGTACGGCTCGCGCCGCCTGCCCCGCCTCCTTCTAGCCGTACCGCGCGCGCAGCGCCGCGACGAGCAGCCCGAACGCCCGAGCGCGGTGGCTTTGCGCGTTCTTCTCATCGGCCGTGAGTTCTGCCGAGGCGATGTCGAGTCCGTCTGGACGAAAGACCGGGTCGTAGCCGAAACCGCCAGCGCCCGCCGGAGCCTCGAGCACCGATCCCGGCCAGACTCCGCGCTCGGTGTGCTCGAAGGCAGAGCCGGTATCGAGGGCCGCCGGATCGACCAAGGCGGCGGCGCAGACGAACTGAGCCCTGCGATCCAGCTGATCCTGCATGTTCCTCAGCAGCAGCCGGTAGTTGTCGCGGTCATCCCGAGTGCCGGCGTAGCGCGCCGAGTGGATGCCGGGCGCCCCTCCCAGCGCATCGACGCAGATCCCCGAATCGTCGGCAATCGCGGGGAGGCCAGTGAAGACAGCCGCCGCCCGCGCCTTGATCAGCGCGTTCGCCTCGAAGCTGTCCCCGTCTTCGACCGGCTCAGGACCGTCGTACCCGACCAGCTGGTGATGCTCGAGCCGCTCCCCCAGGATGCGCCGCAGCTCCTCCACCTTGTGTGCGTTATGGGTGGCCAGCACGAAGACGGTCACGAGCTGAGGGCCTCCACCTGCAACTTCGTCAGGGTGGTCGTGCCGCCGAGCGCGAGGTCGAGCAGCGAGTTGAGCTCAGTGCGATCGAACGGCGCACCCTCTGCCGTGCCCTGGACCTCGACGAACAGCCCACGACCGGTGACGACGACGTTCATGTCGGTCTCGGCGCGCGAATCCTCGATATATGCGAGATCGAGCATAGGTACCCCGTCGACGATGCCGACGCTGATCGCCGAAACCGAGTCGATCAGCGGCTTGGCGCTCTTGCCGATGAATCCCTTGCTGCGGCCCCACTCGATGGCGTCGGCCATCGCCACATATGCACCGGTGATCGACGCGGTGCGGGTGCCGCCATCCGCTTGCAGCACGTCGCAGTCGATCACCAACGTGTTCTCGCCAAGGGCCTTGGTGTCGATCACGGCGCGCAGGCTGCGTCCGATCAGGCGCGAGATCTCGTGAGTGCGGCCGCCGATCCGACCCTTGACCGACTCGCGATCCATTCGGTCGTTCGTGCTGCGCGGCAGCATCGAGTACTCGGCGGTCACCCAGCCCTGGGCCTTGCCCTTGAGGAAGCCGGGCACGCGCTCCTCGACCGTGGCCGCGCACAGGACATGCGTCCCGCCGAGCTGGACGAGGCAGCTGCCCTCGGCATGGTTGAGGTAGCGGCGGTGGAACTTGAGCGGCCGGAGCTCGGCCGGAGCGCGGCCGTCGACACGGGACATGGAGCCTCCTGACGGGT
>JBDSSQ010000033.1:0-90119 GCA_039928695.1 Pseudolysinimonas sp. | reverse complement strand
GCTCTCGCGCGCCGCCCGGATGCCGTCTACAACCCCCGTACCGACGTTTCGCACCGCGCCCAGCCCGAACCGGATGTCGCCCGGCCCGTCCGTGCTAGGAACGGCGGTGAAGTCACCCGCCGACTCGTTGACATCGGGTGGCAGCACCTGGATTCCCATCCGCCGACACTCGTTGAGGTACATCCCGAGCTTGTCTTTCGAGTCGCCAACACTGGTCAGCAGCGCGGCCATGTACTCGGCGGGATGGTTGGCCTTCAAGTAGGCGGTCCAGTAGCTGAGAACCCCGTAGCCGGCGCTGTGCGCCTTGTTGAAGGCATAGTCGGCGAACGGCATCAGGGTGTCCCACAGCACCTGTACCGCCTGTTTGCTGTAGCTGTTGCCGAGCATCCCGGATTCGAAGTCGGCGAACTGCTTGTCGAGCTCGCTCTTCTTCTTCTTGCCCATCGCCTTGCGCAGGATGTCGGCCTGAGCAAGCGAGAACCCCGCCACCTTTTGGGCGACGGCCATCACCTGCTCCTGGTAGACGATCACACCGAAGGTCGGATCGAGAATCTCGCGCAGTGGCTCGGCCAACTCGGGATGGATCGCGTCGATCTGCTGCAGCCCGTTCTTGCGCAGGGCGTAGTTGGTATGCGAATTCATGCCCATCGGGCCCGGCCGGTAGAGCGCGATGAGAGCAGAGATGTCTTCGAAGTTCGTCGGCTTCATTTGCCGGATGAGGGCCCGCATCGGCCCACCGTCCAACTGGAACACGCCGAGCGTGTCACCGCGCGCCAGCAACTCGTATGTCGGGGCATCGGAGTCGAGGTCGAGCGCTTCAATCTCGAGAGCACTTCCGGTGTTGCGCTCGATCGCGTTGAGCGCATCCTGGATCACCGTCAGGTTGCGCAGCCCGAGAAAGTCCATCTTGAGCAGACCGAGATCTTCCAGTGGCGGCTGGTCAAACTGGGTGATGATCGCGCCATCGTCTTCGCGTTTCATCAATGGCAACACGTCGATCAGCGGCTCGGCAGACATGATGACACCCGCGGCGTGCACTCCCCACTGCCGCTTCAGGTTCTCGATGCCGCGGGCCGTCTCGAAGACTTTGGCTGCCTCGGCGTCCTGGGCGATGAGGGCGCGGAAGTCGGCAGCTTCTTTGTAGCGCTCGGATCCCTGGGTCACCATGTCGCCGAGCGAGATGTCTTTGCCCATGATGGCCGGGGGCATCGCCTTGGTGAGCTTGTCGCCGACCGAGAAGGGCATCCCGAGCACACGAGCTGAATCTTTCAGCGCCTGTTTTGCTTTGATCGTGCCGTAGGTGACGATCTGAGCCACGCGATCGTCGCCATATTTCTCGGTCACGTAACGGATGACTTCAGCGCGTCGGCGGTCATCGAAGTCGACGTCGACGTCGGGCATCGAGACGCGCTCTGGGTTGAGGAAGCGCTCGAAGATCAGCCCGTACTTCAGCGGGTCGAGCTCGGTGATGCCCATGGCGTACGCGACCAGCGAGCCGGCAGCAGAGCCACGGCCCGGTCCGACCCTGATGCCCTGGCTCTTGGCCCACCCGATGAAGTCGGCGACGACAAGAAAGTAGCCGGGGAACCCCATCTGTTTGATGACGTCGATCTCGTACTGCGCGCGCACCGCGTGATCGTCGCTGAGCCCGTCGGGGAAACGACGGGACAGGCCGGTCGCCACCTCGCTCTCGAACCAGGATGCTTCGCTCTCGCCCTCTGGCACCGGGAAGCGCGGCATCAGATCGCGTTTCTCGAACTCGATCTCGCAGCGTTCGGCGATCAGCAGCGTGTTGTCGCATGCCTCCGGATGGTCAGCGAACAGCTGTCGCATCTGTGCCGCCGACTTGAGGTAGTACTCGTGGCCCTCGAGCTTGAAACGGTTCGGGTCTTCCATCGTGGAGCCCGACTGAACGCAGAGCAGAATCTCGTGAGCGCTCGAGTCGTGCGCGTGCGTGTAGTGCAGGTCGTTGGTGGCCAGCAGCGGCAGATCGAGATCCTTTGCCAGTTGAATCAACTCGCCGATCACTCGGCGTTCGATGCCGATGCCGTGGTCCATGATCTCGGCGTAGTAATTCTCTTTGCCGAAAATGTCGCGCAGTTCACCGGCGGCACGACGAGCCTCGTCGTACTGTCCGAGTCGCAGCCGGGTTTGCACCTCACCGCTCGCGCAGCCGGTGGTGCCGATCAGGCCGGAGGCATAGGTGCTGAGGAGTTCGCGATCCATCCGAGGCTTGTAGTAGTAGCCCTCGATCGAGGCCAGCGACGACAGCCGGAACAGGTTGTGCATGCCCGCCGTGCTCTCGGCAAGCAGTGTCATGTGCGTGTACGCGCCGGCGCCTGAGACGTCGTCTTCGCCGCCAGCACCCCAGCGCACCCGCGTGCGTTCCTGGCGCGGCGTGCCGGGGGTGACGTAGGCCTCGGTGCCGATGATCGGCTTGATCCCGGCCGCGGTGGCCTGCTTCCAGAAGTCGTACGCGCCAAAGTTGTTGCCGTGATCGGTGATCGCGATCGCCGGCATTCCCTGCTCGACGGCCGCCGCCATCAGGTCGGTGACCCGTGCAGCACCATCGAGCATCGAGTACTCGGTGTGCACGTGCAGATGCACGAAGGAATCGTTCGCCACGGTCGTCTCTGGATGGGGCTTCGTTTGAGGGTTAAGTCCTCACCCTAATCGCGACCTCAGTCGTCGCGCAGAACGTCAAGTGCGTGTTGGAGGTCTGCGGGGTACTCGGTCTCGAAATCGACCCGCGCGCCCGTGCCCGGATGCCGAAATCCGAGCCGCATCGCGTGCAGCCACTGCCTCTCTAGCCCGACCCGGGTGGCCAAGCTGGGATCCGCGCCGTAGAGCAGGTCGCCAACACAGGGATGCCGCTGTGCCGACAAATGCACGCGGATCTGGTGCGTGCGACCCGTTTCCAGGTGGACTTCAAGCAGAGTCGCGCTGCGCATCGCCTCGAGGGTCTCGTAGTGCGTCACGCTCGGCTTGCCGCCGGCGGTGATCGCAAACTTCCAGCTCGAACTCGGGTGCCGCCCGATCGGCGCGTCGATCGTGCCCGAGAACGGGTCGGGATGCCCCTGCACCATCGCGTGGTAGATCTTGTCAACCTCCCGGTCGTGAAACTGTCGCTTCAGCTCGGTGTATGCGCGCTCACTCTTGGCGACGACCATCAGTCCACTGGTTCCGACGTCCAGTCTGTGCACGATGCCGGCGCGCTCGGCGGCACCCGACGTGCTGATCCGGAAGCCTGCGCCGGCCAGTGCGCCGAGCACGGTGGGCCCGTCCCAGCCGACCGCCGGATGCGCGGCAACGCCGACCGGCTTGTCGATGACGACCAGGTCGTCATCGTCGTACACGACCGCGAAGCCGGGCACGAGTGCGGCGACGATGCTCGGCTCAGACTTGGGAGTCCAGCTCACCTCCAGCCAACCGCCGACGGACAGGCGATCCGACTTGGCGAGTGGTGCTCCATCGAGCGATGCCCCACCCGCGTCGATGACCTCGACGGCAAAGGTTCGCGAGAATCCGAGTAGCCGCGCGATCGCGGCATCCGCCCGTTCGCCCGCCAGCCCCTCGGGGACCGGCAGGCTGCGCGACTCCATGCCTCAGGCCTTGGGTGCAGGCTTCGGCACCGACGCGCGCGTGCGCGTGCCGACCGTCGGCTTCGCGGGAACGACGTCGGCGTCGTCGACCGAGCGCTTGCGGCGCACGTAGACCGCTTTGCGGCCGTCGAGGCCGATTCCGCGCACAGACAGGATGATGAACAGCCCCATCGCGGCCACGATGCCCGAGTCCGCAATGTTGAAGATGGCCGGGAATCCCCAGACCTGGACGAAGTCGACGACATGCCCCGTGCCGAATCCTGGCTCGCGGAACAGCCGATCGGTCAGGTTTCCCGCCGCGCCCCCCAGAACCAACCCGAACACGCATGCCCACCCGAGTGACCGGATACGACGCGCGAACCAGACGATGACGACGACAACCCCGACGGCCACGATCGACAGGATCCAGGTGAACCCGGTCGCCAACGAGAACGCGGCACCTGAGTTGGTCACGTAGTGCAACTGCAAGACCTGCCCGAGCACCGGCACGAGTTCACCCTCGCGCAGGTTGGTCACGATCAGGTGCTTGGCGACCTGGTCAGCTGCATAGAGCACGAGCGCGACTGCGCCGAGCAGGAGCAGAGCACGAACGCTGACGCGTCCGCGGCTCTGCTGACCCTGAGGCGCTGCCTGCTCAGTTTCCTGCGGCAAAACCCGGGTAGTCAGTGGGCTGCGGGTACGCGGCGTAATCGGGCGACTGCGGCCCGGTGTAGCCAGCGGGCGCCGCGGCTTGCGCCGCCTGGTACTGCGGGGCCGGAGCTGCTGCATCCTGACCTGCTGCCGTCGGGGCGGACCCCGTGCTCAGCGCATTCGACGACTCGAGTTCGCGCAACTGCCCCTCGATGTAGCCGCGCAGCTTCTCGCGGTACTCCTTCTCGAACGAGCGCAGTTCATCGACCTGACGCTCCAGGCTCTGCTTCTGCTGCTCGAGACCGGCCAACTGCGCCTCCTGGGCCTGCTGGGCGTCGGACACGACGCGGGCGGCGGTTGCGTGCCCCTCGGCGATGAGCGCGTCGCGCTTCTCCATACCCTCGCGCACGTGCTCCTCGTGGAGTCGCCGAGCGAGCTGCAGGAGGTTGTTCGTGTTGCTCGGGTCCATCGCGGCGGCATCGGCCTGCGCGGCAGGGGCAGGTTCTGGTTCGGGTGCGGCGGCCGGAGCGGCCTGAGCGGCTGCGGGAGCGGCTGCTCCGCTGCGCTGAAGTTCATTGATCCGCGCCTCGCCGGCGACGAGACGCTGACGCAGCTCTTCGTTCTCCTGGTTCAGGCGGCGCAGCTCCACGACCACCTCATCGAGGAAGTCGTCGACCTCGTCCTGGTCGTAGCCCTCGCGGAACTTCGTCGGATTGAACCGCTTGTTGACCACGTCTTCCGGAGTCAAAGCCATCTCAGTCACCTCGTTGATTTCCATCATTTCGCGTGCAAGTTTTCGGCTCACCTTGAGAGTGAGAGTCCCAGCATGAGAACCCCAGCGTACACGCGGCACCCGGGAAGACCCCAGTAGGTCATGCGAAGAGCCCGACCCCCCAGATCAGGGCAATGCAGGCAAGCATCACGATGCTCCACGAGAACTCGAGGCGTGCCCCGCCGACTCGAATCGGAGGGATGATCCTGCGCACGACTCTGATCGGCGGATCCGTGATCCAGTACGCGGCCTCCGCGAGCACGAGAGCGGACCCGTGCGGCCGCCAGTTCGGCTGCAGCACCCGCCCCCAGTCGAAGACCAGGCGCACCCACATGACGAGGAAGAAGGCAACGAGAACGGCGAGTGCGGCGCCCACCGCGATATGGAACAGGGTCACGGCTGCAACCCGATGAGGCTATGCGCCGAAGAAACCGGCTTCGACATCGCTCTCGGCCTCGGCCTGCTCGCCGCTCACGGCGACGTGTTCCGGCGAGAGCAGGAAGACCTTGTTCGTGACCCGCTCGATCTTTCCGTACAGGCCCTGAGACAGACCACTGGCGAAGTCGATGAGGCGGCGCGCATCCGGCTCGCTCATCTGCGAGAGGTTCATGATCACCGGCACGCCCTCGCGGAAGCTCTCGGCGATCACCTGCGCGTCGCGGTATTGACGCGGATGCACAGTAAGGATCTCGTTCATGCCGGCGGGAGCAGCGTTGCGCGCGGCCACCGGGCGGCGGAGCGGCGTCACCGCGGCACGACCGGATCCCGCGACGCTCGCGACAGGGGCGACGGGAGCCGAGGGAGCCGCGTCGTCGTACTCCTCGTCGGCCAAGCCCAAATAGACCATCGTCTTGCGCAGCGGGTTCGCCATGTCATCCTCCGAAGGGGTTCGCGTCGAGTCCGAGATTAACCGGGCACCGGCCGTTTTCCGGTGATTGCCGTGCCGATGCGCAGGTGTGTCGCGCCCTCCAGGATGGCCTCAGGGAAGTCGCCGGACATCCCTGCGGAGATCGCCGTGGCCGCGGGAGCGATGCGGACCAGGGCATCGGACGCCGCACGCACGCGTTGGAATGCCGCGCGCGGCTGCTCCCCAAGCGGCGCCACCGCCATGACCCCGCGCAGCACAAGCCCCGGCGTGGCGAGCACGTGCTCGACCAGCGGCTCCAGGAGGACGGGGGCGACGCCACCGCGTGCCGGATCGCCGGTCAGGTTCAGCTCGAGGAACACGTCGAGCAGGCTCTCGCCCGCAAGTGCGTCGGCGAGCGAGTCGCGATCAACCGAGTGAACCGAGTCGGCATATCGGCGAACCGCCTTCGCCTTGTTGCTCTGCAGTTGTCCGACGAAATGCCAGGTGAGATCGAGGTCGGTGAGTTCCGCGGCCTTCGCCGCGGCCTCCTGGTGACGGTTCTCGCCCATGTCACGCACCCCGAGGGCGGCCAGCTCACGTACCAGTTCTGCCGGGTGGAACTTGGTCACGACAATGCGCGTCAGCTCGGCGGGATCGCGACCGGCCGCGCGCGCAGCATCCGCGATGGTGGCGTCGACGATCGCCAGCCGCTCGGCGAGGCCAGGCCCGGCGTCCACCTACTTGAGGAAGTCGGGGATGTCCAGATCGTCGTCCTCGTCGAAGTCGCGGTCGCGCGGCAGGGGCAACGGCGAGTCGGGCTCAGCTCCCCAGCCGCCGGAGCCCGCTCCCGCGGAACTGGAGGCCTCTGCGCCGACGCCGACCGGCACTGCCGCCTCGACGAAGTTGCTGCGGTGCGCCATCGAAGGTCGCACCGACGGCTCGCCCCCGTCGAATCCGGCGGCGATGACGGTCACCCGCACCTCGTCGCCGAGCGTGTCGTCGATCACGGCGCCGAAGATGATGTTGGCCTCGGGATGCACGGCCTCTTGCACGAGCCGAGCCGCATCGTTGATCTCGAAGATGCCCAAGTTCGACCCGCCCTGGATCGACAGCAGCACCCCGTGCGCACCATCGATACTCGCCTCGAGCAACGGGGATGCCACCGCCAGCTCTGCTGCCTTGATGGCGCGGTCGGCGCCCCGGCTGGCCCCGATGCCCATCAGCGCGGAGCCCGCACCCGACATGACCGACTTGACGTCTGCGAAGTCGAGGTTGATCAGCCCGGGGGTCGTGATGAGGTCGGTGATGCCCTGCACACCGGCCAGCAGCACCTGGTCTGCTGTCGCGAAGGCCTCGAGCATGCTGATGCCGCGGTCGCTGATCTCGAGCAGGCGATCGTTGGGAACCACGATGAGGGTGTCCACCTCGTTCTTGAGGCTCGCCACCCCGATGTCGGCTTGTGAAGAGCGTCGCTTGCCCTCAAACGCGAAGGGCTTGGTCACGACGCCGATGGTCAGGGCGCCGATCGACTTCGCGATGCGGGCAACGACCGGCGCGCCGCCGGTGCCGGTGCCGCCGCCTTCGCCGGCCGTGACGAAGACCATGTCTGCGCCGGCCAGCGCCTCTTCGATCTCTTCTGCGTGGTCTTCCGCGGCTCGGCGTCCGACCTCAGGGTCGGCTCCCGCGCCAAGTCCGCGCGTCAACTCGCGGCCAACGTCGAGTTTGACGTCGGCATCACTCATCAGCAGCGCCTGGGCGTCGGTGTTGATGGCAATGAACTCAACACCGCGCAGACCGAGCTCGATCATGCGGTTGACGGCGTTGACTCCTCCGCCGCCGATGCCGACGACCTTGATCACCGCGAGGTAGTTCTGGTTCGATGTCACGTCCGGCCTCCGTGCGGATTGGGAAAGCTTAAACCTCTACTTGAAGTTTGGAGTCTTCCTCAGTACCATGTCTGACCCACAAGTTACGGTCGGCCTGGCGGTCTGCACGTCAAGGCCGCGCGTGTCGCTCGAATACTCATTTCCCTCGCAGCTCGCTCAGTCGCGATGGAACACCGCGGTACCGGGAGCCGAGACGTCGTACTCCCCGGCACCCGACCCGGCATGCAGGGCGATGAGATCGGCAAGGAGGCGCGCCTTGGCATCCGAATCATTCGAACTGCCCCACACCACCCGCTGGTTCGAACCGCTCAGGGTCAGGGTGACATCGTCGTGCGTCTGGGCGGTGACCGTGTCGACCTTGGTCAAGACCGCAGCCGGCAAGGCGAGCAGCACCTGTGCCATGGACGCAAAGCCGGGCCCATCAATGCGCCCATCGCCGAGTTGGATGAGCGGGTAGCCCACTGGGCGAGTCTTCGACGAGTCGACCGTCACTCCGGCGGGATCGACAAGGTCGAACGAGCTCGCGCTCTGGATGGCGCCGATCGGCGTGCGCTCGACGACGTGGATCACCAGGGTGTCTGGCGGCACGATCTCGGTCACGTAGCTGCGGATCAGGCTGTACGGCGCGAGATCTTTGGTGATCTGGCCGTAGTTCAACAGGGCAAGCGGCGTGCCGAGCTGACCATCGACCGCCTTCTCGAGGGTTGCCGAGTTCAGACGGGACGTGCCGTCTACCGCGATGGTGCGCAAGGCCAACAGCGGCGAGAACACCGCGGCTGTGACCAGGCCTCCGACGGCGAGCACGGTCAGGATCGCTGCAAACCATGCTGTGCGGCGTCGCCGGGCGCGCCGCGTGAAGCGCTTGACCTCGAGGCGCTCGTAGCGCTTGCGCTCGCGTGCAGCGGTCCTGAGGTCGGACCGCGGGATCCGACTAACGCGCGCCGGTGCCGGCCGCTCACGAAGACCGGTCTTTCGTGAGGTGGTTTGGAGTTGTCGACCCAGCGTGGTGAGAGCCGGATCCGTTGCCCGGCCTGCGGGCTTTCTACGGCCGACTAAGGACGCAGTCCGCTTCGCGGATTGTGTCCCGATATCTCGGGTCACCGGCCCGGCGATCCCCTCTGGCCTCTTCACCACGTCAGCGTACGAAACCCAGTCGGTCTAACGCATGTAGACACGCCCCTCTGGTCATGCAGACGGTCGGGGAGCGAAGCGCCGGGACTTCTCAGAATCGCGACGAATGGGCCGTCGTCGTCGACGTCCGCCGACACCCCGCGAAGTCCGTCCCCCACCTCGATTCGTCAGAAAATGTCGTAACTCTGCACCCCGTTGCCAATTGTCTCAAGCTCACGAAGCTGAGTCGCAACAGCTTCACGCTCTCGCCGGTAGATACGGTGCATCGATCTCCGGGTCGGAGTCAAGCGGCTCCTCAAGTTGGTGCTGTAAAGGAGGGCCTGAACCTCACGCTCCCACCGCGGTGTGATGGGATTGAACCACACGTTGACCCTGCCATCCGATCCCACCTCCCCGTGCGGATCAAGGAACATATCTTCCTTGTACGCAGGCGAGCGCTGGTAGTAGCGAATCGCACCGACGAGCAGCCGACGGACCCGCAACCCCCAAGACTGCCCCCGCTGGGCTGAGACAACCATGACGAATGGCTCGAGTCGATAGGCGACGTCAATGATCCGAGGATGGGCGGTGCGGAATAGCTCTCGCTCGCGAAACAGGTTCAGCTCCATCTGATGGACCATGTCGCTGAGGTGCTCGACAACGACGCGCGCGCTTTGCACTTGCTCTTCGGTGAGCTCGACTAATACGAGGGCCCTCACACGGTCCCCCAAGGTTCCCTCCTTGGCAGGAAAGGCACCGATAACGATCCGGGTATTGGCCGTGAATTGATCATTCTCGAGTTCGGTGAGAACGCGCAGCAAGGACGCCGAACGCCGCGCGCGACGAGCCGAGGCAAGTGACAGGACTCCGGCGCCGACGCCGCCCACAAGCACGATGGTCTGGATGAGGCCGAACCAGAACGAGTAGACGCTGGCCTTCGTGAACTCTGCCATCCACGCATTCCACCAGCCTGGCGTGCCTCCAGTCACCGCGTGCAGTACACGCGTGCTGAGTTCAATCACCGTAGTCCTTCGCTCTCACCAGTCGTGCTGACGCCACTGAACATATCGCGGGTGGCGAAGAGCTGAAGATAGGTCTTCGCGATTTCATCAACCACGTCCTCTGCGCTGACGATGTCGTAGTGCCCGTCCGGTCTCTGGATGACCCGATTGTCGTTCATGGGGCCCGCTGGATGGACAGCGCGACCAAGGCCGAGCTCGAAGACCTGCTTGCCGATGAGGTGCTGCCACGCTGTCCAGGTGTCATGGGACTGAACTACGACACCGCCCTCGGCTTCCATCACATAGGGAACTGCTGCAAGAAACACCTCCTCGGTGTTCACCCTTGGGGCCTTCGCCGCGCTCTCTGCCAGGATCCTGAAAGGGTCGTAGGGAGCTTTGATCGCGATCAACTCGATCGATGTTGTACCAACTTGGCCAGTTCCCCTCCAAGTTTCTGCCGTCAGATCTTGACCGTAGCTCACCTCGAGAGTCTCCGATTGCCGACCGAAGCTGGCTTCCAGCAGGTCCTCTGCTGCGCGCCTCAAGAGCTCAAATTCGGTGGTACCCCGGCGAAACCCAGTTGGTATACGTCTTTGCTCGTTCGCCCGGACTGGCCGTTCGCCACCGGTCAATATGAGACGTTGGGTCCGGAAGCGACCAGCCTGGATATTGCGGGCAGCGTCGCGCACGCGCTTGAGACTTGAGGCTCCACCCGCACCGTTCACCACGACCGCGGCAACGTCCGATTCGACTTGAGACATGTCGCTATCTAAGATTCCGAGTGTTCGATCGAGATCGTCGCTCGCTGATCCCGGTGACTGTGCGATGAATCGCAACTGCTGCGCTGCGTTGAGGATGGCCGCGCGATACTGCGTTTTCCGTTCCTCCGATTGGTCCTGGTGAGTCTGATCCGCGCGCCTGGGTCCGTACTTCTCGATCGTGTGGTGGTAGTCGTCGCCCTTCCGCGTGCTGAGGAGGCGGAAAATGTCGGTGGGCTCGGGCATCCCGCCCGACATCCTCCAAGGCTGCGGAGCGGCGCTCGGGAATAGCCGCATCCGCTCTTCGGCTAGTCGGAGAACCCGTGGGGCGAAGCGACGGATCTCTGAATCAAAGTAATCGGGCATGCCGCCCCTTCGCTGAGCATGGCCCGTGCTGGCCGGCACCGACGGTCATGAACGCTCGACGTGAAATGAACCGAAAGTAGGAACCTCGCTGACTCATGTCCCCGCAAGGGCCATCCGCACTGTCAAATCCGCATAGAGGGCGGCCTCCCGGGAGCAAAATCAACCTAGATTCCGTCAGGGGTCGCAATCGCCTGAACACTCGAGCGCTCCGGAATGCGCTCGAGGGACTCGAGTAACTGCGGAATGATCTTGTAAATAGTGCCGCAACTGAGCGTGACGACGATGTCGCCCACACGGGCGACGCCGGCCATGTAGTCGGAGGCTTCCTGCCAATCCTCGATCAGTCTTACCTTCGTCTTGTCGATGAAGTGGTCGACCACCATTTGACCGCTGACACCGGGGATCGGATCCTCCCTGGCGCCATCAACGGCGAGCACAATAGTTAGATCGGCGTTCTCTTCGTAAGCGCGGGCGAATTGATCCGACACGTTTTGGGTGCGCGAGAAGAGGTGCGGTTGGTGGATCGCAATTACACGGCCGTCTCCGACGACCGTGCGGGCACCCGCAACGGCAGCCGCCGCCTCGGCGGGCTCGTGCGCGTAGTCGTCGTACACCGAAACGCCCCGCACCTTCCCCTTGAACTCGAAGCGCCGTTTCGTCCCACCAAATCGATCAAGGGCAGCGATGACGAGACCGATCGGATGACCCAACTCCACCACCGTCGCCACGGCCCCTGCCGCATTAAGGGCGTGATGGCGGCCGGGAACGGAGATTCGCGCTCGGTGGGTGACGCCCTTCCAGGTGAGGTCGAAGGTGACGTGATCGGTCGCGACAATGTTCGAAACGCGCATGTCAACGCCCTCGCTCTCGCCGAAGCGGATGACGCGACCGCCGCTGACCCCCATGAGCACCCGATCCATCTGTTCGCCCTCGCCTGCGACTATGAACTCCTTCGCGCCGTTGGCGAATCGGGTGAACGCGTCCTCATACCCCTCATCTGAACCGAAGTGGTCGAGGTGGACGGTTTCCACGTTGGTGATCACCGCAGCCGACGAGTTGTACAAGAGAAACGATCCGTCTGATTCGTCCGCCTCAAGGACGAAGAGCGGGTCGGCGCCAGTCGCCGAACTGGTCTTAAGGGACTGGATGACACCCCCATTGACGAAGCTGGGGTCGATGCCAAGTTCGCGCAAGATCGTGATGATCATCCCCGTCGTCGTCGTCTTGCCGTGAGCGCCTGCAACGGTGACCACTCGCCGGCCTCGTGACAGCCAGTGGAGCGCCTGCGATCGGTGTAGCAACGTCAGGCCGCGCTCCTGTGCCAGAAGGTATTCGGGATTCTCGGGCCAGATCGCGCTGGTAAATACGACAGTGTCCGCGTCGCCGACATTCTGCGCATCGTGACCGACGAACACCATCGCCCCGTGGTCGCGCAGCGCCGGCAGGTAGGTGTTCTCCTCGCGGTCAGATCCGCTGACCGTCAAACCCGCGTCGAGCATCATATGCGCGATGCCGCTCATACCCGACCCGCCGATTCCGATGAAATGCACGCGACCGAGGTGTTCTGGGATGTCGAGCGCGAGATCCGGCTTGAGAGGCATTGACCGATTCTAGTTCGGGGCCCGAGCCGTCGTGCTGTCCCGCGCCTGGAGGGCCAGATCGGCCATGCGGTCGGCCCCGTCGCGCACCCCGACCGTGGCCATCCGTGCCGCCATGTCGGCGATGCGCGCCCGGTTGAGCAGAAGCGCCGGCAGTTCGGAATGGACGTACTCGGGCGTGAACGCGTCGTCGGCGACGGCGATCGCACCACCGGCGTGGACAGCATCCCGCGCGTTGAACGCCTGCTCACCATTGCCGGCCGCATAGGGCACGAGCATGGCCGGGATTCCGAGCGCGGCGAGTTCGGCGAGCGTTCCTGCGCCGGCGCGAGAGATGGCGAGGTCGGCGACGGCGAGAGCTAAGTCCATACGGTCGCAGTACTCGAGGATGTGATAGCCGGCAAGTCCGGGATCGGCGACCGGGGTGCGCGAGCCGGTGAGGTGCAGCACCTGCCAGCCGCATCCGAGCAGCGCAGCTACCGAGGCCGACACGCTCTCGTTGATGCGCCGCGCTCCTGTGGAGCCGCCGGTGACCAGGAGGGTCGGCATCCGGTGGTCGAGGCCGAAGAAGGCTCTACCCTCTGCCCGCGCTGACGGCAGATCGAGAGTCTCAATCTCGCGGCGCAGCGGCATGCCAACGACCGTGGAGTGCGCGAGCCTCGTTGACCCGAAAGTGACGCCGACGAAGCGGGTCATCCGCGCGCCGAGTCGGTTGGCGATGCCCGGCTTGGCATTCTGCTCGTGGATCGCGAGCGGCAGCTTCTCGCGACGCGCCGCCCGATACGCGGGGGCGGCGGCGTACCCGCCGAAGCCGACAACCACATCCACGTTGCGCTCGCGCAGAATCGCCCGCACCTGCGCAACCGCCCGACGCCAGCGACCCGGAAATCGCAGCGCAACACCGTTGGGCCTGCGCGGGAATGGCAGCCGGGCAATCGTCAGCAACTCGTAGCCGCGTTCCGGCACCAGCCGAGCCTCGAGCCCCTCGGCCGTGCCGAGCACCAGCACCGTAGCGTCAGGATCGCGCTCGCGCAGCCGGTCGGCGGTCGCCAGCAGCGGATTGACGTGGCCGGCGGTTCCCCCGCCGGCGAAGAGGTAGGTGGTCACTCTGGTCGATGCCTCGCGAAGGACAAGACCACGCCAATGGCCGCCAAGGTCGTGATCAGGGCAGAGCCCCCCGCCGAGACGAGGGGCAGCGGCACTCCGAGCACCGGCAGCAGACCCAGCACCACGGCAATGTTCACGAACGCCTGGCCGACGATCCAGACCAGTGCGGCGCTCGTCGCGAGCTTGGCGAAGGGGTCGCGCGACATCCGGATGATTCGAACGAAGCAGATCGCCAACACCACGAACAGGCCGAGCACGAGGATCGCGCCGATCAGACCCAGCTCTTCGCCGATGATCGCAAAGATGAAGTCGTTGTCGGCCTCGGGAACCCACGACCACTTGCCGGTCGAGTTGCCGAGACCGACTCCGAAGATTCCGCCGTGCGCGAGAGATTGCCAGCCGTGCGTGATCTGGTAGCAGTCGGTCAGCGCCTTGGACTGATCGGTGCAGCCACCGAGCCACGCTCCGACGCGGCCCGTCCGCGAGGGGCTGATCTGCACGAACACGAACGCGATGAGTGAGATCGCGACGATCGCGGCAGCGATCACTCGGAGCCGAACGCCAGCGTAGAACAGCGCGCCGAGCACGATCGAGATCAAGATGACCGCGGTGCCCAGGTCGCTGCCGAACAGCACGAGACCGATGGACAGGCCCACGATCGGGCCGACCGTGAAGAGCACCCGCTTCCAGTCGTCGAGCAACTCGCGACGTGTGGTGAGGATCCACGCCAACCACACCACGAAGGCCAGCTTGATCAACTCGGACGGCTGGGCAGTGAAGGTGCCCAGATGGATCCAGTTGCGGTTCAGCCCGTATGCGTACCCCAGAGGCGTGAACACCAGCAGCTGCAGGCCGATCCCGAGAAAGACGGCGGCGCGAGCCCACCGCTTCCAGAACGAGATCGGCGCGCGTGCCGCGAGCAGCATGACGGGGATGCCGACCAGGGCATACAGGCCCTGCCTGGTCGCCGTCGTGAAGAAATCGCCGTTCCGCACGTACGACTCGATCGATGATGACGACAGCACCATCACCAGGCCGAACAAGACCAGAAATAGCGTTGTGCCGAGCAGCAGGAAGTACTCGGGTGCCTCGGCGGCGAACAGCCTGCGTACCGCGACGACCGCCGCGCGCGGCGGTTGCGGCTCTGGCTCTGGCGGTTGAGAGCTACGGCTCCTGGCGGGAGGTCGGGTCGTCGTCACGATCGGCTCCCTCCAGGTGCTCGCGCACCGCCTCGGCGAATCGGGCTCCCCGGTCCGCGTAGTCCGTGAACTGGTCCATCGATGCGGCGGCCGGCGCGAGCAGCACCACGTCGCCCGGCTGGGCGATGGATGCTGCGGCACGCACGGCCGCGAACATGACTCCACCAGTTTCGTCGCCCGCAACCTCCAGGACCGTGACGCCGGGCGCGTGTCGTTGGAACGCCTCGCGCAACACCGAGCGGTCGGTACCGATCAGTACGGCCGCTCTGAGCCGCCCGGCGTGCTTGGCGACCAGCGGGGCAGGGTCTGTGCCCTTGAGCAGGCCGCCCGCGATCCAGACCACGTTCGTGACGCCCGAGAGCGCGGCATCGGCCGCGTGCGCGTTGGTCGCTTTCGAGTCGTCGATCCAGGTGATGCCCTCGCCCTCGCCGACTACCTCGGTGCGGTGGCGGTCGAGCCGGAACCCCCGCAGCGCCCCGCGAATCGCCGCGGGGTCGACGCCAACCGCACGCGCCAGGGCCGCGGCAGCCAGTACGTTGGCGGTCATGTGCGGGCTGTCGAGCCCGCCGGGCCGCAGATCTGCCATGGTGGCGAGTTCGAGCGCCGAGGTGCGGCGCTCCTCGAGAAAAGCGCGGTCGACCAGGATCCCGTCAACGAGCCCGACATCGCTCGGACCGGGAACGCCCAGCCCGAAACCGATGGCTCGGCATCCGTCTTGCACCGTCGCCTCTTCGACCATCTCGCGGGTGGCGGCGTCTGCCAGGTTGTACACGCAGGCGACCCGCACGTTGTCGTAGACCTTGGCCTTGGCGCGCCGGTATTCGTCACGGCCGCCGTGCCACTCGAGGTGGTCGTCTGCCAGGTTCAGACAGACCGATGCCAGCGGAGCCAGCACTCCGCCCGCGTTGCGATTGACCCAGTGCAGCTGGTGGCTCGAGAGTTCGATCACCAGAGCGTCGAATCCCTGCGGATCGCGGATCGCATCGAGCACCGGCACCCCGATGTTGCCGGAAGGTGCGGCCCGGAGCCCGCCGGCGACGAGCATGGTCGCAGTGAGCTGGGTCGTCGTGGTCTTGCCGTTGGTCCCGGTGATGCACACCCAGTCGGCCGGTGCGCCGTCGGCGCGCAGCACCTTGTCGCGCAGTCGCCAGGCCAGTTCGATGTCACCCCAGATCTCGAGGTCCTGCTCGGTCGCCCACGCCAAGAAGGGATGCCGCGGCGCATAGCCCGGCGACACCACCACCAACTCGGCCTCGAAGCCCGCGAGGGCGGGCGGCACAACGTCGTCGGCCTGAACGAAGGATGCCCCGATCACGTCGAGCAGCTCTCGGTGCTCGTCGCTCGCCTGAGCCGCCACCACGAGCACCTCTGCCCCGAGTTCCACGAGGGTATCGGCCACCGAGAAGCCGGTGACCCCGAGGCCGAACACCGCGACGCGCAAGCCCGCCCAGTCGGAGCGCCAGCTGGTCAGCGCGGCGAGGTCGCGCGGTCCAGGCTCAGAAGCAGACGCCACGGTCAGCGACTGACCCATTCGAGATAGAACAGGCCGACGCCCGCGGCAACGAAGAGCACGCCGATGATCCAGAACCGCACGACGATGGTGATCTCGGCCCAGCCCTTGAGTTCGAAATGGTGATGCAGTGGAGCCATCAGGAAGATGCGTCTGCCCTGCCCATATCGCCGCCTGGTGAACTTGAAATAGCCGCTTTGCAGGATCACCGAGCCGGTCACGATGAGGAAGAGCCCGCCGATCAACACCAGCAGCAGTTCGGTCCGGCTGACAATCGCCAGAGCCGCGAGCGCACCCCCGAGACTGAGCGAGCCGGTGTCGCCCATGAAGATTTGGGCCGGGGAGGTGTTCCACCAGAGGAAGCCGATCAGGCTGCCGACGATCGCCGCGGCGACGACGGCGATGTCGATCGGATCTCGGGCGTCGTAGCACTTGTACTGCACCTCTTGATCGAGGCGGAGCGAGAAGCAGCTCTGGTTGCTCTGCCAGAAGCCGATGAACAGGTAGGCCGAGACAGCGAAGATCGAGGCTCCGGTGGCGAGCCCGTCCAGCCCATCCGCGACATTCACGCCGTTCGAGGCGCTCACCGTGATCACGTTGACCCAAATGACGAACAGGATGGTCCCGACGATCGGTCCCAGGGTGAACAGGTTCAGCCAGGGGATGTCGCGGATCGCCGAGATGTAGATCGATCCGGGAGTCAGCCCGTTCTCGTCGGTGAAGACCCGCGAGATCGCGAGCAGCGCGAAGATCGTGCCGATGATGACCTGGCCGACGATCTTGGCCCAGCCGCTGAGCCCGAGACTGCGCTGCTTGCGGGTCTGGATGAAGTCGTCGACGAATCCGACGAGGCCGAGGCCGGCCATCGTGGCGAGCACCAGCACCGCGACCATGGTCCAGGGGATCCCCGAGACCAGGTGGCCCATCAGATAGCCGAAGATCGACCCCAGGATGAAGACGATGCCACCCATGGTGGGTGTTCCGCGCTTGGTGTGGTGCCAGGTAGGCCCGTCATCGCGGACGAACTTGGTCCAGCCGATCCGCCGGAACAGCCGGATGAAGAGCGGCGTCAGGAAGAGCGTGAAGACGAGCGAGAATCCCGCCGCTAGCAGGAGGGCTACCACGCGGAGCCCTCGACATGTCCCAGGCGATCGCCCAAGAACCGCAGGCCAGCAGACTTCGACGACTTCACCAGCACGACGTCACCCGACCGCAGTTCTTCACGCAGAAGATCGTATGCCGCGTCGACATCGGGCACGAACACCGACTCCCCGTCCCATGAGCCTTCAAGGCCCGCCGCAGCGTGAATGTGGCGGGCGCCCTCGCCCACCACCACCAGCTTGCCGATGTTCAGCCGCACAACGAGTCGGCCAAGCCGATCGTGCTCGTCGCGCGAGTACTCCCCCAACTCGGCCATCTCGCCGAGCACGGCAACCGACCGCTGCCCGGGCTCCAGGATCTGAGCGAGCGTCTTGAGGGCGGCCGCCGTCGAGTCGGGGCTGGCGTTATAGGCGTCGTTGATCACCGTGATGCCCCCGCCCGGCTGCAGCAGCTCCATCCGCCACCGCTCCGCACGCGGCACGGATTCGATCGCGGTGATGGCACGCGCAACCGGCACTCCGAGTTCGTGCGCAACGGCGACGGCAGCCAACGCGTTCGACACGTGATGCTCACCGAGAATGCGGAGGGCTACCTCGTGCGATGCACCGTCGATGACGAGCGTGAAGCGCGTTCCGGATGCGGTGGCTCGCACGTTCTCGGCGCGCACCTGGGCATCCTGCGACAGTCCGAACCACAGCACTCGAGCGGCGGTCATGCCGGCCATCGCTGCCACTCGGCTGTCGTCCGCGTTGAGCACGGCGACCGCGGAGGCGGGCAGGTCCCGAACGATCTCGGACTTGGCGCGCTGGGTCGCCTCGATACCGCCGAACTCGCCGGCGTGCGCAAGCCCCACCTTCAGCACGACCGAGATGTCGGGCATCGCGATGCCGACCAGGCGCGCGATCTCGCCCGCTCCGCTCGCGCCCATCTCGCTGACGAGGTACCGGGTCGATTCGTCGATCTGCAGCATCGTGATCGGCGCGCCGACCTGATTGTTGAACGATCCGACGGGAGCGACCGTCGGCGCCTCGGCCTCGAGAATCGCCCTCAGCAGGTTCTTCGTTGTGGTCTTGCCGTTCGAGCCGGTGATCCCGATCACTTTCAGAGATCCGTTCGCTCGCACGCGCGCGACGACCAGGCGGGCGAGATCGGCGAGAGCCGTGACGCCGTTCGGCACGATCAGCAGCGGGACCGCGAGTTCCAACGGCCGTTCGGAGATGACCAGGGCGGCGCCGTGCTCGACGGCATCCGCCGCGAACAGGTGGCCGTCGGTGACCTCGCCAGGCAGGGCGAAGAAGATCGACCCCGATTCGACGAGCGTCGAGTTGGTCTGCACGCTGCCTGAGACGATCTCTTCTGCCGTCACCCGATGCGGCAGCACGAGCGAGCCGCCGAGCGCGTCTTCGAGCTCGGCAAGACGGAGCGGGATCACGCCCAGCCCGCCTCGCGCAGAGCCGCGCGAGCTTCGTCGCGGGCTGAGTACGGCGTGCGCTCCCCGCGGATGTCGCGGTAGTCCTGGTGCCCAGGACCAGCCCACAGGATGGAGTCGCCTTCTTTCGCGAGCGACACCGCCTTGCGGATCGCCGCCTCCGGCGGACTGACCTCGTAGGTCTCCCGCGGCTGGTCGGCAGCCAGCTTCGCTCCCTCGAGCAGGGTGGCGCGGATCGACGCGGCATCTTCGAAACGCGGGTGGTGATCGGTGATCACGAGGATGTCGCTGCCCTGAGCGGCAACGCGCGCCATCTCGTGGCGCTTGGTGGCATCCCGGTCGCCGTCAGCGCCGAAGACCATGATGGTGCGACCTGTCGTGAACTGACGCACAGCGGCCAGAGTGTTTTCGAAGGCATCAGGGCTGTGGCCGAAGTCGACGTAGACGCTCGGACCTCGGTCTCCCGAGACCCGTTCGGTGCGACCTGGCAGATAGGCATGAATGCCGCCGTCGCCGTTGTCGTCGACCGCGAGAGCGGCGCCAATGGCCTCCAGCTCGAAGCCAGCCTCGACCAGCATGACGATGGCAAGTGCCGCGTTGGCCGCCATGTGCCAGCCGATCAGGGGCTCCCGAGTGACCAGTGAACGGCCGTCCGGCCCGGTCAGACGGAACTCTGTGTATGCGGCCGACTTGTCGAGCACTTCGACGACCCACTCGGCATTCGCCACGTCTGTGGGGCTGGCGTGCCCGACTGTGGCGATCGTTGTCACCGGGATGCGCGATTCCGCCACAACGCGCGCGCCCCAGCTGGTGTCGAGACAGACCACGCCGCGCCTTCCGTGCTCGGGAGCGAAGAGTGAGAGCTTCGCCTGGAAGTACTCCTCCATGTCGGCGTAGTCGTCAAGGTGATCGTGGCTGAGGTTGGTGAAGGCAACGACGTCGAAGATCAGGCCGTCGACGCGGTGCCGGGTCATGGCCTGCGCGCTCACCTCGATCGCAACGGCACGCACCCCCGCCTCGCGCATCCGCGCCAGCAGTGCGTGCATCTCGCTCGCCTCGGGCGTCGTCAGCCGGCTCACCACGGTGAGGTCGCCGATATGCCGCTCTGCCGTCGAACTGAGACCGGTGACCAGCCCGAGTTGCCGCATGATCGCCTCAAGCAGGTACGAGGTTGAGGTCTTGCCGTTCGTTCCGGTGGTGCCGAACAGCAGCGCGTTTGACTCCTCGGTGCGGTAGACCCACGCTGAAACCGCGCCAAGCGCACTTCGCGGGTCGTCGACGATCAGGATGGGCAGCCCGGCATCGGCGGCGATCTCGGCGCCAGCAGCATCCGTGAGGACGGCAACGGCTCCGCCCTCCTTGGCGGCAGCAGCGAACGCGGCACCGTGACTGTTGTGACCATGGATTCCCACGAACAGGTCGCCAGGGTGCAGATCGCCCGTTCCGAGCGTCACCCCAGAGACCTCGACGCCGTCGACCGAGCCGCGGTGATCGAGACCGAACTCTTGCACGAGCATCGCCAATGAGCGCGGAACGGGATGTTCGGGGCGCAGGACCGGCGGGATCCGGGATGTCACGCTGGCCCCGCCTCCTTGCTCTCGCTCTTCTGCCCGCCCCGCTCGACGGCCCGGCAGCCGCCCGACAGCGGGAACTACCAGGCGACCGGGATACTGGGTGCCGGCGTCGTCGACGGCTGGATGCGGAAGGTCTTGATGACCTGCTTCATGATCGTCGCGTACCCCGGCGCCGCAGCGGCGGAGGTCTTTATCGTATCGGGCTTGGCCAGCGTGACAATCACCGCGTACTGCGGTTTGTCCGCAGGAACGAGCCCGGCAACCGACACGATGTAGTCGCTGCCGTACTTGCCGTTCTGGGCAACCTGGGCGGTTCCCGACTTGGCGGCAATGCGATAGCCGGGGATGTTGATCACCTTGTGCAGTGACCCCTGAGTGGTCACCGTTTCCATCATCTGGCGCACCTGCTGGGCGGCAGAGGCGGAGACCACCTGGGTGGTCGCGCCGACCGTCGGATGCGTCACAGTGCCATCCGCGGCGGTGCAGCTGTCGACCAGGGTGAGCGGCACCTTCTTGCCGTCGTTGCCGAGCGTCTGGTACATGCTGGCGATCTGCGCAGACGTCGCGCTGATCCCTTGCCCGAACTGCTGCGTCACGGTCGTGATCGCATCGACAGTTTTCGGGTTGGCAATCGCACCGCTGCTCTCGCCGAGAAAGTTCACCGAGGTCTCAGACCCGAATCCGAACGCGCGGAGGTTCGCGTAGCGATCCTTTTCGCTCTCGAGCTTGGTGAGCTCTGCGATGCCGATGTTCGAGGAGTTCATGATCACGCCGGCGACGGTCATGTGCACGTCGCCGTGATAGTACGAGTCCTTGATGAACGAGCCCGCCGGGAGCCCATCGGTGAAGCGACCGGGCACGTCGACATGCGTCGCCGCGGTGACGAGCCCCTTGTCGACCAGACCCGCAACGGTCGCCGGCTTCATGATCGATCCGGGTTCGTACGGGCTCGAGAAGCTCAAGGCCCCTGTCGCGCCTGGTGACGCCGAGTTCAGATCGTTGGGGTCGATGGTGGGATAGTCCGCGTCTGCCATGATGTGCCCGTCACTGACCCGGATCACCATCGCCGTTCCCCAGTCCGCCCCCGTCGCCTGCACCTGCTGGGCCAGTGTCTGCAGAGCGAACCACTCCAGGTTCGAGTCGATGGTGAGCGTGACCTTGCCGCCATCGATGGCAGGCTTCACAACGACCGTGCTGCCCGGCAGCCGAACGCCGTCGGCGCTGGACTCGTATGTCGAGGTCCCGTTGGTGCCCGCCAGGCACGAGTTCTGCTTGAGCTCGGTGCCGGCCAGAGGGCCGTCAGTACCGATGAACCCGACTAAGTTGCCAGCCACCGCACCGTTCGGATACGTGCGAGCCGGACGCGGTTCGCTGTAGACCCACGGGATCTTCAGCGCCTTCACCTTGTCGAAGACCGAGAGCTTGACCCCCTTGACCAGCAAGGCCCAGTTCGCTTTCGGATCCTTGGTGAGGGCCGCGTAGAGCTCCGGCTGCGGGGCCCCTGTGAGGTCAGATATCTCGGCGATCGCGTCGGTCAGGCTCACTCTCGTGGTCGTCCCGTCTTTGTTCTTGCGATCAAAGCCATCGGCGAACACGTTCTTCGGCGACGCGGTGATGTCGAAGCGGTCGACGCTGTCAGCGAGGACGACGCCGTTGCTATCAACGATGTTGCCGCGCACGCCGTACGTGGTCACCGTCCGCAGCTGTCGCGAGTCCGCGGCCTTGGTGAGTTCTGCAGCCTGCACAAGCTGAATGTCCACGAGGCGGATGACGAACACCGACACGATCGCGAACACAGCAACGATCGTGAGCGAGAGCCGTCGTCGCGACATGCGCATCGGAGTCACGTGGAGTCGCTTTCAGCGCTAGTGGGTGGTGGGAGACGGGAGGAGACCGGGGGTCTGGGGGTCCTGCCCGGCGCCTCCCGTCTCCGCGTCGGTCGGGGACTGGGAGTCCCCGCTTGCGTCTGTGGTGGTGGTGGTCGCGCCGGATCCGCTTGGGTTCGGGGTGACGAGCGGGGTGCCATCCAGGAGGACATTGCCGACCTGGTCGCCAGAGCCGAGCATGCTGCCGCCGGCCGCGCCCCCTGTGCCGGTCACGGCGCCGGTCTTGGCATCCAGATAGATCGCGTTGCCGCTCGCCACCATGCCGAGCGCCTCGGCGTTGGCAGCGAGATGCTGCGGCGACGCCAGCAAGTCGAGTTGCTCGGACAGCGCGTGCTGTTGCAGCACGGCGTCGTGATTTGCCGACTGCAGAGCCGAGACCTGGTACGCGCCATCGGCGATGACGATGCTGAGCAGCAGTTGCGCGAGCAGGATGACGGCGATGCCGCCGATCGTGACGAGCGCTGGCAGCGTGCGGGGTCGCGCGCGGCGCTGCGCCCGGGTCGAAACGACCTCGAGATGGCGGCGCGGCTCGCCCAGCGGCTGGCCCAGCGGCTGCCGCATCGGACGCGCGACGGCGGCGGCGACGGCGCTCATGCTGCCCTCAGACGTTCGGCGGCGCGCAGCCGCACAGGAGTCGCTCGCGAGTTGACGGCTTTCTCGGCATCGCTGGCGAGTTCGGCGCCGCGCACCAGAAGCTTGAACTCCGGGCGGTGCTCGGGCAGTTCGACGGGAAGGCCGCGCGGGGCGGTGGACGTGGATCGCGCGGCCAGTTCGCGCTTGACGATGCGGTCTTCGAGCGACTGGTACGCGAGCACGACGATCCGGCCGCCCGCCTCGAGCGCGTCGAGGGCGGCGGGGATTGCGCGCTCGAGCACCGAGAGTTCTTGGTTGACCTCGATTCGGAGGGCCTGAAACACGCGCTTGGCCGGATGCCCTGCCCGCTGCAGCGCTGCGGGCGTCGCGGCGATCAACAACTCAACGAGTTGCGCCGACGTGACCAAGGGCGCCACAGCGCGCTCGCGAACGATGCGGCTGGCGTAGCGCGGCGCGAGCTTCTCTTCGCCGTACTCGTAGAAGATGCGACGCAGGCTGGCCTCGTCGTAGTCGGCGAGAATGCGCTCCGCCGTCAGCTCTGCCGTGTCGTCCATGCGCATGTCGAGCGGGGCATCCTTCGAGTACGAGAAGCCGCGCTCGACCTGGTCGAGCTGCATCGACGAGACGCCGAGGTCGAAGAGAATGCCTGCGACCGATGGGATGCCCAGGTCGTCGAGCACCTCGGCAATCTGGTCGTAGACGGTGTGCACGAGGTGAACCCGTGCGCTAAAGGGAGCGAGGCGCTCCCCCGCCAACGCGAGTGCGTGCGGATCGCGGTCGAGTCCCACGAAGGTCAGCTCGGGGAAGCGCTCAAGGAACGCCTCGGCGTGCCCGCCCAAGCCCAGCGTCGCATCCACGAGCACCGCGCCCGGGCGTTCGAGGGCAGGAGCGAGCAGCTCGAGGGTGCGCTCGAGCATGACGGGAGTGTGCAGACGGTTCTCGGCCATGAGGAAGCGGGGTCGAGCCCCTCGGGCCTGATCCCCATCCGCTGCGACCTGGCTCCGGGGAAGTGGAGTCAGGGTGCGCGGCTGAGGGTCGGGCACGAGGCGCTAGAAGAGTCCCGAGATCACCTCCTCGTCGGCGTCGGCGAATCCGGCTTCGGCGTTGGCGTAGTACTCGTTCCAGGTGCCGGTGTCCCAAATCTCGGCACGTGTGCCCGCGCCGATCACCGTGAGCTCGCGGTCCAGGCCCGCGTAGTCGCGCAGCATCGACGGAATGGTCACCCGGCGCTGAGCATCTGGGATCTCTTGTGTCGCCCCCGAAAGGAAGAGGCGGAGGTAGTCGCGCCCCTTCTTGCCGAGGGCAGGAGCCTGCTGCTGCATCCGCTCCACCAAGCCGTCGAACTCGCGCTGGCTGTACACGTAAATGGCGTGCTCCTGGCCGCGGGCCATCACGACACCATTTGAGAAGTCATCCGCGAACTTCGCGGGAAGGATGATGCGACCCTTCTCGTCGAGTTTGGGGACGAACGTGCCAAGCAGCATGCGACCCCCCTCACTCTCCGGCCAGACAGAAGGACGAGCGCCACTTTACTCCACTTCCCCCCACTGTCCACCACTTTGCGGTCAAATCGGCCGTTCAGAGTCCCCAATCCGGGGGACATCTGCTCCCCGAAGGGTCGCTCGTGGGCCCCACCTGCTGCAAAACGCGCCCACGTGCGACCCTTCGGTCGCGGCGAAGGGGGTGGGAGGGCAGTGGAGGGAAAACGGCAGCGCGATGGCTCAGACAGGGATTTCGGGAGTATGCAGCCCGCCCAACGCAGAAGAGGCCGACTCAGTCGGCCCCTTGAGGGAGAGAAAGTGGAGCAGAGCCGAGCGGCTAGTGCTCAGACTCGTCGTTGCGGCGCTCCCACCGCTCGTTCAGCGAGTCCATGAAACCGGCGCGGGGCTTGTCGGTCGTCGAACCCGAACCGGGAATAGTCAACCGGCGGGGCGGGGCGATCGCGACCAGGGCACCGACGAACATCAGAGCGAAGCCGAGGATGCCGACAACGGGCTGGCGGATGCTCACGCCGACCACGAGAAGTGCAAGTCCGATGCCGCCAGCCAGGATGCCGAGAGCAACAGCCGTGTAGTTGGGACGCCCGCGGCGCGCGCCGACCGTCGTGACGTCGTCCGCGTCGTTGTGATAGAGGCTGCGCTCCATCTCGTCGAGAAGGCGCTGCTCCTGTTCAGAAAGCGGCATTTCTCCTGCTCCCTCACGGGCGGGGCATCCGGTCGCCCCTACTCGTTGATTCATCGCAAGTGTAGGCCGGAGAACGGCGGATAGCATAGAACAGTGGCTGGGAGTACGCGCTTAGTCGATCTGGTGCAATCCCGACTCGATGGGTTCCTCGCCGCGCAGGGCGCAGCGTTGCTGCAGATCTCTCCCGACCTCGAGCTCATCGATCAGTCGGCCCGGCAGCTACTGGCCGGCGGCAAGAGGTTCCGCGCATTGTTCTGCTACTGGGGCTGGCGCTCCGTCGCGGCGCTCGCCGACGACTCATGGGCCGACGACGATCTCGGCTCTACGGCAGCAGACGGGCTCGAGGCGATGGTTTCGGTGGCATCCGCGCTCGAGATCTTCCATGCGGCCGCCCTCGTGCACGACGACATCATGGACAACTCCGATCTGCGCCGCGGCATGCCGAGTCTGCACAGACGTTTCGAATCCGTGCATGCACAGCAGGGCTGGACAGGCTCCGGTCGTCAGTACGGCGACGCATCGGCGCTGCTGGTCGGCGACCTGCTGCTGGCGTGGAGCGACGAGCTGTTCGCGGCGGGCGCCGCTCTTGTCAGAAATCCGGATGCCGCGGCCGCCGCGCGAGCGCAGTTCGCGCTCATGCGCACCGAGGTGACCGTCGGGCAGTACCTCGACATGCTCGAAGAGGCTTCGTGGCGCGCCCGCCCGGAGGCCGAGCTGCTCCCCCGCGCTCATCGGGTGATCGTCTACAAGTCGGCAAAGTACAGCGTCGAGGCGCCACTGACGATTGGCGCCTCGTTGGCGGATGCCTCATTGCCCCAGCTCGCGGCGCTGCGCGCCTTCGGCCTGCCGCTCGGAGTTGCGTTCCAGTTGCGAGACGATCTGCTCGGGGTGTTCGGCGATCCGGCCGTCACTGGCAAGCCCGCAGGAGACGATCTGCGCGAAGGGAAGCGCACGGTGCTTGTCACGCTCGCGCGGCAGAAGCTGCCGGCATCCGCTGCCCGACTGTTCGACGAGCTGCTCGGAGACGAAGGGTTAGACGAGCAGCAGATCGGGATGCTGCAGACAGCCGTGCGCGACAGCGGCGCCATCGAGCAGGTCGAGCGCATCATCGCGCACAACGTGGCGACAGCCACCGCCGCGCTGGCGGATGCTCCCCTGGCACGCTCAGCGCGTGACGAACTGTGCGCCCTTGCGGAGGAGGTCACGCAACGGGCGAGCTAGAAGGATGAGCCGGCGCGGCTCAGAAACCCAGAGCCTGGGCGACCCGCCGCACCTCGGCTTTGCGGCCGGCCCGCAGCGCCGCGATGGGCGCGGCACTCAGGCTGTCGTCCTCGTTCAGCAGCCAGTTGATGGCCTCGTCGTCGCTGAACCCGGCATCGCCGAGCACCACGATCGTGCCACGCAATTCTCCCAGGGGCTCGCCGTCTTTGACGAAGTCGGCGGGCACCTGGAGCACGCCATCGACTCGTGAGGCGAGAAGCGCGCGATCTTCGATGAGACGGCGGACTTGGCTCTGCGTGATGCCTAGCGCCGTCACGAGATCGGGGATGGTCAGCCACTGCGGGCCGGCGGTGTCGCTCACACCCCCAGCCTGCCACGTCGCGCGCTCGCGTCGCCCGAGCATCCATTGTTACGAACAGGTTAACCCAGGTAACACCTACCACTTTGGTTGACTCTGTATACCTTCTGTGACAGCGTTGATGCGAAATCCGCGCACCGCCCGCCACCCGGACGGTTCCGAGCATCCCGGGGCGGGGGAAGGCAGGGCCGCGATGACAACCGGATTCCGCTCCGCCCGATGGCGGTCGGGCGTGATGGCAACCGTGCCCATCGTGCTGGTCGGCGCGATGACGGTGGGCCTGAACTTGGCTGGACCCGTGGAATCCGCCTCTGCCGCGCCGAAACGGCCGATGAAGCCCAAGAGCGAACTCGCCAAGACACTGCGTGAGATTCTGCTCAGCTCGGCGAAGAGCAATGCGGTGGTCGCCACGGCGCCCACTAGCTACATCGTGGTGGCCGGAGACAATGTGTCGTCGATCTCTGGACGCTTCGGCGTCTCCACAGCCTCGGTGCTCGCTCTCAACGGGCTGAGCTGGAAGTCGCTGATCTTCCCCGGCCAGGTGCTCAAGCTGTCAACTGCGGTCGTGAGCCCGCAGCCTGCCGCGGCGCCGGCCGCCGGCCCGGCCGCCAGTCCGGGAGGTCGCTACACCATCGTTCGCGGTGACACCATCTCGGCGATCGCGGGCCGCTTCGGCGTGACGACGCAAGCCGTGTTGACCGCGAATGGACTCGCCAGGTCGAGCATCATCTATCCAGGCCAGACCATCGCGATCCCGCCGGGCGCGGCGGGATCCTCCCCCGCGCCTGCCGTGGCGCCGCTTCCGGCAGCCAGCACCAGCTACGCCATCGTTACCGGCGACACCCTGTCGGCGCTCGCCTCCCGCTTCGGAACAACGACCGCCGCGATCATGAACGCGAACGGCATGGGCAGCTCCACGATCATCTACGCGGGGCGCTCCCTGGTCATTCCGCCTGGCTCCGCGTCGCCGGTGCTCGCCGCAACCACGGTTTCGGCCGTGACGCCCGTGCATGCCACCCCACTCACCGAAGAGATGGCGGCGAACGCGCGCCTCATCATCCAGATCGGTCGGCGCCTCGGCGTGCCGGACCGCGGAATCGTGGTCGCCCTGGCGGCGGCCATGCAGGAATCCGGTCTGCGCAATCTCAACTATGGCGATCGCGACTCGGTCGGCATGTTCCAGCAGCGCCCCAGCACCGGATGGGGCACCGAGGCGCAACTGCTCAATGCCAGCTACGCGACCGCGCTGTTCTACGGCGGACCGAGCAACCCCAACGCAGGGCGCACCCGCGGGCTGCTCGACATTCACGGGTGGCAGTCGATGACCGTCGCCCAGGCGGCGCAGGCCGTGCAGATCTCGGCATATCCGAATGCCTATGCCAACTGGGAGACCAGCGCCTGGAGTTGGCTGGCGCAGTACCGCTAGCGCCCCGTGTGGCAGCCGAGCGTTCAGGAAGCTCCTGCCTACACTCGAACGGTGAGCGTCAACACCACCGACCCGATGATTGGTCGTCTCATCGACGGCCGGTATCAGGTGCGCTCACGCATCGCCCGCGGCGGGATGGCGACCGTGTACCTCGCCACCGATCTTCGCCTCGAACGCCGCGTCGCCGTGAAGGTCATGCATGGACACCTGGCTGACGACACTCAGTTCAAGCAGCGCTTCATCCAAGAGGCCCGCTCAGCCGCTCGGCTGGCGCATCCCAACGTGGTGAATGTCTTCGACCAGGGTCAGGATGCCGACAGCGCATACCTGGTCATGGAATACCTACCGGGAATCACTCTGCGCGATCTGCTGCAGGAGTACGGATCGCTGACCAGCCAGCAGACCATCGACATTTCCGATGCGGTGCTGTCTGGGCTGGCGGCGGCACACAAGGCGGGCATCGTGCACCGCGATCTGAAGCCCGAGAACGTGCTGCTGGCCGACGACGGCCGCATCAAGATCGGCGACTTCGGGCTGGCGCGAGCCGCATCAGCCAACACGGCGACCGGCGCGGCGCTGCTCGGCACGATCGCATACCTCTCGCCCGAACTCGTCACCCGCGGCATCGCCGACACCCGCAGCGATATCTACGCGGTCGGCATCATGATGTACGAAATGCTGACCGGGGAGCAGCCGTTCAAGGGCGAGCAGCCCATGCAGATCGCCTACCAGCACGCCAACGACACGGTGCCGATGCCCAGTGTCAAGAACCCGAAGGTTCCGGCGGAACTGGACGAGTTGGTGCAGTGGGCGACCGAAAAGGATCCAGAGCAGCGGCCTCGTGACGCGCGCGCGATGTTGGATCAACTCCACGAGACAGAGTCGCAGCTGCGCACCGCCCTGCCCCCCGGCTCCACATCGTCGCAGCGCACGCTGCTCATGCCGACCGCAGCAAGCCGCGCCGCCGCGAAAGCCACCACGGGCGAAACGGTCGCGTTCGCGCGTCCCGCCGCGCCAACCGGGTCGGATGCCGAAACCGCCATCATCGCTCCGCGCGGCCCCCACGCACCGGAAATCTCGGATTCCACGTCAGCCCTGGCCAGAGTGTCGCAGAAGCGGAGGGGACGGGGCCTCGCAATCTTCCTGGTCATCCTGGTGCTGGCGGCGGCAGCAGGAGTCACCGGCTGGTACTTCGGTGCCGGGCCCGGCTCTCGCGTGACAATCCCGACCTCGATCGCGGGCATGTCGCCGGCCGGTGCGACGACAGTTCTGAAGAAGCTGGGGCTGACCGTCAACCCGACGAACGGCACCACAACGTCGAACACGGTCGCTCCCGGCGCCGTCGCAGACACCGATCCGAAACTCGGCTCGTTGGTCGCCCACGGCGGCAAGGTCACGCTGCTGGTGTCGAGCGGACGCAAACTCGTCGCGTTCAGCATCACCCAGGGCATGTCGGTTCCCGCGGCGGAGGCAATCATCAAGGCCGCTCCGTGGTCGGAGAAGACCGCCATCTCGCAGTTCGACCCGAAGGTCGCGAAAGACACCGTGATCGCGGCCTACGGAGCCGACGGCACGACCAACCTGATCGGGACGGCCAGCTACGGCCAGGAACTGCCGGTCACCCTTGTCGTGTCTGCCGGCGCGATTCCGGATGTCGCGAACCAGACCTTCGCCCAGGCGAGCACCACCCTGTCCGCCGTGAAGCTCACCGCGCAGCAGGGCTCGCATGCCAACAGCGACACCGTCCCGGCCGGCAACGTGATCGGACTCGACGCCCCGCCCGCCGCTCTGCATCCGGGTGACACCGTCAAGCTGCAGATCTCAGACGGTCCCGCGGCCGTCGCGGTTCCCGACATCATCGGCATGACCTGGACGAAGGCGAAAGCCGCCTTGGATGCTGCGGGATTGAAGTACGACTACGACCACGCTGCGGACGGACCCGCGGCGGGTCTCGTCACTGTGCGATCCACTAACCCGCCCGCGGGCAAGACCGTGCACCGAGGCGACACCATCAAGGTGCGCTTCACCGGCTAGCGGGCGATCGTCAGTTCCTCGGCGACCAGGAACGCCAGCTCGAGCGACTGCATGTGGTTCAGCCGGGGGTCGCAGAGCGACTCGTACTTGGTCGCCAGGGTCGCCTCGTCGATCTGCTCTGAGCCGCCGAGGCACTCGGTGACGTCGTCGCCGGTGAGCTCCACGTGGATGCCGCCCGGATGCGTGCCAGCGGCCCTGTGCGACTCGAAGAAGCCGCGCACCTCATCAACGACGTCGTCGAACCGGCGGGTCTTGTAGCCGGTCGGCGTCGTGAGTCCGTTTCCGTGCATCGGGTCTGTCACCCAGAGCGGCGTGGCGTCGAAGCCCTTGATCGCCTCGAGAAGGGGAGGCAGCGCATCCCGCACCTTGCTGGCGCCCATGCGCGTGATGAAGGTGAGGCGGCCGGGTTCGCGGTTCGGGTCGAGCTTGTCGATCAGCCGCTCCATGTCATCGGCCGAGGTGGTCGGGCCGAGCTTGACGCCGATCGGGTTGCGGATGCGAGAGAAGTAGTCGACGTGCGCCCCGTCGAGGTCGCGGGTGCGCTCCCCGATCCACAAGAAGTGCGCACTCGTGTTGACCGGCGTGCCGTTGCGCGAGTCGATGCGCGTCATCGGCCGCTCGTAGTCCATCAGCAGACCTTCGTGACTGGTGTAGAACTCCACGCGCTTGAGCTCGTCGAAGTCGGCACCGGCCGCCTCCATGAACTTGACGGCACGGTCGATCTCTGAGGCCAGGCTCGCGTAGCGCTGATTGGCGGGGTTGGTGGCGAAGCCGCGGTTCCAGCTGTGCACCTCGCGCAAGTCGGCGAAACCGCCCTGCGTGAAGGCTCGGATCAGGTTCAGCGTCGACGCGCTCGTGTGGTACCCCTGGATCAACCGGCGTGGGTCGGCCTGACGGGACTCGGGCGTGAACGGGTAGCCATTCACGATGTCACCCCGGTATGCGGGCAGAGTCACATCGCCACGGGTCTCGTCGTCGCTCGAGCGCGGCTTGGCGAACTGGCCGGCCATTCTGCCCATTTTGACGATCGGCATCGAGGCGCCGTAGGTGAGCACGACGGCCATCTGCAGCAAGGTCTTGAGGCGGTTCCGGATCTGCTCGGCGGTGGCACCGGCGAAGGTCTCCGCACAGTCCCCGCCCTGCAACAGGAACGAATCGCCGCGCGCGGCACGGGCGAGACGCTCGCGCAGAATGTCGACCTCGCCCGCGAAGATCAGCGGCGGAAGCGTCGACAACTCGGCGGACGCCGCAGCCACGGCAGCGGGATCCGGCCATTCCGGCTGCTGCTTGATCGGCAACTGGCGCCAATAGTCGAGACCGGCGATCACACTCGGATCGGCCTGCACGATGGTCTCTGACGGGTCTGACACGCGCTTCAGCCTATTGGAGCGCCTGGTACGACGCTGACCGGCCGCGACGCTGACCGGTCAGGATGCCGCGGCGCCCGCCTTGGCCTGGACCTTGGCTTGGGCCTTCGCCCTGGCAGCCGCCGCCCGTCGGTCGACGCTGCTCTTGCCGGGCTTCTTGACGGACGATGCGTACACGTCGACGTACTCCTGCCCGCTGATGCGCGACAAGTCGTACATGATCTCGTCGGTGATCGCCCGCAGAACGAAACGGTCGCCCTCCATGCCGGCGAAGCGGCTGAAGTCGAGCGGCTCCCCGAAGACCACCCCCACCCGGCCAACCTTCGGAAACTTCGAGCCGGTCGGCATCACCTTCTCGCTGTCGATCATCGCCACCGGCACGACGATCGCGCCCGACTCGAGAATCATGCGTGCGACGCCGGTGCGACCGCGGTACAGCCGACCGTCTGGACTTCGGGTGCCTTCCGGATAGATGCCCAGCTGGCCGCCATTGGCCAAGTGCTCCAGCCCGGAGTTCAGCGACTCCTCTGAGGCCTTGCCGCCCGAGCGGTCGATCGGCAGTTGGTTGATGCCGAGAAAGAAGTGCTTCATCACCCAGCCGACGACACCCTTGCCGGTGAAGTACTCGCTCTTGGCGAGGAAGCTGATCGGGCGTCTGACCGCCAGCGGCAGAAACACCGAGTCGACGAACGAGAGATGGTTGCTCGCGAAGATGACCGCGCCGGACTCCGGCACATTCTCTTCGCCGCGCGACCAGGGGCGGAACACCGAATTCGCGAACGGACCGACGATGAAGGTCTTCAAGAACCAGTAGAGCACGCGACCTCCCGACGCCGTGCGAAAGTCTAGCGAGCCGAGGCCGTCGACTCACCGCGGGCATGCAGCCTGGCTAGATCCGCTGCCCCGACCACACCAGCATCGTTGACCAATTCGGCCACCGAGAAGCTCGGCTCTGGATGGAATCCGCGAGCCGGAAGGTGCGACAGGAAGGCCTCGCGGATCGGCTCGAGCAGCAGATCGCCTGCGGCGGCGACTCCCCCGCCGAACACGAAGCGCTGCGGGTCGAGCACGGCGCCGATGGACGCGCACGCCTGACCGAGCCACGACCCGAGTTCGCGGAGGGCAGCAAGGGCGCCGGGATCGCGATCTTCGATGAGGGCGCCGACGATCATGCCGTCGAGTTCGCCCTGTGCCGCGCGGGCTTCGGCAAGGGTCAGGCCGATGCCACCGGCATCCGCGATCTCGTTCGCGTACCGCAACAGGGCGCGACCGGAGCCGTATTGCTCGATGCAGCCTCGCTGGCCGCACCCGCACGGCAGCCCGCCGGGCACGACGCGCAGGTGGCCAACTTCTCCTGCTGCTCCGAAGCCGCCGCGGAGCAGGCGGCTGTCGGAGATCACAGCGCCTCCGACACCGGTGCCGATGGTGAGCATGGTCATGTCGGTGGCGCCTCGCCCCCCGCCGAAGCGGTACTCGGCCCAACCTGCCGCGTTCGCGTCGTTGTCGACCGTGATGTCGATGCCCGGCAGGAGTTCGGACAGATGGTCCCGGAATGGCTCGGATCGCCAATTGATATTGGGTGCGTAATAGACGATCGACTGGGTGGCATCCACAAACCCGGCCGCCGCAACTCCGGCCGCAACGACGTGTTCGCCCGTGCCGAGCTGGGTGATGAGTTCGACGACATTGTTGATGATCGCGACGGGGTCGCCCGCCGGGGTCGGCCGTCGCTCGGTGCGCAGAATTTCGCCGGACTCACTGACGAGAGCACCAGCGATCTTGGTTCCGCCGATGTCGATTCCGATGGCATGCACGGGGGTCGACTTTACCGGTGGCCGGCAACCCCGGAATGCGGTCGCGCCCCGGCCGGCCTCGCCCGAACGATCTAGGCTGGGGCAAGAGAACACGATCGGTACCGAAGGAGTTGCCGTGAACGAATACTTCACCCCTGCCATCGTCCCCGCAGACCCGGAGGCGAACACCACAGACCTTCTGCTCGCCCGCCTCGCTGCGACGCCTGACGCGCCGCTGTTCGCGCTGCCGACTGCTGACGGCGGCTGGAGCGATGTCTCGGTCTCCGAGTTCCACAGCCAGGTGGTCGCGCTCGCCAAGGGCTTGATCGCTGCCGGAATCGAGCCCGGCGAGAAGATCGGCTTCATGTGCAAGACACGCTACGAGTGGACGTTGATCGACTTCGCCGCGTGGTTCGCCGGAGCCGTGCTCGTCCCGATCTACGAGACCTCCGCGCCCGCGCAGATCCAGTTCAATCTGACCGACTCGGGCGCGACCGCGCTGATCGTCGAGAACGCAGACCACTTCGCCAAGTTCGACGAGGTGCGCAGCGAGCTTCCGAACGTCACAAAGGTTTGGCAGCTCGGCCTTGGCGATCTCGACAAGCTGGTCGCCGGCGGCGCGAAAGTCACCGACGCCGACGTTGAGAAGCGCCGCAGCGCAGCCAAGGGCTCAGACCTCGCCACGCTGATCTACACCTCGGGATCAACAGGGCGCCCGAAGGGGTGCATCATCTCGCACTCGAACTTCGTCGAACTCTGCCGTAACGCCGGGGTGGCGATGGGCGAGGTGGTCGCCCCCGGGTCATCCACCCTGCTGTTCATCACCACCGCGCACGTGTTCGCGCGCTTCATCTCCATTCTCGCCGTGCACACCGGCACCAAGGTCGGCCACCAAGCCGACACCAAGCAACTGCTGCCAGCGCTTGGCAGCTTCAAGCCGACCTTCTTGCTCGCCGTGCCGCGCGTGTTCGAGAAGGTCTACAACTCAGCAGAGCAGAAGGCCGAGAGCGGGGGTCGCGGCAAGATCTTCCGCGCCGCAGCGCTCGCCGCCGTCGAGCACTCGAAAGCGCTGGACGCAGGGTCGGTGCCGCTCGGCCTCAAGGTCAAGTTCGCCCTCTACGACCGGCTGGTCTACAGCAAGTTGCGCGCCGCCATGGGCGGCAACATCAAGTTCGCGGTGTCGGGATCTGCGCCGCTGGGTACCTACCTCGGGCACTTCTTCCGCAGCCTGGGTGTCAAGATCCTCGAGGGCTACGGACTCACCGAAACGACGGCGCCGGCGACGGTGAACCTGGTCTCCAAGTTCAAGATCGGCACCGTCGGCCCCGCGCTTCCGGGCGTCGGACTGAAGATCGGCGACGACGGCGAGATCCTGGTCAAGGGCATCGACGTGTTCGGCGGCTACTGGAACAACACCGAGGCCACCGCCGAGGTCATGCAGGGCGAGTGGTTCCACACCGGCGACATCGGCGCCCTCGACGAAGACGGCTACCTCACGGTCACCGGTCGAAAGAAAGAGATCCTGGTCACGGCGGGCGGCAAGAACGTCGCCCCTGCCGGCCTCGAAGACCCGATCCGATCGAACTCGCTGATCAGTCAGGTGGTCGTCGTCGGCGACAAGAAGCCCTTCATCTCGGCGCTGATCACCCTCGATGCCGAGATGCTGCCGGTCTGGCTGCGCAACAACGGCGAGTCCGCAGATTTGACCACCGAGCAGGCGTGTACGAATCCGAAGGTCATCGCCGAGGTGCAGAAGGCGGTGGATGCCGCGAACGCCCGCGTCTCGCGCGCTGAGTCGATTCGCAAGTTCGTCATCCTGCCCACCGACTTCACGGAAGCCTCAGGGCACCTCACCCCGAAGATGAGCATCAAGCGCGGCCCGATCGTGAAGGACTACGCCGACGTCATCGACGGGCTCTACACGGCGACGCCGGTGACGGAGTCGCTTGGGGTCGGTTAGGCCCTGAACCATTCTGCTGAACGAATCGCCCGCATCGCCTCGCGCTTAGTCTCGGGCTCGAGGCCCTCGATGTAGAGCTTGCCGTCCAGGTGGTCCGTCTCGTGCTGCAGAGCCTGGGCCATCAGACCGTCGCCCTCGACGCTGACCTCCTTGCCAGCGGCATCCACGCCAATGACCCGCGCGAAGGGGTACCGCATGCGCGGAAAGTAGAACCCCGGCACCGAGAGGCACCCCTCGTCGACGAGTTCGGGTTCGCCAGAAACCTCGAGCACCGGGTTCATGACGTAGCCGATGTCGCCGTCGATGTTGTAGCTGAAGGCTCGCAAGCCCACGCCGATCTGGGGTGCGGCGACGCCGGCTCGCCCGGGCAGTGTCACGGTGTCGATGAGATCCTCTGCAAGGGCTTTGATGCGTGCATCGCCCGGCTTCGGCCTGATTGGGTCGGCCTTGGATCGCAGAACCGGGTCACCGAAGAGGCGGATCTGGCGTTCCGTCATGCGTCGCGGCGGGCGGGCAACCCGTCCATGACGAGGGCGGCCAGCTCGCGCGCCGACGCCATCGTGAACGGCTTCAGCGCCGAGTATCGGACGACGGAACCGGCGGCCAGTTCCGGGTCGTACGGGATCCGCACGATGTCGCGCACCCGCGAACGGAAGTGCGCCTCGATCTCGTCCAGCTTGACCAGGTTTGTTCCTTGCGTTGCGGTGTTCAGGGCAACGATCGCGTTCTTCGCCAGATGACCGTAGTTGTTCGCCTCGAGCCACGTGAGCGTCTCGGAGGCGAGCCGCGCTTCGTCGACGCTGCCACCCGAGACAATGACCACCAAGTCGGCGCGCTGCAGAGTGGCGCGCATCACCGAGTGCACGATGCCGGTGCCGCAGTCCGTCAGGACCATGGAGTAGTAGCGCGCGGCGACATCCGCGACGACGTTGTAGTCGTTCTCGTCGAAGGCTTCCGAGAGCAGCGGGTCGGTGTCGGATGCCAGAACATCGAGGCGGGTCACATCGCGCGAGACGTGTGTCGACAGCTCGCTGAAGTCGCGGATACTCGGCGCGTGCGTCACGACATCGCGCACCGTCGACCTGGTCTGCTTGTTGACACGCTCGGCCAGCGTTCCGCGGTCGGGATTGGCGTCGATCGCGATGACGCGATCGTCACGCACGTCGGCCAACGCCATCCCGAGCAGCGTGGTGATGGTGGTCTTGCCGACGCCGCCCTTGCGCGTCAGCACCGGTACAAAGCGGGTCGGACCCTCGAGCCGTTTGGCGATCCGTGCGTCGAGCGCCTTGCGCTCGCGAACCCGCGCCGAATCTCCGAGGTTCACCAGATGGAATGTGCCGCGGTAGACCCCGTTCTGCCAAAAGCCCTCTGGAGCAACCTTGCGCCTGCGTTTCGGGTCGAGCATCCGATCGGCGGTCAACATCGACGCGGTCTCGGCGCCGCGCGGGGTGTCGGCGCGCAGCCGTTCGCGCCGGGTCGGCGCAAGCTCGTCGCGGGCCTCGCCACCCGGCAAAGGCACGATGAGCTGCTCTTCTTCGACGACGACGTCTTGTTCGGCCAACTGGACGGGGTCGGTAATGATGTCGATCGAGTGCGTCGCGGGGGCCAGTCCGTCAGCGAAGGTCGGAGTGATCGCCACGTCGTGGATGGCGACGCTCGCCTCGTCAGCCGGCGCGCTCTGCACGATCGCGGGCAGGTCGATGCTCACCGTCAGGCTCTCAGGGAGGGCCACCGCCAAGTCGCCCGAGCCCCCGGCATGCTCGGGAAGCGTCGCGTTCGCGACGTCAGCCTCGGTGTTCCTTCGCGTCGCCACGAGTCGACCTCATTCTGCCCGGTGGTTGATCTGCGGGACTCTCCAGTTTATGCGGGCCCCCTCTTGGGTCGCTTACTCCACGACAACGAGCAGGTCGCCCGCATCCACTTGCTGCGTGACCGGGATGGCGAGGCGCACCACTGTGCCCGCGACAGGCGTGGTGATCGCCGCCTCCATCTTCATGGCCTCGATTGACGCGACCTGCTGGCCGGCCACCACCGTGGCGCCCTCAGAGATCTTCAGCGTCACGACACCCGAGAAGGGAGCCGCCACCTGACCAGCCTTATTCGGGTCGGCCTTCTCTGCGGTCTTGCTCTCAACGGCGATGCTGCGATCGCGCACGGCCACCGGTCGCAATTGACCGTTGATCGTGGTCATTACGGTGCGCATGCCCTTGTCATCCGGCTGTCCGATGGCCTCGAGGGTCAGCAGCAAGTCAACGCCCTTGCTGATCTCGACGGCGTGCTCGATGCCCTGCTGCAAGCCATAGAGGTATCCGATGGTGTCCACGGGTGACAGATCTCCGAACAGCTCGCGCACCTGCTCGAACTGGCGGGTCGGCGCCGGAAAGAGCAGCCGGTTCAGCGCGGCACGGCGCTCGTCTGAACTGCCGTCGAGGGCAGCTCGATCCTCGGCCGAGACGTCTTCAACGCCGATCTTGATGTCGCGTCCGGCGAGCACCTTGGTGCGGAAGGGCTCTGGCCAACCTCCAGGCAAGTCGCCGAGCTCGCCGGCCATGAAACCGATCACCGAATCGGGGATGTCGTACTTGTCGGGGTTCGCCTCGAAGTCATCCGGATCGGCGTCGGCCGCCGCGAGCATCAGGGCGAGGTCGCCGACCACCTTCGACGACGGCGTCACCTTCGGGGGACGACCGAGGATGCGATTGGCCGCCGCGTACCAGTCCTCGACCTTCTCGAACTGATCCCCGAGCCCGAGGGCGATCGCCTGCTGGCGCAAGTTGGAGAGCTGGCCTCCCGGAATCTCGTGCCGGTACACGCGGCCGGTCGGCCCCGGCAAACCGGACTCGAACGGGCCGTACACCTTGCGCACCGCCTCCCAATAGGGCTCGAGGTCGCTCACGGCGTCGAGCGAGAGTCCGGTGTCGCGGTCGGTGTGCGCGGTCGCCGCGACCAGTGCCGACAGTGAAGGCTGGCTGGTCGTGCCGGCCATCGGCGCGCTGGCTGCATCGACGGCATCGGCGCCGGCGCGGCTCGCGGCGAGCAGGGTCGCCAACTGGCCGCCTGCCGTGTCGTGGGTGTGCACGTGCACTGGCAGGGCGAAGCGGTCGCGCAGGGCCGTGACCAGCTTCTCGGCTGCTCCTGCCCGCAGAAGGCCGGCCATGTCTTTGATGCCCAAGATATGCGCGCCCGCGTCGACCATCTGCTCGGCCAGACGCAGGTAGTAGTCGAGGGTGTACAGATCTTCATCCGGGTTGAGCAGATCGCCGGTGTAGCACATGGCCACCTCGGCAACGGCCGAGCCGGTCGCCAGCACAGCGTCGATGGCGGGCTTCATCTGATCGACGTCATTGAGAGCGTCGAAGATGCGGAAGATGTCGACGCCGGTCGTGGCGGCCTCGCGCACGAACGCGTCGGTGACCTCGATCGGATACGGGGTGTAGCCAACTGTGTTGCGGCCGCGCAGAAGCATCTGGATCGCGATGTTGGGCAGGGCATCGCGCATCGCCGCGAGGCGATCCCACGGGTCTTCGCCCAAGAAGCGCAGAGCGACGTCGTACGTCGCGCCGCCCCATGCCTCGACCGAGAGCAGGCCGGGCGTCTTGCGCGCGACGGCCGGCAGCACTGCGACCAGATCCTTCGTGCGCACCCGGGTGGCGAGCAGCGATTGGTGGGCATCGCGGAAGGTGGTCTCGGTCACCGCGAGCGGAGTCTGCGCACGCAGCGCGGCGGCGAAGCCGGTCGGGCCGAGTTCGAGCAGCCGTTGGCGCGATCCGGGCGGCGGGGCGGCATCGAGGTTCACAACCGGCAGTTTCAGGGCCGGGTCGACGAGGCCTGCACCGTCACCGTTGGGGCGGTTGACTGTGACATCCGCAAGCCAGTTGAGGATCTTGGTGCCGCGATCGCGAGATTCGCGCACGTCGAACAGCTGCGGGCGCTCCTCGATGAACGAGGTGCTGAGGTCGCCCGCCTGGAACGAAGGGTCGGCCAGCACAGCCTGCAAGAACGAGATGTTCGTCGTGACGCCCCGGATGCGGAACTCGGCCAGACCGCGACGCGCGCGGGCGACAGCAGCGGGAAAGTTGCGCCCACGCACCGTCATCTTGACCAGCATGGAGTCGAAGTGCGGGCTGATCTGCGCGCCGGTCTGCACCGTGCCGCCGTCGAGCCGGATGCCGGAGCCGCCCGGGGAGCGATAGGTCGTGATCCGGCCGGTGTCGGGTCGGAAGCCGGCCGCCGGGTCCTCGGTGGTGATGCGGCACTGCAGCGCGGCTCCGTGCAGGTGGATGTCGTCTTGGTGAAGGCCGAGATCAGCCAGGGTCTCCCCCGCCGCGATCCGCATCTGCGACTGGACGAGGTCGACGTCGGTGACCTCCTCGGTCACGGTGTGCTCGACCTGGATGCGGGGGTTCATCTCGATGAACACGTGCTGGCCCGCGCGCTCTCCGACTGTGTCGAGCAAGAACTCGACGGTGCCGGCGTTGACGTAGCCGATCGACTTGGCGAAAGCAATGGCATCCCGATAGAGGGCTTGGCGGACGCCGTCATCGAGGTTCGGCGCCGGCGCGATCTCGACGACCTTCTGGTTGCGGCGCTGCACCGAGCAGTCGCGCTCGAAGAGGTGGACCGTCTCACCCGTTGCATCGGCCAAGATCTGAACCTCGATGTGGCGCGGGCGCAGTACGGCCTGCTCGAGAAACATGGTCGGGTCGCCGAAGGCGCTGTCGGCCTCACGCATCGCCTCTTCGAGGGCGGCGCGCAGGTTCTCGGGTTCGTTCACACGGCGCATGCCGCGGCCGCCGCCGCCGGCGACCGCCTTGGCGAAGATCGGGAAGCCGATCTTCTCGGCCCCGGCCAGCAGTTCGTCGATGTCCTTCGAGGCGGGAGTGGATGCCAGCACCGGCACGCCCGCAGCGATCGCGTGCTCCTTGGCGGTGACCTTGTTGCCCGCCATCTCGAGCACATGGCTGCCAGGACCGATGAAGGTGATGCCCGCCTCGGCGGCAGCCTGCGCCAGATCCGGGTTCTCGGAGAGGAATCCGTAGCCGGGATAGATCGCGTCTGCACCGCTCTCTCGGGCGACCCGGATGATCTCTTTGACGTCGAGGTACGCCCGAACCGGGTGCCCCTCCTCGCCGATCAGATACGCCTCGTCGGCCTTCAGCCTGTGCAGCGAATTGCGATCCTCATATGGATACACCGCGACCGTCTTGGCGCCCAGCTCGAAGGCCGCCCGAAAGGCGCGGATGGCGATCTCGCCGCGGTTCGCCACCAGGATCTTTGTGAACAATTCGGTCCTCTCGGTGCTTCGTTTTCCAGCCTACGGGAGCGGGAAAGGAGGCCTGCGAGACTGCGGTGGCGCGCGGGCGTCAAGAAGTGGGTTCTTTCAGATTAGTGAAGGTAGGCTCCGTAATCGTGCATGTGCTCAGCGTCAGCTCCCTCAAGGGAGGCGTGGGAAAGACCACGGTGACGCTCGGGCTCGCATCCGCGGCCTACGCGAAAGGCGTTTCGACGCTCGTTGTCGATCTCGACCCGCAGTCCGACGTCTCAACCGGCATGGATATCGCGGTGGCCGGTCACCTCAACGTCGCCGATGTGCTGGCCTCGCCGAAAGACAAGATCGTGCGCGCGGCGATCGCGCCATCCGGCTGGACCCGCGGGCGCCCCGGCACGGTCGACGTGCTGATCGGCTCGCCGTCCGCCATCAATTTCGATGGACCGCACCCCAGCATCCGCGACATCTGGAAGCTCGAAGAGGCGCTGGCCCACGTCGAGAAGGAGTACGAACTCGTGCTCATCGACTGCGCGCCGTCGCTGAACGCGCTGACTCGCACCGCCTGGGCAGCGAGCGACCGGGTCGCCGTGGTCACGGAGCCCGGACTGTTCTCGGTTGCCGCAGCCGACCGGGCGCTGCGGGCCATCGAAGAGATCCGACGCGGCCTGTCACCCCGCCTGCAACCGCTCGGCATCATCGTCAACCGTGCGCGCGTTCAATCGCTTGAGCACCAGTTCCGCATCAAAGAACTGCGCGACATGTTCGGCCCGCTGGTGCTCGCACCGCAGCTGCCGGAGCGCACATCACTGCAGCAGGCGCAGGGTGCCGCCAAGCCGCTGCACATCTGGCCGGGCGAGAGCGCCCAAGAGATGGCGCGAAACTTCGATCAGTTGCTGGATCGAGTGATGCGCACCGCACAGTTGAGCGGATCGCCGCTCGACGGGCCGATGGATGCGCCCACGGATGCGCCGATGGGTGCGCCAAGCACTGCACAGAGCCCCATGGACTCGGTGTTCCCAGGCTTTCCCGCCTGAGCCGCGGGGCGGCTAGCTGGCGCGAGTGGCGCGGCGCGCTGCGAGCTCGTCTGACGGGTCTTCGCCCGGCGTGGAGTCGAGCTCGATGAGGCTGGATTCCACCTCACGCAGCACCTTGCCGACCGCGATGCCGAAGACGCCCTGGCCGCGGCTCACGAGGTCGATGACCTCGTCGTCAGATGTGCACAGGTACACGCTTGCACCGTCGCTCATGAGCGTGGTCTGGGCGAGGTCGTAGACGCCGGATTCGCGCAACTGCTCGACGGCGACCCGAATCTGCTGCAGAGAGATCCCGGTGTCGAGCAATCGCTTGACGAGCTTGAGAACCAGGATGTCGCGGAATCCGTAGAGACGCTGCGAACCCGATCCGGCGGCTCCCCGCACGGTGGGCTCGACGAGCTGCGTGCGCGCCCAGTAGTCGAGTTGCCGATAGCTGATGCCGGCAGCGCGGGCCGCGATGGCGCCCCGGTACCCTGAACCGTCGTCGAGGTCGGGCAGGCCGTCGGTGAAGAGGAGTCCGAGATCGTACCGAGACTCCTCGCTGCGGTTCACGTCGCTGCGGTTCACGTCGACCATGGTGTCCTCACCCTCAAGTTGAACTTGAAGCTCAACTTCCTCGTGTTTTCCACGCTACCCATCGCTGGGACCCGCGGCAATGACATCCGCTCGAATGGCTCGGCGTGTCGCGTCGTTCCGCTGGCCTGTGGCTAGAGACGGCCGAGTGCCGAACGGATCAGGCTGGAGCGCACCACTTCGAGCTGCCCGGCGATCTCGCCGGCCATGTCGAGAGCCTTCGCTCGGCTCGACGCGTCTTTGCGTCGCGACACCGGGATCAGCGCGCTCTCGATGAGACCGAGCTCGCGTTCGGCGGCGGCGCGGAATCCGCGCAGATGCCGCGGCTCGATGCCGGAGCGTTGCAACTCGACGAGCGCCTTGAGCACAGAAAGCTCGTCGTCGCCGTAGTGCTCCGCAGCGACGATGAGCGAGGCCGTGACCGCGTCGCCCATCAGCATGGGAGTCGCGCCCGCCTCTTTGACGAGTTCGTCGCGGGTCAGGCGCCGGTCGCTGGGCAGCATCGAAGGGCCACTCACCGTGACCCCGCCCGGCAGCTGAGGCTCCCGCCCGGCATCCAGATCGTCCAGGTAACCCCTGATCACCTTCAGCGGAAGGTAGTAGTCGCGCTGCATCGTGAGCACGAGGCGCAGCCGCTCCAGATCGGACGGCGAGAACTTGCGGTAGCCAGACTCGGTGCGCGAGGGGGTGACCAGGTGACGCTCCTCGAGGAAGCGCAGCTTCGAGGGAGAGAGATCGGGAAACTCGGGGCTCAGGCGCGCGAGCACCTGCCCGATGCTGAGCAGCTGAGGCCCGGCAGCCTGACGTGCCGCGGAGGTGACGCCTGCCATCAACGACTCGTCGACGCGAGGTCGAGTCGAGAGGCGTAGAACGTCAAACGGAATTTGCCCACCTGAACTTCTGCTCCGTCACTCAGCAGAGCCGATTCGATGCGGACGCCGTCGAAGTATGTGCCGTTGAGCGATCCGAGGTCATGCACCTGGAAGGCCTTGCCAACGCGGTTGAATTCGGCGTGACGCCGAGACACCGTGACGTCGTCGAGAAAGATGTCGGCATCCGGGTGGCGCCCCGCCACTGTCGAGTCGGCGTCGAGCAAGAAGCGCGCACCGATGTTCGGGCCGCGGCGCACGACGAGCAACGCAGAGCCGGATGGCAACGCAGCGATCGCTTCGTGTTCTTCTGGCGAGATGCCGGCTTCCATCGCGGCGAGCTGCGAGACGAAGTCGTCGGTGAAATGCGCAGTCGTGTCGTTGGAGGGCCCGGCAGTGGGGGTCGGGGACTCCCCCGGGTCGTCGTCGGCCATCATGCCCTCCTTAGCTGTCCACAGTATCGGATGCGACGGCGGGTGCATCCCGCGGTTCCCTGATCATCCGCCCCGCTTGAAGCGCGTAGATCACGCCGGCCCACCAGTACAGGAAAAGACCCCACAGCGCGGCCGCCCAGCCCAGCGGATTGGCGACCTGGTCGATGCCGGGGAACGCAGCACCCAGCACGAGCACCGGCATCGCGAACAGAAGGGCGAAGGTGCCCATCTTGCCCAAGTGATGCACCGGTAGAGGGCCGAAGCCGTGATTGGCGAGCACCACGCCGACCACGATCAGCAACGCGTCACGCGCGATGATCACCCCAGCCAGCCACCAGGGAACGAACCCGCCCCATGCCAGCCCGATCAGGGTCGAGAAGATGAAGAGCCGATCGGCAGCCGGATCGAGCAGTTGGCCGACACGGCTGACCTGGTTGAACTTGCGTGCGATGAAGCCGTCGACGAAGTCGGTGACGCTCGAAACCACGAGGGTGATCAGCGCCGAGAGGTACTCGTGGGTCAGCAGCAGGACCAAGAAGACCGGGATGAGCAGGAGGCGAAAGAAGCTGAGCGCGTTCGGAACCGTCACGATTCGTGAACTCACTGTCGTCACCACCTGCCTCCTTCCTCGCGAGAGTCTATCTACCGCGTGCCCCACCCCCTCACGGCCAATTACCATCGGAGCATGTCGCCTTTGCTCGTCGTCGTGATCGTCGTGATCGTCGTCTGCGCCTTCTGCTGGATCGCATCCCTGATCACCAAAGACACCTCATGGGTCGACAGGATCTGGTCGATCGTCCCCGTGGTCTACGTCTGGATCTTCGCCATCGCCGCCGGGTTGAGCGACGCCCGACTGGATGTGATGGCGGGTCTCGTCACTCTCTGGGGCGCCCGCCTGACCTTCAACTTCGCCCGCAAGGGTGGCTACGCCGGGATCGGCGGCGACCACGAGGACTACCGGTGGGCGGTGCTGCGCGCCCGCATGTCGCCCGCGGCATACCAAGTCTTCAACATCTTCTTCATCGTGCTGTTCCAGAACGTGGTGCTCGCGCTGATCGCGATGCCTGCCTACACGGCTTACCAGCATCGAGGCACGCCGTTCGGCCTGCTCGACGTCGTGCTGACCATCCTGTTCCTGCTGTTCCTCGTGGGTGAGACGACGGCGGATCAGCAGCAGTGGAACTTCCAGGCGTGGAAGCACTCCGAGATCGCAGCGGGCCGCGAGCCCTCGCCGCGATTCGTGCAGACCGGACTGTGGCGGCTATCGCGGCATCCGAACTTCTTCTTCGAGAACGCGCAGTGGTGGACGGTCTTTGCCTTCGGGGCGGTGGCCGCCGGTTCGGTCCTGCAGTGGACAGTCGCGGGCATCGTGCTGCTGCTCGCGGTCTTCATCGGGTCGACGAGGTTCACCGAGCAGATCACGTCATCGAAGTATCCGGAGTACGCGGCGTTCCAGAAGTCCACGTCGGCAGTGATTCCGTGGTTCCCTCGGCGGGGCACGAAGGCGGCAGCGGCCTAGCGGGTAGCCTCGCGACATGTCATGCATCCGGTTCAACACGCCGGCCCAGCGCGCGCAGATGCGAGCCGCGGCGCCCGCGATGCTGACGCGCGAACAGGCGCTGGCGCTGCATCCGGCCCCCGTTGTGACCGACAGCAAAGTGCGCAGACTGCGGTTGCTTGCCGAGCACCCGAACCCCAAGATCCGCGAGAGCGTCGCCAGCTCATATCACGCACCCGCCGATCTGTACGAGCGGCTGGCGCGCGACACCGACCCCGGCGTGCGTGGCTGCGTGGCTCGCAACGAGGCGGCACCGTGCGACGTGCTGCGCGAGCTGGCGCGCGACTCGGACGAGACGGTGCGCGGCTGGGTCGCCGTGAACTTCTTCGTACCAGGCGACGTGATGCTCGAGCTGCGCGACGACCCCAGCCAGACGGTGCGGGCGCTTGCTGCCTGGAAGGCGTCGCTGTCCGAGAGAGCCGTTTCGGCCTGAAAGGCCGGTTCGACGATCGGGATTCAGGCGAGCTCGGGGTCGAGCTCGGCGAGCCGCGAGCGCAACTCTGACCAGCTCGCGGCGAGACCGGGATGCAGAGGCAACCCCGCAACATCCGCGAACGGTACCCAGCTCATCGCGATGCTCTCGGCGTCGCCGACGAACGGCTCGAAGAACTCCGTGGATCGCGCGAGCACCGTCGTGTAGCTCCAGTAGCCGACGTCGAACACCGAGGTGCCGAGCACCCTGACCAGTTTCGGCGGCACGCCCGCCTCTTCGTCTGCCTCGCGGATCGCCGCGGACTCGGCGGGCTCGTCCTGCTTGCGCGCCCCACCCGGCACGCCCCAGGTGCCGCCGTGGTGGCTCCAGACCGCGCGGTGCTGCAGCAGCACTCCGGCATCCGGATGCGCGAGCAGTAAGCCGGCGGCGCCGCATGTTCCCCAGAAGCGGCCGTCCGGTCCGTCGACCCATGCGTCGGTCGTCCCGTGCGGACGCCGTTGCGTCGGGTCGTGGCTCGGCCGATCCATGACGCCAGCCTAGGCTCCTGACGTGGACGAACTCTTGGCTGGTGGCAACATGAACACCGTGCGCCGAGTGGGTGACACGGTGGTGCGAAATGCCGGGCCGTGGACGCCGACAATCCATCGATACCTCGCCCACCTCGCCGCTTCGGGGATCGATTGGGTCCCGCGGCCCGTGTCGTTCACCCGCGACCACGAGGTGCTTTCCTTTGTCGCAGGCAACGTACCGATCTATCCATTGCCCGACTGGATATGGCGGGACGACGTCGTTGTGGATGCCGCCAAACACCTGCGATCGCTTCATGATGCCTCCCTCGGATTCGATCTCGACCAGGCAATCTGGCAGCTGCCGACGCACCCACCGATCGAGGTCATCTGTCATAACGACTTTGCGCCGCACAATCTGGCGTTCGACGATGATCACGTCGTCGGGGCAATCGACTTCGACACGTGCTCACCGGGTTCGCGAATGTGGGACATCGCGTACCTGGCGACACGCATCGTGCCGTTGACGGCGGTTCATCCCACTGGCGCTCCGCGCGACGACCAATCTCGTCGCCGCATCCAGCTGTTGCTCGATTCGTACGGTTCCGACGCGGACTGGACGGATGTCGTGAAGGTCGCGATCGTTCGGCTGCGGGATCTGGCGGCGTTCTCCATCCGCGCGGCCAACGAGCTCTCCAAGCCTCACCTGCTTGAGGATGCCGCCGGGTACGAGCGCGACGCAAGCCATCTCGAGGGCGTGCTCGCGCCGAATCCCGAGGGTGGACACTCCGCGCCCGCTCCCGGGGGTGCGGCGTAGCGTGGTCGCCATGTCTGCCGGAATCGTTCCCCCGTACCTCCTCAGCCGCATCGCAGCATCCAACGCCCCCGAGTTTCAGCAAGCAGCCGTCGCCGCCCAGCAGACCTTGGTGCACGACGAGCCGAGACGGGCCGCCCGGCTGACCCTGAGCATCGACGCTGAGCACAACCTCGTCGCCGAACTGACCGATGCACCCAACCGCACGATCAGCGACGCGCGCACCACCGAGACCCTGCCCGGCCGACAGGTGCGGGCAGAGGGCGACGATCCCACGTCCGATGTCGAGGTGAATGAGGCGTACGACGGCCTCGGCGCCACCTTCGCGCTGTACTCGGAGGTCTACGGCCGCGACTCAATCGACGGCCAGGGGCTTCCCCTCGACGCCACCGTGCACTACGGCTCGCTCTATGACAACGCGTTCTGGAATGGCGACCGGATGGTCTTCGGCGACGGCGATGGCCAGGTCTTCGGCCGCTTCACCTCCTCGTTCACGGTGATCGGGCACGAACTGACCCACGGCGTGACGCAGTACACGGCTGGTCTCGTCTACAAGGATCAGCCAGGAGCGCTCAACGAATCCATCTCGGATGTGTTCGGCTCGCTCGTCGAGCAGTACGCAAAGAAACAGACTGCGGCGACCGCCAGCTGGCTGATCGGCGAGGGGCTGTTCACCAAGAGTGTGAAAGGCGTGGCGCTTCGCTCGATGAAGGCGCCCGGGACGGCATACGACGATCCGAGGCTCGGCAAAGACCCGCAGCCCGCCGACTTCGCGCACTACGTGAAGACCGCGGACGACGAGGGCGGCGTGCATCTCAACTCAGGCATCCCGAATCGCGCCTTCTACCTGGTGGCGCACCGGTTGGGAGGCCACTCGTGGGTGAAGGCCGGTCAGATCTGGTACGACACCTTGCTCTCAGGACTTCGCCCGACGACCGACTTCTCGGGCTTCGCCGCGGCCACGGTGGCCGCCGCAGCGAAACGGTACGGTGTCTCATCGGCCGCGGTGGCCGCGGTGCGAGCAGGGTGGACCGGAGTGGGAGTCCCGATCGGGAAAGACAGAGCCGATGGCGCAAAGGGATGAGCGGCGCAAGCGGCCGCGCGCTGAACTGAGCATTCTGGTGGTGCGCAGCGGCGGATTCGCCGGGCTGACCCAGCAGTGGCAGGTCGATCCGAGCGAGGATGCCGAGGAGTGGCTCGAGCTCGTGCATGCCTGCCCGTGGCGTGCGGTGGGCCGCGATCTCGCGTCGCGCGATCGATTCGTATGGCGCATCGAGGCACGCCTTCCGCGTACGGTGCGCAGCGCATCCGTTCCCGACGCCCTGCTGGTCGGGCCGTGGCGCGTGCTCGTCGACCGCGTGCAAGAGGTCGGGACCGTTGGCTGACGCCCCGTTATCCGGTGCCCGCGTCGACTCCTGGCTCTGGGCGGTGCGGCTGGTCAAGACTCGGTCGGCGGCGACTTCGCTCTGCAAAGCCGGCCATGTGCGCATCAACGGGGAGCGCGCGAAGCCGGCGCAGCACCTGAAGACCGGCGATGAAATCCAGTTCCGCTCGGAGGGAGGGCCACCGCGGATAGTCGTGGTACGCGGCATCTACGTCAAGCGAGTTGGCGCGCCCCTGGCCGCTGAGGCGTACGAGGACAACAGCCCTCCCCTGCCGCCGCGCGAGGAGCGGCTGTTCTCAGGTCTCCGTGATCGCGGAGCGGGGCGGCCGACCAAGCGCGACCGGCGAAAGATCGAAGAACTGATGGGCGAGTCAGAGGACTAGGCCGCGTCGGCCTTGACCAGCCCGCTCTCGATCGCCGCGATGACCTCAGGAGCGTCGGGCTGCGTCGTCGGGCGGAACCGGGTGATCGCACCATCCGGAGCGATCACGAACTTCTCGAAGTTCCAGATCACGCGACCGGCCTTGCCGTTCTTGTCGGGCACCCTGGTCAACTCTGAGTAGAGCGGGTGCTTGCCGCGACCGTTGACCTTGGTCTTGTCCATCAGCGGGAACGTCACGCCGTAGGTGGTTGAACAGAACTCTTTGATTTCTTCGTCGGAGCCGGGTTCCTGGCCCATGAACTGATTGCAGGGAAAGCCGAGCACGGTGAAGCCGCGATCCTCGTACTGCTTCTGCAGCTCCTCGAGCTTCTCGTACTGCGGGGTGAGGCCGCATCTCGAGGCGACGTTCACCACCATGACGACCTTGTCTGCGTAGTCGGCCATCGACGCCGGTGCGCCATCGATGGTCGTCAATTCAATGTCCCGGATTCCCATGTTTCGCACTCTACGCCGGGGCGGATCGCCCGGGCTGGGAGCGCGGTGACAATTTTGTGACGCGTCACCCATTCAGCAGTCGACGGTAGAGGGCAAGGTAGTCTTCGACCATCCGCTCCACGCTGAAGCGGCGCTCGGCGACCTCGCGCACGACAACTCGGTCGAGGGCGGCGGCCTTTTGCACCGCGTCAACGGCGGCCGCGGCATCCGCGACGACGAAGCCGGTGACACCCTCGTCGATGAGCTCGGGCATCGAGCCTCGCCGATACGCGACGACCGGCGTTCCGCAGGCCATCGCCTCGATCACCGCCAGCCCGAACGGCTCGGCGAAGCGGATGGGATGCAGCAGCACCGCGCCGGCGCCGAGCACGCGCGAGCGTTCCGCCGGCCCGACCGAGCCGAGATGGACCACACGCTCGTCATCGAGGAACGGCTCGATTTGCTCGGCGAAGTATCGAGCGTCGACCACCGGTCCGCAAATGATCAGCCGACGCCCTGCGAGCCGAGCGATCTCGATCGCCTCGGCGGTGCCCTTGTCGGGATGGATGCGGCCCAGAACCACCAGATCGTCACCGGTCTGGGTGGTCGGCTCGAACTCGCCGAGGTCGATCCCGTGATGCACAGTCGCCAGGTAGTCCAGCTCCGGCGAACGGTCGGAGTCGGAGATCGACACGTAGTTCGAAGCCGCGCGAGCATACGCGGGCAGGATGTCGGGCCCCGAGAAGCCGTGGATGGTCGTCAGCAGCGGAGCGCGCCACGAGCCGGCGAAGGCCAGCGGAAGCCAGTCCAGGTGGTTGTGCACGAGATCGAAGTCGCCCGAGCGCTCCAGCGCGTGCCCGATGTGCAGCGCCTCCCAGACCCGGCCGTCCATCGTCGAATCACTGGCATAGCCGTGCGGCAGCACCGCGTCCAGCGCGGCCGTCGTGACGGAGTCCGCGGTGGCGAACAGCGTAACCTCCTCGCCGCGGGCGACCAGCCCCTCTGTCAGCAAGGAGGCCACCCGCTCCCACGGCCCGTAGTCGAGCGGCGGGGTGCGCCAGGCGACAGAGGAGAGGATGGCGATCTTCACGGCCGCGACGGGTCAACCGGATGCATCGCCGCCAGCAGCGCATCGAGCTGCATCGACACCACCCGGATCCGCTGATCGCCGACGCCGTAGGGAAGCCAGATCGTTCCGTCGTGCTGCACAGCACCGCAGGAGTAGACCACGTTGGGCACATAGCCCTCGCGCTGATCGCCGAGCGGTTGCAGCAGCGGTGCGATCAGCCGAGCCCGCACGATCGTCGGATCGTCGAGGTCGAGCAGCATGGCGCTGATGCTGTACTGCCGCATCGGCCCGACTCCGTGCACGAACACCAACCAGCCATCCGGCGTCTCGATCGGCGAGCCGCAGTTGCCGGTCTGCACGATCTCCCAGAGCTCGTCCGGGCGGTGCAGCACCGCCGCATCCGTCCACGACAATCCATCGGTCGAGCGCGCGATCGAGGTGTTCTCACCGTCGGTGCGGGCCAGGGCGAACATCGTGCCGTCGATCGTGCGGGGAAAGAGCGCCATTCCCTTGTTGCGCGCGGCCGGCCCCGACAGCCGGTGAATGACGAACTCCACCAGATCGGGCGACACGATCAACCGCGGCGCGATGTCGCGCCCGTTGTATGCCGTGTAGGTCGCTCGGTACTCGGTGCGGCCGTCGTCGTGGGTGAAGAGCACGAAGCGCGCGTCCTCCATGCCGTTGGTCTCATCGGATGCCGCGGGCATCAGCACCCGTTGACCCAACGAGCTGCTCGGCTCAAAGCCCGCCCGGTACGCGGACCAGGCCATCGTGCGGATCACGTCGAGGTCTGTGCGGGTGTCGTGCCGCTGGGCGAGCTCCTTCGGCAGGTCCCTGATGGCCTTCTCGATCTGCGAGCTGCGGAAGGAGGAGGGCAGCGCGCGCGCGACAGCTCCCGAGACCTCGTTCAGCAGCCCATCGCTCTCCAGGGATGCGCGAAAATGGGCGCGCGTCCAGTCGCCATCCGACACCGTGGCCGGCACCAGGGGGAGCGGGCGTTCCTCGAAGGCCCAGCCGGTGACGGGATCGACCACGGCCGTCGCGAAAGCGATCGACGAGACGTGCCCTTCGCCGATGGCGCGCAACGCAACCGCGAGTCGCAGTTGCCCCGGCGCGAGACCACTCTGGTCGGGGTGCACGACGGCGCTCGGGTTGCAGAGTGACGCCGCCTCGACCGAATGCTCCGCCGTGAAGGCCGCCCCGAGCACGATCTCGTGATCGCGGTCCATCGGCGGGATCTCGCCTGCCCGAAAGGCGACGGTTGCCGCGTGCCGGCGCAGCAGCTCCGCGAACTCCTCGTGGCGGGAGTCGAAGGTCGCGAGAATCTGCTCGGCCGCCGTGTGCAGCTGATCCTGCGGAGTCGCCTGGATGCGATCCATGATCTCGCCGGCTCGGGACCCGGTGCGGGTGTAACCCTCCCCCGGCAGGAACAGCCGGGCGATCACCCGCGAGGCATCCGGTTGCAGTTCGACACCGGCGTCGCGGACGTCGACGGTCATCGACGACCCCCGGATGCGGCAGCGCGCAACGGCACCCCGATGGCTCGGGCGCGCTGAAACGTGCTCAGCGCGGCCAGCGTGGATTCCGCCCCGCGATTCTCGTTGCGGCCGTGCCGCTCCAGGCCGTCGAATCCGGCGCCCGTTGCGAGGTCGACCATCATCGTTGCGCTGTCGTTGTCGCCGAGGAACCAGTCCCCGGCTTGCCCGACCACCTGGCTCCAGCGCGGGTCACCGGTCATGACGAAGGCGCTCGCCGCGGCATCCGCGATGGCGGCGACCTCGATGGGCTGCTGATCGAACTGCGGGTCGGTGTCGTCGGCGTCACGTCCGCCCGGTCCGGTGACCGAGAGGTGGCCGTCGCGCGACTCGATGGCCAGCAGCGCGTCGAGACGCCGCAGGGCGCTGCCGGTGATGGCCTCATCCGACAAGACGCTCCCGGCCGCCAGCAGTGCGTCGACCAGCGAGGCGTTGCCGTACCGAAGCCGGGGTTCCATCCAGCCCCACTGCGTAGTGCCCTGCGGGATGACGGCAAGGGCCATGGTGACCAGGCGCCCGGCAGCTTCGGATCCCGGGCGCGCCCGGAGCACGGCGGCGGCTCCCGGCAGCGCGAACGCCATGGCTCGCACGTCCACGGAGTGCTGAGTGACGGCGCGCAGGAAGGCGCGCATCGCCCGAGCGCGAGTCAGCGGAAGGGGTGCGACCGTGGCAGCGATCCCCAGGGCGCCGACGGCACGACCCCACCAATCGTCGGTCGTCGCGTCATCTGTCCACTCCCCCGCCACATTCATCCGATTGTGCGCTCGTCCGAGCGGATCGATCGCGGCCTCGACGAACCTCAGGCAGGTTTCGGTCAGCTCAGCGACCACCGGCGTCGGATCGGGCTCGCGCACCAGCACCAGCAGTGCTCTGGCCACGTCGTCGAGGCAGTATCCATGCTCACGACGAGGCACGTCGTGATCGGCGTGCTCGAAGACGCCCCGGGCGTCGGTGAGACGAGCGAGATGGTCGAATGGCAGAGTCGCGGTCGGCGCGATGACCGCGCTCACGCCGACTGCTCGGCCCGGATGCCGCGGGCCAGCGACCGGTACTCGGCGGCCACGGCGGGCCAACTGACGTCGACGGCGAGGGCGCGGCGGCGGTCGGCGGGCTTCGCGCGATGCAGGATGGCGCTCACCGCCCGCGCAATGGCCGCCGGGTCCTCGTGCTCGACAAGCTTGCCAACGCCGTTGGCGAGCAGTTCGCTCGAGTGCGGGAAGGTGGTGGCGATGACATCCTTGCCTGCGGCAACCGCCTCGGCCAGCACGCCGGAGGTGACCTGCTCGCGGGTGTCATACGGCAGCAGCACGATGTCGGCGTTCGCCACATACGTCGCGAGTTGCGGGGCGTCGAGGTAGCGGCCATCGAGCGTGATCCGGTCGCTCAGGCCGAGCTCTGAGATCAGGCTCTGCAGGCTCTCCCGGTACCGCTCGCCTTCGCGGTCGACCACCTTGGGGTGCGTCTGACCGGCAACGACGTAGTGCAGCCGCGGCTCTTTGGCCGCCAACTCGGCCATCGCGCGGATGCCCCACTCGATCCCCTTGCCCGGTCCGATCAGACCCCAGGTGAGCATCGTCTGGCGCTCCGGATGGGCTGCGACGGTCACCGTGCTCCAGTCAGCGACCCCGTGCGGAATCACCGTGACCTTGCGGGAATCCACGGTGTAATGCTCTGCGAGCAGTCGACGGGCGGTTTCGGTCATCACGACGACCGCTCCGGCGAGGTGAGCGAGCCTCTCGAGCACCTCACGCTGATGCTTCGTGGGTGCCGCGAGAACGGTATGCAGAACGACGATGCTCGGCGCGGTGAGTGCGGCGAGCACCGGCAGAATCTCGTCACCGTCGCGTCCGCCGTAGATGCCGTACTCGTGCTGCACGATCACGGCGTCGCTCGCGCTGAGCAGGCGTGCGGCATCCCGACCACTGCCCGCGTCACCGCGATGCAGCTCGCCCACGATCGTCGAGCGACTGCCGACCGCCGCAATCGCGGGGGCATCGTCGAAGTCCATGGAGCGCACGATGCGGGCGCGGGCCCGATCGGGGCCGACCATCGCCGCGGCGAGAGCCAGAGTGAACGTGGCCAGCCCGCAGCGGGTGGGCGGATAAGTGGAAAGGAAAGAAAAATTGGGCATGGGGTGCCTCGCGATTCGTTCGAAGCGACGGGGCAACGCCACGCGATCCGAAGATTCGAGACGTCTGCCGATCAGCACCCCTCGTGGGACACCGCGTCATCGCAGCGATCCGGTCCGCCGCCACGACCTGACCCGATCGAGCGCGACTGTTAACAGGGAGGATAGCCGGTCGACCTGGGAACGGGTCGGTCGGCCAGTAGTTCTGCGCCCATCGGCGTACCGTGAAGCAATGCTTACGAAGTTCTCGCACGAGCCAGACGCCCATCGGTACACGATGCAGGTCGACGGCGACGTGGTGAGCGTGCTCGAGTACCAGGACCACGGAGCGGGCACCGTGATGCACCACACCGTCACGATCCCGCAGTACCGCGGAAAGGGCTACGCGGCCGAGCTGGTCGAGTACGCCGTCAACGACGTGCGGTCGCGCGGCCGCGGTCCGATCACTCCGAGCTGCTGGTACGTCGCCGAGTGGTTCGACCGGCATCCGGAGCATGCCGAGCTGCTCGAAGCACGGTAGTCGCCGCGGTGAGGTCGTCGCCCGTGACCGTCGGGAGCAGGCGGAAGATCCGCAGGATGCGACCAGAAGCCCGCTCGTAACCGCGGTAGCCCGGCCAGTTCTGCTCGAGAGTGCGCCAGACCGCCTCGCGCTCGTCATCGGCGATCTGTTCGGCGCGCACCGGGATGCGCACGCCGTGCACCGAGACCGCGGCATCCGGATGCGCCATCAAGTTCGAGGTCCATGCCGGGTGGGTGTCGCGGGCGAAGTTGCTGCCCGTGATCAGGAGTTGCTCGCGCGTTGCCGCTTGCCCGCCCACCGGCTCGGGGCAGTACATGAGCGTGACGTCACGCTCGAGACCGGATTTCGCGCCAACCGAGTGCAAGACAAGCGACGGCAGCAGCAGCCCGCTCAGCTGCACGCGGCCCTTCGTGAGCCGCGTCATCATCCGTTCCAGCGGCGGCATGATCGTCGGGCCGACCCGCCGGAAGAACAGCGTTCGTGAGAACCACGCCACCCCCGGGCGGAACGCGCGCGGGAGAGCCATGGCACGATCATGCCGCACGAGGTTTGGCTGTCGGGCTAGTGACGCGGAGGTCCGCGAAGTGACGCGAAAGCGCAGTGACCGAGGGATACCACTGTGCGTTTGCGTCATCTTGAGCAGGCCGAGCGGGAATCGCCCCGCGCTCCGATACGTTCGTATCGACATGAGCACCAAGATCGGCTTCCTCTCCTTCGGCCACTGGCAGGCGGTGCCCGGATCGCAGGTGCGCACCGGCGCGGACGCGCTGCTGCAGTCCATCGAACTGGCGGTGGCGGCCGAAGATCTCGGCGTCGACGGCGCGTTCGTACGTGTGCATCACTTCGCGCGGCAGCTCGCCTCGCCGTTCCCGCTGCTCGCCGCCATCGGCGCGCGCACCAAGACCATCGAGATCGGCACCGCGGTGATCGACATGCGGTACGAAAACCCGCTCTACATGGCAGAGGATGCCGCATCCGCCGACCTGATCAGCGGCGGCCGTCTGCAGCTCGGCGTCAGCCGCGGCTCACCCGAGACGGCGCTCGACGGATCGCAGTCGTTCGGCTACCTCCCGGCCGACGGCGAAACGGATGCCGACCTGGCCAGGCAGCACACCGAGGTGTTCCGCGCGGCCATCGCCGGCGCGGGCGTCGCGATGTCGAATCCGCAGATGACCGGAGTGAGCCAGCCCCTCGCGATCGAGCCGCGCTCCCCCGGGCTGCCCGAGCGCATCTGGTGGGGCGCAGGCACCCGAAAGACCGCGGTATGGACGGCCGAGCAGGGCATGAATCTCATGAGCTCGACCCTGCTCACCGAAGACACCGGGGTGCCATTCGATGAACTTCAAGCCGAGCAGATCCAGCTCTACCGCGACGCGTGGAAAGCCGCAGGGCATGAGCGCGAGCCGCGGGTTTCGGTGAGCCGCAGCATCTTGCCGCTGATCGACGACGAGACCCGGCACTACTTCGGCGTGCGGGCGCAGGCCGACTCACAAGATCAGGTGGGCTGGCTCGACGGCGGCAACGCACGCTTCGGCCGCAGCTACATCGGTGAGCCCGACGTGATCGCGGCGGAGCTGGCTCAGGATGCCGCCGTCCAGGCTGCCGATACTGTGCTGGTCACGGTGCCGAACCAACTCGGCGTCGAGTTCAACGCGCGCATTCTCGAGTCGATCGCGAAGGACATCCGGCCGTCGCTCGGCTAGTCGCGCAGGCTGACCTCGATGAAATGCTCGACGACCGGGAACGGCTCATAGAAGTGGTGCAACAACTCGGCCCACCGCGTGTAGCCGGCCGAGCCTCGGAAACCGACCGTGTGATCCTCGAGCGAGTTCCAGCCCACGAGCAGCAGGTACTCGTTCGGCGACTCGAGAGAGCGGGACAGCGTCAGCGACCGGAACCCGGGCATTGACCCGATGATCGGCCGCGCCTCGGCGAAGGCGGTTTCGAAGGCCGCTTCCTGCCCGGGGATGACCGGCAGGATCGCGTGTTCGGTGATCACGCCGCTCTACTTCAGCGCCGAGAACTTCGTCGGCGTCAGGATCGAGCTGGCGATGTTCGAAACGATCTGACCGTCGGCCTCGCTCGCCTTGCGGGCGGCGATCCAGTCGGCGTCGGTCTGAAAGGCGTTCCACTTCTGCTCGCGATCGGCCAGCGAATCCCAGGTCAAGAGGTAGGTGAGGTCGTTGCTGTTCGGTCCGATGGTGGTCGTGAAGAATCCGACCTGGTGGATGCCGTACTTCTCCCAGAAGCCGAGCGTCACGTTCTCGAATCTGGACAGCAGGGCCGGCAGTCGGCCGGGCAGCGCCGTGTAGACGCGCAACTCATAGATCATGAGTCCATTCTGCCGCGCGTGGTGTCACCGGCTCGTACCCGCCAAGTGCTCCCCGAAGAACGTCTCGATGCGCCGCCAGGCGTCGGCTGCGGCCTCCGGGTTGGGTCCAGCTCCCAGGATGCGCTTGGTCAACAGTCTCACCGCGGCGGGGCCGGACTCGGCTTCGTTGAGGAACGAGTGGCCGGCATCCGGGTACTCCTTGACGTCGTGCGGCACGCCGTGCACGGTCAGCACGGCATTCAGCTTCGCGGCCGCTCCGGCCAGCGAGTGATCCCTCCCGCCGTAGCTGCCCACGATCGGGCAGGCATGCTCGAGGGCGTCATCGAGGTCGCGTGGCAGCATCCCGTAGTTGGCGGATGCCGCGTCGAAGCCGTGATCTGACGCCGCCGCGAGCGCGAACCCGCCTCCCATGCAGAAGCCGAGCACTCCGGTGACACCGGTCGAGTCGGCGCGCTCCGCGAGCAAAGCACGCGCCCTCTCGATGTCGACGAAGGCCCGCCCCTCGCGCGCACGCAGCGCCCTGAAGGTCTCCATCAGGCACTTGCGCGGGCCGCCCTGCGAGAAGAGGTCGGGCATCAGCGCGAGGTACCCGGCCTCTGCCATGCGAACGACCTGCCGCCGCATCACGTCGTTGATGCCGTATGCCTCGTGCACCATCACGACCCCTGGCCACGGCCCGAGCCCGTGAGGCACCGCGAGCACTCCGGTCAGGCCAGCGCTGCCGCCCTCGACGTCAGCAAATGAGATGTCGGTGACGGTCACGCTCATGGCGTGAGCGTAGCGCGAGGCCGTGTCCCGCCGAGATATACTTAGCCAATGGCAAGTAACGAGTTGGCAGAGAGCAAGAAGCCCGAGCGTCAGCGAAGCGGCATGTTCCACAAAGATCACCCGAACTACAAGTGGATCGCACTGAGCAACACAACGCTCGGCATGCTGATGGCCACCATCAACGGGTCGATCGTGCTCATCTCGCTTCCCGCGATCTTCACGGGAATCAAGCTCAACCCGCTTGAGCCCGGCAACGTCAGCTACCTGCTTTGGATGCTGATGGGCTACATCCTGGTCACCGCCGTTCTCGTCGTGAGCTTCGGCCGTCTCGGCGACATCTACGGTCGGGTGCGCATCTACAACCTGGGATTCGCCGTCTTCACCGTCGGGGCCGTGGCGCTCGTGTTCGATCCCCTCACGGGCGGCCCCGGCGCTCTCTGGCTGATCGGATGGCGCGTGGTGCAAGCCGTCGGCGGCGCGATGCTGTTCGCCAACTCAACCGCGATCCTCACCGACGCCTTCCCGCCGAACCGACGTGGATTCGCCATCGGCGTGAACCAGATCGCCGCCATCGCGGGCACCTTCCTTGGCCTGATCGTCGGCGGCGTACTCGCGTCGATCGACTGGCACGCCATCTTCATCGTGAGCGTGCCGTTCGGCGTGCTCGGCACGATCTGGTCGTACAAGTCGCTGCACGAAGTGTCGGCCCGAACAGAGGGCAAGGTCGACTGGCCAGGCAACATCGTGTTCGCGGTCGGGCTCACCTCGTTGCTGGCCGGGATCACCTACGGCATCCAGCCCTACGGCGATTCGAGCACGGGATGGGGCAACCCGTGGGTGCTCACCGGGATCATCGGCGGCATCCTCCTGCTTGTGGTGTTCGTCTTCATCGAGCAGCGGGTCAGGTACCCGATGTTCAACCTGAAGCTGTTCCGCATCCGGGCGTTCGTGTTCGGCAACCTGGCCGGGCTGCTGGCGTCGGTCGGCCGAGGCGGACTGCAGTTCATGCTGATCATCTGGCTACAGGGCATCTGGCTGCCGCTGCACGGCTACAGCTACGAGTCGACGCCGTTCTGGGCCGGCATCTACCTACTGCCCCTGACCGTCGGATTCTTGGTCTCTGGACCGATCTCTGGCATCCTCTCCGATCGTTTTGGTGCACGCACCTTCGCCACCGCGGGGCTGCTCCTCGTGGCGGGAACGTTCATCGCGCTGTTGCTGATTCCGGTGAACTTCGCGTACTGGGTGTTCGCGATCATCACCTTCCTCAACGGGGTGGGCTCCGGAATGTTCGCGGCACCGAACCGCACCGCGATCATGAACAGCGTTCCGGCGAATCAGCGAGGGGCGGCATCCGGAATGACCGGCACCTTCCTGAACGCCGGCAACTCGCTGTCGATCGGCATCTTCTTCTCGCTGATGATCACCGGACTCGCCGCCACCATGCCCAAGGCGCTGAGCACGGGACTCGCGGCGCACCACGTTCCGCAGGCCGCCGTGCAGGCGGCCTCGCAGATTCCGCCGGTCGGCAATCTGTTCGCGGCCTTTTTGGGCTACAACCCGATCTCGTCGCTGCTCGAGCAACTTCATGTCACGGCCGCGATCCCGGCGGGCGACCTCGCGGCGCTGACCGGCAAGACCTTCTTTCCGCAACTGATCTCGCAGCCATTCCACTCGGGGCTGGTGATCGTGTTCGTGGCCGCCGCGATCATGTCGGTGATCGGTGCGATCGCCTCGGTCGTGATGGGCGGCAAGTTCGTCCACGTCGACACGGCCGCCGTCACGGTGTCGGGTTCGAGCGCTGATGAGCAGCCCGCCGACGCCCTGAGCGACGTCTGACCATGAACCACCCGCCGGCCGGCACCGACGCCGAACGCCTCGCCCTGGTGATGGGGCGCCTCAACCGGCGCCTGCAGGCTGCGACCGGTGGGCTCAGCCACGGCTTGCTGTCGGCCATGGCCATGATCGCCAAGCGCGGCCCGCTGCGCCTCTCCGATCTGGCGCAGCTGGAGGGGGTCTCGGCGCCGAGCATGACCCGCACGGTGGCCGAGCTCGAGACCCGCGGCTACGTGGTGCGCAGTCCCGATCCCGTGGACGGCCGAGCCGTACTGGTCGCCGCGGCGGACGCCGGCACGGCCGCGATCCTCGATGCCCGGACAACCCGTGCACAGCTGGTCGCCGAACTGCTGGCAACCCTCGACGACACGGATGCCGCCGCCATCACCGCCGCCCTGCCCGCGTTGGAGCGCCTGACAGATCCCACCTGAGACAGCACCCACCTGAAAGACTGAGCCCGTGCCCCTTGCCATCGAAGACTACGCACTGATCGGGGACTGCCACACCGGAGCCCTGGTCGGTCTGGATGGCAATATCGACTGGCTCTGCCTGCCCCGCTTCGACTCCCCCAGCACCTTTGGCGCGCTGCTGGGCGACGCGGATCAGGGGCATTGGCGACTGGCTCCGGAGGGCGCGACCATTGCCACCTCGCGCGAGTATCGGGACGACACCTTCGTGCTCGTCACCCGCTGGGTGACGGATGAGGGAGAAGTCGAGGTCGTCGATCTGATGCCCCACGGCGACCGACGCGCCGATGTGATTCGGCAGGTCCGCGGGATCCGCGGGAGAGTCGCGATGGCCCAGGCGTTGCGGATCCGCTTCGACTATGCCGCCGCCGTTCCGTGGTTGCGTCAGGCGCCCGAGTACGACAGCCCCGGAGAGCACGGGCATGCGCTGATCGCGGTCGCCGGACCGGATTCCGTGATCGTGCGAGGCCCACGCCTCGAGCCCGACGGGTTGGTGCACCGTTCTCAATTCCAGGTCGCGGCCGGCGAGACCGTGAACATCACGCTCACCTGGTACCCCTCGCACCGCGAGCCGCCCGCCGCGCTCGGCGTCTCCAAGGGCATTCGGAACACCGAGAAGTGGTGGCGCACCTGGGCCTCGAACATCGACGCGACCGGGCAGTATGCGGTCGAGGTGCGCCGATCCCTGCTGCTGCTGCGCGCCCTGACCCACGAAGACACCGGCGGAATCGTCGCGGCCGCGACCACGAGCCTGCCCGAGTCGTTCGGCGGAAAGCGCAACTGGGACTACCGCTACGTCTGGCTGCGTGACGCCGCGCTGACCCTGCAGGCGCTGCTCGAGCACGGTTTCAGCACTGAGGCCCGCGACTGGCGCGACTGGTTGTTGCGAGCGATCGCGGGCGACCCGGCCGATGTTCAGATCATGTACGGGCTTGCCGGCGAACGCCGGCTGGTCGAGTGGGAGGTCGAGTCGCTGCCCGGCTATCGAGGCGCGTCCCCGGTTCGGGTCGGCAACGGGGCGGCACTTCAGTTTCAGGGCGATGTCTTCGGCGAGGTGATGCTTGCGCTGCAGCAGACCCGCGAACGCGGCATCGAAGAAGACCGCACCTCCTGGGCGCTTCAGCTGGCGCTGCTCGAGCACGTCGAGCGGGTGATGGATCGCGACGATCACGGCATCTGGGAGATCCGCGGCCCCCTGCACCGGTTCACCCACTCGCGGGCGATGATGTGGGCCGCCTTCGATTGCGGAATCCGTGCCGTCGAAGAGCGCGGGATGCAGGGTCCCTCCGCGCATTGGCGCGCACTTCGCGATCAGTTGCGCGCCGAGATCGAGACGAATGGGTTCAACGCTGAGCTCAACACCTTTGTGCAGTACTACGGCGGAACAGAGGTCGACGCCTCGCTGCTGATCCTTCCGCAGCTGGGCTTTCTGCCCGCAGACCATCCCCGGATGCTGGGCACCGTCGCTGCGATCGAACACGGCCTGCTGCGTGACGGCCTGGTGATGCGCTACGAGGCCTCCACCGGAGTCGACGGTCTCGTCGGCGACGAGCATCCGTTTCTGGCGTGCTCGTTCTGGCTGGTGCAGCAGTATGCGGAATCCGGTCGGCTCGACGACGCGATCACCCTGATGGACAGGCTGGTCAGCCTGTGCAACGACGTCGGCATGCTCAGCGAGGAATACGACGTGGGCGACCAACGGCACGTCGGCAACACGCCGCAGGCGCTCTCGCACCTCGCGCTGGTGCGCGCGGCCGACGCGATCGACAGGGTGCAGAAGCGCCCTGAGGACGCCTGAGCTACGGCGCGACCACAGCCAGCGCCGGCGTCGCGTCGTGGCTGAAGCTCGGGGCGTCGCCCGCCTCGAGTCGCCGCCCGCGCGGCCCGTTCTTCAGGGCCTCGATCGCGCGTCGAAAGTCGGCGAGCAGCAGATCGGCCATGTCGAGGCTGAGTCCGTGGCGCACGATGATGCGCTGCACCGCAACGGCATCCTGGGTGGGCGGCAGCGTGTACGCCGGCACCAGCCAGCCGCGACCGCGCAGTTCTTCTGCGAGGTCGAACACGGTGTACGGGCCGTCGTCGTTCTTCAGCTTCCAGGTCACCGCGGGGATGCCCAGGTGCGGGTCGCCGTCGAACAGAAGGTCGAACTCCCCCATCTTGCCCAGGTGCTCGGCGAGGTATGCCGCCACGGTGTAGGTCGCCGACTGCACGGCCGTGTAGCCCTCGCGACCCAGCCGCAAGAAGTTGTAGTACGACGCGACCACCTGGCCGCCGGGACGAGAAAAATTGAGGTTGAACGTCGGCATGTGACCGCCGAGGTAGTTCACGTTGAAGATCAGCTCGTCCGGAAGGTCGGATGCCTCTCGCCAGATCGCCCAGCCGCTGCCGAGCGGAGCGAGTCCGGTCTTGTGTCCGGACGCGTTGATCGACTTCACCCGCGGCAACCGGAAGTCCCAGTCGAGCTCAGGCGCGCAGAACGGGGCGACGAAGCCGCCGCTCGCGGCATCCACATGCAGCGGGATGTCGAGGCCGGTCTTCTCTTGGAAGGCGTCGAGGGCGGCGCTGATGCCTTCGACATCCTCGTACTTGCCGGTAAAGGTCTGCCCCATCGTCGCCACGACCACGATGGTGTTCTCATCGCACGCGGCGATCGCATCCTCGGGGGTCATGACGTGACCGGGCCCCATCGGCACCTCGCGGATCTCGACATCGAAGTAGCGGCAGAACTTCTCCCAGCACACCTGAACCGGTCCGCACACCAGGTTCGGACGGGTCGTGTCGAGCCCGGCGGCCTGACGCTTGACGCGCCAGCGCCACTTGGCCGCGAGCCCGCCGAGCATGGCGGCCTCGCTCGACCCCGTTGTCGAGGTCCCGAGCGTGGTCTTCGGGTCTGGCGCGTGGAGCAGATCGGCGAACATCCGCACGCAGCGCGCCTCGAGCTCAGCGGTCTGCGGGTATTCGTCTTTGTCGACGATGTTCTTGTCGAGGGTTTCGGTCATCAACTGCTGCACCTCGGGCTCGACCCAGGTGGTGCAAAAGGTGGCCAGGTTCATCCGCGCGACGCCGTCGAGCAGCAGCTCGTCGTGAATCAGCTGATACACCTCGCGCGGCGGCTGCGCGTGCGCGGGAAAGTGCGTCTTCGGCGCACGCCTCAGCGCCTGCGGACCGGCGAAGACGTCATCATCGGATGGGTGGGAGTGGGACGCAGTCGGGCTCATGGCGCCAGGCTATCCCTCCGTCACGACCGGCGGCGCCTGCTTTTTTTGACCGACGCCTGCTCGTGCGCCGCGGCAACAGCAGCCTTGAGACTGTCGATGTCGTAGCGGCCGTAGTGGCGCTGCCCGTTGATGAAGAAGGTGGGCGTTCCGGCGACCCCGCTCGCGTCTGCGGTTCGCACGTCTTGTGCCACCCGTGCGGCGAATCGCCGGGTGTGCAGCGCGTCGAGCATGGCGTCGCCGTCGAGACCCAGCGACGTCACCAGAGCAACCAGATCCGACTCTTCGAGCTGATCCTGGTGGGCGAGCATCGCGTCGTGCACCTCCCAGAATGCTCCCTGGGCTGCGGCCGCTTCCGCGGCCTCCGCCGCCAGTTGTGCCTGCGGGTGCACCTCGGTGAGCGGCAGATGGCGCCAGACGAACCGCACATCGACGTCGGCGAGCAGCTTGCGCACCGACGGTTCGGCGCGACCGCAGTACGGGCACTGGAAGTCGCCGTATTCGACGATGGTGACCGCGGCATCCATCGGACCTCGGATGTGGTCGCGCGCCGGATCGACCGGCATCATCAGATCGACCAGCTGGTGAACCTCGCCGATCAGTGCGCGTGCCCGCGTCTTGGGAGGCAGAGCAGAGGCAACGCGGAACAGGATCCACGTGATCAGCGACGAGAACACCGCAGCGGTCAGGATGCCCAGCTTGGCCTGGGCGAGCGCCTCGCCGTGGAAAGCGAGGGTCGCGATCAGCACCGCCACCGTGAATCCGACGCCGGCGATCGTTCCGGCACCCGCAACCGCCGCCCAGCCGACCGGCGGGGTGAAGCGCCCGCGGCTGAGTCTTGCGATCACCCACGAGGTGCCGGTCACCGCGATCGGCTTGCCCACCACATAGGCAACGATCACGCCGAGCGTGATCGGCGAGACGTAGGCCGTTGCCAGAAAGCGCCCGTCGATCTTGATGCCCGCGTTGGCGAGGGCGAACAGCGGAACGATCAGGTAGCTGGTCCACGGATGGTAAAGCGTCTGCAGTCGCTCGTTCGGCGAGAGGGTGCGGATCAGGCCGGCGCCGGCGGTGCGCGCCAGCTGCGGCGTTGGCTGCTCGCGGAACCGGCGGAACAGTCCCGCCGCCCGCTCGAGATTGTCGCGCCCTGGCGAGTAGGCCGGCGCAACCAGGCCGATCGCCAGACCGGCGACCACGGGATCCACGCCGCTGAAGAGCAGCGAAACCCATGCCAACAATCCCGCCGCGACGTAGAACGGGCTGGGTGCCCGCGTGAAACGCAGCATGATCGGAAAGAGCGCGACGGCCAGGATCGCGATGGCCAGCGGGATCCACTGGATGTTGCTGCTGTAGACCACGGCAATGACGATCAGTGCCACCACGTCGTCGACGATGAACAGGGTGACCACGAAGCCGCGCAACCGCTCGGGGAGCCGTCGCCCGAGCAGCGTGAGTAGACCGAGCGCGAGCGCGGTGTCTGTCGACATCGCAACGCCCCAGCTGCGCATCCCGGGCCCTCCGGCGTTGACAGCCAAGAAGATCAGCACCGGGATCGCCATGCCCAGCAGCCCCGCGACGAAGGGGATGACGAGTCGGCTGCGATCGCGCAGCTCACCCAGGTCGAGTTCGCGGCGTGCCTCCAGACCCACCACGAGGAAGAACAGCGTCATCAGGCCGGAGCCGACCCAGGTGCGCAGGTCCATCCCGAGGCGGACCGCGCCGATGTGGATCGACAGATCCGTTTGCCAGACCGCGTCGTAGCTGGCGAGATTCACGTTCGCCCAGACCAGGGCCGCGACGATCGCGAACAGGAGCACTCCCGAGCTTCCGGACTCGGTGCGCAGGAAGGTCGCGAGTTGCGCGGACAAGCTGCGCGCCCAGAGGGTGCGGCCTGAATCGGTCGCCTCGTGAGTGTCGGGACTGGTCATTGCGCGCCACGCTACCCGACCCCGACAGCTACCGTGGGCACGTGGCCTTCTCGCGCGAACACGTCCGTCACCCCCTCGTCGTGCGCCGTCTGCGCGTCAGCGCGGTGCACCGCGTCGTGCCGAACATCGTGCGCGTCACGCTGACCGGGCCCGAGCTGGCCGGGTTCGCCAGCGCCGGGCCGAGCGACCACATGAAGGTGTTCTTCCCCGATCCTGCGACCGGTCTGCTGACGCTGCCCGACGTCGGAGCCGACGGGATGATGCAGCGCGGCGCCGAGGGCGTCGTGATCTCGCGCGACTACACGCCGCGGGCCGTGCGATCGCATGAGCTCGATATCGACCTCGTCGTGCACGGAGTCGATGCCCCGGCTTCGGCATGGGCCGAACTCGCGAAGGTGGGCGACGAGCTGGGAATCGCCGGCCCGCGCGGCTCGCGGCTCGTGCCCGAAGGAGTCGAGCGGCTCCTGGTCGTCGCCGACGAGACGGCTCTCCCCGCCACCGGCCGCTGGCTCGAACTGCTGCCCGCTGAGGTGCCCGTGACGGCGCTGTTCCACGTCGTCGACGAGACGGTGGAGAGCTACTTCGACGCGGCCGTCGCCGGGCGAATGGATGCCGAGTGGATCACCCACGCCGACGGCCACACCCAGCTCGAAGAGTCCCTGCGCTCACTGGGCCGGATCGACCCCGAAACGTTCGTGTTCATGGCGGGTGAGGCCGACATCCTGGTGCCGCTGCGTCGGTACCTGCGGCACGAGCTGGCGCTACCGGCCGAGCAGGTCTCCGCATCGGGATACTGGCGCCGCGGCGTGGTCAACCTCGATCACCATGCGCCGCTGGACCCGAGCGATCCGGACTGAGTTGCCCGTGCTGTCGGTCGCGTTCTTCCGCAACCTCAACCAGGGCCAGCGTGCGAGCCCGACGAGTGCCGTTCTGTTCGCGGCGTTCGAACAGGCCGGCGCGAGCAACGTCGCAGGCTATCGGGGCAACGGCACGGTGATTTTCGATGCCGAGCACCCCAAGCAGTGTGCCGAAACCGTTGCTGGGATGCTTAGCGCGCGCTCTCCGTGGAGCGACGACGTGTTCGTGCGACAGGCAGACTGGGTCGCGCAGCTCGGCGGTGCCCTCGCCGCGCGGTCACCGGAGCCGGCCTCGCGCACCGAGATCTCGTTCTTCGACGAGTCGTTCGTGCTCGAAGGTCTGCCACTCGCGGGAGTTCGCTCGACGATCGTCGAGGGCGGACCCGGCTACGCGATCACCGTCAACGACCTGGACAAAGAGGGGCACGCCACCCCCAGCATCGAGCGGCTGCTTGGCGCGCCCGTCACGTCACGGAGCCTGGGCACCCTGGTCGGGGTCGCGGGACGACTGATCTCATGAAAAGACCCGTCAAAGCGGCTTACCCTGAAGCTATGTCGGCCGATGTTCCACACCGCGAAAAGGCGCCTTCTGCGGACGCGCATTCCGTCGCGCAAGCGGAACCGATGGACGAAGGCGGGGATGCCGCCTGCTGGCTCGGTCGCGTCTGCGACACCTGCGGCGCGCTGGTCGAGGGCTCGCGCGGCGTGCCGTGTTGGCGCTGCAAGACCCCATGGGAGCCGGCATGACCCGCGGGATCCTGGCCGAGTGAGTCACCTAGCACTCTCGGCCGTGCTGCTCGCGGCGTCGGTGGGGCTGGTCGCGCTGCTGACCGGATGCACCTCGCCCGCGCCTGCGCCGCACGTGACCAGTGCGTCGCCCGGCTCCGTCGGCCACAGCCCCGAGCTCCAACACGTCGTCATCATCGTGGAAGAGAACAAGCCGGCATCCGCCATCATCGGCAACGCCGCAGCGCCGTACCTGAACGGGCTCGCCAGCGAGTTCTCGGTCGCTACCAACTACCGCGGTGTCTCGCATCCCAGCCTGCCCAACTACCTCGCCCTCACCAGCGGCACGACGGCCGGCATCACATCGGACTGCAACCCGCCCGGAGTCTTCTGCCGGGCATCCGTCGCCAACATCGCCGACGAGATCGTCGCGTCGGGACGCACCTGGAAGGCCTACGCCGAGAGCATGCCCGCCCCCTGCTCGCCCCACAACAGCGGTGAGTACGCCGTCAAGCACAATCCCTTTCTCTACTACCCCAGCGTGACCCGTGACCCGGCGAACTGCGTGGCCCACGACGTTCCCTACAGCCAGTTCGCCCGGGATCTCGCCAGCACATCGACCCTGCCCAGCTACTCGTTCATCAGCCCCAACCTGTGCAACGACATGCACGACTGCTCGGTGGCCGCCGGTGATGGCTGGCTGGCTCGCGAGGTGCCACGAATCCTGAACTCCCCCGCATTCACGGAGCAGAACTCGCTGCTGATCATCACCTTCGACGAGGCAGAAACGTCGGGCAACTCGGTGCTCTGCGTCTTCGCCGGCCCCGCCGCCAAGCTCGGGTACACGTCGTCGACGCCCTTCAGCCACTATTCGATTCTGCGCACCCTCGAGGTCGCGTGGGGGTTGGACCCGCTCACCCGCCACGACGCGGCGGCGACCCCGATGACCGACATGCTCGCGACGTCGCCCTAGGCGCGCTCACCGCGGTGCGACGTAGACCGTGTTCGACGAGACGCCGCCCGTCAGCGGGTTGTCGAAGCGCACGACCTGCGCTCGCGCTCCCGGGAGCACCGTGTCGAGAACCGCCATGAACTCGTCGTCGGGCGGGTCATCCGACCAGAGGGCGAAGACCCCGCGCTCGGTGAGGTGGCGTTGCAGCCGGCGGAGTCCGTCGACCGTGTAGAGATCGGCGTGGCTCGGGTTGAGCTGGTGGCGGGGCGAGTGATCGACGTCGAGCAAGATCGCGTCGTAGCTGGTGGCCGGGGTTGCGTCATCCCGCATCCAGGCGAAGAAGTCGCCGAGGGCCAGGTGCGTGCGCAAATCTCCGACCAGCCGAGCCGACACCGGCAGCAGGTGTCGCTCGTGCCAGTCGATGACGGCGGGCAGCGCATCCACCACCGTCATGGATGCGACGCGCGCGTCATCCAAGGCCGTCACCGCCGTGTAGCCGAGGCCCAGCCCGCCGACCAGCACCTGCAGGTTCTCGCCGGTGACGGCATCCAGCCCGAGCCTGGCCAACTCTTCTTCGGCCAACGTGAACAGGCTCGACATCAGGTACTCGTCGCCGAGCTTGACCTCGTAGACATCGGTGTCGACGACCGGATCGTGGCGGCGGCGCAGGGTCAGCTCGCCCATCGGGGTCTGCTGGTAGTCGAGCTCTTCGAACCGCGCGCTGATCATGCTTCATCGTCGCAGGCCGCGCGCGTCGGCGGGTACCGTGGGGAACATGAACAACCGTGCCGCGCGTATCGCGCTCACCGTCGTCGGCATCATCGCCCTGCTGGTCGGAGTCGTCTTCGGCGGTCAGGGTCTCGGCCTGATCCCCGGCAGCTTCATGACCGGCGACCGCACCTGGTTCTACATCGGGCTGGTTGTCGCGTTCGTCGGAGTCGTGCTCCTGCTGGTGGCGCAGCGCCGACCCAAGGGCAAATAGAGCGGGAGCGCTACACCCGCGTTGCGGGTCAGACCAGCAGAAGCTCGAGCGTTGCGAGTGCGACCGCGGTGCCATCCATCTGTTTGGGAACCACGAACTCCGCGAAAAGCAGGTCGTTCCCTGAGGCAAAGGCCACGACGCACGAGGAGGACGAATCCTCGCTCGTGCATTCCTCGACGCCCTCTCCATGACCGCCGATCTTCTGGAGCTTCGGCTGCTGCGCCGACGAGTCGTGGAGCACCCAGGCGGAATCCTTGGCAATGACCGCCGCGCCGACCAGGTGACCGTCGACGAGGATGCCGCAGCCCGAGTAGCCGAGCAGGTCGTATGCGTACTTCCACATCATCTGGCCGAACTCCGGCGAGGACTCGTCGAGCGACCGTTTCTCGAGCGCCGGCGACGGAGCGACGGTGATCCGCGATGACTCGACCCCGAGCGGCTCGACAAGCGCGCCAGGCGTGAGCAGCTTGTTGCAGTCGACGGACGGCGTTGCCGACGGCGTCTTCGGGACGTGCAGGGCACTCACCGCCTTGGCCAGCGCCGATACCAGGGGGCCTTGGCCGGTCGTCACGAGATCGGGACTGGCGACTTCGCCAGCCGTGAGGCCGACGATCATCAGCGAGATCCAGTCGGAGCCGCTGAGCACATTCCAGTGACACGTCTGCTGGCTGGCGTCGCCCCGGCACGCGACATAGGCGCCATCGACCAGGGGAACGGCGACATAGTGGCTGCCGGGAGCGGCGAACGTCGCTTGGGTGCGGTGGAAGCCGTCAGCGCCGCCGCCCATCGCGATCATGAGCGCAGCCGGGGCGCCACCCTGATCGCTCCAACTGCACACCAGCGCCTTCGACTGCACGAGGGCCGTGCCCGCCATAGTCTGGTCCGAACCTGCCCCGTAGGAGGTGTACCCGATCGGTTTGAGGCTTCCAGCCCAGAGCTCCTTGTAGTCGGCCGGCGAGATCAATCCCTTGCAGCGGTCATCGACCGCGCTGCCCAGCGCCTGAGCAGCAGGCGACGCGGAGGGGCGAGCTGAGTGTTGTCCGCCGTTCAGGCTGGATACGCAGCCGCTCATTCCGACAACGAGCAGAACAGCAAGCGCAACGCGAGGAAAGACCATGTTCACGTTAGCGATGCTATCGGGCTCCGCGCCGTGTCCTACGCTGTCCGCATGAGCAGGATCTTCGGAGTCGCCTTCGCCTCGATCTACCCGCTCTATGTCGCCAAACTCGAGCGAAAGGGTCGCACCCGGGCCGAACTCGATCAGGTGATCGAGTGGCTCACCGGTTTCGATGAGCAGGCTCTCCGCGCGCATCTCAATGGGCAGACGACCTTCGAGGGGGTCTTCGCCGATGCCCAGCTGAACCCGAACGCGAAGCTGATCACCGGGGTCATTTGCGGAGTGCGGGTCGAAGAGATCGACGACCCGCTCATGCAGAAGATCCGCTACCTCGACAAGCTCGTTGACGAGCTCGCCAAGGGCAAGCCGATGGAGAAAGTTCTGCGGGCGCCGGCGTTAGTGCCCGAGGAGGGACAAACGAGAAGGCCGCCCGAAAATGGACGACCTTCTCGGCCAGTGTCGGGCTGACAAGATTTGAACTTGCGACCCCCTGACCCCCAGTCAGGTGCGCTACCAAGCTGCGCCACAGCCCGTGGCTGCGCCGGCGAACCGGCACAGTGAGCCATGTTACCGGCTCCGCGGTCGTAAGAACGCCGCTGTTCAGTTCCTGATCGCGCGCTCGAGCTCGCCGTTGCGGAACACCTCGGCGATGGTGGGCGCGTCGTCGGGCCGCGACAGGATCTCAATCGCATCTCCGCTCCGGATGCTGCCGTTGCGCATCACGCGCAGATACGCACCCGGCCGCTCTGCCTCCTGAAAACTCTTGACCCAACCGCGCTCCAAGTCGGATCCGTACTGACGCCCGACCCAGCGCGCGAAGGTCTGGCACGGCCGGCGCGGAGACGTCACCTCGAGTTCGACGGCGTCCTCGCCCGATCCGATCCGCCAGCGCTCGCCGATGCGCGCGCCACTCACGTCGATGCCTGACACGCGCAGGTTCTCGCCGAACCATCCCGGCTCGAGGTCGCCGGGGGCTCGCTCGCCCCAGCGCTCCAAGAGCTCGGCGGCCCACCACGCGGCATCCTCGTCGGCGTAGGCGTAGAGCGCGGCGTCGAGTCCGCCGTGATCCTTGCGATCGGCCTGCACGTCGCCGCGCGCGCCGTAGCGTCCAATCGGAACCGCGCCACTGTGTGCGCGCTTGTCGATCGCCGTGACGCCGACCGTGCCCGCGTCGGCGTGCAACTCGTGGACGACGCAGACGGCACGAAGCTCGGGCATGCGTCGATCCTACGAGAGCGCGTCCTGCGGAGCCCCGGCGCCACTCAGCACGTACTCCCTGGGCTCGAACCGCCGCACCACCGCGCCGAACCTCGCCGCGCGGCGCGGCCACAGGGTCGTGATGCGGTCGCCGTCGTCGAGGTAGTAGCTGCGGCATCCGCCGGTCGTCCACACCGAGCCGCGCAGCTCGCGCTGGATGCGCTCGTTGTATGCCCTCTGCGCCGCAGCCTGAGGCTCGATAACCCGGGTACCCGTGGCATCCATGAATCGCAGCGCCTGCAGCACATAGCCCAGCTGTGCCTCGATGACATAGATCAGGCTGTTGTGGCCGAGGGCGGTGTTCGGCCCGATCAGCAGGAACAGGTTCGGAAAGCCGTGCACCGTCGTGCCCCGCAGCGCCGACATGTGCGGCGACCAGTGGTCGGCGAGCGAGACGCCGTCGCGCCCGTGCACCAGGCGCGCGATCGAGGGATGCGTCGCCTCGAAGCCCGTGCCCCCGACGAGCACGTCGTACCGCCGGCGCGTGCCGTCTGCTGTCACGATCTCGCACCCCTCGATGGACGCGATGGAGTCGGTCACCAACTCGACGTTCGGCTTCGTCAGCGCCGCGTAGTAGTCGCTGGAGATCAGGATGCGCTTGCAGCCGATCCGGAAGTCGGGGGTGAGCTTGGCGCGCAGCACGGGGTCTGTGATCTGCGAACTCAGGAACCTCAGCGACACCGCCTCGAACACCCGGCCGATCGGCTTGAATCGGAATCCCAAGAAGCGCGCGTCGGTCGTGGCGAACACCCACGCGCGAACCGCCCGCTGCAGCACCGGCGCCCGCGCGAACCAGCGCTTGCGGCGCTCGCTCGAGGTGCCGTCGGCGCGCGGGATGATCCACGGGGCCGTCCGCTGGAAGACGGTGACGCGCCCGGCGAACTTCTGCAACTCGGGCACGAACTGGATCGCCGAGGCACCAGTTCCGATCACCGCGATCCGCTTGCCTGCCAGGTAGGCGTCGTGCCGCCACTTCGCCGAGTGGAAGCGTGGGCCGGAAAAGGTCTCGAGCCCCGGAATCGCGGGCCACTTCGGGTCGATCAGCGGGCCGTTGCCCGACACCAGCACGTCGGCGGTGAAGGTCTCGACGCTGGTCTCGAGGCGCCAGACTGCGGCCGCCTCGATCCATTCGGCGCGCAGCAGCTCGGCACCGAACAGGATGCGCGGCCGCAACTCGTAGCGATCGACGATCCCCTTCAGATAGCTCAAGATCTCGCGCTGGCGCCCGTAGCGGTGATTCCACCCGGGATTCGGCGCGAACGAGAAGGAGTACAAATCGCTGCGGATGTCGCAGGCCGCTCCCGGGTAGGTGTTGTCGCGCCAGGTGCCTCCCACCTCGTGTGCGCGCTCCACCACGAGAAAGTCGTCGATGCCGTGCCGGGTGAGCTGCGCCGCCATCCCGAGCCCCGAGAACCCGGCGCCGACGATCGCGACGCGCACGTGCCTGGTCGTCATCCGCGCTCCCTGGTTGCTGCCCCGGACACATCATGCCGTTCTCGCGTGTCGTGCGTCACCCCGCAATGCAACGAATGCCCGACCGCGGCCAACTGCGGATGAGCGGACGACGAGGTTGCCCTCAAGCTCGGGGCGCCCTGTGTCCGAATGAAACCGCGTGTCAGGCCAGGATGTCTCCCTCGACATACGCCCATCGACCCTCGATCCGCTCAAACCGGCTGCGCTCGCGCAGCAGCCCGGCCGCGCCATCCGCGCCTCGGAAAGATGCGCGGAATTCGACGACTCCTCTGTCATCGCCGGGACCGCCGGCGATCCTGTCCACGATCTGCAGCTTCCGCCAGACCGTGCCGTCGTCGAGTTCGAGCGACGCAGGACGGGTAGATGGATGCCAGCTGACAAGCAGGTAGGCGTCCAACCCGAGCGCGAAGGCAGTGAACCGCGAGCGCATCAACGCTTCGGCGGTCGGCGCAGGCGCCCCGAGGTGCAGGGGCTCGCAGCATCCCGAGTATGCGGCCCCCGAGCCACACGGGCACATCACCTCGATGCCAAATCAAGGAGATAAGGCGCCGGATGCGGCGATATCCGCGCAATCCCCGATCTTGTGGGTGGTTTTCCTTGATTTCGCATCACACGGGCAGATCACTTCTTCGAGCGCTTTTCACGCACACGCATGTTGACCACGATCGGCGTGCCCTCGAAGCCGTAGACCTCGCGCAGGCGCCGGGTGATGAAGCGGCGGTATTGCGGGTCGAGGAATCCGGTGGTGAAGAGCACGAAAGTCGGCGGCCGAGTGGATGCCTGCGTTCCGAACAGGATGCGCGGCTGCTTGCCCCCGCGCACCGGGTGCGGGTGCTCGGCCGTGAGTTCGGCCAGCAGGGCGTTGAACTTGCCGGTCGGAATGCGCGTGTCCCAGGAATCGAGTGCGACCTCGAGCGCCGGAACCAGCTTCTCGAGGTGCCGACCGGTGCGCGCCGAGATGTTGACGCGCGGCGCCCAACTGACGTGGGCGAGATCCTGTTCGATCTCGCGCTCCAGGTAACGGCGGCGATCTTCGTTCTCGGCCTGCGGCGTGTCGAGCAGATCCCACTTGTTATACGCGAGCACGAGCGCGCGACCCGACTCGAGCACGAGGTCGATGATGCGCACGTCTTGCTCGCTGACCGGCTGGCTGACGTCGAGCAGCACGACGGCGACCTCGGCCTTCTCGAGTGCGGCGCTGGTGCGCAGGCTGGCGTAGAAGTCCGCGCCCTGCGCCAGATGAACGCGACGTCGGATGCCCGCGGTGTCCACGAAGCGCCACAGCTTGCCCGAGATGTCGACCAGCTCATCGACCGGATCGCGGGTGGTGCCCGCGAGCTCGTTAACGACAACGCGCTCCTCGCCCGCCGCCTTGTTGAGCAGGCTCGATTTGCCGACGTTCGGGCGGCCGAGCAGGGCGACCCGGCGTGGACCGCCGACCTCTTCCTTCGCGACGGCCGAGATCTCGGGGAGGATCTTCATGACATGGTCGAGCAGGTCAGCGACGCCGCGACCGTGCACGGCACTGACCGGCCAGGGCTCGCCGAGCCCGAGGCTCCACAGCTCGGCAGCCTGCGGATCGCGGATCGCGTCATCGGCCTTGTTCGCGACCAAGATGACGGGCCGCTTGCTCGCGCGCAGCATCTTCACGACGTGCTCATCGGTGGCGGTGGCGCCGACGTTGATGTCGACGACGAACAGGACGGCATCCGCCAGGTCGACGGCCACCTCGGCTTGGGCGGCGACCGAGGCGTTGATGCCCTTGGCATCCGGCTCCCAGCCGCCGGTGTCGACCACGGTGAAGCGGCGCCCGAGCCACTCGGCCTTGTACGAGACACGGTCGCGGGTGACGCCGGGGGTGTCTTCGACGACGGCCTCGCGTCGGCCGATGATGCGGTTGACCAGCGCCGACTTGCCCACGTTCGGGCGGCCGACGATCGCCAACACCGGAAGCGCGGGCAGGTAGTAGATGCCGTCGATGCCCTCTTCGGATGCCTCGAGAATCTCGAGGTCTTCTTCGTCGAGGTCATAGTCGGCCAGTCCGCTGCGCAGCGAACTCGCCCGGGCCTCGGCCTCGTCGTCGTCGAGTTCGGCGAGGCGCTCGAGGAGCGCGCCGTCCAGCTCACCGAATTCTTCGTCAGGCTCGAGAGGGCCGTCGATCGGCTCGCGGTCGTCGGTCATCAGTCGTGTCTCTTTCAGTGCAGGGATGTCGTGGTGCGCACCAGATCGACGACGGCCTGAACGGTCCGCCCGAAATCCAGTTCGGTCGAATCGATCGTCGTCACCCCGGGAGCCGCGGTCAAGAAGTCGACCACCTGGGCATCCCGCCGGTCTCGCTCACGCAATTGCGAAGCCGTGGAGGCGGCGCCCGGCGCAAGTTCTGCGGAGCGCCTGGCAATCCTAACGTCTTCGTCAGCGGTGAGCAGGATCCGCACCTGGGCATCGGGCGCCACCACGGTGGTGATGTCGCGGCCCTCGACCACGATTCCTGGACGCCTCGCCGCCGCAATCAGCCGCCGGAAGACATCGGTCAGGGCGGTACGCACCTCAGGGATTCGCGCGATATCGCTCACCACCGCGCTGATTCGCGGCTCGCGGATCGCGTCGGTGACGTCGTGGTCGCCGACATGGACGACGGTTCCGACGCGCACGACCTCGGTCGTGTAGTGAAACGTGGGCAGCAGGCCGTGAACGGCGGCGACGTCGGTGGGGTCGATTCCCTTCTCCAGTACCAGCCAGGTCAGTGCCCGGTAGGCGGCACCGGTGTCGAGAAACGCGAAATCGAGTGCAACCGCGGCGGCCTTGCTCACGCTCGACTTGCCGCTCCCGGCCGGGCCGTCGACGGCGACGACGATGGGGCCGGTGGCCGCCGCCTCGCTCATCGCTCCCCTTCTGCGAGGGTCCAGCCGCGTGCCTCGAGCGCTGCTGCCAGCCGGTGCGCGGCCTCGGGCAGCACGTTGATCTCGGCGAAGCCGACCTGTGCGCCCGGCGAGTGTTCGAGCCTGAAGTCTTCGAGGTTCACGCCCTCTTCGCCGATCTCGGTGAGCAGGCGGGCAAGTTGGCCGGGCGTGTCATCGATCTTCACGATCAGGGCCGCGTAGCGGTCGTCGCGACCGTGCTTGCCGGGGATGCGCGCGACCCCCTGGTTGCCGGCCGCGAGGGTCTCGGCGATGCGACGTGGGGATCCGGATGCCGTGGGCTCTTCGAGCGCGCCGATCACCGCATCCAACTCGTCGCGGTAGTCGCGCAGCACGCGGGCCACCGGCGCCGCGTTCGCCTCGAGGATCTGCACCCACAACTCGGGGTTGCTGCCCGCGATGCGGGTGGTGTCGCGCAGTCCCTGGCCGGCGAGGCCCACCTCGGCCGAGGTGGCTGTGCGCAGTCGAGCGGCAAGCAGCGATGCGACGAGCTGTGGCACGTGCGAGACAAGGGCAACGCCCTCGTCGTGCTCCTCGGGCGTCATGCGAACCGGCGTCGCGCCGAGCTCGAGCGCGAGGTCTTCGAGCACGCGGTACCGGGCAGCTGCCGTTGTTTCGTGCGGGGTGATCACCCACGGGCGCCCGAGAAAGAGGTCAGCGCGAGCCGAGAGGGCTCCCCCGCGCTCGCGACCGGCCATCGGATGCGAGCCGAGGTAGCGGGTGACGTCGGCTTCGGCATCCCGAAGCGCGCTCAGGATGCCCGACTTGACGCTCGCGACGTCGGTCACCAGCGCGTCGGGGTGCGCGGCCAGTTCTGTGGCGACCACCTCGGCGACCAGATCAGGAGGCACGGCAACGATCACCAGCCGTGGCTCAGCATCGTCCGGCTGTGCCGGACGCCCAGCCCCGTAGTCGACCGCGAGCCGCAGATTGCTGCGAGAGGTGTCGGCCAACGTGACGTCGACGCCCCGTTCGCGCAAGGCCAACCCGATGCTGGCGCCCAGCAGGCCCGCGCCGACGATGCGCACCGGGCCGGTGATTCTGGCGGCCGCCTCGTTCATTCTGAATCCTCGCTGTCTGCCCCATCGGTGGGCGCGGGATGCCCCACTTCGCGCGACAGGGTGAGCAGCAACCCGAGCTCGTCCCGGGTCAGATCGCGGGCGCGGCCCACGCCGAGCGTACCGAGGTGGAGCGGTCCGAACTGCCGCCGCACCAACTCGAGCACCGGGTGCTCGACCGCGGCCAGCATCCTTCGCACGATCCGGTTGCGACCGGAGTGCAGGGTCAGCTCGACGATGCTCTTGCCGCGCGATGGCTCGCCGATCAGTCGGGCTCGATCGGCAACGATCGGGTCATCGTCGAGCTCGATGCCGGCCTCGAGCTTGCGCAGAACGTTCGGGTACACGACGCCCTCGACGGTCGCGATGTAGGTCTTGGTGACGCCGAACGAGGGATGCGCGAGCACGTGGGCGAGTTCGCCATCGTTGGTGAGCAGCAGCAGCCCACTCGTGTCGGAATCCAGCCGCCCCACGTTGAACAAACGCTCGGGATACTCGGCCGTGAACTCGCGCAGATCGGCCCGACCCTTCTCGTCGGCCATGGTGCTGACCACGCCGGTCGGCTTGTTGAGCATCACGTAGCGCTTGTCGGGATCAAGTTGCACCGCGCCACCGTCGACCGCGACCTTGTCGACCAGCGGATCGACGCGCGATCCGAGTTCGGTGACCACCTGCCCGTTCACCGTCACTCGGCCGGCAGTGATCAATTGTTCGCTGACGCGACGGGACGCGACGCCGGCGGCGGCCAGCACCTTTTGCAGGCGCTCGCCCTCATGCGAGAGCTCCGTCACATCGTCACCAGTGTCACCGGCTGCTGAAGACGTCGTCGAAGCCCTCGGCGCCGTCTTCGAGCAGTGGCGAAATGAGCGGCAACTCGTCGAGGGAGTTGATGCCCAACTGCGTCAGAAGCAGATCGGTCGTTGCATAGTGGATGGCGCCGGTCTCGCTGTCGGTGAATGCCTCGGTGATCAGACCGCGACCCAGCAGCGTGCGCACCACGGAGTCCACGTTGACCGCACGGATCGACGCGATCGAGCCGCGACTGATCGGCTGCTTGTATGCGATGACCGCGAGAGTCTCGAGCGCCGCCTGCGACAGCTTGCTCGGGTTCTGCGTCAGCACGAAGTCGCGCACCAAGTCGTCGTAGTCGGAGCGCACGTAGAGCCGCCACCCCCCGCCAACCTCGCGCAACTCGAATCCACGCCGTGGCCCGCCGGCACGACCGTCGTAATCCTCCACGAGCCGCTCGATGCTTTGCCGAACGGCGGGCACGGGAGCATTCAGCGCCGTGGCCAGGGAAATCAACGACTGAGGCTCATCGGCAACCACGAGTATGGCTTCGAGGCTCCTCTCAATATCGCCGGAAGACGACGGCGCCGTGGCGCCGCCGCCTTCTTCGGCGACAATGTCAACTGTCATAGTCGGCTCCCAACGTGGCAAGTTGCTCCTCGTTCCAGTGCTGAGCTGTCCAGCGCAGCGTCAGCTCCCCCAGCGGCTCGAGCTGTTCAAATGAGATGGCCGAGTGCCGATAGAGCTCGAGCACCGCGAGAAAGCGCGCGATCACGACGCCCTTGGCATCGGCTCCGGCGATCAGTTGTCGAAAGTTCACCGGTCCACCCTGACGCAGCAGGGCGACAACGTGGGCGGCCTGCTCGCGGATGCTGACCAGCGGCGCGTGCAGATGGTCGAGCCCGACCATGGGAATCTCGCGCGGCGCAAATGCCAGTGCCGCGAGCGCCGCGAAGTCGTCGACGCTGAGCGTCCACACCAGTTCGGGCGTCTGCTGCCGAAACTTCTCTTCGAGCCGCACCGAGCGCACGTGGCGGGTGGACTCGGCTTCGAGCCCGAGTGCGAACCACGCGGCGGCCTCTTTGAAGGCCCGGTACTGCAGAAGCCGGGCGAAGAGCAGGTCGCGCGCTTCGAGCAGGGCGACGTCTTCGGCATCCACCAGTTCACCCTGCGGAAGCAGGCCGGCGACCTTGAGATCGAGCAGGGTCGCAGCGACCACTAGGAACTCCGTCGCCTGATCGAGTTCGCGATCGGAATCGAGCCCGTGCAGGTACGAGATGAACTCGTCTGTCACCTTGCTCAGCGAGACCTCGGTGATGTCGAGCTCGTGCTTGGCGATCAGCGAAAGCAATAGGTCGAATGGACCGTTGAAGTTGCTGAGCGACAGCGAGAAGACAGCGGGTACGGCGGCTTTGTCGGACTCCGCTACCTCGAGGCCGCCCGCCACGCTAGGCGACGGCACCACGTGAGATCAGCTCTCGTGCGACCTGACGATAGGCCTCGGCCGCGGCGTGCTCGGGCGCGAAGGTGTTCAGCGGTGCGCCCGCGACCGAGGCATCCGGAAACTTCACGGTGCGACCGATCACCGTCTCGAGCACGCTGTCTCCGAAGGCCTCGACCACCCGCTCGAGCACCTCGCGGGAGTGCAGGGTGCGCGCGTCATACATGGTTGCCAGGATGCCATCCAGCTTGATCGCCGGGTTCAAACGGTCGCGCACCTTGTCGACCGTTTCGACCAACAGGGCGACGCCGCGCAGCGCGAAGTACTCGCACTCGAGCGGGATCAGCACCCCGTGCGCCGCGGTCAGGGCGTTGACGGTCAGCAGGCCGAGCGAGGGCTGGCAGTCGATCAGGATGACGTCGTACCGGTCGGCGACCTGCCGAAGCACGCGCGCCAGAATCTGCTCGCGCGCGACCTCGTTCACCAGGTGCACCTCGGCAGCCGAGAGATCGATGTTGGCGGGGATGACGTCGAGGTTCTCGCTCGCGGTGGGCACGATCGCGCTCGACACATCTTTCACCGTGCCGAGCAGCAGGTCGTAGATCGTGACCGCGTCGTGCGTTGGAACCCCGAGGCCGGCGCTCAGCGCGCCCTGCGGGTCGAAGTCGACAACCAGGGTGCGCCTACCGTATTCGGCGAACGACGCCCCGAGGTTGATCGCGGTCGTCGTCTTGCCGACGCCGCCCTTCTGATTGCACAGCGCGATGATGCGCGCGGGGCCGTGCGACTTGATCTTCGGCGGCACCGGAAACTCGGTCAGCGGACGCCCGGTCGGGCCGAGAACCGGGGTTTCCATCCCCGGAAGCTCGGTCACATCCTCACGGTGCGCCGTCATGCGTCGAGTCTACGGCGGGCGTTTCGAGGGCCAGGGCGGCGCGCTTCGAGTGGAGGTTGAAGGTTAGCGAGCGCGCGGATGAGCTGTGACGTACACGTCGCGCAACGCATCCGCCGTCACCCGGGTATAGATCTGCGTGGTGGCCACACTGGCGTGCCCGAGCAGCTCTTGCACAACCCGCACGTCGGCGCCGCCCTGCAGCAGATGGGTGGCGAAGGAGTGCCGCATGCTGTGCGGCGAGAGCTCCAGGTTCAGTCCCGCCCGCTCGCCGGCCGCCCGAATCACGAGCCACGCGCTCTGGCGCGACAACCGGGCTCCGCGCATCCCCAAGAAGAGAGCAGGGGTCGCCTTCCCACGGACAGACAACACAGGACGCACGCGTACCAGATAGGCATCGAGCGCCGCCCGGGCATAGCTGCCAACCGGCACGATGCGCTGCTTGTTGCCTTTGCCGAACAGCCGCACCACGTCGGCGGTACCCTCGTCGCCGATGAGGTCGTCGACGTTGAGGTTGACTGCCTCCGACACGCGCGAGCCGGTCGCGTAGAGCAACTCGAGCAGCGCCTTGTCGCGCACCCGGTCGAGTTCGTCACCGTCGGTGGCCGCCAACAGCTGCTCGACCTGTTCGATGGTGAGGGCCTTCGGCAGTCGCGCGAGCAGCTTCGGCGGGCTCACCTCGACGGCCGGATCGCTCTCGAGCAGCCCCTCGTCGACGAGAAACCTCGTGAACCCGCGCACCGATGACAGGGCACGCGCGACCGATGACGCGGCGAGTGGATGCGGCCGCTCCCGCAAACCACGCGCGAACGCCGTGACCGCGGCCGTCGTCAGTCCGTCTGCGCTGGGTCCGTCTGCGCTGGCGGCGCCGTGCTCCTCGAGGAAGGTCAGAAACCCCTCGAGGTCCCGCCGGTAGGCGGCCACCGTGTTCTCCGAACGCCCGCGCTCGATCCCCACGTGGCGCAGGTAGCGCTGCAATTGATTTCGAAGTGCAGCGTCAGTCGCGTCGGGCATGAGCCGCCAGCACGGCGATGATCAGAATCGAGTTGGTCAACCGCCCTTCGAGCACCGCGTCCGCCGCCTCGGCCATCGGCACCCAGCGCAGCACGATCTCGGCTTCTTCCTCGGTGCGGGCGAACCGCTCGGTGGGCAGCAGTCCCCGCGCCTCGAAGACGTGCAGGGTCTCGTTGCTCCCACCCGGCGAGGTATGAAAGGTGATCAACTCCGACCAGTGCTCGGCGGTCAGATCGGTCTCTTCGGCGAGCTCGCGACGTGCGGCTGCAACCGGTGGCTCTCCGTCGACGTCGAGCAGCCCGGCCGGCAGCTCCCAGTCGCGCAGTCCGATCGGATGGCGATACTGATTGATCAGCAGCACCCGATCCTGATCGTCGATCGCCAGCACGGCGACGGCTCCCGGGTGATCCATGTACTCACGGGCAATCGTGTGCCCGGCAAACGTGAACTCGTCGCGGCGGATGTCCCACACCCGTCCCTCGAAGACGCGCTCGCTCGACGTGACCTCCGCCGGCGCCCGCAGGTCGCGGATCGCACCCTCGGTGAGAACCAGCAGATCGTCGGCTTCTGACACGCTCAGACCTCCGCGGGCTCGGTGACGACCGCGACGTCAGCCTCGAGGCGGGGGGCGCGCTCGGGCTCTCCGATGGGCCGTTCCTCGTCCGGCGACTCCGGCAGCGGGCCGGGTTCTGCCACCTCGAACAGCCGCGACGCCCGGTTGCGCTCAAGCGCGGCGCTGATCAGCCCACGAAACAGCGGATGTGCACGGTTGGGCCTGGATCGCAGCTCGGGATGCGCCTGCGTTCCGACGTAAAAAGGGTGAACATCGCGCGGCAGCTCGACGTATTCGACCAGCGAGCGGTCGGGCGACACCCCCGAGAAGACCATGCCGGCCTCCGAGATGCGGTCGCGGTAGTGGTTATTCACCTCGTAGCGGTGACGGTGGCGCTCTGATGCGGTCGTCGCCCCATAGAGCTCGCTGACGATCGACCCCGGCTCGAGCTCCGCCTCGTACAGCCCGAGACGCATCGTGCCGCCCATGTCGCCGTGATCGATGATGTCGACCTGCTCGGCCATCGTCGCGATGACGGGAAACTCGGTGTCGGGGTCGAACTCCGAGCTCGACGCGCCTGGTAGGCCAGCGACATCCCGCGAGTATTCGATCACCATGCACTGCAGGCCGAGGCACAGGCCCAACGCCGGAATGCGGTTCTCGCGCGCGAAGCGCAGCGCCCCGAGCTTGCCCTCGATGCCGCGCACGCCGAATCCGCCAGGAACGCAGACGCCGTCGACGTCGGCAAGTTGCTTGGCGGCACCCTCCGGCGTCTCGCACTCATCGGAGGGGACCCAGCGGATTTTGACCTTGGTCTCGTCCGCGAATCCGCCGGCCTTGAGCGCCTCAGTGACCGAGAGGTAGGCGTCTGGCAGGTCGATGTACTTGCCGACCAACGCGATCGTGACCTCGTGCTTCGGCTCGTGCACCGCTGTCAGCAGCCGGTGCCAGCCATCCCACTCGACGTCGTGCGCGTGATCCAGGCCGAGTTGCTCGATGATGTAGGCGTCGAGGCCCTGCTCATTGAGCATTCCCGGGATGTCGTAGATGCTCGCCACGTCGACCGCGTTCACGACGGCGCGCTCATCGACGTCGCACATGAGCGCGATCTTGCGCTTGTTGGGCTCGCTGACCGGGCGATCGCTGCGCAGCACGAGCGCATCCGGCTGGATGCCGATGGATCGCAGGGCGGCAACCGAATGCTGGGTCGGCTTCGTCTTCTGCTCGCCCGAAGCGCCCATGTAGGGCACGAGCGACACGTGGACGAAGAACACGTTGTGGCGCCCGAGTTCGTGGCGCACCTGGCGCGCCGACTCGATGAATGGCTGCGACTCGATGTCGCCGACCGTTCCGCCGATCTCGGTGATGATCACGTCGGGAACGGGCGAGCCGTCTGCGGGAGGCTGCGCCTGCAACCGCATCCTGCGCTTGATCTCGTCGGTGATGTGCGGGATGACCTGAACCGTGTCACCCAGGTATTCGCCGCGACGCTCGCGCTGGATCACCCGCGAATAGATCTGCCCGGTGGTGACGTTGGCGGCTTGGTCGAGATTGATGTCGAGGAAGCGCTCGTAGTGACCGATATCGAGGTCGGTCTCCGCGCCGTCGTCGGTGACGAACACCTCGCCGTGCTGAAACGGGTTCATCGTGCCCGGGTCGACGTTGAGATACGGGTCGAGTTTTTGCATCACGACGCGGAGCCCGCGTGCGGTGAGAAGGTTGCCCAAGCTCGCGGCCGTGAGGCCTTTTCCGAGGGACGAGACCACGCCCCCGGTGACGAAGATGTGCTTGGTTACGACTGCCGCAGGATTGACCACCACGGGGTTTCAGCATATCTCACGTTGAGGCGCAACCGCAGGGACACGCTCACCTCACTCAGCTCGCGCCGTAGTCGGGATCGCCGACAGCCGAATGCGCCGCCTGACCACCACCAGGAGGACGACCGCCGCGACCTGGGCTGCGATCACGAGCACGGAGAGCAACGGCACGTGTGTGTACAGAGCGCCCGCGACCGCAGCGCCTGCAAACGAGGCGACGCCCTGAAAGACCGCGAACCACCCGTAGGCGGCCCCGCGCTGCGCAGAGGGGATGAGATCGGCGACCAGCGCCTTGATCGTCGAGTCCTGGAGGCCGGTTGCGGCTCCCCACAGCGCCACGCCCACGATCACGAGCGCCAACCCGCCGCCCAGTGCCAGAGATGGCACGAACGTCGTCAGAAAGGGCACGACGAAGAGAACGGCCGACGCCGAGCGGTCATACGCCCAGCCGACGACGACCGCGGCGACGGCGGCAGCGGCCATCCCCACGGCGTACACCAACGGGATGGCGGCCAACGGCGCGAGGCCCGCGCTGTTCAGGTGGAACGAGATGAGCCCGAAGCTGATGAGGCCGAAGGTCGTGAGCGCTGCGAACGACGCGAACAACAGGAATGTTCCGCGGGTCGCCGGCTCGATGGAGCCGAGCCCGGCGAGCAACCGGATCGGCCCGCGCACCTTCTGCGCATCGACCGTCGACGGACGACGCTCCGCGACCGGCGCGTAGATGCTGGTGTCCGGCACGCGACGACGCAGCATCACGAGGATCACCATGGCGATCACCGCAGGCACGATCAGCACCAGGAACGCCGGCCAGAGCACTCCGGTCAGAGCAACAACGGCCGAGACGATCAGGGGGCCCGAGAAGGCACCCACTTGGTCGAGAAACTTGTGAACCCCGAAGCCTTTGCCGCGCCCCACCGCTCCGGCCGCATCAGCCAACAGCACCGTCTTGGCCGGTGCGCGCACCGCCTTGCCGGTGCGCTCAATCAGCACGAGCGCCGAGGCAACGGCCAGCGCCGCTGCGCCGAGAACGGGCGTCAACGCGAGCAGGGGCACGCTGACGGCGGTCACCGCGTAGCCGATCATGGTGAAGTCCCAGTACCTGCCGGTGCGGTCGACCCAAGGGCCGGTGACAAGTCGAAGCACGAGGGCAATCGCTCCTGCAGCACCCGTGATGAGGCCGACGAGCACCGCCGATGCGCCGAGCTGCCCGAGCAGGGCGCCGCCGACCGAGATCGACCCGTCCGAGACCATGTCGATGGTGAGACTCACGACGCCCAAACCGATGACCAGTCGCCACGCGGACAACGGACCGCGAGGTCCCTGCGAGATGCCCGGCGTCTCCGCCTTCTCCGAGTCAGTCATCGGCAGTCCGAAATCGCTCAGCCCACGCGATGCGCATTGTCGAGCAGCTCGCGCGCGTGCGCCAGCGCCGACTCGGAGTCTGGCGAGCCGCTGAGCAGCCGTGCCATCTCGGCGGTGCGGTCCTCGCCGTGCACAAGCCGCACGTTGCTGGCCGTGACCGAGCCGTCGCTGCCCTTCTCGACCACCAGATGATTGGTCGAGAACGCGGCCACCTGCGCCAGGTGCGTGACGACGATCACCTGCGAGGTCTGCGAGAGGCGGGCCAACCGTCTGCCGATCTCGGTCGCGCTCGCCCCGCCGACCCCGGCATCCACCTCGTCGAACACGAAGGTCGGAACCGGATCGGTCGCCGCGAGCACCACCTCGATCGCGAGCATGACGCGCGAGAGTTCGCCGCCGGATGCGCCGCGCGCGATCGGGCGCGGCTCGCTGCCGGCATGCGGCTGGAGCAGAATCGCCACCTGGTCACGACCGATCAACCCGAGCTCGCGGTTGCTCACCTCGAGGGTGAGTCGGGCGTCGGGCATGGCCAGCGCGCTGAGTTCTTCGGTGACCTCGGCGCCGAGCCGTTCTGCGGCCGCGTGCCGCAGCTCGCTCAGCCGGTCGGCGAGTTCGTCGACACGGCGCCGGTCGGCGGCGACCTCGTCACCGAGTTCGAGGATGCGATCGGCATCGCTGTCGAGCTCGACAAGTCGGCTGCTGCCCGATTCGAGGTAGTCGATCACTTCGTCGAGGCTTGGCCCGTATCGCCGCGCCAGGCCGTTCAGCGCGGAACGCCGCTCCTGGATGCCCTCCAACTCGCGCCCGCCGTCGGCATCGAGCGAGCTGAGGTAACTCGCGAGCTGGCCGGAGATCTCGGTGAGCGCGAACGAGGCGTTCGCCAAAGCGTCGACGATAGGAGCCAGCGCCGGATCGTGGCTCGCCACCCGATCGAGCGAGCGTCGCGCGCCATCGACGCGGGCGAGCGCGTCTGCTGCATCGTCCGCGAATTGCGCAGACACCGCCTCTTGCGCCTCGACGGCCGCCAGTCGCAGATCTTCGAGGTTGGTCAGTCGCTCCGCACGCTCCGCCAGCTCATCGTCTTCGCCGCGCTGCGGTGCCGTCGCCTCGATCTCGTCCATGGCGAGCCGCAGTTCTTCGGCCTCGCGGGCCCGCCGGTCACGCTCGGCGATGAGCACGTCGAGCTCGCCCTGCTGGGTCTGCCAGCGCCGGAAGATCTCTTGGTAGTCCCCGAGCACAGCCGCGAAGTCCGGGCCTGCGAACCGGTCGAGCGCCTCGCGCTGCGCGGTGGCCGACCGCAACCGGATTTGCTCGGACTGCCCGTGCACGACGACCAACTGCTCGCCAATCTCGTTGAGCACGCCGACAGGAGCCGCTCGTCCGCCGACGGTCGCGCGGCTGCGGCCCTCGCTCGACACCGAGCGGCTCAGGATGAGCTGGGCGCGACCGTTCGGCGCGGCATCCAGGTCTCCCCCTGCATCACGCACGCGATCGGCGATCGGGCCGGATTCGTCGACTTCCCAGTGCCCCTCGACCACCGCTTGCGGCGCACCCAGTCGCACGGCGCCCGCGTCGGCCCGCTCACCGAGCACCAGCCCGAGCGCCGTCACAACCATGGTCTTGCCGGCGCCGGTCTCGCCGGTGAGAACGGTGAATCCCGCGCCGAGCGGCAGGCGCGCCTCGCCGATCACCCCGAGGTCGCGGATGGAGATCTCTTCGATCACGCGCGGTCTCTTCCGGGCCCGCGCCACCCGACGACGGGCAGCGCAAACTTGTTGACGAGTCGATCGGTGAACGGGCTCATGCTCAGCCGCGCCAGCCGCACAGGGATCGGCGAGCGGCGCACAACCACTCGCGCTCCGGCTGGTAGGTCGAAGGTGCGCCGCCCGTCACACCAGACCACGCCGGTGCCTACGGATCGTTCGAGCAGTTCGACCGCGAGCGCCGATTGCGGACCGACCACGAGCGGGCGGGCGAACAGTGCGTGCGCCGAGAGCGGCACCATCAGCAGCGCCTCGACCGTCGGCCAGACGATCGGGCCGCCGGCCGAGAAGGAGTACGCCGTCGAGCCGGTCGGTGTGGACATCACGACACCGTCGGCTCCGAAGGTCGAGAGCGGGCGACCCTCCACCTCGATGGCCACCTCGATCGAGCGCTCCCTGCTGCCCTTCTCGACAGAGGCGTCGTTGAGCGCCCAGCTCTCCCAGATGACTTCGCCCTGGTGCTTCACCCGCACCGAGAGGGTCATGCGCTCCTCAACCTCGTAGTCGCGGGCCAGTGCGCGTGTCACGGCCGCGGGGAGGTCGTCACGCTCGGCCTCGGCGAGAAAGCCAACGTGACCGAGGTTGATGCCCAGCAGTGGGGCGGTGGATTCGCGCGCCAACTCCGCAGCACGCAAGATGGTGCCGTCACCGCCCAGCACGATCACCAGTTCGAGCTCGGTGGTCGCGACATCCACTCCCAGCAGATGCAAGGGCGCGAGGTCGGGAGCCGCGGCGAGCAGGCCGGCACGCTCATCTTCTGAAACGACCGGCACCAGCCCTGCTTCGATCAGCTGGCGGCAGACCTGCACACCGGCGAGCAAGGAATCCTCGCGGCCGGTGTGGGCGACGACCAGCAGGTGGCGCTCGTCGGATGGACGCGCGGCGGGCATAGGCGCGGTTGGCACGAGCGGATCCTTCCGTCGATACGGGCAGTACTGGCCGTGCGGGCAGTGCACCAATCAGAGCAGTGCGGCGACTGCCCCTGACCATTCTGTCGGATTGCCTCCGACGGCGCGGCTCAGCCAGACCAGGTACTCCTGATTGCCGTTGGTTCCCAGCAATGGGGAGGAGATGAGTCCTGCTGTCGGCAGTCCCAAGTCCCACGCCGTCCACAGCACGGCGGATGCCGCATCCTGCCGCCGCGCGCGATCCCGCACCAACCCCTCTCGGATGCCTTGCCGCCCGACCTCGAACTGCGGCTTGATCAGCAGTACGTAGTCGGCGTCGAGCCCGATCGTGTCGACGAGCGCAGGCAGGATCGTGGTGAGCGAAATGAACGACACATCGGCGACCACCAGCTCTGGCCGATCGTGGGTACCGGACTGCTCGGCGAGTTCGGGGGCAGTGAGCGAGCGAGCGTTGACCCCCTCGACGACGACCACGCGCGGATCCTCGCGCAGCTGCGCGGCAAGCTGCCCGTGCCCAACGTCGAGGGCGATCACTCGCCCGGCGCCGCGTTCGAGCAGCACCTGGGTGAAGCCGCCCGTGGACGCGCCGACATCGAGGGCGAGCCGCCCTTCCACCGTTACCGCGAAGGCGTCGAGCGCCGCCGCGAGCTTGTGAGCCGAGCGGCTGACGTAGCCGTCGTCACCGACCAGGCCGAGCTCGGCATCCTGCGAGATGCGCAGCGAAGCCTTGAGCGCCTGCTTGCCGTCGACCGTCACCCGACCGCCGGCGACCGCCTCGACGGCAAGGGCGCGCGACCGCGCGAGCCCACGGCGCACCAACTCGGCGTCGAGTCGAGCCAGATCGCTGCCGTCGCCGCCGCTGTCGCCGTCGTTGGATGCCGCGTCAGGCATGCGGTCGCGTCGCGTCGCCCGCTTCGAGCTGCGCGCGCAACTCGTCGTGCAGCTGGGCGAGAGCTTCGGCGCGGGTGGCGAGCGGCTGATCCTCGATCACGCGCAACCGCGACAGCAGGGCGCTCGGCTCGTCATCGGACCGTGCAGCCGACGGTGCAGCCGACTGCGCCGCGGCATCCGCGCTCTGGGTCATCGCTGCCTCATCCATCACGACTCAGAATAGAGGCCGGGGTCGACATCGAGCGCGTAGATCGGAACGCCGGTGCCCCAGATCGCGGCCGCGCCCGCCCGCAGCAGGTCGATCGAACGGCCACCCGCCCTGTCGATTCTGACCGCGTTCTGATGGACGCGGACCACAGCCTGAGCCACAGTGACAAGCGTGTCGCCACTGCGCTTCTCGGTGCTGGTTACGGCGGCCGGGTACGGCTCGAACAGCTCGCGGAGGTCACCGAGCAGGTACCTCGGGCGCGACTCCTCGGCCACCGCCAGCACCTGTTTCGCGCGGTCGATCCCGGTCATGACGAGTGCGGAGGGCATCCCTGCCCGATTCGCACCCAGGATGTCGGTATCCAGCCGATCGCCGATGAAAAGGGGGCTGGTGGCCCCGAAACGCGCCACCGCGGCGTCGAACATCGCCCGCTCCGGCTTGCCGGCGACGACCGGAAGCCGTCCGACGGCGATGTGCACTGCCGAGACCAGCGTGCCGTTACCGGGCGCGATCCCCCGCGCCTGAGGAATGGTCCAGTCTGTGTTGGTCGCCACCCACGGAAGTTCGTCGTGGCCGGGCCGGTGCTGCAGCGCGAACGAGGCTTCGGCGAGGTCGTTCCACCCGACTTCGGGTGCGAAGCCTTGAACAACTGCGACCGGGTGGTCGTCGGCGGACCGCGTGACCGCAAATCCGCCTTTCTGCAGTTCGTCGACCAGTCCGGCGCCGCCGACCACCAAGATCTTCGAGCCACTCGGCACGAGGTCGCGAAGCAACGCGACCGCAGCCTGCGGTGACGTCACGACGTCGTCGGGAGCGACCGACAGCCCGAGATCGGTCAGGTGGGAAGCCACCGTGGCATCCGTTCGGGAGGCATTGTTGGTCAGATAGCCGACGGGAATCGTCTTCTGGGCGCGATTGATGCTCTCAACGGCATATGGGAGGGCTGACGGGCCGGAATAGACGACACCGTCCAGGTCAGCGAGCAGCAGATCGACCCCGTCGAGGGGTGTCACCTGCGCGTCAGAGCTGCGCGCCATCCGGGTCTCCGTCGACGCCCTCTTCGATGACCTCGACCGTGTCTTCCCCGTCAGGAATCGATGCCTGCTCCAGCGCGATCATCGCGCGATCCGAGCGCTGCCACCATTGCTCGGCCTCGTCGTCGTGGCCGAGCTCCTCGAGAACCGTCGCGTAGGCGTCGAAGAGGGATGGACTCCACGCGAAGGCCCGCTCCGGGTCCAGTTGGGGGATCTGCAACTCGGTGAGCGCGGCTTCCGGTTGCTTCAGATCGAGCCGAGCTCCGGACATCGCGATCGCCAACTCCACCTGCACGGGAACGTCGAGCTCGCTTCGTGGCACGGATCTGCCCAGCTCGAGGGCGCGATCCGGGCGCCCGACCCCTCGTTCGCTGTCGACCATGAGGGGCAACTGATCGTTGCGCCCGGTCAGCCGACGGTAGGTGCGCAGTTCGCGCAGTGCGAGGGCAAAATCGCCGGTCGCGTATGCCGTGATCGCCACGGTCTCGCGGACCACGCCGATCCGCCCGGCGCGCCGACCGGCCGCCAGGGCGTGCTTGTGAGCTAGGGACGGGTCTTCTTCGATCAGCCGACTAGCCATCACCAGATGACGGGCCACCCAATCCGCGTTGTCTTTGCTGAGCGTGCGGAGGTCGCTGCGCGCCACCTTGTCGAGCTGCTTGGCCTCGACCTCATCGGGGATCTCGGGATCGTCGTGCCGCGGACGCGAGTCGTCGTCCACAGCACGGGGCGGCCGTCGTTCGGTACCGGCGGGCGGACGCCCCGACCGAGCCGGCGCGCCCGACCCTTCGCGAGGCTTCCACTCACGCTTTGGCGCTGCTGAGCTATCGCGACGAGGCGCGGCACCCTCGCGAGGTTTCCACTCGCGCTTCGGCGCACCGGCACCCTCGCGAGGCTTCCACTCGCGCTTCGGCGCGGACGCCCCGTCTCGGCGCGGCGCTCCCCCACGACCGGCTCCGCCGGCTCCTGATGGGCGGGATCCTCCGCTGCTTCGAGCAGGGCCGGCCGCACGGCGCGGGCGTTCCTTGTCGTCGGAGGGATCGGTCATGGTGACTCCTGGTCTGTACGCCGCTGCTTGGGATGCGCTGCGTGATCGTTAACGCGAAATGGCCACCCGACCCGCTTTTCAGCTGGGACGGATGGCCATCTCACAAAGAAGTCCGGCGGTGTCCTACTCTCCCACAAGGTCACCCTTGCAGTACCATCGGCGCAGAAGGTCTTAGCTTCCGGGTTCGGAATGTAACCGGGCGTTTCCCCTTCGCT
>JBDSSQ010000032.1:0-39957 GCA_039928695.1 Pseudolysinimonas sp. | reverse complement strand
GCGGGACTCGAACCCGCGACACCACGATTATGAGCCGTGTGCTCTAACCACCTGAGCTACCCCGCCGGGAGTTGCTCGCCGTCGGAGTGGAAGTCCTTCGACGAGCAACAGAGCCCCGAGTCAGGATTGAACTGACGACCCCTTCCTTACCATGGAAGTGCTCTACCACTGAGCTATCGGGGCGCTCCGCGGACTGGCCGCGGCACCGCAAAAGACTAGCATTCCCCCGCTGGGCTACTCGGTCCAGTCCGGCAGCGAGACGCCGGGCAGCTGCCAGGCGGCGAAGGTCGGGCCGGGGGTCGCGACCCGGCCACCCTCGAAGGCGACCGTGCCCTCGAGCAGCAGCGCGTCATCCGGAAGCTCGGCGCCCAGATCGATCATGGTGATCCCGCGAGCGGCGACCACGAGCACGCACTCCGAGGCCGACTCGCGCACGAAGGCGACGGCGTCATCCGAGGCGTGCAGCCACCGGATGCCGCCCCCATTCAGCGCCGGATGCTCCCGTTTCAGGGCGATCAGCCGCCGGTAGAGCGCGATGGTGTCGGCCGACTCCGCGATGGATTCCCACGGCAACGGGGTGCGCGACTCCTCCCCGTCTGACGCCGTCAGCCCGAACTCGTCGCCCGCCCACACCACCGGGATGCCGGGCATCGCCACCGCGAGCCCGAACGCAACAGGAACCACCCCGTGAAGCGCCGAGGTCAGAAACCGGGGAGTGTCGTGCGTGTCGAGCGCGTTCATCGTGTTGAGGCGCGTGCGCCACGGGAACGCGGCCGCGAACTCGCGGTGCGCGCGGTAGAAGTCCGCTCCGGTGTAGTCGCTGGTGCGGCCGAGCGTCATGCCGAGTCCGCCGGCGGCGGGCGAGCCGGGCTTTGACAACCAGTTCCACAGCGGGCGGGTGAAGTTGGCGTACGTCATGGCACCGTGCCAGGCATCGCCAGGAAAGTCCGAGGCCGCATCGTTCGTCGATTCGCCGATGAGCAGGGTGTCGTGGTTCACCTCGCGCATGGTCTGCCTGACGGTGCGGCGCACCTGCTCGTTGAGATCTTCGTCGCGCCATCGGCCGGTCATGTTGGCGACATCCACCCGCCAGCCGTCGAGCGAGTACGGCGGCTGCAACCACTTCGCGACCACCGAGTCGACCCCCTCGATGAAGCGGCGCTGCAGCTCGCCAGCACCCCAGTTGAACTTGGGCAGGCTCGAGAAGCCCATCCAGCTGACGTACTCGGTCTGGGCGGCATCCAGCCAGAAGTAGAAGGCGCTCTCGGGCGAACCCGGGTTGCGGTACGCCGCGCGAAACCACTCGTGCGAGTCGCCAGAGTGGTTGGTGGTCAGGTCGCCGATGACCCGGATGCCCTTGGCGTGCGCGGCGGCGACCAGGTCGGCGAGCGCCGAGTCGCCACCCAGCAGCGGATCGACCTGCTCGAACGAGGTCGCGTTGTAGCGATGGTTCGATTCGGCAGGAAAGAACGGGGTCAGGTACAGCAGGTTCACCCCGAGGTCGACCAGGTGATCGAGGTGGTCGATCACGCCCTGAAGGTCGCCGCCGTAGAACTGCTCGCCGGTTCCTGGGCCGACATGGATCACCGGGTCACCCCACGCGGCCGGCAACGCCCACGCGGGCGCCGGCCGGTGGTCGGCCTCCGCGGAGCGGGCGAAGCGGTCCGGGAACACCTGGTACATGACCGACTCCGCACCCCAGGCGGGCGGCGGGTCGTAGGTCACCAGCCTGAAGTCATCGATGTCGCGCGTCTCGGTGTGCGACAGGCCCGCCGAGGTCAGCCACCAGGTTGCTCCGTCGTCGGCCTCCATCAGAAAGCGGTAGCCGTGAACCGGATTCTCGAGGCGGATCACCGCCTCCCACCAGATCTCGGTGGCCGTCTCGTGCACGATCCGCGCATCGCTGAACGAGGGCTCGCGATCCGGATTCGATCGCGTGCGCACGATGCGCATCGTGCCGAAGACCCGCGGCACCCGTACCCGAACGCGCACCGACTGCCCGAGTTCTGGCGACTGCTCAGAGACGTAGAGCGGTGAGCCGTCGTGATGCGGCAACTCAGCGAGAGGGTGCACCATGCTGCGAGGCTACCCGGGGAATGTTTCGGCCAGATGTGCCGCCTAGGCTCGATGCATGGCACCGCGCGTACCCGAGCCCGACTGGTGGCGCACGGCCGTCATCTACCAGATCTACCCGCGCTCGTTCTCGGACTCGAACGGTGACGGCGTCGGTGATCTTCCGGGCATCACCCAGCGCTTGGACGCCCTCGCGCACCTCGGCGTCGACGCGGTGTGGCTCTCGCCGTTCTTCACGTCCCCGCAGAAGGATGCCGGGTACGACGTGGCGGACTACACCGATGTCGATCCCCTGTTCGGCACCCTCGCCGACTTCGACGCACTGCTCGAACGCGCGCATGCGCTGTCACTGAAGCTGATGATCGATCTCGTTCCGAATCACAGTTCGAGCGCGCATCCCTGGTTCCAGGCGGCGCTCGCGGCCGGGCCGGGATCGCCCGAGCGGGCTCGGTACCTGTTCCGCGAGGGCAAGGGCGCTAGCGGCGAGCTGCCCCCGAACAACTGGCAATCGGTATTCGGCGGCCCGGCGTGGACGAAAGTGGTCGAGCCAGCGGAGAAGACGCAGTGGTACCTGCACCTGTTCGACAGTTCTCAGCCCGATTTCGACTGGACCAACGACGACGTGAAGGAGCTGTTCCGCGGCGTTCTGCGTTTCTGGCTCGAACGCGGGGTCGATGGCTTTCGGGTGGATGTCGCGCACGGCCTCGTCAAGAAGGCCGGCCTGCCCGATTGGACGCCCGATCCCGCTGCGGGGATGAGCGACCACCAGGAGGACGCGCCGTACTGGGCCCAACCCGGCGTGCATCCGATCTATCGCGACTGGCACCGAGTGCTCGCCGAGTTCGGCCCAGAGCGCATTCTCGCGGGCGAGGCCTGGGTCGAGCCGCTCTCGAAGCTGGCCGACTGGGTCCGACCCGACGAGATGCAGCAGACCTTTAACTTCACCTTTCTCGAGACGCCGTGGGAGGCGACGAGGTTGAAGAAAGTGGTCGATGACTCGATCGCCGCGTTCGGTGCCGTGGGGGCGCCGAGCACCTGGGTTCTCTCCAACCATGACGTGATCCGGCACCCGACGCGACTGGCCCTCGCTCCCCCGCCGCCGCAAGGGGAGGGGATCGGGCCCAAGAGCCAGCTCTACCCCGACGACCTGGTCGGACAGCGGCGAGCGCGGGCGGCATCCGCGTTCATGCTGGCCCTGCCAGGTTCTGCATACCTTTATCAGGGTGAAGAACTCGGCCTGCCCGAGGTGATCGACCTGCCGGATTCGGCGCGACAAGATCCGACCTTCTTCCGCACGGGGGGATCCAACTACGGGCGAGACGGCGCGCGGGTGCCGATCCCGTGGAACGTGGCGGCGCCGTCTGCCGGCTTCGGGCCGAGTTCCGCAAGCTGGCTGCCCCAGCCAGAGACCTGGGCGGGCTATGCGCGGGATGCTCAGCTCGGCATCCCCGGATCGACTCTCGAGTTCTACCGCGAGGCGCTGGCGGCGCGACGCACCCACCACCTGGCGAGCAACGAGCTGGTCTGGCTGCCATCGCCGGACGCCGACGCCCTGGTCTTCCGTTCCGGCGCCGTCACCGTCATCACCAACACGGGATCGACTCCCGTCGCGCTTCCCGCCGGCCGGGTTGTGCTGGCCAGCGGTCCGGTCGGCGCCGACCGGCTGCCGGGCGACACGACCGCGTGGGTGATCGCCTAGTTCGGTCCTGCGTTGGCGGTCATCCACGGGATCGGGTCGATCGTCGTTCCGTCGACGTTGACCTCGAAGTGCAGGTGGGGGCCGGTAGCCTCGCCGGTCTCGCCGACCAGGCCGATGAAGTCGCCCACCTGGACCGTCTGCCCGAGGACGAGGGGACTGGAGCCGGTGGTCATGTGCGCGTACGTGAACCTCACGGTGTGCCCGTTGATCTGCGAGGTGATCATGACCACATTGCCGAAGGTGCTGCTGTAGTGGCCATTGTCGCCAGCGTCGCGGGTCGTGACCACTCCGGTCGCCGACGAGAAGATCGCGGCCTTGTCGCCGGGGACCATGTCGACGCCCTCGTGATAGGTCGAGCATCCGCGGCACGGCGCGACACGCGGACCGAACCCCGAGCTGATGCGGACCGCGAAGGGGAACGGCCAGCGCACCGGTCCGGTACCCGCGCCTCCGACCTTGGAGCCGTTGTTGTACTTCTGCGCGAGCACTTGCGCCCACGAGAGCACCTGGACCTTGTCGCGGGTGCCGACATCGACCTTTTCATCGCTGGACACGGCGACCGACTGGCCGGACTTGATCGACGACCCGGCCAGGGTGCTCGCGCCGCCCGACGCCGCGGGGAAGAAGGCATTCGCAGGCACCGACATGCCGATCACGATGGCTCCTGCGAACAGCATCGCGGCGACCGAGAGCAGACGCGATCCGACGGAGCGGGCGCGGGATCCCTGACGTTTGGTGGGTCTCGCGGAACCTGCGCCGGGCCGAACGGGACGTGCCTTCTCGGCGCTCCTTGCCCGGCTCGGGCGGCCTTGACGGCCGGACTGCGGGCGGATTCGTGCGAGTTCGGCAGTGCGCTCACGTTCCCGGAGTTCGCGACGACTGGTCGCCTGCGGCAACTCGGTCATGACAGAACTCCTCAACGGCGGGTCATTCGATAGTAACGAAAGAGCAACAGAACGGCCACCCGCCCATCCGGGTGACGGCCGATCGGAGGTGATCCGGTCAGATTTCGAACCGCGCTCCGAGCTCGATCAGCAAGGGCTCAAGCCGCGCGGCGAGCCGCGGCTCGGCCGCCAGAATGAGGTCGCGGCTCGGGGCAGCATCGCCGAACCCCTTCACAACGGCTCCCGCTTCGCGGGCGATGACCGCGGCTGCCGCGTGGTCCCAGGGGCTCAGGGTGCGCTCGAAGTAGGCGTTCGTGCGGCCCGAGGCCACCATGCACAGGTCGAGCGATGCGGTGCCCAGGCGGCGGATGTCGCGGACCAGCGGCAGCATCCTGGAGATGACCTCACCCTGCTTTCCCCTGGTCGCCGCTGCGTAAGCGAACCCGGTGTTGATGAGGGCGAGCTCGAGCGGCACGGGATCGGCGACGCGGATCGGTGCGTCCGGCCCGCCGCGCGTCGACAGGGCAGCGCCCTCGCCCCGCGAGCCGGTGAACAACTCGCCGATCGCCGGGTTGAGCACGCATCCATGCAGCCCGGTCCAGGTCAGCGGGTCGGGGTCGCCCTCGACCACCGCGATGCTGACCGCGTAGTGCGGGATGCCGTACAGGTAGTTGACGGTGCCATCGATCGGATCGACGACCCAGGTGAGCCCGCTGGTGCCGCGCGTTCCGGATGACGAGCCGCCCGCGTCGCTCAGGCCGTCCTCTTCGCCGAGCACGGTGTCGTCCGGCCGCGCGTCGAGGATGCGGCCACGGATCAGCCGCTCCACCTCGCGGTCGGCCTCGGTGACGACATCCACGATGGTGGACTTCGTCGCGGCCACCTCGACGCCCTCGCGCCGCCGCTGCGCCGCGAGCTCCCCGGCCTCGAGGGCGATGGCGCGAGCCAGGTGCAGCAGTTCGGATGCCATGCCCTCAGGCTAGGCCGGGCGCGGCGCGGTGGTGGCACAGCGGAGGACCTTCGCCCTAGTCATCAGACATCAGAACGGGCATTCTGTGACGGTGCGCCCAGAACCCGGATCGCTTCCCGATGTGCACGACGACCCGAACGATCAGGCGGGGGATCGACGATTCAAGCGCGCCCTCCGGGTGCTCGGTCCCGGGCTCATCACGGGCGCCGCCGACGACGATCCGTCGGGGATCGCTACGCATTCCCAGACCGGGGCGCAGTACGGATTCCGCATCCTCTGGACCGTGATCTTCACGCTGCCGCTGATGATCGCCGTGCAAGAGGCGTGCATGCGGATCGGCGCCGTCACGGGCCAGGGGCTCGCTGCGGTCGTGCGTCGCACCTATTCGCGCAAGGTGCTCTATCCCGTCGTCTTGCTGGTCGTGGCGGCCAACTGTTTGAACATCGGCTCTGACCTGGGAGCGATGGCGGCCAGCGCGCAACTCTTGATTCCCGGAGCCCCGCTGTTGGCGCTGTCGATCGGGTTCGCGGTCGTGATCGTGGCCCTTGAGGTGTTCGTCTCGTACCGGATCTACATCCGGGTTCTGAAGTGGCTCTCGCTCGCGCTGTTCGCCTACGTCATCACGGCGTTCTTCGTGAACGTGCCGTGGCAGCAAGCCCTGGTGGCGACGGTCATTCCTCAGATCGAGTTCAGCGGCCCCTTCTTGTACTTGCTAGTGGCGGTGCTTGGCACCACGATCTCGCCGTACATGTTCTTCTGGCAGACCAGCAATGTCGTCGAAGACGAGATCGCCGAACACCGCAAAGACGACAACGATCTGCCGACGGCACCGCGGATCTCGCGCGGATACCTTCGCCGGCTTCGGGTCGACACGGTGATCGGCATGGTGTTCGCGAATCTGATCGCCTGGTTCATCATGCTCGTCGGTGCCACGGTGCTGCACGCTGGGGGCGTCACCAACATCACCTCGGCTGCCCAAGCGGCGGCGGCGCTGCGTCCCCTGGTGAACACCTTCCCCAATGCCGGGCTCCTGGCACAGGTCGTCTTCGCGGTTGGGGTCATCGGGGTCGGGTTGATGAGCGTTCCGGTGCTTGCTGGGTCGTCCGCCTACGCGATCGCCGAGACCTTCGGATGGCGCGAAGGGCTCTCGCGCCGCTTCCGGCAGGCGCGCGGCTTCTACATCACCATCATCCTGGGGACGCTGTTCGGGATGACGTTCAACTTCTTGGGGATCAACCCGATCCAGGCGCTGGTCGCCACGGCCGTCTTCAACGGACTCGTTTCGGTCCCGTTGATCTTCGTCATCATCCGGGTGTCGGGGCGCGCCGACATCATGGGCGAGTTCCGAGCGCGGTTCTGGTCGAAGCTCGGCCTCTGGGTCACGTTCCTCGTGATGGCCGCGGCGGCCGTCGCTCTCGTGGTCTCGATCGTGATTGGCGGGTGAAGGATCCCTCGGGCCGGCTGCGGCTAGAGGTCGATCCGAATACGCCCGTCGCTGATTCCCTTGTCGCCGTCAGGGCTCGGGGCGGGAACCACGTGCCGCTGCTCGACATCCAGCTCGTTGCGCGCCTCCGCGCCCATCGGGTTGAACGCCAGGTCGAGGCCGCCCAGCACACCGGATGCGACCGAGCCCGACCCGCGCGACCCGGTCCCGCGCCGCGCGCGCAGCCCCGCGACGACCAACCCGGCCGCCACGAGTAGCACGAAGCCGACGATCACGATGGGCACGAGCATGGTGCGAGGCTACGCGCGCTGGGCGGCAGACGCGATGGCTGTCTGGCTCGGGCCGAGCGACCCCGAGAAATCCAGCGGCCTTGACGGTGGATTTGTCGGCACTCACGCCGCAGGAGCGCCGGCGTGACAATAGGCCAGCGAAGCGGCGCGACCACGCTCGTGCCGCGAAGCGGGTTCGCCGCAGGAGCGGCGGCGAACAGAAGATGCAGTGGCGGGTGAGGGATTCGAACCCCCGTAGCATTACACGTCTGATTTACAGTCAGATCCCTTTGGCCGCTCGGGTAACCCGCCAGGCACGTCCGCCCGATGTGATCACCGACCGGAAGCGCTCGCACAATCGTACAAGGTGTTGCGAGAGGTGCGAACCCTGGCCAGCCGACCGCGATCGGGCCTCAAGGTGTCACAAATGGTCGCATCGTGGCAGTGAGGGGTCCCAAACGGGACACCTCATGGCGCACGGTTCACGTCGGCGTTGTACGCAACGCCGACCCGCGCGACCTTCGTCAGGTACGAGTCATCCGAGTTGTACGCCGCGATGGCTGCGCGCCATCCCCTCTCGGTGTCGAGAGCCGTCGACGCGCGGCACAGGTAGTTCGTGGTGGCCATCACGGCGTCGTCGATGTTCTGCGGATCTTCGACTCCGTCGCCGTTGCTGTCGGTGCGCCAGTTGCGCCAGCTCTGGGGGATGAGCTGCATCGGCCCGACGGCACGATCGCCCGCGGCGTCGCCATCGATCGCCCCGCCGTCACTATCCGGGATGAGTGCGACCCCATCGCCGTTCAGTTCGACGCCGAAGATCGGCGGCGTCACGGTGCCGTCGGGGCCGATCGATGAACCCCCGTGCTGTCCGTTGGAACTCTCGACGGTGCCGACGGCGGCGAGCGTTGTCCACGACAGGCGGCAGGCGGGCATGCTCGCGGCCTTCGAGAGCGCGGCTCCGGCGTAGGCGAGCACCGCGCGCTTCGGGATGCCGGTGGCTGCCGCCGCGGAGGCGGCCCAGGCCGGATCCGCCAGCCCTGCGATGCCGACGCCAGGTGTAGCTGCGGCGGCGGGCGCTGAGACCGGGGGCGGAGCCCAGCGCACGGCGGGAGCCGCAGCATCCTGAGCCGCCGTCACCCGCGGCACGAGAACCAGCACGACAAGCGTCGCCAACACGGCAACACCGACGATGCCGACGGCGATGGCCGTGATCACGCCTCGCCGCTGCCGCATCCCCACTTACTAGCATGGCCACATGGCAGATTCCTCTTTCGACATCGTGAGCAAGGTCGACGACATGGAGGTGCAGAACGCCATGGGTCAGGCCCAGAAGGAAATCCAGCAACGCTACGACTTCAAGAACGTCGGCGCCTCGCTCGAGTTCAGCGGCGAGAAGATCCTGATGAAGGCGAGCGCCGAGGAGCGCGTGAAAGCAGTGCTCGAGGTGTTCGAGCAGAAGCTGATTAAGCGCGGCATCTCGCTGCGGTCGCTGGATGCCGGCAAGCCGTTCGCGAGCGGCAAGGAGTACCGGATCGAGGCATCCATCAAGCAGGGCATCTCGAGCGAGGATGCCAAGGCGATCAGCAAGATCATCCGCGACGAGGGCCCCAAGGGCGTGAAGAGCCAGATCCAGGGCGACGAATTACGCGTGCAGAGCAAGAGCCGCGACGACCTGCAGCAGGTTCAGGCACTTCTGAAGGGCAAAGACCTCGACGTCGCCCTGCAGTTCGTGAACTACCGCTGAGCTCGATTCGTGACCACCGCAACAATTGACGCGATCCTTGCGATCGTCCTGCTGGTCGGTGACTTCATCATCCGGGTGCTCTCGGTGGTGTTCATCCCGCGCAACCGGCGCCCGCAGACCGCCTTGGCCTGGCTGCTGGCGATCTTCTTCATCCCCTATGTGGGCATCGGCCTGTTCCTGCTGGTCGGCACCTTCCGGCTGCCGAAGGGGCGGCGTGAGAAGCAGGTCGAAATCAATGAATACATCCTCGACACCACGGAGGGATTCGACCGAGTTGCCGAGGAAGCTCCGTGGCCAGACTGGCTGGGGTCGATCGTCGAACTCAACAGGGGGCTGGGCTCGATGCCGATGGTCGGTGGCAACTCCTCGGTGCTCTACGACGTGGATGCCGCTGCCCTCGCCGCGATGACCGAACAGATCGGCCGCGCAACGAGGTCCGTGCACGTCGAGTTCTACATCCTCGCGTTGGATCCGACGACGCAACCCTTCTTCGACGCTCTCGCCGCGGCCGTGCAGCGTGGAGTCGTGGTGCGGGTTCTGCTCGATCACCTCGGCTCGCTGCAGTACAAGGGATTCCGCCCCGCGAAGAAGGCGCTCACCAAGATGGGCGCGCAGTGGCACCTGATGCTCCCGTTCCAGCCGTTGCGCGGTCGGTTCCTGCGGCCGGATCTGCGCAACCACCGCAAGCTGCTTGTCGTGGATGGCGAGGTCGCCTTCACCGGATCGCAGAACATCATCGACACCGGCTACGAGAAGCGCGGCAACGCCCGGCGAGGGCTGCAGTGGAAAGACTTCATGGTCCGGTTCGAAGGACCGGTGGTCGCCGGGATCGACGCCCTGTTCGTCACCGATTGGTACGCCGAGACCGATGAACTGCTGACGCGCGAGGCGGCGCCCGCGAGGCGCACCGGCCCGGGACCGTTGGACTGCCAGGTAGTGCCAAGCGGGCCGGGTTTCGTGGGCGAGAACAACCTGCGCCTGTTCAACTCGCTGGTCTACGCGGCGCAGAAGAAGATCATTCTGGTCAGCCCGTACTTCGTGCCAGACGACTCGATGCTTTACGCGATCACGACCGCAGCACAGTCTGGACTCGAGGTGCAGCTGTTCGTCTCAGAGATCGGAGACCAGTTCTTCGTCTACCACGCGCAGCGCAGCTACTACGAGGTCCTGCTGCGGGCCGGCGTGCGCATCTTCCTCTTTCAGAAGCCGACCATCCTGCATGCCAAGCACTTCACGATCGACGACGATGTCTCGGTCATCGGCTCGAGCAACATGGACATGCGCTCGTTCAGTCTCGACTTCGAGATCTCGGTGATGATCTGGGGCGGCACGTTCTTGCAGCGCCTGCGCGCGATCGAGAATGAGTATCGCGAGAACAGCCGAGAGCTGGTGCTCGACGAATGGCTGGCGCGACCGCGGTTGTCACGTGCGCTCGACAACGTCGCGCGGCTGACGGCGGCGGTGCAATGACGGGCTACTCGCCGCGCGAGATTTTTACCATCTCGTCGCGCGGCACGACCTTGACACGGGCGCGGTTCTGGGGCGCGCCGAGCGCGATCTCGTGCTCGTCGAGACGGTGCCAGCCCTCGAGGTCGGTGTAGGCGATCCCGCGCGAGGCGAGCAACTCGAGGATGGCCGACGGCTCTGGCGACGCCGGCGACCACCAGTTCGCCTGGTCGACGACGAGGTGCGAGATGGTCTCCATGGCATCCGACTTGGTGTGCCCAATGAGGCCGACCGGTCCGCGCTTGATCCAGCCGGTTGCGTAGATTCCCGGGATCACCTCGTCGTTGTCGTCGATGACCTGACCCTCACGGTTCGGGATGACGCCTCGGCGCTGGTCGAAGGGGATGCCGTCCAGACGAGAGCCGAAGTATCCGACCGCGCGGTACACGGCTCCGACCTCGACCTCGCGGAACTCTCCGGTGCCGACCACGCCGCCCGCGGCATCCGGAACCGTGCGCTCGTACCGGAAACCTGTCACGCCGGTTTCAGGGTCTCCCAACACCGAGACCGGGCGGGCGTGAAAGTGCAGGTGCAGTCGGCGCGACGCCGATCCGGCTGGGCGCTCGCGCCACTGCGACAGCACCTTGTCGATCACGAAGACCTGCTTGTTCGTTTCGATCGCGATGCGTGACGCGTCGTCGTAGTCGAAGTCCTCGTCGTGCACCACCATGTCGACGTCGGGCAGCTCCCCCAGCTCGCGCAGCTCGAGAGGCGTGAACTTGACCTGCATCGGTCCGCGGCGGCCGAAGACGTGTACATCGGTGACCGGCGAGGTCTTCAGCCGGTCGTAGACGTTGGCCGGGATCTCAGTGGGCAGCAGATCGTCGGCGTGCTTGGCCAGGATCCGGGCGACGTCGAGGGCGACGTTGCCGTTGCCGATCACGGCCACCGACGCCGACTCCAACGGCCAGTCGCGCGGAACATCCGGATGCCCGTCGTACCAACTCACGAAATCGGCGGCGCCGTAGCTTCGGGGCAGGTCGATTCCGGGGATGTCGAGGTCGGCATCCCGGATCGCCCCCGTTGAGAAGATGACCGCGTTGTAATGCTTCTTGAGGTCGTCGAGCGTGATGTCGATGCCGTAGCGCACGTTGCCGAAGATCCGGATGTCGCCGCGATCGAGCACATCGCGCAGTGCCGTGATGATGCCCTTGATGCGCGGGTGATCGGGCGCGACGCCGTAGCGGACCAAGCCATACGGAGCGGGCAGCTGGTCGAACAGATCGATCGACACGTCGAACTCGCGCTGCTGCTTGAGCAGGATGTCGGCTGCATAGATTCCGGCGGGGCCGGCGCCGACGATAGCGAGTCGGAGGGTGGTCATGCTGGGTTCCTTAGCGGCGGGGCGAGGGGGATGGATGCGGTGCTCAGGCCGAGCGCTCGACGATCGCCTCGGCGAACTTGGTGAGGGCCTTCTTGACCGGACCGCCGGGGAGCGGTTCGAGTGCCGAGACGGCCTCGTCGGCCCAACGGCGGGCCTCGGTCAGGGTAGCGCGGGTGACGTCGTGGTCGCGCAACTCGGCGATGGCGCGGGCGACGTCCTCGTCGGCTTCGTCACCGGCGGGGCCAGCGTCGACCACGTCGCGCTCGATGCGATCGAGCAACTCGGCCGCTGCTGCATCCGACTCCGCCGCCCGGCGCAGGTACAGCAGGGGCAGGGTTGGCACGCCGGCACGCAGGTCGGTGCCTGCGACCTTGCCGGTCTGCTCGGTCTGGGCCGACAGGTCGATGACGTCGTCGACCAGCTGGAACGCGACGCCGACCCGCTCGCCGAAGTCTTTGACCGGCTGTTGAAATTCCTCCGGCGCGTCGGAGAAGATGACGCCCAGCACGGCCGCCAGGGAGATGAGCGAACCCGTCTTGTCCGCAAGCACCTGCAGATAGTGGGCAATCGGGTCGTCGCCCTCGCGCGGGCCGGTGGTCTCGTGGAGCTGACCGAGCACCAGGCGCTCGAAGGTCTCGGCCTGCTGTTCGAGCCCGCGGTCGCCGAGACCCGCGATGAGTCGGCTGGCGCGAGCGAAGAGCAAATCGCCGGTAAGGATCGCGACCGAGTTTCCCCAGACGTGCTGTGCGCTCGGAACGCCGCGGCGAAGCTGCGCCTCATCCATCACATCGTCGTGGTACAGCGACGCCAGGTGGGTGATCTCGACGGCCTCTGCGGCGCGGATCACGGCCGAGTTGGCACCGGAACCGAGCTGCGCGGTGAGGAGCGTCAGGGTGGGCCGCACGCGCTTGCCGCCGGCATCGAGCAGGTAGCGACTGGTGACATCCGCGATGTCGTCGGTGAACGACATCTCGGCGAGCAAGCCGCTCTCGACCTCTCTCAGGCCGTCTTCGATCGCGACGGCGAACTTGCGCTCCTCGCTCGAGGCGAACAGCTTCTCACCGAGCCCGAGCGATGAGCTCAGCGTGTTGCTGCGACGCCCGAGCGGCGGGCTCGACCTCTTCGACGTGACGGACACCGGGTCACCGAGCCGTGCGCTTGGCGGCGGTGCGCTTGGCGGTCGAGGCGCGGATTGCCGCATCTTCAGGCTTGCGGCCGCGATGGAGCGCGACGACTCCCGCTGTGAGATTGCGGTAGGCGACACGCGTGAAGCCCACCCCTCGAATCCACTGGGTCAACGTTCCCTGGTCTGGCCAGTTGCGGATCGACTCGGCCAGGTAGTCGTAGGCCTCCGAGTCGGAACTCACCACGTTGGCGATGACCGGCATCACGAACTTCGTGAACGCCTGGTATCCGATTCGGAACAGCGCCCGAGGCGGCTTGGAGAACTCGCACACCACCAGTCGGCCGCCCGGCTTCAGCACCCGGTACATCTCGGCAAGCGCGACCTTCGGGTGCTCGACATTGCGCAGCCCGAAGCTGATCGTCACCGCATCGAACTCGTCGTCGCCGAAGGGCAGCTTCTCGGCGTTCGCCTCGATGAACTCGATACCCGGATGCCGCTTGCGGCCCGCCGCGATCATGCCCGGTGAGAAGTCGACGGCCACGACGGTAGCTCCGGTGCGGGCGAGGGCGGCGCTCGACGTGCCGGTGCCCGCAGCGACATCCAGAATGCGCTCGCCGGGGCGCGGATCCACGGCTTTCACCGTCGCCAGCCGCCACAGGGCCGCGTTGCCGACCGACATCACGGCGTTGGTGCGGTCATAATGCTTCGCGACGTCGTCGAACATGCCGGAAACCTCGTCCGGCTGCTTGTCCATCTCGGCCCTGGCCACACTTCGATCCTACTGAAAGCAACTGGGGCGCTTCTGGCCGACCGGTCTCTCTGCGCATGCTCGGACTCCCCGTAGGCTGAAACCGTGAACATCCCCGCGCTGACGGTCGAGACGCGCGCGGTCGATCACCCGCTGCCGTCGCTGATTCCGCTGCTCGATCCGCGCGCGCCGCTGATGTTCGTGCGTCGCGGAGAGGGGATCGCCGGATTCGGTGAGGCACTGCGGCTCGAGTTCAGCGGCCCTGACCGCATCCGGGATGCCGCGAACGCCTGGCGAGAGGTCGCCGCCGCCGCCACGGTCAGCGATGAGGTCGAGCTGTCAGGTTCGGGGCTCGTCGCATTTGGCGCCTTCGCCTTCGCCGATGAGTCGGAGGCGGACAGTGTGCTGATCGTCCCAGAGGTGATCGTCGGCCGCCGCGACGGGGTGAGCTGGGTCACCCGCGTCAACGGCGCCACCCTCAAGCCCGAGCACCGCCCGCTCGGCGCCGAGTACCGCATCTCGCTGCATCCCGGCGCGCTCGACGGCGTCGGCTTCCAGGCCGCGGTCGCCGAGGCGGTGCGCCGCATCCGCGAGGGCGAGCTCAGCAAGGTCGTCCTCGCCCGCGACCTCGTCGGTCACCTGCCCGAGGGAGCCGACCTGCGCCGCGTGCTGGTCGACCTCGCCCTCGGCTATCCAGACACCTGGACCTTCGCGGTCGACGGCCTGCTCGGCTCGAGCCCCGAAACGCTGGTGAGGGTCAATCACGGCATCGTGAGCGCGCGGGTGCTGGCCGGCAGCATCGCACGCGGAGTGGATGCCGAAGCCGACCACGCCGCGGCCCTCAGCCTCGCCACCTCCACCAAAGATCTCGACGAGCACCGGTTCGCCGTGCAGAGCGTGCTCGCCTCGCTCACCGGCCACGCGACGGGAGTCGTCTCGAGCGAACTGCCCTTCGCGCTCAAGCTGCCCAACCTGTGGCACCTCGCCTCTGACGTGGAGGGCACGCTCTCGGACGGCTCTTCTGCGCTCGACCTGGCCGCCGCGCTTCACCCGACGGCTGCCGTGGCGGGCGCACCGACGGCGACGGCGCTGCGTGTCATCCACGATCTCGAACCGCTCGATCGGCAGCGTTACGGCGGCCCGGTCGGATGGGTGGATGCCGCGGGCTGCGGCAAGTGGGCCGTCGCGTTGCGCTCGGCCGAGGTCGGTGCCGACGGCCGGATCACGGCCTACGCCGGCGCCGGAATCGTCGCCGACTCTGAGCCGGAGCGCGAGCTCGCCGAGACGCGGCTCAAGTTCCGGCCGATCGTCGAGGCGTTCGGCTAGCGGGCGGCTCGTACCCGGTTTTCCGACACGGTACCGCAGCGTCAGGAGTGGTACCATATCTCGTACAAGTGCACCGAGGAGGACGACGTGGCCATAACCGCAAGCGAGGCGCGCAGCGACCTGTTTGGCCTCATCGAACGTGTCAACCTCGACCACGATGAGGTTGAGATCACGTCGAAACGGGGATCCGCTGTGCTGATGTCGAAACCGGAATATGACGCGCTTGTCGAAACCGCGTACCTGCTTCGTTCACCGAAGAATGCGCGTCGACTTATCGACGCACTCGAAGGGGCTCGATCCGGCGACCTGACAGGGCATGAGTTGATCGATCCGTGAGTTCGCGAAGGCTGGTCTGGACCACCGAGGGGTGGGAAGACTACCTGTATTGGCAGAACGAGGATCGCAGAACGCTCAGACGGATAAACCTCCTCATCACCGACATCTTGCGTGACGATCCGTTCGAAGGAATCGGCAAGCCGGAGGCGTTGAAGAACGCCCTCGCGGGGGCGTGGTCACGTCGGATCGACGCGACCCACCGACTGGTTTACCTCGTGGACGACTCGTCGGTGATCATCGTGCAGGCGCGGTACCACTACTAGGGCCTGTAGTCCTCGAACTCCCACTTACCGAGACGGCCCAGCTTTTCGCCGAGCTCCGACCATGTTGGCGCTTCGGCATCCTGAATCGACCTGGTGAGAAAGTCGCGCACCTCATCGAAGTTCCATTCAGCAACCAGGAGATGATGGCGCCCGATTAACGGGCCGTTCTGACGAATCCAGGCTTCAACCCATCTCGGAGTGCACACGATCAGGTCGAAGGACTCGTCGCCAATACCGCCAACAGGCCCCGCCGTGACCCTGACCAATATGCCAAAATCCGCCGGATTCTGAGGAACCCAAACGTCCAGGTCGGCATCTGGACTCATAAACCCTCGGACGACAGCTCGCATCACTCCCCCGCCAACCGAGCCTTCTGCGCGTTCACGTCGTAGTCGGGCGTGGGCCAGTCCTGGCGCAGATCGCCGAGCGCGTCGAGCAGCAGTTGCTGCACGGCCAGGCGGGCGTACCACTTGCGGTCGGCCGGGATCACGTACCAGGGGGCGACATCCGTCGAGGTGCGGGTGATCGCAAGTTGGTAGGCCTGCATGAAGTCGGGCCAGAGTTCGCGATCGTCGATGTCGGCCGGGTTGAACTTCCAGCGCTTGGTCGGGTCGTTCAGGCGCGCCTCGAGGCGGGCCTTCTGCTCGGCCGGCGAGATGTGCAGCATGACCTTGACCACGGTGGTCCCGCCCGCGATCAGCTCGCTCTCGAAGTTGACGATCTCGCCATAGCGCGCCTCGATCACCTCGGGAGTCGAGAAGTGCCGCACTCGGTGCACGATCACGTCTTCGTAGTGTGAGCGGTCGAACACGCCCAGCATCCCCGCCGCGGGCAGCTGCTTGCGGATGCGCCAGAGAAAGTCGTGCGCCTTCTCGTCGTCGGTCGGCGCCTTGAACTGCGCGATGTGGACGCCGTACGGATCGACCGAGCCGACCACGTGGCCGACGATGCCGCCCTTGCCAGCGGTATCCATCGCCTGCAGCACGAGCAGGATGCGGCGACGGTCACCCAACAGGCCGTTGGCATAGAGCTTCTCCTGCAAGTCGGCGAGCTGCACAGCACCCGCCGCGAGCGACTTCTGGCCCTCTGCCTTCCCGCCATCGAAACCCGGAGTGGATGCCGTGTCGACCTTCGAGAGGTCGAAACCCTCCCCGGCGCGCAGCAGCGGCTCGATGCCTCGGGCGTGGGTCATCCCGTCACGCTAGCGCTGCAACGGCACTTCGATCAGCACCTGTCCGGGGGACGGCGTGAGCGCCGGGTCCAACTCGCCGCGGTTGGCCACTCGGCGGTACTCCCAGCCGTATGCCGCGGCCAGCGACTCGAAGTCGACCAGTTGCGGGGTGAGCAGCACGCGATCGAGTAGCGCGGCATCCGCAGTCCCGGCGACCTCGAGGCCGTCGAAGATCGTGCCGCCGCCGTCATTGCCGACGATGAGTTGGATGTTGGGGCGCTCCTCGCCGACCCCGAACGCCAGCGAACCCGCGTCGTGCATCATCGCGAGGTCGCCGAGCAGCACGCGCGTGATGCCGCGAGCGTCGGGCGCGCCCTCGGCGGATTGCTGCGCAAGGGCTATCCCGATGCCGGTCGCGATCGTGCCGTCGATCCCGGCCAGGCCGCGGTTCGCGTGTACCGGAATCTTCTTGCCTGGTGCAACCCGATCCAGCTCGCGGATCAGTCGCGACGACGCCAGCACCAGGCGGTCGTGCGGCCAGCTCGCGTTCCAGACCGCGCGGGCGAGGCTCCGCCTCGTGACGGGAGCCCTGAGCGCCTCGAGCTGGGTCAGCGCGAAGGCCGCACGTTCGCGGTAGTCGTCGGTCAGGGCGGCACCGGGAGCGGCGTCATCCAGCTCCTCCAGGATCGCCCGTGAGGCCTGCACCCACCGACCCACCCAGCCGCGGGAGGCTTCGAGTGCCGCGGGATCGTCTGCGACGGCCACGGCATCCACGAATCGCGCCACGCGATGCCCGGGGTTGTAGCCGTCGCGTCCGGCATGGCGGACCACGATCGTCTCGACACCGTCGCGCAGGATGAGGGCGGGCACCTCGCGGCTCAGAGTCGGATGCCCGAACACCACGACGCGCTCGACCCTGTCCCCGAAATTGCCGGCCGACATCACCTCGCGGTAGGCCGCGACCAGGTTCGGCCCGAAGCGCGCGCCGCTGGCCACCTCGGCAAGCAGTGGAGCTCCCAAAGCCCGGGCGGCGGCCTCCGCCTCAGCTCCCGCCCCCGTACCAGCGACGACCACCGTGCCGGGGCTCGGCTGCAGCTCGAGTACCTCGACGGGAGCCGCGGGCGGCGGCCACGAACCGGGCGACACATCTGGCAGTGACTGCGGCGCCGACAGCGGCTCGCGAAAGGCGATGTTGACATGACGCACTCCGCGGATGCCGGTCAGCACCTCAGCGGCCAACTCGCCGGCGGCTCGCTCGGCGCTCACCGCATCGCCCTCGGGTGCTGACACGTCCCACGACTTCTCGACTGCTCCGCCGAAGATGCCGGGCTGCACGGTGGTCTGGTTCGACCCGATCCCGCGCAGTTCTGCTGGCCGGTCAGCACTCAGCACGATCAGCGGCACTCCGGAATGCGCGGCCTCGAGCACCGCAGGATGCAGTTCGGCGACCGCCGTGCCAGAGGTGACCACGAGCAGCACAGGGCGGCCCGTCTCGACGGCGAGGCCCAGCGCGAGAAAACCCGCCGACCGCTCGTCGATGCGCACCCGCAGGCGGAGCAGCCCCGCGCGCTCGAACTGGGCGGCCGCGAGTGCGAGAGCTTGTGAGCGCGATCCCGGGCTCAGCACGACGTCGGTCACGCCCCGGCGCACGAACTCGCCGAGCAGCGCCGTGGCCGCGATGCTCGCAGGCGAGTCGAGCGGGGCGGAGCTCACTTCTCGGGCTTGTCGTCGCCGAGTTCGTTGAGCCGTTTCTCGAGGTCGCGGATGCGCTCCTCCTGCTGTTGCTCGCGGCTGAGTCGCCCGAGGAAGTCCGGGTCATCGTCGGGCGCGATCGGAGCGAACCGCCGCCCGGGGCCGGTCGAGGCCACCGGTGCATCCCCGTAACGACCGTGGTTGCGCTCCTCGAGACGCTCACGACCGACCAGGAACCACAGCAGTGGCCCGATGAAGGGGAGCAACACCACAACGCCGATCCAGGCGTACTTGGGAAGTCCGCGCACGCGACCGCCGTCGATCACCAGGATGTCCACGATCGCAAACACCAGCAGCCCGGTCAGGATGAGCGGGATGAGCACGCGGATCATGACGAGCAGTCTAGATCGGCTCTCAGTCACCCCGCTTAGACTGACGCTCGTGCGCGCCTGGATCGTCTACTCAGCCTTGCGCGTCGGCGTGTTCTTGGCGATCTTCGTGCTGCTGTACGCGCTCACGTCGACGATCGGGTTGCAGCCGGCCTGGTTGATCTCGGCCGTCGCTGCCGCGGTGCTCGCGTTGTGCATCTCGTACATCTTCTTCCGGCCGCTGCGCGAGCGGGTCGCGCTCGATGTCGCCGCCGCCAGAGCCGGCACGGCTCGCGCCGAGGCGTCGAAGGCGGGCAGCGACGAAGACGTCGAAGATGCGGTGCGCGGCGACTAGGAGATCCGGGGCTGAACGTCCCGTTTCGATACCACCAGGTATCCGACCACGATCGCGATCGCGGCGGTCAGGATCAGAGCCACCCAGCCGTTTCCCCATCCGAGCCCGCCGACGGTTTGTGGTTTTCCCAGCCAGTCCGCGATGGATGCCCCGAGCGGCCGAGTGATGACGTACGCGAACCAGAAGCAGAAGATCGCGTTCCAGCGGCCGAAACGAAAGCCCAGCGCGGGGATCAGGATGACGATGGCGAACAGGATCACCGACCCGAAATAGCCAAGCGCCAGCGTGAGAGACGTCAAGTCGCCGAGCGCCGTGCCGAGCGCGAAGGTCCCCACGACCGCCATCCAGTAGAACACCTCGCGTCGGAGCGTCGTGATCGAGTGGATCGAAATCGTGCCCTCGACACGTCGCCACACGAGGAAGACCAGAGCGAGGGCCACCGCGAAGGCCGGAGCCGAGACGGCATACGGAACGCCGAATCCCACGTGAATGACGTCGGCCACCATTGTCCCGAAGACGCCGACCATGACCACGGCGAGCCAGTAGCTCGTGGCCACGTAGCGCCCGCGGGTCAACTGGATCGCCATCGCGATCGCGAACGCCACGAACCCGACGGCTACCGCGACCACGGGCTGCCAGGCCATGACGAGGTAGTCACTCGTCGATTCACCCATTGCGGTCGACAGGCCTTTGACGACCCAGAAGAGGACAGCGATCTGCGGCACTCGAAGCCGAGCCGATTCGGGCATGCGCATTAGCGGCGGCGGGGATCCGCCGGGGCCACGCCGATCGCCCGGTAGAACTCGTCGATCGCTTCGCGGTTGTAGACCGCAGGATCGAACGAACCGACCGCGACGTCCCCGTTGATGAAAGCAATCATCCCCGCGGCCAGTGCCTCGGCATCCTGCTCCACCACCAACGCGGCGCCCCCGGGGACCGAGTCGGCTACGGAGCCGAATGCGACCGTCACGATGGGCAGTCCCACCATCAGCGCCTCGAGCAGCACCATCGGCTGTCCCTCGTAGTCGCTCGAGAGAACGAAGCAATCGCTCGCCGCCATGATGGCGTGCGGGTTGCTCTGGTGGCCAGTAATAATCACGGCCGACGAAATGCCCAGTGCGTCGGCGCGATGCTCCAGGGCGCCCTGAAGGGGGCCGTACCCCACGATCACCAGCTGGGTATCGGGATGCGCGCGGTTGACGATGGCGAAGGCGTCAAGCAGCCGCGCATGATTCTTTTCCGGAGACAGCCGCCCGACAGTGACAAAGGTCTTCAGCGCGGAGCCGCGAGCCAGGCGGGACGCCCACGAAGGGGTCTTGCCGGTCTCGGGGTCGGCCACTGCGATCCGCAGCGGCACGGCGGCGTTGGTGATCACCGTCTCGGCGTTCGCAAGATTTCGGGCGCTCGTGAACTGAGCCGGATCGGCCCATCGAGCCAATCTGTCGCGATTGATTTCGTTGAGCGAAGGGGAGACCGACACGAGATGGTCGTACTCGCGATACAACGAGAAGATGCCGGACAGGTCGCGCAAATGGCGGCGGCGGCCACGTGTCACACGATGAGCGTCCGACACCATGTCGTTGTGCATCCAGATCGACCTTTCGGCACCGGGGGCGTGCAAGAGCAAGGTGGCAAAGAGCGGGCCATACCCGCTGAAATCGACGACCTCGTCGAATCGCGCACCGCCGAAGCACCGCATCCATTCGTCATCCCAGAGATTCCGTTGCACATCGCTGGCCCCATGAGCGGTCAGATTTCCTGTTCGCCACGACAGGCGACGGCGGAGGTGGCTGACCTTCGATCCGTTCATCCCGCCGACCCGAGCGAGCTGTCGCGCCTGCGGATTCAGCTCCGCCTGTTTGGCAACGATGACCCGCCGATATGAGTTCGGGAACAGGACGGTGACATCGAATCGCTCATAGTCCACCTTGTTGAGCAGGTTGATGAGCGACGACGTAATGCCGTTCGGCCGCATCCCACCTGCGCTGATGAGCAGGGTCTTTCTGCCGTCGCGCGTCGCGTCGACCACGCGGTACCCCTCGGCGTTGCCGCGAAAGACGATGTCGATGATGCGCGATGTCGCACCGCCATCTTCTCGCCCCGCGAATCGCGTGCGCATCGACGAGTGCCGAGCGCGGATCGCGTCGCTCACCCCGTGCTGGTCGATGTCGTTTAGCATCTCAACGAGTTCAGGAACGGAGCGGGCAACCGGGCCCGGCCATTCCGCCGGCTCGAAGTACAGTCCGCGGTAGCCCGCGTAGTCGTCGATGTCGGGAGTCAGGAACGCGAGAGGTCGGCCCGTCGCCAAGAAATCGAAGAAGATGCTGGAGTAGTCGGTGACGAGGATGTCGGTCACCGCGAGAATCGAATTCGTCGGCAATTCGTTGGGGATGAGAACACCCTTCAGGCCCGGCAGATGCGCCGCGAACTCGTGCACCACCTGATGGGACTTCAACAAGACGACGTAGCGGGACTCGTCGACTCCTCGTCGAATCTCCGCCACCCGGTCGACGAGCTCATCGATGTCGTCCTGCGGGCGATTGAAGTTCGTGCCCTTCCAGGTCGGGGCGTACAGGATGATCTTTCGCTCACCCAGTTCGATGTCGAGCGCGCCCGCTAACCGAGACCGCGTGGCGTCGCGTGCCGCGTCGTCCGCGAACTGGAGGTCGATCCGCGGGTATCCCTCGTCGATGATCTTGCCGCCGAACACGTTTGTCAGGCGATGCGCGCGCTCGTACATCTGCTCGACCATGAAGGGATTCGCCGCGACGAGGTAGTCGGCCTGCAGAAAGTTGCGGACGACATTCGCAACGCGCGATGCCGGGTCGCCAATGTCGTATCCCATCTTCTTGAGCGGGGTGCCGTGCCACGTGTTGAGGTAGGTCTGCCCCGGCCTCTTCGAGAACTCCATCGGGAAGGTCGCGTTGTTGACCAACCACCCGCTGCGTGCGAGAGCACGGAAGTACCCGACGGAGCCCATCCGCACGAAGCTGACCCGGCGGTCGTGAGCGAATTCTCGAACGATCGTGCGGTTCTCGTGCTTGCTGCGCAACGCCCAGACATGTCGAAGGTGGGCGAAATCCGGATCTGCCAGCAGAGCGCGGAAGATGGCCTCCGGATTGCACAGCATCCCGTTGCCGGCGAACGACTCGTACAAGACGACGTCGGGTTGAACGGCCTGGCGGCGGTAGTGCGCGTGCACTTCATGGCGAGCTGCGCGGCGGAGCTGGCGCAGAATCTTGCGGGCCAGTTTGACCAGCCTGGGCCGTGACGTGCGGTCGATAGTCGTCGGGTTTGGTACCGCATTCGCGGGAGAAGGTTTGCCGGGAAGCATCGCTCTGACGGTATCATTCGCGGAGCCCTGCCGTTCGGGGGTCGGAGGCCATTCCTGAACGAACCCTCAGTGTTATTCACACGCCGTCGGCGCGATCCTCTTATAGCCATCAGAAGCGAAAGATGAGTGCCCCCAGAGAAGGGAGGAACAGCATGGTTCCCTGGCTCATTGCCGGCGCGGTGACTCTCGTCGTCATCGTTGCGGCTGCCGTCGTTGTCTTCCGCGTGGTTCTGATGACGGCGGATGCGGAGGTCGACGATGACGAGACCGACGACGAGGACGACGGCGAGTGGCGCGCGCCTCGTCGCTGGACCAGCTATGCCTGATGAACGCGCCGTGCGCCGTTCACCCGTTAGAACGCCAGTGCCGCCGCGAGCCCGAGCCCGTAGAGGAACGACGCGAACAACGTGAGCCGCAACGCTGAGACGTACTCGCCAGCGGTCTTGGCGAACACCACGATCACGATGGCGGGAACAACCAGCAGCGCCGCGAAGAACACGTAGCCAGCCAGCGGGTAGAACACGGTGTAGAACGCCAGAAGCCCCATCGGAACCAGCATCAGCACGATGTAGAGAGCCCGGCTGAGTCTGCTTCCGAGCAGCACCGACAGGGTGCGCTTGCGGCTGACGGCATCCCGCTCCCGGTCTCGCAGATTGTTCACCACGAGCACCGCGCACGCGAAGCAGCCGAGCGCGACGCCGCCGAGCCAGGCCTCGATGTTGACGGTGCCCGTCTGGGTGTACATGGTCCCGGCCACCGGGACGACCCCGAAGAACACGAACACGGCCAGCTCGCCCAGCGCGTAGTAGCCGTACGGGTGCTTGCCACCGGTATAGAACCAGGCCGCCGCGAAGCAAACGGCGCCGACCGCGAGCGGCCACCATTGACCGCTTCGCCAGATCAGGATGCCACCCGCGACCGCCGCGATGGCGAAGAACACGATCGCGACCGTGAGCACGGCACGGGGCTTGGCGCGACCGGAGCCGACCAGGCGCGGCGGGCCGACTCGGTTGCTGTCGACGCCGCGGATGCCATCCGAGTAGTCGTTGGCGAAGTTGACACCGATCTGCAAGGCGAGCGCAACGATCAGCGCGAGCGCCGCGCGGAACCAGTGGTCGTACCAGTGCGGAAGCACCAGGGATGCCGCGCCGGTGCCGACCGCGACCGGCCCGATCGCGAGCAGGAGGGTCTGCAGCCGGGCTCCCGCCATCCAGGTGCTCAGCGTCGCGGGGCGAGCCTCGCCGACCTTGCGGCCGCCCGGGTGCCCGCTCTTGCCGCGGTTGCGTCCGGAGGTGGGCTTCGACGGGGTCACGTTTTTCGACGGCGCGGCCGCCTGCCTCGCCCGCTCGATCCGACGGGGGTCCATGCGCTGCTGCTTTGCCACGCGCGAAGTCTACCGAGTGCCGCCGGGCTCCCCGCCGCCGCGGTCGTCCGCGAGCAGGTGCAGCGCGAGCTGTCGCACCGCGAGCCGATCTACCTTGCCGCTCGGCAGCACCGGGAGCGCCCGCACGGTCAGCACGCGAGCCGGGCGAGCTGGCGGGCCCAGTTCGGTCGCGACCGCGGCGGTTGCGGCATCCGGATCGAAGTCGGTCGCGGCCGTGACCGCGACAGGGACCTCGCCCCAGCGCTGGTCAGGCACCGCGACCGCGATGGCGTCGTGAAGTCCCGGTTGCTCGCGCAGCACCCGCTCGATCGCGGCGAGCGCGACCTTGATCCCGCCCGAAATCAGTACGTCGTCGCGGCGGCCGGTGACCGTCAGGCGCCCAGCGCCAAGCGCGCCACCGTCTGCCAAGCCGCCCTCGAACAGCCCGCCGTCTGCCGTGCGGAACCACCGCGCGGCGCTGTCGTTCACGAACCTCTCGGCAGTGAGTTCGGGGTCGCCCAAGTAGCCCTCGGCAAGGCTCGGGCCACCGAGCCACACCTCGCCATCGACGATCTTCACGGTCGTGGTGCCGATCGGCACCCCGTCATAGACGCAGCCTCCCGCGGTCTCGCTCGAGCCGTAGCTGCGGATCACCCGGACGTCGGCATCCGTCGCCATGTCGAGCAGCGCGCGAGGCGTCGCCTGGCCGCCGACTAGCACGGCCGCGAATCCGGCGAGAGTGCGCGTCGCCGTCTCGTCTTCGAGCAAGGTGGCCAGCTGCGCGGGAACCAGGGAGGTGTACCGCTCCGACCGCGACATCCGCCCGACGGCCGACACGAACGCCGATGCCGTGAAGTGCTCGCCCTCGAGAGTCACCGGCTCGCTGTCGGCGACCAGCGAGCGGGCCAGCACGTTGAGCCCCGCGATGTAGTGGGTGGGCACTGCGAGCACCCACTGGCCGGGGCCGCCCAGCGCCGCCTCGCTCGCTGCTGCATTGGCGAGCATTGCGTCGGCCGACAATGCCACGCGCTTGGGCCGCCCGGTGGAGCCGCTGGTCTCGACAACCAGGGCAATGCGTTGCTCGACGGCTCTCGGAACCTTCGTCATCAGCGCGTCGGGCGCCGAGCCCGAGACCAGAATCGCGTCGCCTCCGGCAAGAGCATCACGCAGCGCCCCGAAGACACCCGCTCCTGGCGGCACGACCCGGAGCCGCCTCACCGCCTGGGCGCCACCACGCCACGCGCAACGCTCACCGCGAGCCCCCCAGCGCGCTCAACCCGTAGAGCAGCACGAGCGGGTTGCCGAGCACTGCGACGACGACTCCGGCGATGCCCGCCCCGCGTCCCGATCTCGTCACGATGGCGATCACGCCGAAGATCAGAGCCGAAGCGCTGAGCCCGATCGCGACATACGCGGCATACGTGGCGAGCGTCAATTGGTCGCGGGACGCCAGCAGGATGCCGACAGCGGTCCCCGCGATCATCAGCAGCGCGAGCACGCCCGACAGGGTGCCGGGCCAGCGGCGCGGTCCACGCGGGGCTCGCACGCTCAGCGGCTCGGGGCTCGGCTCGGGGCTCGGCTCGGCGCTCAGCTCCTCCACGGCATCCAGCCTAGGCCGCGGTTGCCAGGGCTAACCGAATACGGTGGCCAGCCACTGGATGACGAAGACGTTGCCGATCAGCGCGAAGATCAGGCCGAACCAGCCGAGCACGCGTCCGACGCCGGCGATGATTGCGATCAGGGCGAACAAGCCCGCGACGACACTGAGCGGCAGAGCGATCTCGCGCACGACCGGAGCGCCGATTCCGGCACCGATGAACAGGAAGGCCATCGCGGCAAGTCCCAGCCAGAACGCGGCAAGACCGGCCCAGCGCGCTCGCCTCGCCCCGGTGGTGTGCCGGATGTCGCTGCGCCAGAACTGCCCGAGAGTCGGAGCGTGCGTAATCACTTCTGTGCGCCCTGCCGCCTGCACCGGGATGTACCCGGTCTGGCGACCTTGCGGCGTGGGATTCATGGCGTAGGTCGCGCCGATGCCGGCCGGGCGGATCGTTCCCTGCCGGGGCGGAGGTGGAACGCTCATCGGGAGTCCCTTTCCAACTGCGCGGTCTCGGTGGCGGTGGCGGCAGCCGGTGGTGGCGGCCCTCGCCTGGGCTCAGCCTAGCCACGCGGGCACTCTGGCGGCGGTGCTGGTGCAAACTGAGCGCATGCCGTCGCTAGACGATCTGCCCACGCTGGACGAGCTGCTCGCCGAGGCGCACCTGGTCTCGCTGCCCCTTGTCACCCGGTTCCGCTCGATCGAACGTCGAGAGGCAATGCTGCTGCGTGGTCCGCTGGGCTGGACGGAGTTCTCGCCCTTCGTCGAGTACGACGACATCGAGTCGAGCGCCTGGCTGCGCGCCACGGTCGACTTCGGCTGGCGCGTGACCCCGACGGCCCTGCGCGACCGGATCCCCGTCAACGCCACGCTCCCCGCTGTCGCCGCCGAGGAGGTCGAGTCGGTGCTTGCGCGTTACTCGGGCACCCGCACGGTCAAGGTGAAGGTGGCAGAGCCGGGACAGCAGCTAGCGGATGACGTGGCGCGCGTGAAGGCGACGCGCGCCTTCCTCGGGCCAGAGGGCCGCATCCGGGTGGATGCGAACGGCGGCTGGAACGTGGATGAGGCCGAGCATGCGGCGCACGCTCTCGCCGGCTTCGATCTCGAGTACCTCGAACAGCCGTGCGCCACCGTCGACGAACTCGTCGAGCTTCGCGCGCGTCTGCATGATTGGCAGCTGCCGATCGCGGCAGACGAGAGCGTGCGCAAGGCGGACGATCCCCTCGCGGTTGCGCGCGCGGGTGCGGCCGACCTGTTGGTGATCAAGGCGCAGCCCCTGGGCGGCATCCGTCGGGCGCTCGAGGTCGTCGCGGAAGCCGGCTTGCCAGTGGTGGTGTCGAGTGCGCTCGAAACCTCCGTCGGGATCTCGATGGGCGCGGCCCTCGCCGCGGCGATCCCCGAGCTGAACTACGACTGCGGCCTGGCCACGGTCGGATTGTTCGAGTACGACGTGGCGGTCGAGCCGCTCGTCGCGGTCGACGGCGCTCTCGAGGTTCGCCGGGTGGACGTGAACGAGCGGGTGTTTCACGACTACGCCGGTTCAAACGATCGCGACAACTGGTGGCGAGCGCGACTGGAGCGCTGCTACCGCCTCTTGGCGGCCGAGTAGCGCTACACCCGGCTCGTCACCGAGTCGCCGGCGATGCGCTGACTGAGCCAGACCGGAACGATCGCGACGATCGTCAGCACAGCCGCGACCACGTTCACCACAGGAGCCTGGTTCGGGCGGAAGAGGTTGCCGAAGATCCAGATCGGGAGCGTCTGCACTTCTGGCCCCGCCGTGAACGTGGTGACCACGATCTCATCGAAGCTGAGCGCGAAGGCGAGCAGGGCTCCGGCCACCAATGCGCCCCGAATGCTCGGGAATGTGACATAGCGGAAGGTCTGCCAGAGCGTTCCTCCCAAGTCGGCGGATGCCTCTTCGAGCGAAGTACCCAAGCGGCGCAGTCTGGCCTGCACGTTGTTGAACACGATCACGATGCAGAAGGTGGCATGGCCGATGATGACGGTCCCGATCCCGAGCCCGACGCCCAGCGGACCGAGGATGTTGCTGAATGACGCCAGCAGGGCCAGGCCGGTCACGATCCCGGGGAACGTGATCGGCAGCACCACGAGAAAGCTGATCGTCTGCCGCCCGAAGAAGCGATAGCGCTGCACGGCGAAGGCGGCCATGGTTCCCAGCAGCAGCGCGACCAGCGTCGCGCCAACCCCCGTGATGATCGAGGTGGCGAGGGCGTTGAGCGCTCCCGTGCTGTGCGACGCCGCGATCCACCATTCCAGGGTGAAGCCGGTCGGCGGGAACGAGAAGGTCTTCGACTGGTTGAACGAGTTCACCACGATCAGGATCAGCGGGATGTAGAGGATCGCCAACCCGATCCACATGCAAACACGCAAGAGGATTCTGAAACCGCGCGAGAACTCCATCAGATGACTCTGCCCATCAGATGCTCTCCAATGCCCCGGTGCGCCGCATGGCCAGCAGATACAGGATGATCGCGATCAGCGGCACGATCGACAGCGCCGCCGCCAGCGGCTGGTTGTTGGCGGTGACCAGCTGGCCATAGATCAGATTCGCGAGCAACTGCGTCTTGCCGCCGACGATCGTGACCGCGATGTAGTCGCCGAGGCTGAGCGAGAAGGTGAAGATCGACCCAGCGGCCACCGCGGGGAAGACCAGTGGCAGGATGATCGATCGCACCGTCCGTCCTGTCGACGCCCCCAGATCCGCGCTGGCCTCGATGAGCGACGACGGCACGCGGTCGAAGCCGGCGAACATCGGGATGATCATGTACGGCAACCACAGGTAGGCCAGCGTGATCACCGTGGCCGGGAGGCCATATCCGGGCGAGTGGCCGCCCGTGATGATGTCGATCGGGCCGTTCGGCTCGAGCAGCACCCGCCAGGCGTACGCCTTCACCAGGTAGCTCGCCCAGAGGGGTGTCGTCACCGCGACCAGGAAGAACGCGCGGGTGCGCGGCGACGCGATCTTGGCCATGTAGAACGCCATCGGAAACGCGATGACCGCGTCGACCACGGTGACCGAGAGCGCGACCACGATGGTGCGCAGCGTCACTTCCCGGTAAAGCGGCTCGCTGAACACCGAGACGATATTGCCGAGCTGGAACGTCGGCACCACCGCCCCGGTGAACCCGTTGACACTCCAGAACGCCGTGATGAGCAGCACGACGATCGACCCGAGGTACGCGACCACGAGCCACAGGAGTGGCGGAGCGAGCAGCAGGCCCAGTCTCGTCTTCGGCCGCGTGGCGAAGAAGGCCGAGACCGGGCCCCGCTTCGCTACCCCTTGATCTGCTGCCACTTGGTGGTCCACTCCGAATAGGCGGTGCAATCGGTCTTGCCGCTGCCGTCGACGCAGGCCGTCTGCGGGGTTGTCCAGTAGTGGATGTTGGCCGCGTATGCCGCGTCCGTCGCGTGGTACGTGTCGCAGAACGCCGGGTCAGAGGTCTCGGCGCACGACTTCGTCTGCGCAGGAGCCTCGCCGAACCACTCGGCGACCTGGGCGTTGACCTTGGCCGACGTGATCCAGTCCATCCACTGGTACATGCAGTTCGGGTGCTTGGCCTTGGCTGCGATCATCCAGGTGTCAGACCAACCGGTCACCCCCTCCTTCGGCACGACGGTCTTGACCTGCGCCTTGCCGTCTGACTGCACCAGGTTGGCGATGACCTGCCAGGTCGTGCCGATCACCGAGCTGCCGGACTCGAAGGCCTCGACCTCCTTGGTGTAGTCCGACCAGTACTCGCCGACGTTCGCGTTCTGAGTCTTCAGAAGCGCAACGGCCGCGTTGAGCTGCTTCTCGGTCAGCGAGTACGGATCCTTGATACCCAACGACGGGTCTGTCGCCTTCAGGTACAGAGCCGCGTCGGCGATGTAGATCGGAGAGTCGTACGCCGTGATCTTGCCCGCGTAGGGCGAGTTCTTGTCGAACACCGCCGACCACGAGTCGGGTGCCGTCGTGACGACGGCCGGGTTGTACATCAAGACGTTGGCGCCCCAGCCGTGCGGGATGCCGTACATCTTGCCGCCAGCCGAGTTCCAGGCCTTCATCTTGAGGAAGTCGCTGATCGTTGCGTAGTTGGGCACGAGCGAGGTGTTGACGGGGGCGACGTCGCCGCCGTAGATGAGTCGCAGAGTCGCGTCGCCAGACGCAGAGACCCCGTCGTACTGGCCGGTGCGCATGAGCTGCACCATCTCGTCAGAGGTACCTGCGGTCTTCGCGTTGACCTGGCATCCGGTCTGCTTCTCGAACGGGGTGACCCAGTCGACCGTCGGGTCGTCAGCTCCGTCTTCTGCATAGCCCGCCCAGACAATGATGTTGAGCTTGCCTTCACCAGCTCCGAGCTTCTTCTGGGCTGCGATGTTGGGCAGATTGCCCTGCGGCGAAGTGCTCGAGCCGCCACCGCCGCCGCCCGAACAGCCGGCGATCGTGACGAGCAGCGCTGCGGCTACTGCGATGGCGCTGAGCTTGGTTCTTGTGATCATGACGTTCCTCTCGTGTGCATGCTGTGATGGATGCGACGTTCTCAGGCCTCGAGCGGGCGCAACGCGCTTTCGTGCCAGGCGAGCGCGATCGGGTCACCGCGCCGCAGGGCGGACGCGTCGTCGGCGTTGAGCAGGGTCGCCGACAGCTGCAGGCCGTCCGGACCGTCGACGACCAGGCGCGTCGTTGGGCCCGAGTAGACGACCTCGCCGACGGTGCCGCGCACCGACTGCTCTCCGGCCGCCGCCTTCGCGGTGGCCGCGGCGGATCCCGAGGCCAGCACCCGGATCTTCTCGGGTCGGATCGCGAAGGTGCCTTTCTTGCCGACGATGGCGGGCGCGAGCGCCGCCGGGATCACGTTTGACGACCCCACGAATCCCGCCACGAAGCGGCTGGCCGGGTGCTCGTAGACCTCGCCAGGAGGGCCGACCTGCTCGATCCGGCCCGCGTTGAAGACCGCAAGCCGGTCGCAGAGGGTGAGCGCCTCATCCTGGTCATGGGTGACGAACAGAAAGGTGATGCCGACCTCGCGCTGAATCGACTTCAGTTCGAGCTGCATCTGCTCGCGCAGCTTGAGGTCGAGGGCTCCGAGCGGTTCGTCGAGCAGCAGCACCTTGGGTCTTGTGACCAGCGCCCGCGCCAGGGCGACGCGCTGACGCTGGCCGCCCGAGAGCTCACCCGGCTTGCGAGCGCCGAGGTCGCCGAGACGCACCATCTCGAGCGCCTCACCAACGCGCCGCGTGCGGTCGGCACCGCCGACGCCGCGCACCTTCAGGCCGTACGCGACGTTCTGGCCGACCGTCATGTGCGGAAAGAGCGCGTAGTCCTGAAACACCGTGCTCACGTCGCGGCGGAATGCCGGAACGGTCGTCTCGTCGACTCCCCCGAGGATGACGCTGCCGCTGGTCGGGCGCTCGAAGCCCGCGATCATCCTGAGCACCGTCGTCTTGCCAGAGCCGGAGGGGCCGAGCATCGCGAAGAACTCGCCGTCGCCGATCTCCAGATCGACCGAGTCGACCGCGACGACGCGGCCGAAGGTCTTGCGCAGACCGCGCAATGCGATCTGCGGCGCGCCCGAAGTCGGGCTGCTGATGACCGGCTGGGGCGGGGTGCTCACGGAAGACATCGACCTCCGACTCTCGATTCCGACAGCGTAGCGGGTCAAATGCCTTCGGAATCAGTCGTTTTCGGAGCGATTACCGCGCAGGGCCGCCGTGTCAGAGCCCCGTGTAGGCGTGCAGTCCCTTGAAGAACAGGTTCACGATGGTGAAGTTGAACAGCACGGCGGCGAAGCCGATGATCGCCAGCCACGCAGAGCGGGAGCCGCGCCATCCCCTGGTCGCCCGCGCGTGGATGTAGCCGGCGAAGGTCACCCAGATGATGAAGGTCCACACCTCTTTGGTGTCCCAGCCCCAGTAGCGGCCCCATGCCCGCTCTGCCCAGATCGCACCGGCCATCAGCGTGAAGGTCCAGAAGGCGAAGCCGACGACGATCACCCGATACGCGATGTTCTCGAGAACCTCGGATGACGGGAACGTCGCCAGGAACGGCACGCGTGCCAGCCCGCCCGCCTCGCGTCGCGCCTGCAGCAGCTGCGCGATGGACAGGCCCCCGCCGACCGCGAAGAAGCCGGTGCCAAGCGTCGCCACGAAGACGTGGATGACCAGCCAGGCCGACTGGAGCGCCGGGTTGAGCGGCTCCACAGGGACATAGAAATTGACGCTGGCAAGACCCAGCAGCAACACGACGATCGCCGTGATGAACGCACCCAAGAACTTCACGTCGCGCCAGAACTGGATGAAGATGAAGACGCCGACCATGATCGCCGTGCCGGTCATCACGAACCCGTAGAGGTCGGACCACGGCACGCGTCCTTCCGCCAGTCCACGCAGCACGAGCGCCGCGACGTGCACCGCCCAGCCGACGATGACCAGCGCGTATGCGGTGCGTTGGAACCGGGATGCGATGCCGGTGACGGGCGACGCGGGCGGGGCGATCCGATCAAGGACCGCCGTCGAACCGCTCGACTTGGTACCGGCAACGACATTCGTCGTGACCTGAGTCGCGGAACTCTGCGCAATGGCCGACCGCTTCGACAGGTCCAGTGCGAACGCGATGAAGGCCAACACGTACACGGCCATCGCCGAATAGACGGCCAGCACGGAGTACGCGGCGAGGGTTGCGGTCACGACGTCATCCTACGTTCGCAAGTTCGGGGCCAACTCCGGGCCCTCCGATGCCTGCATCTTCGCGATCCCCTTCCGGGATCCCCACCAACGCGTATGGGTCCCGTCGGGATCGCTCTCGGCCGCCACGACGCCGTAGATCCCCAAGTTGGTGACCTGGTGATTGTCTCCGATGCCGTTGGGGCCGTCGGTCTGGGTCGAACCTCCCCCACCGATCTCGGGAGCCATCAACGTCTGCCCATCGGGGAACACGATCGTGACCCCTTGCAGGTCGCAGTCGATCATCTTCAGGTCGGCGACCGCGCGCGGAGACGCATCTGTGCACTTCTCGATCGCGGTCTCTGAAGGAGACAGGATGACACCCCTTGGTCCCGACGAGCACCCGGCGAGGGCGACGGCGGCGATTGCCGCGATGGCCGCGGGCCGCGCCCATCGAGAACTCCGCATGAATCCATCCGCCGTCATCGGGTGCCGCCAGGCACCCCATCGAGGTGCTGCTGATGGCGCTCGGCCAGCTCGGCGACCGCCCGGGCAAGGGTCGGGTCCTCACCGCGGGCGAGCCCGGCGTACTCGATGCGGGTGAGCTGCTTGCCTCGCCCGGTCACCGCCTTGATCCACACCCGCCGACGCGGAACGAACAGGCTGAGCAGCAGCCCCCCGAGAATGAGCAGCGCGAACAGCAGGGCGAAGGCGGGCGTCGGGTCGTGGTGGATGTCGACGCTCACGAATCGCTTGATGCCCGTGAACTCGATCGACCCCAGCCCGTTCGGCAGTTGCGCGGAGTCGCCCACATGCAACTCGAGACCCGGCACGCTGGTTCGGAATCCCGCAACTTTGGTCAGCTTGTCTTCGTTGAGCGAGTACGCGTTGACGGCGACCCCCTTGTCGAGACCGAGGTCGCCGGTGAACACCGAGAGCTGAAGCACCGGCAGCGATTTGGCATCGGTCGACAGGTACGGCGAGATCGAGGCGCATCCCGTGGTCGTCGTCACGGGTGTCGGGCAGAAGAAGCCCTGGAACGCCACCTGCTCGGCCAGTCCATCCGGCACCTTGATCACGCCGTTGCTCGTGAGGTTCGCGTCTTGTGAAAGGAACGCGACGGGGCCCGAGTACACGACAGTGCCATCCGGGTCCTTGACCGTCACGACGGGGGCGAATCCGTTGCCGAGCAGGTAGACCTGCGTGCCTCCGATATCGACGGGCGAGTTCACCTTGAGGGTCTGCTTGGTCCACGAGCCGCCCGGAACCCGCGTGCTGAGGTTCGCGGCGAAGTCTTCGGGGGCCCACCCGCCGTTCTGGAAGAGGTACTTCGGCTCGAAGCTGTCGAGCCGCAGCTGGAACGGCTGCAGCGAGTGCTCGTCCGAGAACCGGCCGGGCTCGTAGGAGTCGTAGTCGAGAATCTCGTTCGTGAATGCCTCGCCCTGAACCAGGATGCGCTGTCCGGTGTAGCCGAAGCTGCCGAAGACTCCGACTGTGAGCAGGATGCCGACCAGCGCAATGTGGAAGATCAGGTTGCCGGTCTCGCGCAGGTATCCACGTTCGGCCGAGACGGAGTCTGCGTAGCTCGCGACCCGGTAGCCCTGCCGTCTCAGCAGTGAGCGAGCCTCCGCGATCGCGGTGGCGGCATCCGTCGTCGTGGTCACCGAGGTGAAGCCGACCAGCCGCTCGAGACGCGCGGGCGTCTTGGGCGGCTTGGCGCGCAACGCATCAAGGTGATGCTTCAGCCTCGGGATGATGCACCCGACAAGCGAGACGAACAGCAGCAGGTAGATGGCCGAGAACCACGGCGAGGTGAAGGTGCTGAACAGGCCGAGCGAATCGAGGATCTTGAAGGTGTCTGGATTGTTGGCCTGGTAGGCGACGACACCGTTCGGGTCCGAGCTGCGCTGCGGCACCAGCGACCCGGGCACCGCACCGAGGGCGAGCAGCAGCAGCAGGACGAGCGCGGTGCGCATGCTCGTCAGCTGACGCCAGAAGAAGCGCAGATAGCCGAGCGGCCCGAGCCGCGGCTGGGTGATCGCGCCGTCGATGGGCATGTCATCGACGGGCGTGCCGTCGACGTGGTCGGAGGGGCGCAACGGGTCGCCGACGGCCGAAGTTCCGTCGTCGTCAGGCGTCGGTGTCGCGTTAGAGCGGATTTTGAAGGCCACCGATCACCGCCCCGAGACTGGAGATGATCGCTCGCCAGAGGCCGGAGACCATCAGCACCCCGATGACGATCAGCAGCACGCCACCCGCGATGTTGACGGCGCGGATGTGCCGCTTGACCCACTGCACAGAGCCGCCGACCCAGCCGAAACCGATCGCGACCAGCAGGAACGGGATGCCGAGGCCGATGCAGTACGCGAGGCCGATGATGAGCGCCCGCCCGAGATCGCCCTGGTCCAGCGCCATGGCGTTCACGGCGATCAAGGTCGGGCCGACGCAGGGCGTCCACCCGACGGCGAACACGATGCCCAGAAGCGGTGCGCCGATCAGTCCGGTGCGCGGCTGCCATCCGGGCTTGATGGTGCGCTGCAGAAAGCTGACTTGACCGATGAACACGATGCCCATCAGGATCACGATCACGCCGGCAATCCGCAGGATGATGTCGGTGAAATGGATCACGAACACGCCGACCGTGCCCACCAGCAGTGAAACCGCGAGGAAGACCAGCGAGAAGCCAGCGACGAACAGGCCGACGCCGACCAGCATCCTGCCGCGGGTCTTCTCGCGGCCACTGGTCACCCCGCTGACGTAGCCGAGGTAGCCGGGTACCAGCGGCAGAACGCAGGGCGACAGGAACGAGAGCAGTCCCGCCGCAATGGCGATCGGCACGGCAAGCCAGAGCTCGCCACCGAGCACGACGGCTCCGGGATTCACGCCGCGCTCACGATGCGGGCTCGGCCAGCGTCGCGTCGATGACCGTGCCAACCAGCGAAGGGCTGGTGATCAGCCCGCTGAAGCGCGCAGCGACCCGGCCCTTCTCGTCGATGATCAGCGTGGTGGGCACCGCGGTCGGCGAGATCTTGCCCGCGAACGCCAACTTCATCGCCCCATCGCTCGCATCCAGGATCGATGGGTATGTCACGCCATGCGCCTTCTCGAAGCTGAGCGCGGTCGGGCCGGTGTCTTGCACGTTGACACCCACGAAGACCACGCCCTTGGCCGAGTATGTGGTGTTGAGCTTCTCGAGGCTCGACGCCTCTGCGCGGCACGGCGGGCACGAGGCGTACCAGAAGTTGAGCACGACGACTTTGCCGGAGTAGTCGCTGCTCGACACGGCGCTTCCACGGTCTGTGGTACCCGACCACGTCACCGACGACCCGCGGTCGTTTGGCGCGATGGTCTTGGTCGTCCCGTCGGGCGAAACGTAGTTGCCATTGGCGTCATTCGAGTTGTACGAGTTGGCGAGGCTGTCGTTCGCGGTGCAGCCGGCAAGGCCCAGCGAGACCGAGACGGCGATCGCGATCATGGCGACGGGCGTGAGGCGGTTCACACTGCTCCCAGGTCGATGGATTCTGCCAGCAATGCTGCCGCAGGTTCCTGATAGTCGACCTCGGCGAATGCCCCTGCTCCGTCGCGGCCCGCGCTCGGATCCCAGGCCACCGTCGTGATGCTCGACAGCGTGCAGCGGCGATGCCGGGGGTCGGTGGCGAGCGGCTCGCCCTGTACCGTTCTGGCGACCATCCAGATCGGCAGCTGGTGGCTCACGAGCACGACCTCACCACGCTCGACAGAGGCGTGCGCGCTGGCGACGGCATCCATCATCCGAGCTGCGATCGAGACGAATGGCTCGCCCCACGAGGGCTTCCACGGGTTGATCAGCCTGCGAAGCAGCAGGGGGTTGGCGCGGAGAGCGCGGCGGATGTTGACGCCCTCGAACTTGTTGCTGGGCTCGATCAGGCGGTCGTCGATCTGCAGCGGCAGGTGAAACTCGTCGAGCCACGGCTGAGCGCTCTCGCGGGTGCGAGTAAGCGGACTCGCGGTGACGCTCATAACGGGGCGACCGGCCAGGGAATCCGCCGCCGCCTTCGCCATCCGCCGACCGAGATCGCTCAGGTGAAACTCCGGCAACCGCCCGTAGAGCACGCCGGTCGGGTTGAACACCTCGCCGTGGCGCACCAGGTGGATCAGATCGGCGGGCACCCCCCGATTCTACGGTCGCCCAACCGAGTGCCCTCCTCGGCCGGGGTCGAGTTCCTGGCCCGTAGACTCGGGGACCGTGACTGCTCGCACTCTCGTCAAGAATCTCGCTGCCGACCCCGATGGACCCGTCTCGGTGTCCGGCTGGGTCGATACGGTGCGTGACCAGAAGAAGGTGCAGTTCATCGTGCTCCGCGACGAGTCAGGCGCTGTGCAGTTGGTGCACCCTCGCACCGACACCGAAGAGGGCAGTGAGCCGGATGCTGTGGCCGCCACCATCTCGTCGCTGACCGCCGGCACGTTCCTCACGGTGACGGGCGAGCTGAAGCACGACGAGCGGGTCAAACTCGGAGGGCTCGAGGTCAAGATCGACGAACTCGACGTTGCGGCTCTCGCCCTCGACATGCCGATCGCCGAAGACTCGAGCGTCGACAAGCGCCTCGACTACCGCTGGATCGACCTGCGTCGCCCAGAGATGAACCTGCTGTTCCGGGTGCAGACGACCTTCTTGCACGCCATGCGCACCTGGTGGGTCGAGCACGACTTCATCGAGATCCACACGCCCAAGCTCATGGACTCGCCGTCCGAGTCGCGCGCCGAACTGTTCCAGGTGCCTTACTTCGAGACCACCGCGTACCTCGCCCAGAGCCCTCAGCACTTCAAGCAGATGGGTCAGGCGGCCGGCTTCGGCGGGGTGTTCGAGGTTGGGCCCGCCTTCCGCGCAGACCCCTCGTTCACCTCGCGCCATGCCACCGAGTTCATCTCGGTCGACACCGAGCTGAGCTGGATCGACTCGCACGAAGACGTGATGGCCGTGCACGAGCAACTGCTCGTTGCGGGCTTCACCGCGATCAAAGAGAAGCACGGCGCCGAGGTCGAAGCCCTGTTCGGGCTCGAGGTGACGGTGCCGAGCGTGCCGTTCCCACGCATCCCGCTCGCCGAGGCCAAAGAGATCGTGGCCAAGCGCGGCTACACCGTGCCGCGCGCAGACGCCGACATGGACCCGGAGGGCGAGCGCCAGATCTCCGAGTACGTGAAGGAGGAGTTCGGGCACGAGTTCGTGTTCTTGACCGACTATGCCTCGAGCATCCGGCCGTACTACCACCGCCGCCACGAGGATGACCCCGGGCTGACCAACAGCTACGACCTGATCTTCAACGGCGTCGAGATCTCAACGGGGGCCCAGCGCGAGCACCGCATCGATGTGCTGCTCGAGCAGGCCCGCGACAAGGGGCTGAACCCCGACGAGATCGGCACCTACCTCGACTTCTTCCGCTACGGCGTGCCGCCGCACGGCGGATTCGGCATGGGTCTGTCGCGCGTGATCATGCTGCTGCTGCACCAGCCGTCGATCCGCGAGGTGACCTACCTGTTCCGGGGGCCGAACAGGCTGGCGCCGTAACTCAGGTCAGGTCAGGTCTTCGACCTTGGCGCTGCTGATGCCCTTCATGACCGACTCCACTGCGCTCTTCGCAGATGCCTTCGCCACGTAGTTCTCGCTGACGGCAAGCGTCTGCCCGTTCGCGGCGACGATGCGCCAGAAGTACGGCTGGGTCGCGCTCTTGCCCTTGACGATTTGGAACTTCATGGGGTGGATCCCTTCGAATGCATGGATGTTGCGTTCCGACAGCCTAAGCGCGCACAACCGAACCGGCTACGGCGATCGCCTGCGAGAACTGTTCGAGGGCGATGTCGAGCCGCAGATCGAGGCCTGCCTCGACCACTTCTCCGTCTGGCAGGATCCGCGCGGACGCCCGGGAGACCGACACCGGGTCGACCAGCACAGCGTCGAGCGCCAAGAGGGTCGGTACGAGCGCTGCGAGCCCGCGGATGCCCCCGGTCTGACCAGGGGACGCGCTCATCAGCAGCACTGGTTTGCCGTACAGGCCGGTGGATCCGGCCAGCCAATCGAGGGCGTTCTTCGTGACACCGGATGCCGAGTGCACGTACTCGGGCGAGGAGATGATGCCGCCACGGGCCGACTCCGCGAGCAGGCGGAACTCGCGCACCACAGAAGGCAGGCGGTCGGGTGTATCCAGATCGGGATCCAGCAGAGGCAGATCGCGCACCAACTCGGCTCCCACCAGCCGCAACCCGGGTGAGCGACGTTCGATCGCGGTCAGCAGGGCGTGGTGCAGCGAGTCTCCGCGCAGACTCCCGCAGATCGCGAGAACGGTGGTGCGCTCCATGACGAGAGCCTAGGAGGGCGCGGTCCCGGTGTCGATGGTCTGCGAGTTCGCGGCCTCAGCCAGGGCCCCGCGCAGCCGGCCAGCATCCACTCGCCAGATGGTGTGCACCCGATCGTCGATCAGCAGCACAGGAATCTCGTCGACGTAGGCCTCGAACAACTCTGGCTCATCGAGGATGGAGCGCTCGATCAGCTCGACATTGGGAAACTCGGCGAGCACCTCATCGACGGCGGTGCGGGCGTCTTCGCACAGGTGGCAGTCCGGCTTGCCGATGAAAGTGAGGCGGGTCACCGTCCGAGGTTACGCGCCACCTGCCGGATACCATGGGTGCGATGTCCGAGTCGCCGAGCCCAGCGCCCTTGCCGGCCCCCAGCGACCGACCGATCCTCGCCTTCTTCGACGTCGACAACACGCTGATGCGCGGCACCAGTCTGTTTCAGCTCGGACGCGAAGCGTGGGCGAAGCGCGTCATCCGGTTCCGCGATGTCGCGCTGTTCGCGTGGCACCAGCGCCGCTTCATCCAAGTCGGTGAGAACGATGAGCACCTGGCGACCGCAAGGGAGCGCGCTCTCGGGCTGGTGGGCGGGCACACTCAGGCCGAGATCCTCGGACTCGCCGAGTCGATCTGGGAGCACCGAATTCAGCCGAGGCTCTATCCAGAGACCGTCGACCTCACTCAGGAGCACGTCGCCAAGGGACACGAGGTCTGGCTGGTCTCGGCGACACCGTGGGAGATCGGCGACCTGATCGCGCGCCGACTCGGCCTGACCGGTGCGCTCGGCACTCGCATCGAGGTCGAAGGGGGCGTCTATACCGGCGAGCTCATCGGCCACGTGCTCCACAACGAGCGCAAGGCCGCGGCAGTGCGCGAGCTGGCGGAGGCCAGCGGCGCCGATCTCGCAGATAGCTGGGCGTACTCGGACAGCCGCAACGACATCCCGCTGCTCGAACTGGTGGGGCACCCTGTCGTGGTGAATCCGGATGCCATCCTCGCCCGCCACGCTCAACAGCACGACTGGCCGGTGCTAAGGCTGCGTCCCGCGAGCATCCGGGAGGCGCAGCGCAGGGTGCGGCGCGAGGCCCGAGCCGTCAAGAAGAGCGTGAAGAGGCAACGACCCCCGGCCGCTTAACCAGAAGAGCGCATCGGGCACGGAGCCTGATGCGCGACATCCCTGGTGGGACTACTTCTTGTTGCGACGCTGGTGACGCGTCTTGCGAAGGAGCTTGCGGTGCTTCTTCTTCGCCATGCGCTTGCGGCGCTTCTTGATGACAGAGCCCATGGTGTCCTCTTGGTCGTGGTCGGTGTTGCCGGACGGGGCAACGAACCAACGCACCACGCCGAACTGTGAGCGTCACTCTAGCGGCCC
>JBDSSQ010000031.1:0-5888 GCA_039928695.1 Pseudolysinimonas sp. | reverse complement strand
AGGATCTGTTCGCCCACTACTCCGCCATCGAGGCCTCGGGTTACCGCAGCCTCGAAGAGGGACAGCGGGTTGAGTTCGAGGTGACCCAGGGCCAGAAGGGCCCGCAGGCCGCCGCGATCAAGCTCGCCTAGTCCAGAGCCTTCACCCAGAAGCGCCGTCCGGTTCGCCGGGCGGCGCTTTTGTGCACCCCGGGTCTCAAAGCCGTGGATAGGTGAGCCTGTCCTCGCTGGCGCGCCGCCACTGCCGGTGATTGGGTGACACCATGACCGCTCTTCCCGCATCCCCCGCCGAGGTACACGACGAGCCGCACGGCGCGGGCGTTGCGAGCAGGTTGAACTGGCTGCGCGCTGGTGTGCTCGGCGCGAACGACGGCATCGTCTCGGTCGCAGCGATCGTGGTCGGCGTCGCTGGCGCCACCCCGGCTCTGCCCGCGATCGCCACCGCCGGACTCGCCGGCCTGGTCGGAGGGGCGATCTCGATGGCGCTTGGCGAATACGTCTCGGTGAGCAGTTCACGCGACACCACTCGCGCGTTGATCGCGAAAGAGACGGCAGAGCTGCGCGACTTTCCCGAGCAGGAGTTGCAAGAACTCACCGAGCTCTACCAGGCGCGCGGCATCTCAGAGAAGACCGCTCGAGCGGTGGCGAAAGAGCTCACGGCGCACGACGCCCTCGCCGCGCACCTGCAGGCCGAGCTCAACATCGACCAGAACGACGTCGCCAGCCCGTGGCATGCCGCGGGGGCATCGGGCGCCGCCTTCACGGTGGGCGCGATCCTGCCGCTGTTGGCGATTCTGCTGCTGCCCGCGAGTATTCGGGTTCCGGTCACGTTCGCCGCTGTTCTCATCGCGCTGGCTGCAACGGGCTGGGCCGCGGCCCGCATCGGCAAGAGTCCGCCCCTTCGGCCCACCATCCGCGTGGTGGTCGGTGGCGCGCTGGCACTCGGGGCGACCTTCGCGATCGGCACCATTCTCGGGACCACCGGCGTGGTCTGAACGTGCCTCGGATCTTGGTGGTGGAAGACGATCCGGTGATGAGTCGGCTGCTCCGGCGAGGGCTCAGCGAAGAGGGCTACGAAGTGGATGTCGTCGAAGACGGCGTCGCAGCGCTCGTGGCAGTGGCCACCGCGCAGTATTCGGCCGCCGCGATCGACGTGATGCTTCCCGAGATGACCGGCTTCGAAGTTTGCCGCCGGATCCGCGAGCAAGGTCTGCTTCTGCCCGTCTTGCTCCTCACGGCGCGCGACGCGGTCGAAGACAGGGTGAAGGGCCTCGATGCCGGCGCAGACGACTACCTGATCAAGCCGTTTGCCTTCGCCGAGCTGAGCGCGCGGCTCCGAGCGATGATTCGGCGTGAGGCCTCTGCGCTTCGACCGATTCTTGAGCTCGGCCGACTGGCGCTCGACACGACCACCCTGACGATCACCGTGGACGACAAGCGGGTCGCGCTCAGCGTCAAAGAGTTCGCCCTCCTGAGGTTCCTGCTCAGTGAACCGGATGTCGCGCACGACCGGACCCGCATCCTCGACGAGGTCTGGGGCACCAGCAAGCACATCGACCCCAACGTGGTCGACCAGTACATCGCCTACCTGCGACGCAAGCTGGATCCGCTGAACCCCGGGATGCGCATCGCGACCGTACGAGGCGTGGGATACCGTGCCGAGGCGCTCTCGTGATGTGGAAGCGGCTGTCCGTCCGCGCGCGACTGACCATCGGGAGCAGTCTGCTGGCTCTCGTGTTGCTGAGCGCGGCCGGGCTCCTTGCGCGGGCGCAAGTGAGTTCGCTGCTGGAACAGACCGACGAGACCTTGGCCAGGAGCGACCTTGCTCCGTTCATCAGCGACTTGACGCTCAACGCAGGCGAGCACATCGACCAACCGGGGCCCGGCGTGCTCGTCGAGGTGCGTGACCCGAGCGGCGCCGTCGAACAAAGCACGCTTCCCGACGAGCTTCGCGAGCGGGTGGGGCACGAGACGGGCGACGGCCACATCGTGCGGGCCACGGCCGATGGCGTGCCCTACACGCTGGCGAGCCGCACGTTCACCACCCAGGACGGCACCTGGCAGCTCTGGGCGGCGCGCAGTGGGGCCGCGCATCAACTGGCCGAAGAGGGACTCGATCGCGTGCTGATCATCGCGGGAGCCATCCTGATGGCGGCATTCGTCGTCGCCTCCTGGCTGCTCGCCCGCGCCGCCCTCCGCCCCGTCGAACGGCTTCGTCGACGAGCGGGCGAACTCGGCGACTCTGTGGACGCGGACCTGCTTCCCGTCGACGCCTCAGGTGACGAGATCGCCCAACTGGCCGCGACCCTGAACGCATTTCTGCAGCGCATCAGGCTGTCTGTCGATCGTGAGAAGCAGATGGTGTCGGACGCCGCCCACGAGTTGCGCACCCCGCTCGCCGCTCTTCGCACCCAGCTTGAGCTCGCGCACGACGACTTCGACGATCCGGCGGCGCTACAGAGCGAGGTCGTCGCGGCGGAGGCGTCTGTCGCACGCTTGTCGTCGCTCGCTAGCAACCTTCTCGAACTCGCCAGATTCGAGCAGGTGCGCGACCGGGGATCCATCACCGATGCCGCCGTGACCGATGAGCTGGGCGAGGCCATCGATCGCGCGAGGCTGCTCGCCGTCCCGAAGGATGCGCGCATCGGATTCGACAGCGAGTTGGCGGCAGGCAGCCGGTATCCCCTCGATCGCGCCACCCTCGGGCGCCTGCTGGACAACCTGCTCAGCAATGCCATTGCGGCCATCGGGCACGGGGGATCCATCCAGGTCGACCTTGAGTCGACCGAGCACGGCCTCGCGCTCACCGTCCGCGATGACGGTCCGGGCGTCCCCGACTCGTTTCTGCCGCGTGCATTCGATCGGTTCAGCCGTCCGGACGATTCTCGAAGTTCCCAGAGCGGCGGCAGTGGACTCGGGCTGGCGCTGGTGAAGGCGATCGCGGTGGGCTCGGGTGGCGACGTGACCATCCGCAACCGTGAGCCCGGTCTCGAGGTCAGGGTGACGATTCCGCATCTGTGAGGACTCACATCCACAACCTGGCCGCCTCACTGACGACACATAGTTGACTTTCGCATCATAGATACATGGTCATTCAGAATCCCACCAGACCGACGGTTGCGCGCATGAGCGCCGACCGCGGGCTCTCGCCGCGCGCCCGGTTCCGCCGTCGCTCGGCGATCTCCGACCTGCTGGTGGTCATCGCCTGGGTATCAGGTCCGGTTGCCGCGTCGCTCTACCTCGCATCCGGCGGCTTCGCTCAGGTGAAAGACGTCGGTGGCTTTCTCACTGCGCTCGGGATCGTTGCCGGGTTGATCGGAACCGACTTCATCCTGCTCATGCTGGTTCTCGCCGCGCGGGTGCCGATCATCGACCGGGCCGTGGGCCACGACCGAGCGATCGGGCTGCACCGCCAACTGGGCAAGCCGGCCCTTTACCTGATTCTCGGCCACGCCGCCCTGCTGCTGATCGGCTATGGCATGTCGAGTGGGTTCGACCCCATTGCTGAGATCGGCCCGATGCTGGCGCTGCCCGACATGATCACCGCCGTGGTCGGCACCGTCTTGCTGATCGCCGTCGTCGTGACCTCTCTGGTGGCGGTTCGACGCAATTTTCCGTACGAGTTCTGGCACGTCATCCACTTGCTCAGCTATGCGGCGGTGCTGTTCGCGCTCCCCCACCAGTTGAGCATCGGGGGAACCCTGGCGGAAGGCACTCTGCAGCGGGTGTACTGGATCGGCCTGTACGTACTCGCCATCGGGGCGATCGTGATCTTCCGGATGGCTGTGCCGGCGATTAAGTCGTGGGCCCACGACATCCGGGTGCAGCAGGTCGACTGGATCGCCCCGGACGTCGCCTCCATCCACCTGAGCGGGCGCGACCTGCGCTCACTCGGCGCAGGGGGCGGGCAGTTCGTGATTTGGCGCTTCTGGACCGGTCGAACCTGGTGGCACTCCCACCCGATCTCGCTGTCGGCATTGCCGACCGACCGGCACGCCCGGATCACTGTGCGCGTGCTCGGCAGGGGCACGCGCCGCCTGACCTCGGTGAAGCCGGGAACCCGGGTTTCGTTCGCCGGTCCCTACGGAATCTTCACGGATGCCGCCCGCACTGCCCCGAAACTGGCAATCGTCGCCGCCGGGATCGGGATCACCCCGGCGCGGGCGCTACTCGAGGGGTCGCAACTCGCCAGAGGCGAGGCCACCGTGCTCGTACGTTCGTCGACCGACGACGAGACATTTCTGTGGAACGAAATGCGCAAGCTGGCCGAGGCCCGCGGCGCTGAGTTGTTCGCCATGGTCGGCCCCCGGGCCAGGAACAGCTGGATGTCGCAGGCCGATGCGGCCCGTGGCGTGACGCTGCGCAGTGTGTTCCCCGAGCTCGATCAGTCCGACCTCTACGTGTGCGGTCCGCAGCCGTGGGCCGAAGCCGTCGTCGCGGATGCCCGCGCCGCCGGTCTTCCCGAGCACCAGATCCACCTCGAGAGTTTCGAACTATGAGGCGGCGGGCAGCGATCGCGAGCGTTATCGCGTCGGCAGGCGTCGTGTTGGTCGCGATGCAGATCGGGTCGGCTGTTTCGGCCGGTACGGCGACGACCTCGGGCACCGGCACCGGCGCGACCGGGGGCACGTCGACGCCCGCAACGAGCGGCTCCTCGTCCGGGTCGACGGGAACGGCAGGCTCAACGGGCTCCACCGCAGCGCAAGACGGCACGTTTACTGGGACGACGGAACAGACTCCCTTCGGGCCGATGCAGGTCGCCGCCGTGATCTCGGGCGGGAAGATCACCGACGTCAAAGTCCTGCAAAGAACCAACCAGGGCGGCCGTTCTGTCCAGATCAGCAACCAGGCTGACCCGATGCTGCGCACCGAGGTACTGCAAGCGCAGACGGCCAACGTCTCGACGATCGGCGGTGCGACGTACACCAGCGAGGGCTACCTCATGTCGTTGCAATCCGCGCTCGACAAGGCAGGGTTCACGGGCTGATCATGCGCACGACCTTCGAGAGCATGGGCACGGTGGTGTCACTGGAGTGGGCGGGGCAACCCCCGGTGCTCCTTGCCGTGCAGAACCTGTTCGAGGCGGCCGACCAGCGTTTCAGCCTCTATCGGCCCGACTCCGAGTTGAGCCGGGTCGGCGACGGCTCGCTCGAGTTGGTCGATGCCAGCCCGGAACTTCGCGAGGTGTACGCGACGGCCCTCGGCTGGCGCGGTGAGACCGGTGGCGCCTTCACCCCGCATCGGCCGGATGGCGCGCTCGACTTGAACGGGATCGTGAAGGCGTGGGCGATGGGTGAGGCTGGTCGTGCACTGGGTGACAGCGACTGGTGCCTCAACGTCGGAGGCGACGTGCTGGTGAGCGGGCTCGACCCGTTCGGGCGCTCCTGGGTGGTGGGGATCGTGGATCCTGGCGACCGGGCGGGCTTGCTGACCGCGGTACCCCTGGTGGACGGGCGACGGGCGGCCGCAACATCCGGCTCCGCTGAGCGAGGCGACCACATCTGGACCCGAGGCCGCGAGGCCGGCGAGTTCGTGCAGGTGACCGTGCTCGCCGACGACATCGTCACGGCCGACGTGCTGGCGACCGCGATCGTGTCGGGTGGCTCTGCGACGCTCGACGACGTGACCGCGCGCTTCGACGTCGACGTGCTCACGGTGGATCGCGACGGCGCGCTGCGAGCGACGCCAGGGATGCGCGAGCTCGTCGCGCGCTAGGTGCAAACGGGCCGGCCGATACGCCGGGTTCTGTCCGGATGCTGCGTTGCCGCGGCATCCGTGACGGCCATCTCTCTCGGGACTACGTTGCCGCAGCCCTCTAGCGGTCTACCCGGGAACTCGGCGAGCAGCCTCAACGTTCCCTGTCTGACCTTGCTCCGGACGAGGTTTACC
>JBDSSQ010000030.1:0-66898 GCA_039928695.1 Pseudolysinimonas sp. | reverse complement strand
GGCCACGTCGCCACCTTCACCGACCCGATGGTCGACTGCAAGAACTGCAAGCACCGCTTCCGCGCTGACCACCTCGAGGGCGATGTCTGCCCGGACTGTGGCGCCAAGGGCCAGTTCACTGAAGCGCGCCCCTTCAACCTCATGTTCAAGACCTTCGTCGGGCCCGTCGAGGACACTGCGAACGAGGTTTACCTGCGGCCGGAGACGGCGCAGGCGATGTTCGTCAATTTTGAGAACGTGATGACGAGCATGCGGCGCAAGCTGCCCCTCGGCATCGCCCAGATCGGCCGCTCTTTCCGCAACGAAATCACGCCCGGCAACTTCATCTTCCGCGACCGCGAGTTCGAGCAGATGGAGATGGAGTTCTTCGTCGAACCCGGTACAGACGAGGAGTGGTTCGACTACTGGATCGACGCCTGCTACGACTGGTTCATCTCGCACGGGCTCAACGCCGACAACGTGCGGCGCTACGAGCATCCGAAAGAAAAGCTGTCGCACTATTCGAAGCGAACCATCGACCTGGAATACCGCTTCCGTTTCGGCGGCAGCGAATGGGGCGAACTGATGGGCGTCGCGAACCGCACAGACTTCGATCTGAAGACGCACTCCGAGAAATCCGGCGTCGATCTGTCGTACTTCGACCAGACCAAGAACGAGCGGTGGATCCCGTATGTGATCGAGCCGGCGTTCGGCCTGACACGCGCGCTCATGGCATTTCTGGTGGACGCGTATGCCGAAGACGAAGCGCCCAACACCAAGGGCGGCGTCGACAAGCGCACCGTGCTTCGCCTCGATCGTCGGCTCGCCCCGATCAAGGTGGCCGTGCTGCCGCTGTCGCGCAACGAGCAACTCTCGCCGGTCGCCAAAGAGCTGGCCGCCGAGTTGCGCAAGCACTGGATGATCGAGTTCGACGACGCCGGCGCAATCGGCCGCCGCTACCGTCGGCAAGACGAGATCGGCACGCCGTTCGCGGTGACCGTCGATTTCGACACCCTCGACGACAAGGCAGTCACCGTGCGCGAGCGCGACACGATGGAGCAGGAGCGGGTCTCGCTCGACCGGCTGGTCGGCTACCTGGCCGAGCGTCTGCTGGGCTCGTGAGCGAGGGCGTGGGCCAGGCGGGAACGGTTTCCGCACCACCGCTGCGCTATCCCCGACTACTGAGGGCGCTCCCCGGGTATCGCTGGTGGAAGCCGTTGGTGGCCCTGGTGATCGCTGGGGTTTTCTGGATCGTCTTCCAGGTCGCCTTCGGGCTGCTGGCGTTCGGGCTCGCGCTCGTCGTGGGCGACATCACTGTCCCGGCCTTCACCCCGGATGACGTGACGAGCTTCGCCGCCAAACTCCAAGACATCGTGGTGGCCTTCTTCTCGCTTGACCTCGCCGACGGGTTCTCGGTAGTCGCTGGTCTAGGCGGAGTCGCAACCCTGCTTCCTGCCGTGCTCCTCGGTTACCGCATCACCGGCCTGCGACCTCTCACGGTTCTCCGCTCGGTCGCGTTCCGATTCCGGTGGAAATGGATGCTCATCACCCTGGCTCCCGCCCTCCTGATCACCGGGATCGCGGCCGTCGCCAGCTTCACCGTGTTGCCTGCCATCGGGATCGGCTCCCCGCCGCTTGCCCCGACGACGCCGGTCACGACCTGGCTGCTCTGCGCTCTGCTGATCCTCGTGCTCACCCCGATCCAAGCGGCGGCTGAGGAGTTCGCGTTCCGCGGTCTCGTTCTGCAGATGGTCGGAGGTTGGGTTCGTCCGGCGATCGTGGCGGTCGTGGTGAGCACGGCCGGGTTCGCGGCGTTGCACACCCAGTACCTGGGCTGGGCCACGCTCGATGTCGCGTTCTTCGGCGCGGTCGCGGCATACCTGACGTGGCGAACAGGCGGCCTCGAGGCCTCGCTGTCGCTGCACGCGGTCAACAACACAGTGGTCTTTCTCGTGCTGGCATCCGGTGCGGCTGGCTCGACCTCGGCGATCGACATCGATCACCCCGCGAAGGGCGACCCGATCAGCCTGCTGGTCACCATCGTCACCATGGGGGCGTACGCGCTGATCATCACTGTTGTGGCGCGGCGCAGAGGCATTCAGGATCGGCTGGTCGCCGACGGAATACGTGACGCGTCATCCGGTTGAACCAGGTATGAGTACACCCATCAAGGTGGATGTCTGGAGCGACATCGCCTGCCCATGGTGCTTCATCGGCAAGCGCAAGTTCGAGGCGGGCGCCGAGCTGTTCGGTGACGATGTCGAGGTGGAGTATCACTCCTTCGAACTGTCGCCAGATACCCCGGTCGATTTCGACGGCAGTGAGCAGGACTACCTGGTGACGCGGGGATTCCCCGCCGACAAGATCGACGGCATGCTCGAGCGGGTGACCGGGATCGCCGAGTCTGTCGGGTTGCACTACGACTACGACGCGCTGCAGCACACCAACACCGTGCTGGCGCACCAGCTCATCCACTATGCGAAGGCCCACGGTCGTCAGCTCGAGATGAAGGAGCGCCTGCTCGCGGCCTACTTCGAGCAGGGCAGGCACGTCGGCCGCGTGAGCGAGCTCGCCGACCTCGCGGCAGAACTCGGCTTCGACCGCGACGACGTGGTGCGATCACTTACCGCCAACGAGTACCTCGACGCTGTGAGGGCCGATCAGGAGCTCGCGATCGAGTACGGCATCCAGGGCGTCCCGTTCTTCGTGATCGACGGCAAGTACGGGGTGTCAGGCGCTCAAGACGCCGTCACCTTCGCTAACGTGCTGACACAGGTTCGCGACGAGAAGGCAGCGGTGGTATGAGCGAGGCGATGACGACGTCGATCCCGGTGCCGATCGAGGGAGCGTTGGTCACCCCAGCCGCGGCGAAGCTGCAACTGCTCGGCGAGCCGGATGCGGCCAGTTGCGACGGCGAGTTCTGCGAGATCCCGGCTCACCATGAGCAGGCCGTGATGAACCGACGGGTGGACGGCGATCTGATCTGATCGCGCGTTCGCGCGTTTCGAACGTGTTTCGCCGCGTGAACGTGAGGTAAACCCTCGGTCCCGATTAGGTGGCTGGGGTTGACGGCGGTCGCAGCCGTCCTTACTTTGGGGGACATACCGAGAAGTCGTGTTCCGGATCTCACCCCGATTAGGGACCCGGAGCGGCAGTTGACTTTCGGTCAATGGGGATCGCGTTGCGTTCATTGCGGCGTCGGCATATATCCGATGCCCCCGCAACGAAGGATCCCTCCCGATGATTCAGATCCCGCTTCTCGTCGTACCCGTCTTCTCTGAAACCTCGTTTCCCCTTGCTCGCACGGGAGGAATCGCGATCGGCTGGGACGCCATTGCGAACCTCGTCGCAACCATCACCCCGTTCTTCCCTCTCGCGATTGCCGGGACGGTGGTGTGGCTTCTCTGGCTGTACCGAGTCATCCAGTCAGCCAGGACGGGTCCCATCGAGAGCGGCTTCCGCAGCTCGACATCGGTGGTGGTCCCGTCGTTCCACGAGGACCCCGACATCCTGATGCGCTGCCTGGAGAGTTGGCGCGAGCAGGATCCGGACGAAATCATCATCGTGCTCGACCTCGCCGACGTCGAGAGCTACGACCGGATCCGAGCACTCCACGATGACCGGGTCACGCCGATCCTCTTCGAGCACGCCGGCAAGCGGTCGGCGCTGGGGGCGGGCATCCGGCTCGCGACGTCCGAGATCCTCGTGCTCACCGATTCAGATACCTCGTGGATGCCGGGCCTCCTCGAAAACGTGCAGAAGCCGTTCATCGATCCGATGGTGGGCGGGGTGTCGACGCAGCAGAACGTCTACCAGCGCACGACGAGCATCTGGCGCCGCTTGGCGGACTGGCTGGTCAACCTGCGCTACTACAACTACGTGCCGGCGATGGGTCGCGCCGGAGCGGTCCCCTGCATCTCCGGCCGCACCGCCGTCTACCGCCGCTCGGCCGTCATGCCCGTTCTCGACCGTCTCGAGAACGAGTTCTTTCTCGGCAAGCGCTGCATCTCGGGTGACGACGGTCGCCTGACCTGGCTGGTCCTGGCCTCTGGCTACAAGACCGTTCATCAGCGTTCCGCCCGAGCCCTCTCGATGTTCCCGGCGAGTTTCAGCGCGTTCGTGAAGCAGCGCGTGCGGTGGAGCCGCAACTCGTACCGCTGCTACCTGACCGCGATCGCCAAGGGGTGGCTGTGGCGGGTGCCGTTCGTGACCAAGGTCACCGTGCTCCAGATCCTGCTCACCCCGATCACCATGGGATTCACGATCAGCTACTTGGTCTTCAGCCGACTCGAGGTCTCGACCCTGGGCGTTAGCGTCGTGCTTGCCTGGCTCCTGATCACCCGCGGCATCCGTGGATTCTCACATCTGAGGCGCTATCCGCAAGAGATCTTCTTGCTACCGATCCTCGCGCTCGTGGTGATCTTCATCGCACTTCCCATCAAGGTCTACGCGTTCTTCACCATGAACAGGCAGGGATGGCTGACCCGTCACGCCGACTCGGTCGGTGGCGACGGTCAGACCGCGCGCACCCTTCTTCCCGTGCAGGTCGCCGCATGAAGGCCATGATCGCGGCCGCCGCCGGCGTGACGGCTGTACTCCTCTTGAGTGCCGGAGTCGGGGCGGCGGCTGCCTCGACGCCAGAACTCCCGGCCTCGCGCACGGCACACGCAACAGACCCTCGTCCGTACCCCGGCAACCCCGAGGCGGAGGCGAAACTCGTCGCCGCCGAGAACGCTCGTCTGATCCGGATCCGTGCGCTCAGCGACACCGCCACCAAGCTCGATGTCGCGCAAAGCGGTCCATACCGCCTCGCGGTCGGGACGACCCCGACTCTCGTGCTCATCGCCAGGCCGTCTGTGTACACGATCGACGAGTTGACCTCGATTGCGCCCCGCACGGTGTCGAAGATGAGTGATGGCTCGTACTTGGTCAGCGAGAACGTGGTCGTGCAGCAGGGAGCGACTTTGCAGATCGCGTCCAAGGCCGGCATCACGGTTCATCTGTCTTCCGGGTCGAAGGGATTCGTTTCGGTGGTCGCCAACGGCGGTTCCCTCGTCGTGCAGGGCTCGACCGAATCGCCGGTCAAGATCGATAGCTGGGACACCGTCACCGGCAAACAGGACGATCTCACCTCGGACGGTCGTGCCTACATCCGCGTGTATGGCGGTCGAGCTCAACTCATCAACGCAGAGTTCACAAAGTTGGGTTTCTGGAGCGGTCTGACCGGCGGCGTCGCCCTGACCGGGACAAAGCTGCTCGACGATCCGACGGCAGGGGGAGTCGACGAGACCGGTTCGAGCTCCGGGTCGACGTCCAGCCAAGGGCCGAAGGCATTGAGCGGCGACCTGCTGCCGGCCAACGGGGGCCTCACCACCCTGTCGGTCGACGGTTCGACCGACGACTACGGCTACGCGACGGGTTTGATCCAGGGCGTCACGTTCAGAGGCGATGCCTACGGCTTCTTCGTGAGCAGCTCTGACCGAGTCGAGATCCGCGACTCGGTGATCGAAGACAGCCTCGTCGATGGCCTCGTGCTTCATCGCGATGTCAGCAACAGCAACGTGGAGTCCACGATCGCGCGCAACAACGCGCAGAACGGATTCCGCCTCGCTCGGGCGACCTCCAGCGTCACCTTCCAGCGGCTCCAAGCGATCGGCAACGGCCGAGACGGCATCAGTTTGGAGGGTGGACCGCTCGCCGACGGACCGAGCGCCACTGGCATCCCGACCACGGTGTATGGCAACAACGAAGTGACCGGCAGCACGTCCACCGGCAACGGCCGCTACGGGATCGAGGTGGTGGGCGGCACGCACATCGTGATCGCGGGCAACACGATCTCAGGAAACGTCATGGGCATCGTGGTCAGCAAGGCGACGACCGGGGTGTCGATCAAGAGCAACGAGGTGACCGACTCTCAGAAGCAGGGCATCGTCATCAAAGACAGCGCCCTGGACGCCTCGGTGGTCGATAACAAGGTCTCGAACACGGCGATCGGGATCTACGCCCGGAACGCCGGAGGCAACTTCGAAGGCAACACGATCAAGAGCGTGTCGAACCACGGGATCAGCCTGTTGGGCAGCACCGGCAACTCGACGATTGTCGACAACAAGATCTCGGGCAGTGGACCGAGCGCCATCGATGTGGTGCGAACGACGAACTCGGCCGTGCGTGGCAACGACACCAGCGCGTGGCAGAGCACCAAGCCGCTGCTCGTCGTGCTGCGAAGCGTGCTGCAGCCGCTGACGGTTCTGTGGATCGTCATCGCGCTCGCCGTCATCTTCTCGGTGCTCTTCGTTCGCCGTCAGTCGGCGATCAGGGATCCATTCGCGGGCCAGGCTCCTCTGGCCTCGTTCACCCGCGGGATCGTCGAACGCGAGCGGATCGGCTCTGTGCCGGCCGACGCGGCGAGCGCCGACGACCATTTGGTCCGCGAGAACGTCGAAGATCGGCAACTGGCGGGGCTGCGCGCATGAGAGAACTGGTTAAGGCGCATCCCGTGGTCATCCTCATCTCGGCCTTTGTGCTGGGAGCGGTGCTCGTCGCCGTCTCGTGGGGGATCGCCAGCACTGTCGCGGGAAGTCAGGCATCGGCAGCCGGTGGGCCGACTCACCGGCCGACGACGCCTTCACGATCGTCGGCGACGCCCACGGCCGCGCCATCGCAATCACCGGAGGCCGCCGACGGATGTCCTCCCGCCACGGCGTCCGTGTCGACCGCCCCCGAGCTCAGCGCTGCTCTCTCGGCCGCGCAGCCCGGAGACGTGATCGCGATGGCGCCCGGTAGCTACCGCGGCAATTTCGTGGCGACGGCATCGGGAACCTCCGGCAGCATGATCACCCTCTGCGGCGCGCACGACAGCGTGCTCGATGGCGGCTCGACCGAGAAGGGATACGTGTTCCATTTGGATCACGCCAGCTACTGGCACCTTCGGGGCTTCACTGTCACCGACGGTCAGAAGGGCGTCATGGCGGATGCCTCCGTCGGCTCCATCATCGAGAAGCTCACGGTCACGACGATCGGCGACGAGGCGATCCATCTGCGTGACAACAGCACGGACAACGTCGTGACCGGCAATACCGTGAGCGGCACTGGTCACCGCAAGGCGCAGTACGGCGAAGGCATCTACATCGGCACAGCCAACAGCAACTGGTGCACCATCACCCACTGCCAACCTGACAACTCAGACCGCAACGTCGTCGAGGGCAACAGCGTCAGCAACACCACGGCCGAGAACGTCGACATCAAAGAGGGCACGACGGGCGGAGTTCTGCGCGACAACACCTTCGACGGAGTCGGCATGTCGGCCGCAGACTCGTGGGTCGACGTCAAGGGCAATGCCTGGACCATCGAGGGCAACACGGGCCAGAACTCGCCGGCGGACGGCTTTCAGGTGCACAGCGTCTACCGCGGGTGGGGAACGGCGAACGTCTTCAGCTCGAATGTCGCGGCGGTCAACGTGCCCGGCTACGGCATCCATCTCGCTCCTGTCCAGGCCAACGTGGTCCTGTGCAGCAACACAGCTTCCGGTGCCGCGCGCGGCCTCAGCAATGTGAGGTGCACGTCCGGCTGACAGAAGACGGCGCTACCCCGATTACGCGCCGGTACCCACTCGCACCACTCGACAACAGCTCCATCCCCCAGGAGGAAATCGTGGTTACTCACTACTCGGAGGTGACCCCCTATATCGGGTCGCCTCGCATGACCGTCATCGGGACGGGCTACCTCGGCGCTACTCACGCCATCTGCATGGCAGTTCTCGGCTTCGACGTGCTCGGCGTGGATGTCGATCCGGCCAAGATCGAGGCTCTCGCCTCTGGCCGGGTGCCGTTCTTCGAGCCCGGCCTGCCCGAGAAGCTGCGGGAGGCGCTGGACTCCGGCCGCCTGCGGTTCACCACCTCATTCGACGAAGCAGCGAGCTTCGGCGACGTGCACTTCATCTGTGTCGGAACGCCGCAGCTGCCGGGCTCGCACGCTGCCGACATGCGCTACGTCGACTCGGCCTTCTCGGAACTCGCCCGGCGGATCACCCGCAAGGTGCTTCTGGTCGGCAAGTCGACGGTGCCCATCGGCACGGCGGCGCGCCTGACCGAACTGGTTCAGAGCCTGTCGCCGATCGGCGCCGAGCTCGAGCTCGCCTGGAATCCGGAGTTCCTCCGCGAGGGTTTCGCGGTCGAAGACACCCTGCATCCCGACCGCCTCGTCTTCGGGGTCGCCTCACCGTGGGCTGAGTCAGAGCTGCGCAGGGCTTTCCGTCCGATCCTCGACGAGGGAACCCCGCTCGTCGTCGCCGACACCGCCACCGCCGAACTCGTCAAGGTGGCGGCCAACTCCTTCTTGGCCACGAAGATCTCGTACATCAACGCGATGGCAGAGGTGTGCGAGGCGACCGGGGCCGACGTCAATCTCCTGGCTTCGGCTCTGAGCCTCGACGACCGGATCGGGGGGCGCTTCCTCAAGCCCGGCCTCGGCTTCGGGGGTGGCTGCCTGCCGAAAGACATCCGGGCGTTCCGAGCCCGCGCCGAGGAGCTGGGCGTCGGGCAGGCCGTCTCGTTCTTGGGTGAGGTCGACGCGATCAACATCCGTCGACGCACGCGGACGGTCGACCTGGTACGCGAACTTGCCGGCGGCAACCTGGCGGGCGTTCGGGTGGCTGCACTCGGGGCAGCCTTCAAGCCCAACTCGGACGACGTGCGAGACGCTCCGGCGCTCGACGTTGCCAGGCTCCTGTACCTCGAGGGCGCGATCGTGACGGTCTACGACCCCGAAGCCAACGTCAACGCTCACCGGGTCTATCCAGACCTGGACTACGCAGACTCACTCGAAGCGGTGCTGGCAGGTGCCCACGTGGTCGCGCTTCTCACCGAGTGGGATGAGTTCCGCACTGCCGACCCCTTCGTCATTGGCGAGTTGGTGGCCGAGCGTCGAGTGGTCGACGGTCGGCACGCTCTGGATGCCAGCCTCTACCGAGAAGCCGGCTGGGAGTACCGAGCGCTCGGCCGCCCATCGGTTGCGGCCACGGTCGCCCTGGCCCAAGACGCCCGTGACGCGGTGGCCTAAGCAGTCGCGGGAAAAGAGTTCTGCCGGGGCCCAAACGCTTATCGGGAGCCGGGGCCCCGGCAGACACCCTCGCAAGAGGGTTGAGGTGATGATAGTCCTGCGCGATCTCGCGCGAACCGCCTAGCCCGACATCATCTGGAGGCGAGTTCCTCGCTGATGTCGGCGACCGTGGCGTGCAGGCCGGCGATCAGTTGACCTGCGTCGACGAACGCGCTCAGCCCGTGTTCGCCGGCACCCATCGACACGCGGCGACCGACAACGCGCTCGTCGACATAGACCGGCCAGGCCGTCGTCGAGCCGAGCGGCGTGATTGTGCCGCGCTCATATCCGGTTGCCTCGAGAGCGACGGATGCCTCGGGAAGCTGCAGCTTGTTGACCCCGACGACAGTGCGCAGCTTCGCCCACGAGATCTGCCGGTCGCCCGGGATCTCGGCGAAGAGAAAGCTGCCGTCGTGCCGCTTGACCACCAGCGACTTCACGATGTCGGCAGGCATGATCCCCAGAATGTGTGCCGCCTCCTCCAGCGAGCGGGCGTTGGTGCGCTCGACGAAGTCCAGCTGGATTCCGCGCGCCTCGGCATCCTCGGCTACTCGGCTGCGTCCGCTTTCGGGACCTGTCGGCATGCATTCACCCCTATCTGGGACAATCGAGAGATGTCCACGATATCCGCGCCCGCCAGGCCGCTCACGATCGGGCCCCTCCGGCTCGACGTGCCGGTCGTGCTGGCGCCGATGGCGGGCATCACCAACACGGCGTTCCGCCGGTTGTGCCGCGAATACGGCGCGGGCCTCTACGTGAGCGAGATGATCACCAGCCGCGCGCTGGTCGAGCGCACGCCCGAGAGCCTGCGACTGATTCAGCATCACGAGTCGGAGACGCCGCGCAGCATCCAGCTCTATGGCGTCGACCCGAAGACCGTTGCCGACGCGGTGACAATGCTGGCCGCCGAAGACCGCGCAGATCACATCGACCTGAACTTCGGATGCCCGGTGCCCAAGGTCACGCGCAAGGGCGGGGGAGCGGCCCTCCCGTGGAAGCTCGACCTGTTCCGCGAGATCGTCGAGAGCGCCGTGCGCGCAGCGGGGCAGCTGCCGCTGACCATCAAGATGCGCAAGGGAATCGATTCCGATCACCTCACCTACCTCGAGGCCGGGCGCATCGCCGAAGGGGCCGGCGTTGCGAGCATCGCGTTGCACGCACGCACCGCCGCCGAGTTCTACTCGGGCACCGCCGACTGGTCGGCCATCGAGAAGTTGAAGAACGCCATCACCAGCGTCCCCGTGCTGGGCAACGGCGACATCTGGAGTGCAGAGGATGCCCTCCGCATGGTCGACGAGACCGGCTGCGACGGCGTCGTGGTCGGTCGTGGCTGCCTGGGTCGCCCGTGGCTGTTCGGGGATCTGGCAGCAGCGTTCAGAGGCGAAACCCTGAAGGCGCAGCCGAGGCTCGGCGAGGTTGCCACCGCGTACCGTCGGCACGCCGAGTTGCTGATCGAGTTCTTCGACGACGAGGGCAGGGCGTGCCGCGACCTGCGCAAGCACGTCGCCTGGTATTTCAAGGGCTACTCGGTCGGCGGCGAGATCCGGGCGGCGCTCGCGACCAGCAGCACCCTCGATGAGATCGACGAGATTCTGACCCGGCTCGACATGGACCAGCCATACCCGGGGGCCGACGCCGAAGGGCAGCGCGGCCGGGCCGGCACCCCCAAGCAACCGACCCTGCCGTACGGCTGGCTCGACAGCCGCGAGCTGAACGAGACGCACCGCGCCGAGGTCGCCGAGGCAGAGTTGCACCACAGCGGTGGGTGATTCGACAGAACCGGCGCCCGGCTACACGCAGCAGGACGCCGAGCGCTGGCTCCCCGAGCAGCACTCATCGCGGCGCAGCGATTTCGCCCGTGACCGGGCGCGTCTGCTGCACTCGAGCGCGTTGCGCCGCCTCGCGGTGAAGACGCAGGTGCTGAGTCCTTCGGCTGGCGGGCACGACTTCGCGCGCAACCGACTGACCCACTCGCTTGAGGTCGCCCAGATCGGCCGCGAGCTGGCGATCAATCTGGGGCTGGATCCGGATGTCGTCGACACCGCCTGTCTTGCCCACGACATCGGGCACCCGCCATACGGCCACAACGGAGAGCGCGCACTCAACGACTGGGCGCTCGACATCGGTGGATTCGAGGGCAACGCGCAGACACTGCGGCTGCTGACCCGGCTCGAGCCGAAGGTGTTCGACGCCGACGGCCGCAGCTTCGGCCTCAACCTCACGCGCGCCAGCCTCGACGCGAGCTGCAAGTATCCGTGGCCGGAGGCTGACGGCATCGCTGACCCCAGCGGACGCAGCAAGTTCGGGTTCTACGCCGACGACCTGCCCGCCTTCGTCTGGCTGCGCGAGGGCGCACCGGCGCGGGTGCGGTGCATCGAGGCTCAGGTCATGGACCTCAGCGACGACATCGCGTACTCCGTGCACGACTTCGAGGATGCGATCGTCAACGGCTACCTCGACGTGCCGGCGCTCAGTGCGCGGGTCGACCACGAGGCGCTGGTGAACAGCATGTTCGCCTGGATCGGCGGCGAGGTCTCGCACGACGAACTCATCGCCGCCTTCGACCGGCTCGACAACCTCGAGGCGTGGCTGGATTCCTGGACCGGCACCCGTCGCGACCTCGCCAGACTGAAGAACCTGACCAGCCAGCTGATCGGGCGCTTCGCGGGGGAGTCGGTGCGCGCGACGCGGGCCGCGCATCCCTCGGGATCTCTGACGCGCTTCGCCGCCGACGTTGTGGTCCCCGCCGAGACCCGCGCCGAGATCGCGGTGCTCAAGGGCATCGTGGCCGCCAACGTGATGTCGACCAATGCGCGCAAGCCGATCTATGCGCGGCAGCGGGGGATCCTGACCGAGCTCGCCGATCACCTGTGGGCGACCGGGCCGGAACATCTCGATCTGGGATTCCAGGCCGACTGGGCGGCGGTCGCGGACGACACAGCGCGCCGTCGCGTCGTCGTCGACGAAGTCGCCTCGCTCACGGATGTCTCGGCGAACGCCTGGCACGAGCGCTACTTGGGCTGAGGCCTAGAGTCTGCCCGCCAGGGTCTTGGCGAGGGCCGTCGCCTCCTCAAGATGTGGGTCGGTTCCGGTCGCAAGCAAGATCGAGACGAAATTGTCCCCCTTGGTGAAGTCGAGGCCGACCGTCCCGCTAGTGGTGAGTGAGAAGGCTTGATCACCCACTCCGTCGACCGGCGTCATCAACCCAGCAGCTGACTGGCCGCTCTGGTTGGCGTACGCAGCCTTGCCTTCGCCCGGCAACAAGTTGACGACGAGAAGCAGGGGGTACTGTCCGTAGCTGCAACTGCTGGAGCCGTGCTCGCCGTCGGTCTCGAGGCCCGGCCCCGGGTCGGCGCCGAGCGCCGTGGCGGCATCCGCCTCGAGGGCCACGTCGCAAGCTTTCGCCTGCGGTGCCGCGGCTGGTGCCGAAGCCGCTGGCGCTGACCCTGTGGGCGCCGACCCTGTTGATGGCGCGGTGCCGCCGGGGACCGCGGAAACGCTGCATCCGGCAAGCACAGCGCACAGGAGCGCCGCGGCGCCGACGGCGAGGAGCTTCACGCCATGCCCGCGACGGGAATGCCGGTGATGTCGAGCACCTCGAGCACGTGCGATGTCGGTTCGGTGCCCGGCCGCGCCCCGCCGAATGCCTTGTCGACGGCATCGTGGATGCGCTCGTCGAAGGCGCGCGTGCAGGCCTCTTCGGACTCCCAGACGTCGATGTAGCGCAGCCCGCCGTCGTCGCGTCGAACGCAGAGATGCACGATGAGGCCGGCGAGCGGCTCGTCGCCCAGCGACGCCATGATCTTGCGGTATACGGCCTCGTCGATCGGGACATCTTGCGTGAATGCGTAAACCATGTCGTCATCTCCCTATTTCATCCGAATGACTTTCGGATGAATAGAGACTACTGTGGACCTCGTGACGACCCCTGTCAATGGCACCCGAAAATATCGGTCCACCGTGCGTGCCGCGCAGGCCGAATCGACCCGGCATCAGCTGTTGACCGCCGCGTGGACGCTGTTCACCGAGCAGGGATACGCCGCGACAACGGTGACGCAGGTGGCGGCCGCGGCCGGTACTTCTGTCGACACCCTCTACGCGTCGATCGGGCGCAAGCCGGTGTTGATGCGGGCCGTGGTGGAGTCGGCGATCTCGGGCACCGACGAGGCCATTCCCGCCTTGCAGCGCGACTACGTCAAGCGCGTCCGTGCCGCTCAGGATGCTGCAACCAAGCTCGAGCTCTATGCCTCGTCCATCGCGGCCATCAGCCCCCGCACGGCGCCGATCTTCCAGGCGTTGCGAGATGCGGCGCGGACGGACGCCGACTGCGCAGCTCTCGACGCCGAGATCTCCACCCGCCGCGCCACGAACATGCGCAGCTTCGCCGGCGAACTGCTGGAGACCGGCCAACTGCGCCCCGAGCTCACCGACGACCGCGTGGGCGACATCATCTGGGCGACTGCCGGTGCGGAGCACTACACACAACTCGTTGTCGGCCGCGGATGGAGTGCCGACCAGTTCGGCGACTACCTGCTCGAACTCTGGAGCAGCCTGTTCCTGGCCGCCCATCCCTGACGCCCGGCACGACATCCGACCCCCCTCGTAGCGAAGCGCGGCGGCGTGTACGTCGCGCGAAGCGGGTGCGCCGCAGCAGCGGCGGCGCACGGAATAGCGGAGAATCAGGGCATGCCCGGCCTCATTCGCAGAAGCGACATCGACGAGGTCAGGGCGCGCATCAACCTCGCTGACGTGATCGGCGACTACGTGACGCTGAAAAGCGCAGGGGCCGGATCGCTGAAGGGCCTCTGCCCCTTCCACGACGAGCGCAGCCCGAGCTTCAATGTGCGCCCTCAAGTCGGCTACTACCACTGCTTCGGCTGCGGCGAGAGCGGCGACGTGTTCAGCTTTCTGCAGCGCATGGATCACGTCAGCTTTCAAGAGGCCGTCGAGCGCATGGCCGCCCGGATCGGCTTCGAGCTGCACTACGAAGACGGAGCCCAGGCCACAGAGCACGGCAACCGTGCCCGGCTGCTCGCGGCGAATGCGGCTGCCGAGAAGTTCTTCCAAGAGCAACTGACCACGCCAGAGGCACAGCTCGGGCGCGACTTTCTCGGCGAGCGCGGATTCGACGCCGCCGCGGCCGCGCGCTTCGGGGTCGGCTTCGCCCCCAAGTCGTTCGACGCGCTGCGCACAGCACTGACCGCCCAGGGATACAAAGAGGACGAACTCGTCACTGCCGGGCTGCTCAGCACGGGGGATCGCGGCAACGCCTACGATCGCTTTCGCGGTCGGCTGATCTGGCCGATCCGCGACATCACCGGTGCAACGGTCGGATTCGGCGCTCGCAAGTTGCTGCCCGACGATCAAGACAAGGGGCCGAAGTACCTCAACACGCCCGAGACGCCGGTGTATCACAAGAGCCAGGTGCTCTACGGTCTCGACCTGGCCCGCCGTGACATCGCCAAGGGCAAGCAGGTCGTGGTGGTCGAGGGCTACACGGATGTCATGGCCTGCCATCTCGCGGGCGTCACCACCGCGGTCGCCACCTGCGGCACTGCGTTCGGAGTTGAGCACATCAAGGTGATCCGCCGGGTGCTTGGCGACGTCGCCAACGCGAACACCCAAGGCACCGGTGAGGTGATCTTCACCTTCGACCCCGACGAGGCTGGGCAGAACGCCGCGAGCAAGGCCTTCGCCGAGGAGCAGCGTTTCGCCGCCCAGACCTTTGTCGCGGTGGCTCCGGACAACCTGGACCCGTGCGATCTGCGCAAGATGCGCGGCGACGACGCCGTTCGGCTGTTGATCGCGACCCGCAAGCCGATGTTCGAGTTCATGATCCGGCGTCAGCTCGCTGGACACGACCTCGAGACGGTCGAGGGGCGAGTCGCGGCGCTGCGGGCTTCTGCTCCCGTTGTCGCAGGGATCCGCGACCGTGCGATGAGCGTTGGCTACGTGCGCAGTCTCGCGGGTTGGCTCGGGCTCGAGCCCGACGAGGTGTCGCGCGCGGTGACCGGAGCACGGGCGGCGGCGGGACGCGCCCCATCGCGCGACACCGCAGCACGTGACACACAGGCGCGCGCTGCGGCCAGCGACGAGAGCCGCGGGGCGAGTGGTGCAACCTTGACCGAGGCTCCGCCTGTCATCAGCGAGATCAACCTGACCGAGCTGCCGACTGACCCGATCACGCGCGGGGAGCGGGATGCGTTGATGGCGATGCTGCAGCATCCGGAAGCCGTCGGTCACGAGCTGATGTCGCGGGCGATGCAGGTGCGATTCAGCAATCCGACGCTCGCCGTGATCCGAGACGGCATCGCCGCCAGCATCGATCAGGCCAGTGCACCGGAGTGGATGCAGCGCGTCGGCGAGCAGGTGCCGACCGATTTCCAGTCGCTGGTGATCCAACTCGGTGTCGCGCCGATCCCGCAGCGCGAGGATGCCGTGGCCGCGTACTGCGAAGGTGTTGTGGCGGCGCTCGTCGATCGCGACCTCCTGAGGCAGAAGGCCGAGGTGCTCGGCGCGATGCAGCGTGCGAAGTCGGAGGGCGATCAGGAGCGCTGGGATCGGCTCAGCCACGAGTCGGTTGCTCTCGAGACCGAACGGCGGCAGCTGCGCAAGGAATGAGTGATCGTCGCACTCTCACGCACCTTTCGCGCGCTGAACATTTCGATGGCGTAAAGATCCGTCGTCGCGACCCCGCCTCGCTAGGACCGCCCTCGGGGCTGTGTTAGGACTGAAGGCGTACGGGTGGGCCGCTGTGCGCGCCCGCCCCGCATCATGCACAGAGTGCAACTGAACAGGAAGAGGTGGACGGATGACATCCGTATCCAACAAGGGCTGGCGCATCGCCGCCGTCGGGAGCGTGGCGGCCGTCGCCCTCGTGCTCGCCGGTTGCGCGAGCGGTGGCGGCAACAGCAGCAACAGCGGGGCGAGCAAGAGCATCGTGATCGGAACGACAGACAAGGTCACGTTCCTCGACCCGGCCGGCTCGTTCGACAACGGCACGACCACTGTCGAGACGCAGGTCTACGCGACGCTGATGAACTCGAAGCCGGGGACTGCCGACGTGCAGCCCGACCTCGCCTCCAAGGCCGAGTTCAGCGACCCGAACACCTACACGGTGACGCTCAAGCCGGGTCTGAAGTTCGCGAACGGCCACAAGCTCACGTCATCCGACGTCAAGTTCAGCTTCGACCGCCAGCAGAAAATCGCCGACGACAACGGTCCCTCGTACCTGCTCAGCAACCTCGCCTCTACGAGTGTGGATGGCGACCTCACGGTGAACTTCCACCTCAAGGCGGCCAACGATCAGGTGTTCCCACAGGTGCTGAGTACTGACGCGGGCATCATCGTCGACGAGGAGGTATTCGCCGCTGACAAGGTCACGCCCGACAACGACATCGTCAAGGCGAAGGCATTCGACGGTCAGTACATGATCGACAGCTATGACTTCAACAACCTGATCACCTTCAAGGCCAACAAGAACTACCAGGGTCTGCTCGGTGCGGCGAAGACCAGCAGCGTCACGCAGAAGTACTACACCGACGCGTCGAACCTGAAGCTCGACGTGCAGGAAGGCAACATCGACGTCGCGTACCGTAGTTTGGCCCCCACCGACGTCGCATCGCTGCGCTCCAACAAGAAGGTCAAGGTCGTCGACGGCCCCGGTGGTGAGATGCGCTACATCGTGTTCAACTTCAACACGATGCCGTACGGTGCCACGCAGCCGAATGCCGACGCAGCCAAGGCTCTGGCGGTACGTCAGGCTGCGGCCGATCTGGTCAACCGCGCCGAGATCGCCAAGCAGGTGTACAAGGACACGGACACCCCGCTGTACTCGTTCGTCCCGAACGGTCTGACCGGCGCCACGACGGTGCTCAAGGGTCTCTACGGCGACGGCAAGGGTGGCCCAGACAAGGCCAAGGCGACGAGGGCGCTCGCCGATGCGGGCGTCACGGTGCCGGTCGTGTTCAACCTGCAGTACAACACCGATCACTATGGCGAGCCCTCCGCCGACGAGTACGCGCTCGTGAAGAGCCAGCTCGAGGCGAGCGGACTCTTCACGGTCAACCTGCAGTCGACCGAGTACACCCAGTACTCGCCGGACCGCACCAAGGACGTGTACCCGGAGTACCAGCTCGGCTGGTTCCCCGACTACTCGGACGCGGATGACTACCTGAGCCCGTTCTACGGAGCCGACAGCTTCTTGAAGAACCACTACAGCAATGCTGCCGTGATCGCCGAGATTCAGAAGCAGGCCACCGAGACCGACCCGGCTGCCCGCAAGGCGCAGATCGAGGACATCCAGAAGCTGGTGGCCGCCGACCTTCCGATCCTGCCCTTGCTGCAGGGCGGACAGATCGCGGTGACCGGAACGGACATCTCGGGCGCCACGCTCGACGGCGCCTTCAAGTTCCGGTTCGGATCGCTCGTCAAGAGCTGACCAGCGCCTGAAGTAACGTGAGCGAGGTGGTCGACTCCGGTCGGCCACCTCGTTCCATCCGCCCCACCGAGGAATCCATGACCACCGACGTTCTCCCGCCGGCCGAGCCCGCACTAGGCCCGACTCCGTCGAAGAAGCGCCGTCGTGGCGGCAGCACCCTGTGGCGCTACCTCGTCATCCGGTTCCTGCTGATCTTTCCGACCGTTTTCATCCTGGTCACGATGGTCTTCGTGCTGATGCGCATCACCGGTGACCCGCTCACGATCGCCTTAGGCGGCAAGCTTCCGCCCGATTTGCTGGCCGCACGCATCCACCACGCAGGCTATGACCGACCGATCATCGTTCAGTACCTCGAATTCCTCGGCCAGATCTTCACCGGCAACTTCGGCAACTCGATCACCGATGGCCAGCCGATCTCGCGGATTCTGCTCACGCACGGCGGCGCGACCCTCGAGCTCGCGTTCTACGCCCTGATCGTGGCGTTCATCGTGGGCATCCCGCTCGGCCAGGTCGCGGCCTACTACCGCGATCGCTGGCCGGATGCCGTGTTGCGCATCTTCGCGATCCTCGCCTACGCGACGCCGGTCTTCTTCGCCGGTCTGCTGCTCAAGCTGGTCTTCGCGGTCTGGCTGGATGTGCTGCCGGTGGCGGGGCGAGCATCCACCCGCACCGAGATCCTGTTCTCGAGCCTGCCGAACCGCACCGGCATCTACCTGATCGACGCGTTCGGCACGGGCGATCCCGAGATCATCGGCGACGTGCTCAGCCACGCGGTGCTGCCCGGGCTCGCGCTCGGCCTGCTGACCGCCGGAATCTTCCTGCGCCTGGTGCGCACAAACGTGATCGGCACCCTGTCGCGCGACTACGTGGATGCTGCGCGCTCCCGTGGCGTTCGCGAAATCCGCCTGGTGCGCAAGCACGCGCTGAAGCCGGCGCTGATCCCGATCATCACCGTCATCGGCCTGCAGATCGCGGTGCTGCTCGGCGGTGCCGTGCTCACCGAGACCACCTTCGAGTGGAAGGGGCTCGGTTTCGAGCTCGCCTACTACCTCTCGAAACGCGACTTCGTCGCCGTGCAGGGCATCGTCGCGCTTCTCGCCGTCATCGTGGCGCTGACCAACTTCATCGTTGACATCATTGCCGCCCTGATCGACCCGAGGGTGAGGTACTAATGCGTCTTCGTGCCCTCTGGTACCGCCTGCCGGTCGTCCACCAGTTCCGGCAATCCATCGGACTGCAGCGCGGGATGCTGGTCACCGGTCTGCTGATCACGGGTTTCTTCCTGTTGATCGCTGCGCTCGCGCCGCTGATCTCGCCCTACAAGTTCAATCAGCTGCGTGACGAGCACGGGCTGTTCGGTGCGCAGAGCCCGCCTGGCCCTGCGCACCTGCTCGGCACAACATCGGGTGGCTACGACGTGCTCTCGCGGGTGATCTGGGGCACTCAGACCGCGTTCATGGTGATCATCGTCGCGATCGCGCTGTCGTTCTTCCTGGGAGTGTTCCTGGGGCTGGTCTCCGGTTACATCGGCGGCTGGCTCGATCGCGTGATGGTGGTGATCGCGGATGCCGTCTACGCCTTCCCGAGCCTGCTGCTGGCGATCGTGGCAGCCATCGTGATCAGTGGGGGCCAGTCCAGCCTGTGGGGCGGCGTGATGGCCGCCGCCATCTCGATCACCGCGGTCTTCATTCCGCAGTACTTCCGCGTGATCCGGGCCGAGACGGTGCGCATCAAGTCTGAGGCGTTCGTCGAGTCGGCCAAGGTCATCGGCGCGAGCACCCCACGGATCATGTTCCGCCACGTGCTGCGCAACTCGACCCGCACGCTGCCGTTGATTCTCACCCTGAACAGCTCGGAGGCGATCCTCACGCTCGCCGGCCTCGGCTTTCTCGGCTTCGGCATCGAGCCGACCTCTGCCGCCGAGTGGGGCTACGACCTGAACAAGGCGGTCTCGGATGTCACCAGCGGCATCTGGTGGACCTCGGTGTTCCCCGGCCTGGCCATCGTGCTCGTTGTACTCGGCGTGACGCTGGTCGGCGAGAGCCTGAACGACCTCGCGGATCCGCGACTACGCACCCGGCGTCGTGCCGCGGCCCAAACCCCGGCGGATGCCGCAGCCATCAGCCAGCCGTTCTCCGAGGGCGCGGAGCAGGTGCTGTGAGCGTCCAGCGCCCCCAGCGGCATGCGGCCGACGGGGATCTCGCCGTCCGGATCGAGCACCTCGACGTGACCTTCGCCACCGACGGCGGCGACGTGGCCGCGGTGAAGGATGTCAGCCTCGACGTGCGTGCCGGCGAGGTGCTCGCGATCGTGGGGGAGTCTGGCAGCGGCAAGACCGTGACGGCACGCTCGATTCTTGGGCTGCTGCCCGAGACGGCTCGTGTCGACGGCGTCGTGCTCCTCGGCAGCGACTCGAAGGCCGACGACATCGTCACGGTCGACGAGTCGCGTCTGCGCGAGCTGCGCGGTACGGAGGTCGCCATGATCTTTCAGGAGCCGTCGTCGGCGCTGAATCCGGTGTACACAGTCGGCTGGCAGTTGGCAGAAGGGCTGCGCGCGCACGGCAACGTCACGCGGCGCGCGGCACGGGCCCGGGCGATCGAGATGCTGGCGCGCGTCGGCATCCCCAATCCGGCTCGTCGGGTCGACGACTACCCTCATCAATTCTCCGGAGGGCAGAAGCAGCGGGTCGTCATCGCGATGGCGCTCGCGCTCGCACCCTCGGTGATCGTGGCCGACGAGCCCACAACGGCACTCGACGTGACCGTGCAGGCCGAGATTCTCGATCTTCTTCGGCAGCTGCGCGACGAGACGGGCACCGCGATCGTGCTCATCACGCACAACATGGGCGTTGTGGCCGATCTCTCGGATCGCGTTGCCGTGATGCTCAACGGCCGGATCGTCGAGACCGCAACGTCGCGTGAACTCTTCGCCCACCCGAAGCACGAGTACACGCAGCGTCTGCTCGCCGCCGTGCCACGGCTCGAGATCGTCGATCGGCCGCTGGTCGCTGCGACGGACGTGCCGCCGGTGGTACTGGCCAAAGGGCTCGAAATCGAGTACCCGGGTCGGTTCGGGCGCGCGGGCTTCCGCGCGGTCAAGGGCGTGGATTTCGAGATCCACGCCGGCGAGGTGGTCGGGCTCGTCGGCGAGAGCGGATCGGGCAAGACCACGATCGGCCGCGCGATCGCCGGGTTGACCCGGGTCTCAGGCGGCTCTCTCCAGGTTCTGGGTGCCGAGATGAACGGGGTACGCGAGCGGGTGTTCCGCCCACTCCGCAAACAGCTCGGCTTCGTGTTCCAGGATCCCGGCACCAGCTTCAACCCCCTGCTGACGATCGCGCAGTGCGTCGCAGAACCGCTGGTAGTGCACGGGTTCGCCGAGAACCCAGCAGGCGCCCGCCCGCGGGTCGACGAGTTGCTCGAGGCCGTGCAGCTGCCGAAGGAGTTCGGCGACCGCTACCCGCACGAACTCAGCGGGGGGCAGCGCCAGCGCGCATCCCTCGCCCGCGCCATTGCGCTCAATCCGCCCTTGCTCATTGCCGACGAGCCCACCAGCGCTCTCGATGTTTCTGTTCAGGCGAAAGTGCTCGAACTGTTCGGCGAATTGCAGCAGGAGTTCGGCTTCGCCACCCTCTTCATCACGCATGACCTGGCCGTTGTCGATCAGCTCGCGCATCGCGTCGTCGTGCTGCATCACGGAGACATTGCCGAGCAGGGGCCGACCGCGCAAGTTCTCGGCAATCCGACGGACGACTACACCCGGCGCCTGCTCGCCTCGTTGCCGGTGCCCGATCCTGTCGAGCAAGCCGCGCGGCGCACGGCTCGAATGGCTGCTCTGCAGGCGGGCCGGTAGGGTCGAGCCGTGCCTCATACCGCGATGCAGTCCGGGATCGCGGTCAGAGCCGCCGATCTGTCACTTGCCTACGCAGATGGCCGCGCTGCGGTCAGTGGCGTCACGTTCGAGATCCCGGTCGGCGGAATCCTCGGTGTCGTCGGCGAAGCCGGATCGGGCAAGAGCACCCTGGCGCGTGCGGTGGCCGCGCAGACCCTGCCAGGCGAGGGCGAGGCACCGCACATCACCGGCGGACTGCTCGAGGTGCTCGGCGAAGAACTGCGCAGCACCAGCTCGCGCCGCCTCGACCGGCTCTCGCTGAAGGTCGGCTACCTCCCGCAAGACGGTGGCTCGACGCTCGAGCCGCACCTGACCATCGGCGAGAACGTCGCAGACCCGATCTATCAGCGTGACCGCCGCTTCGACCGCCTCGAGGCGGGCGCCGCGGTGGCGACGCTGATCGATGCGGTGCGGCTCCCACTTGCGGTGATGAACAAGTACCCGCACGAACTCAGCCGCGGCCAGCGGCAGCGCATCGCGCTGGCCAGGGCGCTCATCCTGGAGCCGGTTCTGCTGGTGGCCGATGACCCGACCATGGGTGTCGACGTGCTGGTGCGCGGTCGCATCCTGACCGTCATCGCCGACCTGCAGCGCGAGCGAGCATTCTCGGCGCTCGTGGTCGGGCACGATCTGCGCGAGTTGCGCACGATGACCGAGCAGATTGCGGTCATGCATGCCGGGCTTCTGGTCGGCTATGGACAGGTGGATGACGTGCTGCAGCATCCCCTTCACCCCTACGTCGATCGGCTCGCAGCGCTGCAGGCCTGAGCGCGGGACGGCCCCCATCGTTTGCTAAGCTAGCGGGGCTGTTCGCAGCGATCCTCCATAGCTCAATTGGCAGAGCAATCGGCTGTTAACCGATAGGTTCTTGGTTCGAGTCCAAGTGGGGGAGCTTCATTCCAATCCGGTCGCACAGGCCCAAAGGCCCTTCCCGTTTGGCACTGACGGCTCCAGGATCGACGGGATGTTGAAAGGCGGCCTGATGTCGATCGAGGCACCCTCGGAATCTCGCCTCTCGAGGCCGACCCCCGACCACGCGCGGGTCTACCGCAAGCGCGCGCGGGTGGGCGATCTGCTCGTCGTCGGCCTGTGGCTGAGTTCGGCCATCGCCGTTGCCTTGTTCCTGGTCTCGGGGGGAACGGCACGGTTCGGTTCCCTGGCCGATGCCGTGACGAGCAGCGGAATCGTGGCGGGGTTGGTGGGCTCCGACTTCGTGCTCGCCATGCTGCTGCTGGCTGCGCGAGTGCCGTTCATCGATCGAGCCATCGGCCACGACCGAGCCATCGCGGTACATCGTGCGTTGGGTAAGCCGGCCTTCTACCTGCTCCTCGGTCACGGCGTTCTGCTGCTGATCGGCTACGGGCTGAGCACCGGGATCGATCCGATCGCCGAGCTCGGTCCCCTCATCGCCATCCCCGACATGCCGCTCGCGATCGTCGGCATCGGCCTGTTGGCGGTCGTCGTCGTCAGCTCATTCGCCGCGGTGCGTCGGCGGTTCAGTTACGAGACCTGGCACCTGATCCATCTGCTCAGTTACACCGCAGTGCTGGTGTCGGTTCCGCACCAGTTGAGCATCGGCAGCGTCTTCTCGCCCACGAGCGTTGAGCGGGTCTACTGGCTGCTTCTGTATGTGCTTGCCTTCGGCGCGATCTTCCTGCACCGATTTCTCCAGCCGCTCATTGCGAGCATTCAGCACGGCCTGCGGGTCGACAGGATGACGAAGGAAGGCATGGGCGTCGTCTCGATCCACTTGCGTGGGCGTCGACTTCGGGCGCTGCAATCCGCGGGTGGGCAGTTCTTCGTCTGGCGGTTCTGGACGCCAGGCACCTGGTGGCATTCCCATCCCATCTCGCTGTCTGCGGCGCCGACCGACCGGGAGCTGCGGATCACCGTCCGAGACCTGGGGGAGGGCAGTCGCAGCATCAGCGCGGTTCGGCCCGGCACCCGGGTCTGGTTCGAGGGTCCGTACGGCGTCTTCACCGATGCGGGACGCACAGCTCCGAAACTCGCGGTGATCGCGGCGGGGATCGGGATCACCCCGGTGCGCGCCCTGCTCCAGGACTCGCAGCTGCAACCAGGAGAGGCAACCGTGCTGCTGCGAGCCTCGTCGGTGGACGACACCTACCTGTGGGGGGAGGTCCAAGATCTTGCCAGATCGAAGGGCATCGACGTCACCACGATGATCGGTCGACGCAGTTCACACGGCCCCGCCTGGATGACGCAGGACGCCGCCGATCGTGGGACGACGCTGCTCGGGCTCTTTCCCGACCTCGTACACAGCGACCTCTACCTCTGCGGACCGACCGCCTGGCTCATCGAGGTGGAGGCGGATGCGCGGGCGACCGGCATCCCCGACCACCAGATTCACGCGGAAAGGTTCGACTGGTGAGGGCGAGAGCGATGGTGGCGGGCGCGGTCGGGACGACCGTCGTGCTCGCCGGAGCATGGCAATTGGGCGTGCTCCTCGATCCGGGGGTCCGCACTCCGGCAGCGACGCCATCCCATTCGGCCGGCCCGGGAGGGGGTGCCGCCGTTTCGGGAACCTTCGCGGGATCCTCGGTGAGCACGCGCTACGGGTCGGTTCAGGTGCAGATCGTGGTGGTGTCCGGCAAGATAACCGACGTCGTCGCGCTGCATCTCACCGATCAGGGCGGTCGATCGGTTCAGCTCAGCAACAAGGCCGCTCCGATCCTCCGGTCCGAGGTGCTCAAGGCGCAGTCGGCCAAAGTGAAGTCGGTCAGTGGCGCGACGTACACCACCGACGCCTACCTGACGTCGCTCCAGGCGGCGATCGACAAGGCAGGAATCTGAGGGTACTTCGGCACTCGACGGGGCCCGCGTGGCGCGATCCGGCCGACTCTCTCGGATCGACATCCTCCGAGATTGGGCATTGTCGGCTCGCTGATTGACGCGGGATTCCGGGCCATCATGGAGTCCATGACCACACCGACGACGTTCCACTATCACGAGCACGCGCGCCTGGCCGAGCGAGAGGCCGAGGGCCCACCGTCGGTCCGGAAGACGGTGAAGAAAATCAGCTCCACCTCGGTCGTCGCCCGCTTCAACAGCAAGGTCGCGCTGGGGATCACTCGCTCGGTCGGCACCATGTGGTGCGCCTACCTGTTCGCCGTCATCGGGATCATGGGCGTCACCGCTGCCCTGACCGGCAATACCGGGCTTGTCCTGATCGTCGGCGCCATCTCCGGGTACTTCCTGCAGCTATTCCTTCTCCCCGTCATCATCGTGGGGCAGAACGTGCAGGCGGCCGCCTCAGATGCGCGTGCGGCGGCGACCTACAAGGACGCCGGCGCGATCCTCGAGGAGGCGAAGCAGATCCAGAGGCATCTGGCCGCCCAAGATGCCGCGACCAGTGCTCTGCTTGACCGCATCCTGGCGATCGAGAAGGGGATCACTGCCGGAGGCTAAGGTTGCGGCCGGGCGCTCAAGCAGGAAAGGCCCGTACTCCCGCGGGAGTAGCGTTAGCGCGCCCGACAGCGGATGGGCTGCCACCGCCCGCCGCGTAGCATCGAGCCATGTCCGAGCCGGCGCGACCGCGCATCACGCGCGAGCAGCGTCGGCAGTTCGGCGAGGCGATGTGGATGCACCGCCACGGGCAATGGGCGGCTTGGAACGGCGGCCAGCCCCCTCCCGAGTGGCGCATGCCGCGCTGGGCAAGCCTGTGGATCCCGGTGCTTCTTTCATTCCTGGTGCAGGTGCCGGTCGCCATCACCTTCGTGCGCCTCTTCCACCTGACGCAGACTCAGAGCCTCATCACCATCGGCATCGCGCTGCTCGGCCCGCTCGCGCTGATCGGCGCGCGACGGTTTCCCGGTCCGGTGGTCGCGCTCACCGCGATTGGAGCGTCGCTCGATCTGATCTTCAACGAGCACGAAGGGCCACCGTATGTGGCACTCGCGTTCGGGATCGTCAGCGCGATCGTCCGTGACGCGCGCATCTGGGCCTGGATCTCGATCGCCGTCGCGTGGGTCGCGACGATCGCCGTCGCCCTCGCGGTGGGCAACGATCGCCTCACTGCCGGCCGGATCGCGGCGACCACCCTCGGTATCCTGATCGTCGTCGGGATCGGCGAGGGCATCCGCACGCGGCGTGATCGCACCGCCGAGTTCCGCCGCAGACTGAGCCAGCGTCGTCAGACCGAGGTGCAGGCCGAGCGGGTCAGGATCGCGCGCGAGTTGCACGACGTTCTCGCGCACTCGCTCAGTCAGATCAACGTGCAAGCCGGTGTTGGGCTCCATCTCATGGAGAAGCAGCCAGACAAGGCCAAAGAAGCGCTGGCCAGCATCAAAGAAACCAGCAAGACCGCCCTCGACGAGGTGCGCTCCGTGCTCGGAGTGCTGAGAGCAGAGGGCGGCGCCGACCCGAGCGCACCGCTGGTTCCCGAGCCGGATCTGAGCCGACTTCAAGGGCTCGCTGCATCCGTCACCGCCCAAGGTGTCGACGTGCGCTTGGACGACCGCCTCCCGGCCGATGGGGTGCCCAAGCCGGTGCAACTGGCGATCTATCGCATCGCCCAGGAGTCGCTCACCAACGTCACCCGGCACGCAGAGGGAGCCACCCGCGCAACCATCTCGCTCGAGCGTCGCGACGACATCTATCGGCTTGAGGTGCGCGATGACGGAACGGCCGCCGCCTCCGGCTCGGCAGCGCAGTCCGGTGGACGCGGCCTGCTCGGCATGCGCGAGCGCGCCGAGTTGCTCGGCGGCCATCTCACCGCTGGTCCGGCCGACGGCGGCGGCTTCGCCGTGGTGGCCGAGCTGCCTGCTTCCCCCGAACGTCAGGAGACCCCGTGACGATCCGCGTCGCACTCGCAGACGACCAGCATCTGATCCGCGCCGGTTTTCGCAGCCTGCTCGAGGCCGAGCCGGATCTCGAGATCGTCGGCGAGGCCGCAACCGGCCGCGAGGCGGTCGCCCTGGTGACCCGCGAGTGCCCTGACGTCGTGCTCATGGACATCCGGATGCCAGACGGCGACGGTCTCTGGGCCACCGAACAGATCGTGGCCAACCCTCAACTGGCTGGCACCCGCGTTGTCGTGGTCACGACGTTCGAACTCGACGAGTACGTCGCACAGGCGATTCGCGCGGGCGCCAGCGGCTTTCTGGTCAAAGACACCGAGCCGGTTGAGTTGATCCGCGCCGTACGGGTGGTCGCCGGCGGGGATGCCCTGCTCAGTCCACGCGTCACCAAACGCCTTCTCGAGCGGGTGGCAGGCACCTTTCACCAGCCGCCGGACACTTCCCGGCTGTCGGTGCTCACCGACCGGGAACGCGAGGTGCTGGGCCTGGTCGGGCAGGGTCTGAACAACGACGAGATCGGGCGAGAACTGTTCCTCAGCCCCCTGACGGCCAAGACGCACGTCTCGCGCATCATGTCGAAGTTGCTTGCCCGCGACCGGGTGCAACTCGTGGTGATCGCCTACGAGACTGGATTGGTCACGGCCGGGGCGAGCGAGTAGTAGCGGTTGGCTCGTCGAGTGCACCCGGGGGAGTAGTCGAAAGCATCCGCAGGGCAGATTCCACCGGGGCCGGCGATGGCGAGAGTTGAGTCATCGGAGTTCCGCCGGAGCTCCCACAACATCGAAGGAACGCATCGTGTTCACATCGCTTGCCGCCGCAGCCGCCTTCGCGCATCCCGCGCTGGGCTTCGGCTTCGGACTGCTCTTCATCCTGGGCCACGTTTTCTGGTTCCTGGTCATCGTGGCGATCATCGTCGCCATCGCGACGCGTCGTCGTCGCTGGGCTCGCACCGGCATGGGTCCGTGGGGCCACCACGGCTACGGCCACGGCTATTGGGGCGCCTCGCAGGCATCCCGCCAGGCCGAGACCACCCTCGCCGAGCGTTTCGCCCAGGGCGACATCGACGAGAAGGAGTACCGGGCCCGTCTCGAGGTGCTGCGCGCCAACGCGCCGCAGGCGCCCACCGGACCCATGGGTCCCCAGAAGTAGCCCATCTCGGAAACGGTAGTCTCTCCTTCGGGCCCACCCAGGCCCGGAGGAGAGACCTTTTACGTGAACGCGTGGCTTCAGGAGAACTCGATCGTCCTGGTCATCGCCCTCGGGATCGTCGCCGTTCTGCTCCTCGTGGTTGCGTTGGTGCTCGTGGTTCTCTGGCGCCGGGCTCGGGGCTCCGAGCGGGCGGCCGCGGCCGAGCGGGTCGAGTTGGAACGCGATCGCATCGACCTCGAGCTCTCGCTGGCCGAGCAGACCAGCCGGCTGCGCATCATCCGTGAGCTGCACGAACTCGCCGTGCATTCGGTGTCGGTGATCATCAGTCAGGCTGATGGCGCGCGGTACGCGGCCACGGCGGATCCGGATGTCGCCACCCGCAGCGCCGCCGCCATCGCCGAGGCCGCGCGCTCAACCCTGGCCGATCTGCGCAGGGTCATGACCGTTGTGCGAGCCGGAGAAGCGGACGCCGCCCCTCAGCCGAGCCTCTCGTCGGCCCGCGAGTTGTTCAAGGTGATGCGCGATGCGGGGCTCGAGGTCGAATTCCAGGAGTCGGGAACCCGGCTCGACCTCAAGCAGGGCGCTGAACTCGCGGTCTATCGCATCCTGCAGGAGGCGCTGGGCAACGCCCTTACCCACGGCGGCGAGGGCACGAACGCCCGGGTCACCTTCAAGTGGACGGAGCAGGGCCTCGAGGTGCTGGTCGATGACGACGGCATCCGTGCAGAGGCGGTGCGCAACGGCCTCGATCCCAACCTGGAGGCGCAGCAGCGCAGCTACTCAGCCGAAGACGACCTGGCGGCGCTCACGCAGACGCCGACCGGTCGCGGCATCACCGAGATGCGGGAGCGAACGGAATTGTTCGGTGGGGTGTTCACGGCGGGCACGGTGCCCGGCGTCGGGTTCTCGGTCTCGGCGATCTTCCCGGCCCTGAAGTACCACAACGGCGTGCACGGGGTGAAACTGGGCTCGTCGTGAGCGCCCGTGCCGTCAAGCCGGCCGAACCTGCTGCCGAACCGCTTCGCATCGCGATCGTCGACGACTCGCGCAGCCAACGCGATGGGTGGGCGATGCTGCTCAGCTCCCAGCCGGATTTCACGGTGGTCGGGCAGGCTGGCGACGGCGCACAGGCGCTTGCCCTCGCCCGTCGTGAGCCCTTGGACGTGCTGCTGATGGACATCCAGATGCCTCGGGTGAACGGCCTGGTCGCCGCCGAGCGGATTCGCGGCGATGCGCAGGTGCGCGCGCTCGGCCGCGTACCGCAGATCGTGCTGGTGACGGCGGTCGACCTCGACGACCACGTTCCCGCTGCCGCCCTGGCGGGTGCCTACGCGGTGCTCTACAAAGACGTCGATCCAGAGGCTCTGTTCGAGACCCTGCGCGAAGCGGCTGCCTACCGTGGCGAGCAGTAGCGCGGCACGGCCGCAAGATCCTGAGCGGTCGGCAGCCGTTCGGGCCAGCCTCGCCGTCGGCCTGGCGGTGTCGGTGTACGGGCTGTCTTTCGGGGCGTTGGCCGTTGCATCCGGTCTCGACATCTGGCAGACGCAGGTGCTCAGCCTGTTCATGTTCTCGGGCGGATCTCAGTTCGCCGTGATCGGCGTCATCGCCTCAGGGGGCGTGGCAGCTGGGCCGGCCGCGATCACCGGCGCAGCCCTGCTCGGGGTGCGCAACTCGCTGTATTCGATGCGGATGGCTCCGATTGTCGGCGGGCCGCCCGGTCGGCTGTCATGGCCACGCAAGCTGCTCGCCGGCCACTGGACGATCGACGAGTCGACGGCCGTCTCGACCGGCCAGCCGACCCTCCGCGGCCAGCGCATCGGATTCTGGATCACCGGCGCCGTCATCTACGTCGGCTGGAATCTGACAACGCTGCTGGGCTCCCTGCTGGGCAATCTCATCGGCGACGTCAGGATGTTCGGTCTCGACGCCGCAGCGGCCGCGGCCTTTCTCGGACTCCTCTGGCCCCGACTGAGCTCCCGCCAGCCGATCGCGGTCGCCGCAGGAGCCGCGGTGGTCGCCGCCGTGCTCATCCCCTGGTTGCCGGCCGGGCTGCCGGTGCTGATCGCCGCAGCAGTCGCGGTGGTCGTCGGTGTGACGAACTGGCTCGGAGCCAGACCGGCGCAGGGCGCCCAGCAGAGGGAAGGTGCCCAGCCGTGACGATCTGGAATATCGTGCTGATCAGCTCGGCTGCGGTGCTCGGGCTCAAGCTGCTCGGCTACCTGGTGCCACCCTCGTTCATCGAGCGGCCGACGCCGTCGCGGGTCGCGACTCTGCTCACTGTTGCCCTGCTGGCGGCCTTGGTCGCCACGCAGACGCTGCAGCACGGCAGCGGGATCGCGATCGACGCGCGCGTGCCCGCGTTGGGCGTGGCGGCACTGCTGCTCGTGCTGCGGGCGCCGTTTATCGTGGTGGTGATTGCGGCTGCCGCTGTCGCGGCGCTGCTTCGACTTCTGGGCTGGATGAGCTGACCGGGCTGGAGCTGACCGCGCCGCGACTGGGGAGAAACCGGAACACCGCCCAGGTGCCGAACGCCACGATTGCGAACACCACGAACAGGGTGCCCCAGCCGAAGAGCGGCGCCGTCATTGCACCCCAGTTGTTCGAGATCGGCATGACGATCACCGCGAACACGACGACAGTCAGCAGGTAGATCCCCGCCCATAGCCACTTGCTCCAGCGGAAGATCGTCTTGCCGTCGAGAAAGGTGAGCGGCAGCATCGTGATGATCAGCGTCCCGACTGCCTCAAGGGTGATGGCGACCAGCGCTTCGAGCGCGAGCTCGTACCAGAAACCGGAGCCGTCGACGCCCCTCAACGCGCTGTAGCCCAGCCACGCCACGATGCCGACCGCGATGGTGAACGAGGTGGTGAGGATCACCAGCTTGGCTCGCTGAGCCAACGGGATTTCGCTGGTGAAGACCACGGCGAGAACGAGTCCGAACAACAATCCGGGGGAGATGTGGGCCACCCGCGAGACGAGCACAGACAGCGCAACGATGATGAGGGCGCCCGGCAGCGACCGCAGAAAGCCGGTGACCCCGTAGCTGCGCTTGGCCAGCCTGAGCACGAGCAGGTAGATGCCGATGTTGATCACGGCGACCGAGATCAGCATGCCAAGCAGCAGTCGCACCGACGCTCCGGTGAAGCCGAATGAGGGATCGGCGAACCCGAGGATCACGGCCGTTGCCGCGACAGACAGGGCGATGCCCGACCACGGGTTGCGCAGCATCCCTCCGAATCGGCCGCGCGCGCGATCGACGCGGCGCCGAACCGGCGCCAGCCAGCTGAAAGCCCTGTCGTAGTTCTCGCGGATGGTGTCTTCGAGCAGTTCAGACGGGAACGCCACCAACAGCAGGAACGCCAGGGCGATGCCGCCGGTCACCGCGACGGTGGTGGGCGTTATCGGCACGCTGCCGAAGGTCGGAAGCGACGCGGCAAAGGTGCTCGGCGAATCGAACCCGTCGTGGGGACGCGATCCGGCGGGTGGCGAGCCTGCGCCATCCGCTTGCGGTTGAGGGGTCGCGTCGTCGGTGGGAGTGACCACCACCGGCGCGACCGAGGTGTGCGAGGTGATCGTCGTCGGATCGTCGCCTTCCGGCGTGACTGTCACCGAGAACTCGTGGTCGCCCGGCTCGACATCGAGAGGGATGGATGTCTCCAACTTGAACGTGCCACCGGCACCGACGGTCGAGCTGCCGAGCGGGTACGGAGTCGAATGCAGTTCGGCCGAGACGGTGCTGCCGACGGGCAGCCCGGCGCTCCACAGGAAGATGACCTCGCCGGGGGTCAGGATCGAGCCGTCGAGCGGGTTGCCGAGGGCATCCGTGATGCCGATCGTGAAGGTGAGGGGGGTTCTCCCGATGGCCTTGGGAAGCACGGTGAAGGTGCGCGACACCGCGTCGGACGAGATGCCGTAGCGGTCGACGGCCAGCGCGGCCACCGTGTGGTTGCCATCGGAGAGTGTCGGGACCGCGCATGACCACTTTCCGGCAGACACTGCGGACTGACACAGCACTGACGCGCCTTCGTAGACCTTGACGGTCGTCCCGCTCCCCGCCGAGCCGGAGAAGCTCACCGGGTCACCGGCGCGCAAGTGGGAGCCGGACGCCGCCTCCGGTGTCGCGATGGTCGGGATGGCGGGTATGGAATCCACGATGAGCTCGAAGGTCGCGACCTGAACGGGGCCGGCGTTGCCCACCTCGTCGTACTGCCGTGCTCCGATGGAGTAGGTGCCAGGCGGGATCGGGTCCGGCGCGGTGCAGCTCCAGACTCCCGAACTCTCGGCAACGACGTTGCAGACCGGAAAGTCGGGGGTCACGTTGGCCGGAGTGCTGTCGGCGTCGGGTGCCGAATAGACGAAGACGTGGGCGTTGGGCTCAGCGCCTCCTTGAAAGGTCACCAATCCGTCGGTGGTGACGTATTCGGCGGGGCCGGGGGCTTCGACGGTCCACGGACTGAAGAACTGCGGCCACTGGGTCGGGGCGGTCTGGTCGAGGCGAACGGTGACGACGACGGGTGCTGAGGTGACGCCGTCAATCGTTTGGGTGAGGCTGACGGTGACGGTGTCGTCGGTCGGCGGCATGGTGAAGTCGCACTCGTAGGACAGAGAAGCCACCGTCGCGGAGCAGCTCTGTCCGTTGCTGACCACTCCGTTGATCGTTCCGCCGGCGGCGCCGGCTCCCATCAACTCGATGATCGGCTGGCTGGAGGCCACGGTGAGCGCGTTGGGGACCGGCGTAGGCGCGTCGACGTAGACGCCGAACTCGGGGTCGGGAGAGATGCCGGTGGTTCCGGCCTCATCGACTCCGTAGACGGTGAAACCGTAGAAGTCTCCGTAGGTCATCGGCGTCGAAGGGGTGCACGACCAGTTGCCCGAGGCATCCGTGACGGCGGTGCAGTAGACCGGGGTGAAGCTGCTGACCGTCGCGGTCGACGGAGGTTCTGCGGCGGCGACGACGTGCACGACGGCATAGGCCTCGGGGCCGCTGGCCGTGATGTAGGTGCCTGAGACCGGCATCGAGGCATCCGTGGTGTGCACGTTGCCGTTCGAGCCCGAACTGTCGTACGGCGAGAGGAACCGCGGTGCCGCGTTCGGGCCGGTGGTGTCGATCCGGACCGTGATGGGCGGGGTGGGCAGCGAGGTGGCGACACCGATTCGCTGGTTGAGCTGGAGGACGTAGTCGCCGTCTGCCACGCCGGTGAATCCGACGCACGAGAAGCTTGGCCCTGACACGGTGTTGTAGAAGCAGTTGTAGGTGTGGCTGCTGTTGATCAGCGTGCCCTGAACCGTCCCGAGCGAGATGGCATCCGTTCCCGGGATGACCAGGTTGGGATTGTTGGTGGCGTAGCGCCCTGGCGAGGTCAGCACGAGCTGCTCGGTCGGCGGAAAGGCGACGTCGTAGGTGCCGCTGGCTGTCGATCCGTCGCCGGTCTGGGTCGCCGTCACGTTCGTCGCGCCGCCGGGGGCGCTGAAGTTCGCGTCGCACGACCAGTTGCCGCCCGAATCGACCGTGACGCCGGTTGCACAGGGCGACGAGGTGAGCAGGGTCCCGGTCAGCGTGACGGTGTCTCCCGCTGTTCCGGTTCCCGTGAAAAGCGTGGGGTTCTGAGTGATCCCCGTGGTGGTCGGCGGCCCGGTGATGACGACCGCGGCGGCGTGCGCGACCTGCGCGGTCACCAAGATGACGGCCCCCGCCGCCGAGAACGTCAGCAACACGACCGCCAGCCCCGCGAGCACGGCGCGCAGCCGCGCAACGGGTCGCAGCCGTGTCATGGGTCGCCCTTCGGGAGGCGGTGGGGGAGAGACTCAGTCCTCGAGGTGATCGATTCCGGGAGTCCACGAGAGGCCGGGTGAACCCCAACTCCTCTTGCGGATCACCTTAGCCATCTGGCGGTCTTCTGGATACGCGAGGCGGTCGGCATACAGAACGCCGTCCAGGTGGTCGTACTCGTGCTGGAAGATGCGGGCGAGCCAACCCTCCGCCGCGATTTCGAAGGCCGTGCCATCCAGGTCGGTCGCTCTCAGGATCGCCCGCGCCGAGCGGCGAAGCGCGAACCGCTCGCCGGGCAGCGACAGGCAGCCCTCTGATTCGTTCTCTTCGTCGAGTTCTTCGACGGCGGGCGGGCTGATCCAGAGTTCGGGATTCGCGGCCGTTCCGCTGTGCCGTATGCCCTCGTCGTCGCGCCAGTTGTAGACGAACAAGCGCAGCGGGGCTCCCACCTGGGGAGCCGCCAGGCCGACGCCGGGAGCCGCCGCCATCGTGTCTTCCATGTCGCGAACCAGAGCGGCGAGTTTCGCGTCGAAATTCACGACCGGCTGTGCGGGGGAGTGAAGCACCGGATCTCCTGTAATGCGAATGGGGAGAACGGCCATTCGCCAAGGATATCGGCGTATCAGCGGCTAGATTCGACGGGTGCATCCCGAGCTGAGTTCGATCGACGCGACTCAGTTCTTTCACGGCAGCACCCCACTCGGAATCGCGATCGCGCTGGTCGGTGGAGTGTTCCTAGCCCTCGGCGCGCAGTTCCAGCACCGCGGGGTCGTTGTGGTGGAAGAGAGGCACGGATCTGGCCACAAGGCCGGCCTCAGCATCGCGCAGATCTGGCGCCTTGTGAGAAGTCCATGGTGGGCGCTCGGCACGGTGCTGCTGACCCTGGCGATCCTGTGCCAACTCACCAGCCTCGGCTTCGCCCCCCTCATCGTGGTTCAGCCGCTCGGGGTGGTCGCGCTCGTGGTCACCGCGGTGGTGAACGCGCGGGTCTCGCACGTGAAGCTGACCCGAGACGCCCTCCGCGCCATCACCTTCTGCGTCGCAGGCATCGCGGTCTTCGTCACCGTGGCAGCGTTCGTGGCGCAAGAGACGCTGATTCAAGGGAAGCAGTTGATCATCATCCTGATCATCATGGGTGTCGTTGTCGTGCTGCTCGGGGTGGCCTTTGGTCTGCTGCGCAAACGGTTCACGGCGATCTTCTACATCCTCTCGGCCGGACTGCTCTACGGATTCGTGGCGACGCTGGCCAAAGTGGTCATCAACCGTCTGCTCAACGGCAACTTCGAGTGGTTGACGGTTGGCTGTGTCGTGGCGCTGATCGCCGCGGCGGCCCTCGGCGCTTATTTCGTCCAGACCGCGTATTCGGTCGGTTCTCCGGATCTGGTGATCGCCGGCCTCACCGTCGTTGACCCGCTTGTCGCGGTCTCGATCGGGATCGTCGTGCTCGGCGAGGCCGCCGACGCTCCCCTCTGGACCGTCTTCGTCTGGATAGCGGCAGGCGCCATCGCCGTCTACGGGGTCTTCCAACTCGCCAAGACCCGCGCCGCGCAGGTTGCCGCCGCGCAGATCGAGACTGCGAGGTTGGGGCGCCTCTGAGGTAGCGTGGGGTCCAGCTTTCCTGCGCGCGAGACGATCTCTGCGCCCCGAACCGAAGGACACCGAGTGACCGACGCGCCCACAGCGCGGCAGCCGATGCGGATTCTGATTGGCGGCGACACCTTCGCCCCTGATTTGAACGGTTCTGCCACTTTTGCCAAACGTCTCGGCGCCGGCATGGCCGCCCGCGGCCACGATGTGCACGTGATGGCCCCCGCCGAGAAGGGGCGCGTCGGCACCTTCCCCGAGGAGTACGACGGCCAGACCCTGACCGTCCACCGTGTCTACAGCTGGCGCTGGTATCCGCACCCGTGGCTGCGCTTCATGCTGCCGTGGCGAGCCAAGCCGAACGCGCGCAAGATCATCGACCGCATCCATCCGGATGCCGTCCACTTCCAGTCGCACATCATCGCCGGCAGCGGGCTGGCGCCGGTCGCGAAGAAGCGCGGCATCCGGCTCATCGGCACCAACCACACCATGCCCGAGAACGTGCTGCAGCACGTGGCGATCCTGCCCAAGCCGACGCTCGACTGGCTGGCCCGCATCCAGTGGAGGGTGGCCGCCAGAATCTTCCGCATGGCCGACGTGGTCACCAGCCCGACCCAGAACTCGGCAGATTACTTCGAGAAGATGACGCAGCTGGATGGCGTGATCGCCATCTCGAACGGGATCGACACCAGCGCATACACCCCCAACTTCGGCCGCCACGCCGACAACCGGGTGGTCTACGTCGGCCGGCTGGATGAAGAGAAGCACGTCGAGGAGCTGATCCAGGCCGCAGCGCGCATGGATCCCGCGCTCGACGTGCAGGTCGACATCGTCGGCGGCGGCGAGATGAAGCAGAAGCTGCGCGATCTGGCCGCGTCGCTCGGGGTGTCGGATCGCATCCACATCTTGGGCAAGCTCAGCGACGAAGAGCTGCGTGCCACCCTGACCCGCGGCACGGTGTTCGCCATGCCATCACGCGCCGAACTGCAGTGCATCGCGGCCATGGAGGCCATGGCGACCGCACTGCCCGTTGTGGCCGCCAACGCCATGGCGCTGCCGCATCTTGTGACCGACGGGGTGAACGGCCACCTCTACGAGCCGGGCGACATCGACGGCTTCGCGGCCGCGCTCACCGACGTGCTGACCGCGACACCCGCACGCCTCGACAAGATGAAGAAGGCCTCACTCGAGGTCGTTGCTCACCACGCCATGGCGCACACGCTCGACGTGTTCGAGGCCCTGTATCGTGGGGATTCGGTGGCCGAGCTGGTCGCCGATCCCACGTCGAAGCCGGCGGGCTGACGTCGCCGCCGCGCCCGAGACAGGGTGCGGGGCGGTAGCTCAGCTGGTTAGAGCAAGGGACTCATAATCCCTGGGTCGCGGGTTCAAGTCCCGCCCGCCCTACCAGAACCTTGTTCGCACAAGGCGACGCGGGTCACCGCGCGAAAAGTGTCCCTCATCGCGTCGATCTACAGGGCATCCGTGAGCGCTGCTTCCTGCAGACCCCGTGCGTTCTCAATGAGGTCTACTCCGTCTGGCCCCCACAGAAGACGCATCAGGCGGGCCGCGTTTTCAGGATTCTGAATCTCGCGGATGCCAGTCTCGTGGTCGGCGATGATCTCATCTGCTGAGTCGATCTGCTCCTGACTCAGGCCCGCTGCGGCCTGGAGCTTTTCGGGAAGGACCGCGTTCAAGACGTCGTGCCACTGCTCGTAGACCTCGAAGAGCGTGTCGGTGGCCAACTTGTGCGACGGATCCCAGTTCTTCTGAGCGACGATCTTGTATTGCGCGATCATGTTGACGCCCGTTTCGAGATCCGCGAAGACACTCTCTTTGTGCCCGAAGTATGGCCAGTACTTTTCGTAGAGAGCGTCCAGCTCGGCCATGTTGGTCGGGATCTCGGACTCCTCGGCACCGACCAGACGCAAGTAGGAACCGATCTCGAGGACGAACTGATCCCGTTCGGCGGGCGTGAGAGGGTGAGGGGCCTCGTCGCCGTTCCACGCCAATTTCTCGTAGGCGCACAGGGCGGCGTGCAGCTCGGTGATCCCCGCCCACATCGCATCGCGCGGTTCGGCAGCCGCATAGCCGCCAAGCGAAGGTTCATCGGGATCGATCACCGGCCCCGTGACGTGACCATGGATTCTGTGCAGATGGGCGGCCATGTTCTGGGCTGTGGCGGTGTCGCCGAGCCACATCGGCGCATGCATCCCCGAGTTGCGCTGAAAGCGTTCGAAGAAGTCGAACATCGTGAAAGTCCCTTTGCGGGCCTTCCGGGAGATGGGGTCCAGGTCACGGATTCCTGCAGTGATCGGCTTGTAAAGGAACTGGGCCGCCGCCTGGGCCGCCGTCTCGAACACAATGGTCGCAGGATGAAGAAGCACTCGCCACGCGACCGAGCCCGGCCCGAAAACTCCGTAGTCGGGCGCGCCGGTGCTGTCGAGCGATCGGCCTGCGGGCACGACGTCGCCGAACCTGCGCCAACGAGATGCATCTCCGAGCATCAGCTCTTCGGTCACAACCGGAATACCCGGCCTCCGAACTTCAACGTGTGTATCCACAGAAAGACTCCTTCGTCGTTCGGGCAAGGCCGGTGCAGTAGATTACGTACGAATGTCGTACGTAATCGAAAACTACACCCGCGGGCCTCCCATTTCAAGCGGTCGGCGGCTCGAGAATCGGGAGGCTCGATAATGGAGAGAACTGACGAATGAGTGGTGTGGCAGTGGACCAGGAGAAGTTGGCTGGACGGCCCAGAGATCCAGAAATTCGCAAAAGGGTGCTTTTGGCTGCTCAACGTGTGTACCTGCGGGCAGGCTACAACGGCTTCACCTTCGAAGCAGTGGCCAGAGAAGCGGCCGTGGGCAAGCCAGCAATCTACCGACGGTGGGCTTCTGCAGAGGCGCTCATGGATGACGTGTTGTCGTCGCACGCCTTGGTCCCCGACAGGTCAGTGCAAGGTGAAATAGGGCCTGTGCTGAGGGCGATCGCCATGTCTGTGTTACGGCTGACTCACTCGGACGAGGGTTCATTTATCTTGCGGGTGAGCTCCGAGCGCGGATTGCACCCACAGTTGTTCGATCAGTATTTCGAGAGACTTCGGAACGTGATCCACTTTCAGAACCGAGCGCTCGTCGTTGAGGCCATCGACCGGAACGAGCTCAGGGATGACTGCGACCCGGACCTCCTCATTCAGTCGATCACGGGAGCGGTTCTGGTGAGCACGCTCATGGGCTTCACGGTGACTCCCGAAGAGGACGAGGAAGCCGCCGCGCGATACTGCGACGATCTAGTTGCTCAAATCCTGCGTGGCGCAGCGAACTAGATTTTGCATTGGTCCATCCCGCCGCCAGACACCAGCGGCGCCACGGTAGTTTGACAACACTCGAACATATGTTCGACAGTTGTCGCGAGCATGGATCACCGCGACGGAGTTGACGATCACCTGGATGCGCTCGTGCGCGCCCGGCTGACCTACTCGCCCAGGTGGCATCCGATGCTGTCGGCGGTCGAGACTGAGCCCGGGGTGTGGCTCATGGTGGCCCAGTTCGGGGAGCCGTACGCCATCATCCGGATCATCGAGGTCGGAAAGGAGCGCGGCTACCGCGTCGTGACGGCGAACGAGAAGCGTGCGGATCGTGAGCTGGTCGGCTATTACACGACGCTTCGAGCAGCGACCGCGGCGGCGCACACGCGCTGGGTGCGGCAGCACGGCACGCTCGGGGGAGTCAACGGGCAGCTCTAGTCGGCGACGCGCGACTCGAGCGTTCCGATCGCCGCGATCACCTCGCGCATTGTCGCGTAGAGGGCGTCGATGTTCTGGGCCAGGTTGCGATCCTCTGAGCCGATGATGTTGGCGTGCACGGCGGCGAGCTGCGCGTCGAGAAAGGCCGTGAGCGCCGAGCTGAGTGGCAGGTCGGGGGCGGGAGAGTCGGTCATGCCGCTATGTCTACCGTGTCTCGACCCGAATCCCATATTCGCCGAGGTCGCCACTCGCTTCATCTCGTTCGACAACTTCGTGACGGGCGGTGCCTCGGCGAATAGGGTGGCTGCAATTCGGGGCTACAGGGTTCCGACGAAGATGTCGGGGTTGAGATCGGCGATCTCGTAGCTCGCCGACTGCATCGTGTAACCGAAGATGCTCGTGCCCCGCTCGATCATCGAGATCCATACGCGGCCGTGCATCAGCAAGCTCCACTCGTGCGGTCCCACCTGGTAGAGGATGCCTCCGAGGGTCGGCTCCTCGTCAGTTCCGACGATGCCGTGGTTGGCCATCCACTGACGCAGCAGTCGGTCTTTGGTCGCGCCCATGACCACTTCAGAGACAGTGAAGTTATGGGTTACACCGCTCTTGGCGAGGTGCCACGAACAGTTGGTTGCGCCGAACGCGCGCAGGTAGTTCTTCAGGATCGGTCGCGCCGAGCCATACAGGGTGGGTGTCGGCGTGAAGGCGACGGCGGGTTGGCCGTTGATGGAGGCGAAATCGTCGAAGTAGCCAGGGGGGTCCGACAGCACGTGTGCGCAGTCGGGAATGACGATGTCAGACGCGGATGCCGGACCGGCGATGCCGATCGACATCCCCAAGATGGCGGCGATGGTCGCCGCAGAAACGGTGATGGTACGGCGGATGTTCATGTGAGTCCCTTCGATGGGCGGCCCCAGCGGCCGTTCATCGATACGACGCGTTGGCGGCTCTCGAGGGTTGACGTCGGTTGGTTTCGCGACGGTTAGTACCCGAGCACGCCATCCGCGTCGAATGCCGCCGGACGCGCGGCGACCACGAACGCTGTGTCAATCGCCCCGTAGATGTGCGGAAACAGCTCGCCGTCGCCGCCGTCTTCCCACGGAATCCGGATGCCAGAGCCACGGATTCCGTCGTCATCGAGTTGGAGCACCACTAGTCGCTCGTCCGAGCCGGAGTACAAGAAGCTCGCCACGCGCGGCAATTGCTCGGCAGACGAGGCGTGGATGAAGCCGACCTGATCGAGCGTTGCGCCCTTGGTCGACATCCGGTAACTGCCCACGCGTTTCGCAGCCTCCCATTCGGCCAGCGTCGTCACGTGGAAAATTGCCATGCCGCGACACTATCCGGGCAAAAACCGGTGGGTGTACGTTCTTCCCACCGGTCGGCCCCCGCGCGACCCTTGTCGAGGAGGACGCCTCAATGAGCGCACCTGCACCTACCCGCACGAGCAACGAAGTCGACAGCAAGGGATTGAAGCCGGGGGCGCTCGGGCTCGTGTCCAGCGTCGTCGTGGGCGTGGCATCCACGGCCCCTGCGTACAGCCTGGCCGCGGCGCTCGGGTTCATCGTCATCAGCGGCGCCACAAAGGTGGTCGGCGTGCAGGCGCCGGGCGTCATTCTGCTGGCCTTCGTGCCGATGTATCTCATCGCCGTCGCCTACCAGGAACTCAACAAAGCGGAACCCGACTGCGGCACCACCTTCACCTGGGCGGCGCGCGCATTTGGTCCGATCGCCGGATGGATGGGCGGCTGGGGCATCATCGTCGCCGACGTGATCGTCATGGCCAACCTGGCGCAGATCGCCGGGCAGACCACGTTCGGGTTGCTCGGCAACCTGGGCTGGAAGGCCGCAGGCGAGGCGTCGACCGACTGGCGATGGGAGCTGGCCGCCGGCCTGCTCTGGATCGCGATCATGACCTACATCTGCTACCGCGGCATCGAGGTGTCTGCTCGGTTGCAGCAGATCCTGCTCAGCATCGAGGTCGTCGTGCTTGTGGTGTTCGCCATCTGGGCGCTCGTGCGGGTCTACTCGGGTCAGGGTGTGCACGGGATTTCGGTGCTCCCGCAGTTGAGCTGGTTCAACCCGTTCACGCTGGACTTCGGCTCGGTGCTCGCGCCGGCCCTGCTCGCGGCCATCTTCATCTACTGGGGATGGGACACCGCGGTCGCGGTCAACGAAGAGACCGCAGACCCCGGCCGCACACCCGGTCGCGCGGCCATCATCAGCACCGTGCTGCTGCTCATCACCTACTCCCTGGTGTCGACTGCGGCGATCGCGTTCGCCGGCGTCGGCGACAAGGGCATCGGCTTGGGCAACGGCGACAACTCCGACAACGTCTTCTTGTCGATCGGGCCGTCACTGTTCGGCGACGGCCCGGTCGGCAAGGTCATGATCGCGCTGTTGACGGTCTCGATCCTGACCTCGGCAGCTGCATCTACGCAGACCACGATTCTGCCGACCGCGCGCACCAGCCTCTCGATGGCGGTCTACAAGGCGATCCCGTCGAAGTTCGCGCGCATCCACCCGAAGTTCCTCACCCCGACCTGGTCGACGGTCGCGATGGGGATCGTATCGATCGCGTTCTATCTGGTGATCAGCTTCATCAGTCAAGACCTGCTCACGGCATTGGTCGACTCGATCGGTTTGATGATCGCGTTCTACTACGGGCTCACCGGATTCGCCTGCGTGTGGTTCTACCGCAAGACGATGTGGAGTTCGTTCCGCAACGTCGTCATGCGCGGCGTGTTCCCCCTCCTGGGCGGGCTCATGCTCACCGCAGCCTTCTGCTACGGGTTGTATTCCTACGCTCAGCCCGACTGGGAGGTCGACTCCAAGGGGCACAACATCACCATCTTCGGGATCGGCGCCGATGCGGTCGTCGGCATCGGAGGCATTCTGGTTGGCGTCGTTCTCATGGCCATCTGGTGGATCATGAAGCCCGACTTCTTCCGCGGTCGCACCCTGACTCGCGGAGCCGACCTCGTGCTCGCCGTCGACGGCGCTCGTGTCCCGGCCCTGGGACTCCCTGACTCGGGATACCAGGCACCGATCATCGCGCCCGACCTGTCGAACCTCCCGCCCGGGCAGAAGGCCGTGAAGGCGGGCGACGAGGAGCCGCCCAAGAAGTAGTTCGGGTCGCGGTCGGCTAGGGCGTCGGGGTAGGAGTCGGCGTCGGCGAGGCCGTCGAGCCCGCTGACTGGGCGGCCGCGAAGACCTTGCTGATGAACTTCGTCAGCGCCGTGTTATCCGTGAGCTTGCCGGTGTAGAACTTCTTGTCGACGACAACGAGCGGAACGGTGGTGAGCGACTTCTTGTTGGCGTTCAGCAGCCCGCCGTGGGTGGCGCGATGTGTCGCGGCAGTAACCCAGGTGGCATAGCGGTAGCCGCTGATGCAGCCCGCGACGGTCGTGTCAGTGACGCCGGCCTTAGTCACGAGGGCCTGGATCGCTGCCGTCGACATCGTCGTCTCGTTCTTGGCCGAGCCTGCGGCCAGAAGGGCGTCGCTCACCCCCAAGAAGAACGAAGGCTGGGAGTTCGCGACGCAGGCGAGCGCGTTGGCGGCTCGCTTCGAGTAGTCGTTCTTCGCCGTGGTGGATGTGGAGACGGGGTGCACCTCGAGCGTCACGTACCCAGCGGCGAGCCACTGCTCCATCTGAGAGCCGTTCGCCTTGTAGAACGCCACCGTCTTGGGGCTCGCGTAGTCGAGGTAGAGCACGATGTTCGCGGTCTGCTTGTAGGTCGTGAGGTTGGTGGCGACGGGCTTGGCATCCGCCTGCAGCGCGTCGGTGCCGATCGGCGTCAGTGAGGCTTTGCCCGTCGACTGGTCGGTGGAGCCGGTGAGCAGGATGCCGTCACTCAGCATGTTCGCCGGGCCGACCTGACCGGCGCGCACGATGTTCCACACGATGAGCCCGCTGCCGGCGAGCACGACCGCGACCCCCGCGACGATGGCGATCGCCGTCACCATCCGGCGTCGGATCTTGCGGCTGCGCGCTTCGCGGCGGCGCACCTCGACCATCTCGAGCGAGTACGCGGCCTGCTCCTTCTTCGAGAGCTTGCGGCGCTGCTTGTTGGTGAGGGCGGGGGTGGTCGATGGCATCCCAGGCATTCTAGGGATATCACGCATGGCCTGTCTGAGCGGGCGCTGCGCGCCGACCCAGGAATGTCCCCGTGTCGGGGTTGGTTGACGTCGGTGACCTGGAAGAGGATGGACCCCATGACCGAGACCGCGACCGAGACCGCCCCTCAGACTCCCGCGGAGCAGTTCGCCCACTTTCACGAGCGTCGAGAGCTTGCCGTTGTGCAGCCGCAGGGCAGCCTGGCGCTGACGAACACGCAGGCTGTCGACTCGGAGCAGACGATCTGGGGCGTTCCCGGGCGGTGGGCGCCACTACCGGCGGGGGAGTCGGGTCTCAAGGTGATCGCGGCCGCGGCCGACGGCATCCGCGTCGATGGCCAGCTGGTGGACGGCGAGGCGGTCGTCCGTGGCCGGGACGACCCGAACCCCGCGGCGATCGTCTTCAGCGACACGGTCAGCGGCTTCGTCATCAAGCTGGATGGCGGTGAGTACGCCCTTCGGGTTTTCGACGCCCGTTCCGAGGCGATCGAAGACTTCGGCGGCATCGACGCCTTCGCGTACAACGCGGACTGGGTGGTCACGGCGGCGTGGTCCGAGAATCCCGCGGGTACCACGATGGGTTTTGAGCACCTGAAAGACGAGGGCAAGACCCGCGAAGAGGTCGTCCCGGGCCGGATCACCTTCACTCGTGGCGGCGTCGACTACGACCTGGCCGCGTTCAAGTCGGGCCGCGCGTTGCAACTGGTGTTCGCCGACGCGACCAGTGGCGTTTCGACATACAGCGTCGGTCGTTTCTTGTTCGTCGCCCCCAACGCCGACGGCACGATCACCCTCGACTTCAACCGCGCCGTGCTGCCGCCCTGTGCCTTCAGCTACGCCTTCAACTGTCCGATGCCGCCCAAGCAGAACCGCTTCGCCGTGCCGATCGAGGCCGGCGAGAAGAACGTGCTGGCCAAGAACGGCTCGCTGCTGCACGAGTAGCGTTCAGCGGATGACGCGGCAGCTTCCCGACGACGTGACGGTGCGCCCTGTGCGCGCCAACGAGTGGTCGCGCGTGCGTGACTTGCGCATCGAGGCGCTGCGGGATCCGATGGCGAAGGTCGCGTTCCTGGAGACGGTGGAGCAGGCGACGGCCCGGCCCGCCGAGGAATGGCAAAGTCGCACGACCGCGCACGCTGAGGGGCGTGGGTCTGCCCAGTTCGTCGCCGAGCGGCACGGAGAGCTGATCGGCTCGCTCACGGTGATCGTGCGAGCCGCGGGGGAGCCGGACTATTTCGACCGCGTCCCGGACGTCGATCTGCCGACGGTGGTGGGCGTGTTCGTCTCGGCCCCTGATCGCGGGCTCGGCGTCATTGACGCCCTGCTGGACGCGGCGAGCGAGTGGGCGCGTACCAGGGGCGATCGCGAACTCACCCTCGACGTGCACGAGAGCAACATCCCCGCGCTGCGCTCATATCAACGCGCCGGTTTCGAGGTGCGCAGCGAGTTCATCAGCCCGGACGGTCGCGAACTCGGCTTGGTGAAGCGGCTCATCCCCGCATCGTGACGACGGCGACCTCGACCTGACGGCCTCGTTCACCTGTCGTTCACTGGAAGGATACCCGATCGTTCCACCCCCCTCACGGGGGGTCAAGAGAATCGAATCGGGGCCCGGGGAACCCATCCGGGTCGACGACAAGGGAGACCTCATGAAGATCCGAAGCACCGTTGTGCGCATCGCGACCGCGATCGCGAGTGTCGGCGTTCTGGCGCTCTGCGCGACCATGCCGGCGACGGCCTTGGGGCCGTCGAGAACGAATCCGGCCGAGGGTGGGTCGACGTCGACCCCGATCACCCATTTGGTGGTGATCTTCCAAGAGAACGTCTCGTTCGACCACTACTTCGCGAGCTACCCCGTTGCGGCCAATCCCGCAGGCGAGCCGGCATTCGCGGCCGCGCGAGACACTCCCACGGTAAACGGACTGAGTTCGGCGCTGCTCACCGCGAACCCCAACGCGACCCAGCCGTTCCGGCTCGACCGCAGCCAGGCCGAGACCTGCGACCAAGACCACAGCTATGCCGACGAGCAAAAGGCCTTCGACGCAGGCCTCATGGACAAGTTCGTCGAGACCGTCGGTCGCGGCACCGCCGCCTGCACCGACTACGGCAAAGGCCCTGGCCTGGTGATGGGGTACTACGACGGCAACACCGTGACCGCCATGTGGAACTACGCGCAGCACTTCGCGATGAGCGACAACTCCTACAACACCACGTTCGGCCCGTCCTCGCCTGGTGCGCTGAACCTGGTGGCCGGCCAGACTCACGGCTTCGCGACGACCTCGCCAGCGGTCACCCCTTCTGGGACGATCATTGGCGACCCGCAGCCTGCTGGCGACGCCTGCGACACCCGCGACTCGACCACCTCGGTCGACCCGGCTAACAAGAACATCGGTGACTTGCTCAACGCGAAGAACGTGAGCTGGGGCTGGTTCCAGGGTGGCTTCGCTGACTGCACCACAACTCACGCGGACGTCGCCGGGGTGACCAGCAAGGACTACATCCCTCACCACGAGCCCTTCCAGTACTACGCCAGCACGGCCAACCCGCAGCACACTCGACCCGCATCGGTGGCCGAGATCGGCCACTCGGGGCCCGCGAACCACCAGTACGACCTGACCGACTTCTGGGCAGCGGTTGGCGCCAAATCGATGCCAGCCGTGAGCTTCGTCAAGGCTCCTGCCTATCAGGACGGTCACGCCGGCTACTCCACCCCGCTTGATGAGCAGAAGTTCCTCGTCGAGACCATCAACCGTCTGCAGAAGACCAGGGACTGGCGTTCGACGGCTGCCGTGATCTCGTACGACGACAGCGACGGCTGGTACGACCACCAGCTCGGCCCGATCGTCAACCAGAGCGCCGATCCGGCCGTCGATCACCTCACCGGCTCGTCGTGCGGCACCAACCCCGCCCACGTTCTGGGCGGATTTGCCGACCGGTGCGGCTATGGTCCACGCCTGCCGTTGCTGGTGGTTTCGCCGTACGCGCGGACCAACTTCGTCGACCACGCCGTGACCGACCAGTCGTCGATCCTGCGGTTCATCGAAGACAACTGGAAGACGGGACAGATCGGCAACGGCTCGTTCGACTCGTTGGCCGGTTCGCTTACGGGAATGTTCGATTTCTCATCGCGCCACGGAGACGCCCGCGCGCTCATCCTCGATCCGGCTACGGGGCTCGCCGCTCACTGAGCCCCGACGAGCGCCGGTTGGCCGTCGGACCTACCGGGCAGACTGGCGGAGTGCATATCGCGCTCCGCCAGTCTGCCGCCGGGCAGGTCGAGGTCGTCGAGCTTGACGATCGCGGTGTCGTTCTCGACGGTCACGAGATCGGCGAGGAATCGCTGCCGGCCTGGGCGCGCGAACGGGAGGCCGCACACCCGCGCTGGATCTGGAGCGACACCCCGCGCTGGTACCCACTCCTGCTGGATGCCGGCGTGCGAGTCGAGCGCTGCGTCGACCTGCGGCTGTGCCACCGGATTCTGCGGATGTCTGCGTCGACAGCCGGCTCGGCCATCGCGACGGCACCACGTGACCGGTGGGACTCGCCCGCGCCCGGCCTTCGCGGCGGCGCCTCCGACGCGCTCTTCGACCTCGAGCCGCCGCCAGCCGACGATGATCCCGTCGCCGAGTGGATGCGGCAGCGCGCCGCCGTCGACGGCAGCACCCAGCCCGGCCGCCTCGCGTTGCTGCTCGCGGCCGAGAGCGTCGGCGCCCTGATTGCCGCCGAGATGCGGTTCGCGGGCCTGCCATGGAGCCCCGAGCGCCACGACGAACTGCTCACCGAGTTGCTCGGCCCCCGCCCGGTCGTTGGCCGCCCGGCGAAGATGGAGTCGCTGCTCACGCAGGTGCGCGAACTGTTGGATGAGCCAGAGTTGAACCCCGACTCCCCGGTTGAGCTCGTGAAGGGGCTGCAGCGCGCGGGGCTGCAGGCCACTTCGACCCGGTCGTGGGAGCTCAAACGGATCGAGCATCCCGCCATCCCGCCGCTGCTGCAGTACAAGAAGCTGGCCCGGCTTCATTCGGCGAACGGGTGGAACTGGCTCGAGGAGTGGGTGCGCGACGGGCGGTTCCGGCCGGTCTACGTGCCGGGCGGCGTGGTCACAGGCCGCTGGGCCTCTGACGGCGGAGGAGCGCTCCAACTGCCGAGCCAGGTGCGCGGCGCAGTCATCGCCGATCCCGGCTGGACCTTCGTGGTCGCCGACGCGTCGCAACTCGAGCCACGGGTGCTCGCCGCGATGTCGGGCGACATCGCGATGGCGAAGGCCGGCCAGGCGCAAGATATGTATCAGGGCATGGTCGACGCGGGGGCGGTCGAGACCCGTCCCCAGGCCAAATACGGGATGCTGGGCGCCATCTACGGAGGCACGACGGGCGAGAGCGGGCGCATGAAGCCGCGCATCGAACGCGCGTTCCCCGTCGCCATGCGATTTGTCGAAGACGCTGCGCGGGCGGGGGAGCGCGGCGAGGTGGTCAGCACCTGGCTCGGCCGGAGTTCGCCGCCGGGCCGCGGCGACGGCTATGACGAAACCGCGTCGGATGCCCAACTCAGGCAGCTGCGCAACGACGCCCGCGGATGGGGCCGGTTCACCCGCAACTTCGTGGTGCAGGGCACGGCGGCAGAGTGGGCGCTGTGCTGGATGGGATCACTCCGCCGCCGGTTGTGGCAGCTCGGCGGCGGAGACGAGGCGGATGCAGCACTCACCTCGCGCCCGCACCTGGTGTTCTTCTTGCATGACGAGGTGATCGTGCACACCCCGGTAGCACGGGCAGACGAGGTCGCGACAGCGCTGCGCGAGTCGGCAGCCGAGGCCGGAGGCCTGTTGTTCGGCTCGGCTCCCGTCGAATTCGCTCTCACAGTGACCGTGGTCGACAGCTACGACAAAGCAAAGTGATGCGCCGACACGGAACCACACACTTGTGATTCTCACGCCGCATCCGGCATAATTCAGGCAGCAGTTGAATGTTTCATTCGTCAGTCGATGGGGAAGTCGCACCGACGAATGGAGAGAGAAGTGACTGCTGCACAGATGGGGCGTGCCCAGGGCTCTGTTCATGGCGCCCGCGGAGTGGTGTTCATCCACTCTGCTACTCGCGCGCTCAGTCCCCACGTCGAGTGGGCCGCCGGTCGTGCCCTCGGGCGTGCCGTGAACTTCGACTGGCGAGACCAGCCGGTGCTTCCGGGTGCCCAGCGCACCGAGTACTACTGGGAGGGTCCGCAGGGTACCGGTGCTGCGCTGGCATCCGCGCTGCGCGGTTGGGAGCACCTGCGGTACGAGGTGACGGAAGACGCCTCCCCGCACAGTGACGGCGGCCGGTGGATGCACACCCCCGATCTCGGCATCTTCTTCGCCCAGACCGACACGGTCGGCAATGTCGTCATCCCCGAAGACCGGATCCGCAACGCCATGGAGTCCGCGGGTTCCGACGCCTTCGAACTGCACCGCGAACTGCGCCTCGCCCTCGGCCAGGCCTGGGACGACGAGCTCGAGTCATTCCGCCATGCCAGCGACGGCAGCCCCGTTGTGTGGCTGCACAAGGTCGGCTAACAGAAGGGGTCGGCTGAACTCATGGGACGGCATCAGGCAACCAGGACAGCGGGCTTCTTCCCGCTCATCGCGACCTGGCAGAGGGCACAGGGTCGTGACGAGCCGCGGGGGCGGCTGTCTTCGGAGGAAGTCGGGGTTGGCCAGCTCGGAGATCCGTCGGTGAGCCAGGCTATGGCGATCCTCGAATTGATCGCCGAGCGGCGCGCCGAGCGCGCGCTACAGCCGTCGCTGTGGGCAGACCGGATCCAACTGGTCCCCTGAGCTCAGGCGTCGTAGCTGCGTACCGCGATGACCGAGTTGTGGCCGCCGAATCCGAACGAGTTCGAGATCGCGAGCTGCGGACCATCCCCGAGTACCTGGGCATCCACCCCGACTGACAGCGGGATCTCGGGGTCGCGCTCGGTCAGGTTGATCGTCGGCGGCGCCAGGCGGTTCTTCACCGCGAGGATCGTGAAGACCGCCTCGAGGGCGCCCGTTCCGCCCAGCAGATGACCGGTTGCGGCCTTGGTGGCCGAGACGGGGATGTCGTGCACCCGGTCGCCGAACACGGCCAGCAGCGCCCTGTACTCGGCGATGTCGCCGACCGGTGTGCTGGTCGCGTGCGCGTTGATGTGCGTGACCTCACCGACGGTCGCTCCCGCCTGCTCCAGGGCCGCGCGAACGGCGCGCGCCGCGCCCCAGCCCTCGGGATCTGGCGCCGTGATGTGGTACGAGTCGCTGGTGACGGCGCCGCCCGCGATCTCGGCGTAGATGTGTGCGCCACGTGCCAGGGCGTGCTCCTCGGTCTCGAGCACGAGCGCAGCGGCGCCCTCGCCCATGACGAAGCCGTCTCGCGTGACGTCGTACGGCCGCGAGGCGGTCGCCGGGTCGTCGTTGCGCTTGCTGAGGGCCTGCATCGACGCGAACGAGGCGAGCGTGATGCCGTGGATGCACGACTCAGAGCCGCCCGCCACGATGATGTCGGCGTATCCGGCCTGCAGGTGGTCGTAGGCGTTTGCGATCGACTCGGTGCTCGAGGCGCACGCGGACACGTCGGTGCGGGCGAACGCCCGCGCGTTGAGGCTCATCGACACCGCGGCGGCCGCGGCGTTCGGCATCAGCATCGGGACCGTCATCGGCAGAACACGCCGCGGGCCCTTCTCTTTGAGCGTGTCCCAGGCGTCGAGAAGCGTCCAGAGGCCGCCGATACCCGTTGCCCACTCCACGCCGAGCCGCTCGGGCTCGATCTCGGGGGATCCGGCATCCGCCCAGGCCTCTCTGGCCGAAATCAGTGCGAACTGGCTCACCGGGTCGAGGCGCTTGATCTCGATGCGCTCGAGCACCTCTTCGGGGCGCACCTTGGCCTCTGCGGCGAAGGTGACCGGCAGGTCGAGCTCTGCGACCCATTCCTGGGTGAGGCTGTGGGCGCCCGACTCGCCGGCGAGCAGGCCCGTCCAGCTGTCGGGGGCGGTGCCGCCCACAGGCGACGACGCGCCGATCCCGGTGACGACGATCTTCTTGGTCATTCGATCTTTCTCCCGTGGAAGAACCCGGCGAGCGCCGGGCGAAGGCCAGGCGACAAGGTCGGGGAGCGGCCAGCGCCCCCCGCCCGATGCCTACTGCTGAGTCTTAGCTCTGCGCCTTGACGATGAAACTGACGGCGTCGCCGACCGTGACGAGGTTCTTGACCTCGTCGTCGGGAATCTTCACGTCGAACTTCTCTTCTGCGTTGACGACGATGGTCATCATCGAGATCGAGTCGATGTCGAGGTCGTCGGTGAACGACTTGCCCATCTCTACCGTGTCGGTCGCGATGCCGGTCTCGTCATTGATCAGTTCAGCCAGACCGGCGAGAACCTCGTCTTGGGACAGTGCCATTTCGTATCTCCTTGAAAGGTGGTGCAGGGGTATGTGTCGAACGACCGTGGACAATCCTAGGGGAGCCGCACAACCTGAGCCCCGTAGACCAGACCGGCTCCGAAGCCAATCTGCAGGGCGAGGCCGCCGCTCAGTTCGGGATGCTCCTCGAGCAGCCGGTGGCTGGCCAGGGGGATCGAAGCGGCAGAGGTGTTGCCGGTGGTCTCGATGTCGCGGGCGATCTGAACGGTGTCCGGCAGCCCGATCTGCTTGGCCAACTCGTCGATGATGCGCATGTTCGCCTGGTGAGGGATGAAGGCGGCCAGGTCGGCGGCGGTGATTCCCGCGGCCGCAAGTGCCTCCTTGGCAACCTTGGCCATCTCCCAGACAGCCCAACGGAAGACGGCCTGGCCGTCTTGGCGCATCGTGGGCCACGGCTTGATCTTGTCGAGGTACTCCTCGAAGGTTGCGTTCATGCCCACGGCATCCCATTTGGAACCGTCTGAGCCCCAGATGGTGGCCGAGATGCCCGCCTCGTCGGCCGGACCGACCACCGCGGCTCCCGCGCCGTCGCCGAGCAGGAACGAGATGGAGCGGTCATTGGGGTGCACGTACTGCGAAAGCTTCTCGGCGCCCACCACGAGCACGTAGTCGGCCGCCCCGGCGCGGATCAGCGCATCAGCCTGGGCGATCCCGTAGGTGTATCCGGCGCAGGCGGCGCTGATGTCATAGGCAGGAGCCGGGCTGACGCCGAGGCGCTCGGCGAGCAACGACGACATCGACGGCGTCACGGCCACGTTGCTGATCGTCGAGACCAGAACCGCACCGATCTGATCTGGACGGATTCCCGACTTCTCGATCGCCTCGCGGCCCGCCGCCTCTGCCAGGTCGATCGCGTCAACGCCCTTACGCGCGCGTTTGCGGGTGATGATGCCGGTGCGCTGGCGGATCCACTCGTCGCTGGAGTCGATGGCCTCCACCAGCTCGGAGTTCGGTACCACTACGTCGCCGCGGGCCGCGCCGAAGGCGAGAATCCGGGTGAATGGATGGCCGACGGACTGGGTGAGCGCGGTCATGCGGATGCTCCATCGTCAGCGAGGTCGGCATCCTGCACGTCGTCGAGCAGCTCATGCGCGGCGGGGATGTCGTCCGGTGTCTTGACCGCGACGGTCGGGAGCCCCTTCAGCCCGCGCTTGGCGAGCCCGACCAGCGCGCCAGCCGGGGCGAGCTCGATGAGCCCTGTGACGCCAGCAGCCGCGAAGGCCTTCATGTCGAGATCCCAGCGCACCGGCGAGGCGACCTGGGCGATCAGCAGATCGATGAACCCCGCGCCGCTCTTCACGATCGACCCGTCGCGGTTGGTCCAGATCGTCCAGTCCGGGTCGTTCACGGTCAGGCCGGCTGCCGTTATCAGAAGCGTTTCGACGGCGGGCTGCATGAACCGGGTGTGGAAGGCGCCTGCGACCTGCAGGGGGATGACGCGGGCGCCCGTTGGCGGGTCCGCTTGCAGCGCGGCGAGAGCCGGCAGTTCGCCTGCAACGACGAGCTGGCCGCCGCCGTTGTAGTTGGCGGGCTGCAGCCCGAGGGTCTCCAGCTTGGCCAGTAGTTCGTCTTGGTCACCGCCGATCACGGCGCTCATCCCGGTGGCGACCTGGGCGGCCGCGGCCGCCATTGCGGTACCGCGCGCCGCCACCAGCTTCATGGCGTCCTGCTCGCTGAGGATGCCGGCACCTGCCGCTGCGGCGATCTCGCCCACCGAGTGGCCGGCGATGCCCGCGGTCTTGCTCTTCCATCCCGAGCCGGATCCCTCATCGAGCACGGCGGCCAGCGACATGATCGAGGCGGCAACAATCAGGGGCTGAGCGATCGCGGTGTCGCGGATGGTGTCGGCGTCCGAGACGGTGCCGTGCCGCGCGAGGTCGATACCTGCCGCCTCGCTCAGCGCACCGAGGTGGTCGGCGAACCGGGGTTCTGCCAGCCAGGGTTCGAGAAATCCGGGGGTTTGCGATCCCTGACCGGGCGCGACGATGACGACACTCACCCTCCCAGTGTGTCAACAACGGGCGGCCAGCGTGAGAACTGCTGCACGAAGAATCGGGCGAGACCTTGGCGGATAGCTACAGAACAGGATCAGGACGCGCAGGGCGTGAGCGCGGCGACGGCCGGGCTGAGCGAGCCCTCGCCGCCCAGGAGCGTCACGCGCGTCGCCCGGTACTCCCGGATGTCGTCGAGCACCGGCTGCGGGACGCAGGTCCCGGGGACGACGTACAGCGGAGCTCCCTCCGCGCCGGCAATCGCGGCGCCTGCCAACGCATCCGGGAAGGTGAGTCCGGTCGCCAGGTACACATCGGCCGCATCGCGCGTGCCCTCGTGTGCGATCGTCTGCGAGGCCGCGTAGCGGTCGATGCCCGAGAGACGCGCCACCCCAGTTGCGATCGTGCGCAGTTGGGCGATCGAGTCCAGGTAGGCATCGGTGACCGACGCGGGACCGCCGGCGATCAGCACGGACTGGGAAGCCAGCCAGTAGGCCGAGCCCGGACCCTTCAGCCGCAATGCCGCGATGAGGTCGGACGTGGGCTGATCCACACCGGACGACAGCCCGTCGACGAGCAGCACCGGCGCGCCGAGTCGACCGGCGACTGCGCTGGCCGACAGTGCGTCGGGGAAGTTGCGACCGGTCGCCAGGTAGACGCGAGTGACGCCCGAGAAGCCTGGAGCATCGACGAACGCCTCGGTGATCACGTTGCGCGAGACCTCGTAGCGGTCGGCGCCGCCGATGCGCACCTCCGCAACACCGGGAACCAGGGCGCCGAGTCGCGAGAACACCGCCGGGCTCACGGACCCCGTGCCCCCCACGACGACGATCCTCGTCGGATGGAGCTTAACGATCTCCTGGGCGACCTCAGCAGGCAGCGAATTCGGATCCGTCAGCAGTAGCGGGGCGCCCTGACTCGCGGCGGCAGGAGCGGCGCTCAGCGCATCCGGGTAATCGGTGCCTTTCGCGATCCACACGACAGGGGCCCCGGTGCTCCCGTATCGGCTGTCGGCGATGTTGACCGCCGCCTCGTAGCGATCGGCGCCGCCGAGCCGGGTGGGCAGGGGTGTCGGCACCGCGGCGTAGCTCACCGCGACGTGGATGAGGAGTGAGTCCTGCGAAGGGCCGACGGGCTGCTGGCTCAGGACCAGGTAGAGCGGAGTGGTGTCGTCGACGGCAGGCCGCCCGGGCACCACGATCGCCGCCTGACTGCCGTCGGAGGCGATGGTCACCGGCGTCGGGCCGTAGTTCCCGCCGCCTTCCAGGGTCGCCACGGTGCTGGACACCCCGGTCCAGCCCCCGTCGGGACCCGTGGTCAGGGTGCCGGCAGGGACATCGATGTCGACGATGTCGCCGCGCGCGGCGGTCGTGGCGGTTCGGAGGATGTACTCATACTCCGACCGCCAGGAGACCGCAGTGGTCGGATCCAGAGTGATGGCGACCGCGCTCGGCCCGTTCCCGGCGACGGCAGTGCCGCTTCCCTCGAGGATGACAGGATTGCGCGCCCCGCTCGACTGGATGATCAGGCTGTAGCTCGTCGCGTCCGCGGGTCGCGACGAGACCGGCAGCGCGACCGGCCCGGCGTCCGGAGCGACGCTCATCCGTCCTGAAAATGGCACGCCTCCCTGCGAGGGCGAAAACCAGGTGCCGCTGACAAAGACCTTCGTCACGCCGTGGGCGTCGAGCTCCGCGACCGGAAGCGTGATGGTGAGCTGACCCGTCCCGTCGTCAAGCTCGGGCAGGTTCCAGTACCCGAATCGCGTGTCGATTAGGTCGGAGCGCGAGACGGTGATCGTGTGGGTCACGGGCCCAGGGGACGCCGCGGCCGGCTCCCGAGGGGAGACCGCCGAGCCGGCGATCGCCGCGACCACCGCCAGCAGGGTCGACGCGATGACGACGATGGAACGGCGGGGCGGCTGAGGCATGCTCGAAACGCTACCAGCACCGAAGTATGCTCAGGCCGGACCTATTTGACGCGTCCGTCCTGGGCCGCGATCGAGCCCAGGATCAGCGCGGACTGCAGGATCAGCGCCTCGCGCGCGCCGGTGGCATCCCACCCGATCACCTCGCTGATCCGCTTGAGGCGGTAGCGCACCGTATTCGGATGCACGAACAGCTCGCGAGCCGTCGCCTCGAGCGAGCGCCCGTTGTCGAGGTAGCACCACAGGGTGTTCAGCAACTCGCTCGAATGATTCTGCAGCGGGATGAAGACCTTGTTGATCAGAGTGCTGCGGGCCAGTGTGTCACCGGCCAGGGCACGCTCGGGCAGCAGGTCATCGGCAAGCGTTGGTCGAGGCGCGTTGCGCCACGCCTTGGCGACGGCAAAACCAGCGAGGGCGGCTCGTGCGCTCCGCGCCGCGTCGACCAGCGACGGAACCTCGTGTCCGAGCACTAGATGCCCAGGACCGAACCCCGGCTCGAGCTGGCTCGCGATCTCGAGAAAGGGCAGCGCCTCGCGGGTTTCTGACTCATCGGGCGGATGCACCCGCCCGATCACGATCACCAGTCGGCTTCCCTGCACCCCGATCAGCACATCGGAGTCGAGGTGACGGGCCGTGCGCCGCAGCATGTCGACGTCCAGGATGCGCGGAGCCGTTCCCACGAGCACGCTGACGGCCCCGTGGCCGTTCCAGCCGAGCGCGGCAATCCGGCTGGGAAGCTCGCTGTCGTACTCGCCGGTGAGGATGGAGTCCACAACGAGAGCCTCGAGGCGCGCGTCCCACAGGCCGCGGGCCTCCGCGGCGCGCGCGTAGACGTCTGCGGCCGCGAAGGCGATCTCGCGGGAGTAGAGCAGGATCGCTTCGCGCACTGACTCGTCGGCATCCGTGACCCGCTGTTCCACCACTTCCACGGTGACGCGGATCAGCTGCAGGGTCTGCGTGAGGCTGACCGAGCGCAGCAGCTCGCGCGGAGCGGCGCCGAACACGTCTGCCGCGATCCACGGGGTCGATGTCGGATCTTCGTACCACGAGATGAACGAGGTGATACCGGCCTGGGCCACCAGCCCGACGGCGCTGCGGCGCCCCGGTGGCATGTCGCGGTACCAGGGGAGCGTGTCGTCCAGGCGCTTCAGCGTCGCCGTTGACAGCTCGCCCGACAGCGTGCGCAGCCAGGCCAGGGTCTGCTCGCGCGTGCGCTCAGGCACGCGCAGCACCCGATGGTCGCCCCGTTGTCGCCGGTTCGGGCATCAGCTTTCGCCGCCCGCCGATCCTGAGGTGCCGGCTGCGACGTCGTGCAGCTGATACTTCTCGATCGCGTGCGCGACAGCGCTCGGGTCGATCTCTCCCCGACGCGCAAGCGACTGCAGCGTTCGGACCACGATCGACGGCCCGTCGATCTTGAAGTACCGTCGCGCGGCGGCCCGCGTGTCGCTGAACCCGAAGTCGTCGGCTCCCAGCGTGGCGAAGTCGCCGGGCACGAAGGGCCTGATCTGATCAGGAACGGCGTGCATGTAGTCCGACACCGCAACATACGGGCCCTCGGAGCCAGCGAGCTTCGACCACAGGTATGGCACCTGCGGCGGCTCGTCAGGATGCAAGAAGTTGTGCTCGTCGGCGGCAAGCCCGTCGCGACGCAACTCTGTCCACGAGGTAACGCTCCAGACGTCGGCGGCGACGTTCCAGTCGCGTGCGAGCAGTTCCTGCGCCTCGAGTGCCCACGGAATGCCAACGCCAGAAGCCAACAGCTGCGCCTTCGGCCCCAGGTTCTCGGCCGCCTTCAACTTGTAGATGCCCTTGAGCAAGCCTTCGACGTCGAGATTCTCCGGCTCGGCCGGCTGCGACATCGGCTCGTTGTAGACCGTCAGGTAGTACATGACATTGGGATGTGGGTGCTGCCCTCCATACATCCGCTCCAGGCCGGCCTGCACGATGCGTCCGATCTCGTACCCGTACGCCGGGTCATAGCTGACCACAGCCGGATTCGTGGAGGCCAGGAGGTGCGAGTGGCCGTCTGCGTGCTGCAGTCCCTCGCCGGTGAGGGTTGTGCGACCGGCCGTCGCTCCCATGATGAAGCCGCGAGCCATCTGGTCACCCGCTGCCCACATCGCGTCGCCGGTGCGCTGGAATCCGAACATCGAATAGAACACGTAGACCGGGATCAGCGGCTCGCCGTGGGTCGCGTACGAGGTGCCGGCTGCGGTGAAGGCCGAGAAGGCGCCGGCCTCGTTGATGCCGACGTGGATGATCTGGCCCTGCGGGCTCTCTTTGTAGGCGAGCAGCAGGTCGCGGTCGACCGAGGTGTAGTGCTGGCCGTTCGGGTTGTAAATCTTGGCCGTCGGGAAGTAGGCGTCCATGCCGAAGGTGCGTGCTTCATCCGGAATGATCGGCACGATCCGCTGGCCGAAGCCCGGTGTTTTGAGCAGATCTTTGAGCAGTCGGGCGAACGCCATGGTGGTGGCGGCCTCCTGCTTGCCGGAGCCCTTACGCGCGATCTCGTACACCGAGTCGTCTGGCAAGGCGATCTGGGTGAACTTCGATCGACGCTCTGGCACGTAGCCGCCGAGCTCGCGGCGCCGCTCTTGGAGGTACTGGATCGCCGGGTCGTCAGCGCCGGGGTTGTAGAACGGCGGCTGGTATGGGTTCTCTTCGAGTTGCGCATCGGTGATCGGGATGCGCATCACATCGCGGAACGTCTTGAGGTTGTCGAGCGTCAGCTTCTTCATCTGGTGGGTCGCGTTGCGCCCTTCGAAGCTCGGGCCGAGGCCGTAACCCTTGACCGTCTTCGCCAGGATGACGGTCGGCTGCCCCTGGTGCTCGGTCGCCGCCTTGAACGCGGCGTACACCTTGCGGTAGTCGTGACCGCCGCGCTTGAGGTTCCAGAGCTGGTCGTCGCTGTAGCCCTCGACCAGCTTCGCGGTGATCGGATCGCGACCGAAGAAGTTTTCGCGCACGTATGCGCCGTTCTCGGCCTTGTAGGTCTGGTAGTCGCCGTCGGGCGTGACGTTCATCAGGTTGACGAGCGCGCCCGTGGTGTCCGCGGAGAGCAGCGCGTCCCACTCCCGACCCCAGACCACCTTGATGACGTTCCAGCCGGCGCCGCGGAAGAAGCTCTCGAGCTCCTGAATGATCTTGCCGTTGCCGCGCACCGGACCGTCGAGCCGCTGCAGGTTGCAGTTGATGACGTAGGTCAGGTTGTCGAGCTTCTCGTTGGCCGCCCACTGCAGCGCGCCGCGGCTCTCGACCTCATCCATTTCGCCGTCGCCCAGGAACGCCCAGACGTGCTGATCGGATGCGTCTTTGATGCCACGATTCGTCAGGTACTTGTTCGACTGCGCCTGGTAGATCGCGTTGATCGGGCCGAGCCCCATCGACACGGTCGGGAACTCCCAGAACTCGGGCATGAGCCGCGGATGCGGGTAGGAGCTCAGGCCGTGCGGCGCCTTGCTCTTCTCCTGGCGGAATCCGTCGAGATCCTGCTCGCTGAGCCTGCCCTCAAGGAAGGCGCGCGCGTACATGCCCGGGGATGCGTGCCCCTGGTAGAAGATGTGGTCGCCGCCGCCAGGGTGGTCCTTGCCGCGGAAGAACCAGTTGTGGCCGACCTCGTAGAGGGCGGCGGATGACGCGTAGGTCGAGATGTGGCCACCGACGGCGATGCCGGGGCGCTGGGCACGGTGCACGGTGATCGCGGCGTTCCACCGGATCCAGGCGCGGTAGCGACGCTCGAGGTCTTCGTCGCCCGGAAACGCTGGCTCGTTCTCGGGAGCGATGGTGTTGATGTAGTCGGTGGTCGGCACCATCGGCACGCCGAGCTGGAGGTCTTTCGACCGCTTCAGCAGGCTCAGCATGATGTCCCGCGCGCGGCCGTGGCCCTTCGCCGCCACCAACTGGTCGAGCGAATCCTGCCACTCGGCCGTTTCGTCCGGGTCCGAGTCGGTGTGAGTGACCGAATACGGGTCCTGGTCGTTCACCGTCACCGGTGACCTCTTTCTCTCAGGTGGCGACATGACCGGGTGGCGGTCATGCGAGGTCTCGCGGGCATCCGGGATCCGGGTTGCGGGTGGGAAGCCGTTCGTGCTCATCCACTCTAGTTCTGCTGCGCCGTGCGATCAGCACGGCGAAGACGGGACGCCGGGCGTATTATCGGGCGCTGGACCTCCCGCGGGTCACGAAAGGACACAACTGAGATGGCTCTCGAGAACGACACCCAGGCACCCGACTTCGACCTGGCGAATCAGTTCGGAGAGCACATCCGACTCAGCGACTTCCGCGGAAAGAAACCGGTCGCGCTCGTGTTCTTCCCCCTCGCCTTCTCGTCGACCTGCACGGGCGAACTGTGCGCATTGCGCGACAATCTGGCCCTGTTCAAGAACAACGGAGTCGAACTCATCGGCATCTCGGTGGACTCCAAGGCGAGCCTGCGGGCCTGGGCAGATCAAGAGGGCTACGACTTCACCCTGCTGGCCGACTTCTGGCCGCACGGCGCCGTCGCCAAGGAGTATGGCGTCTTTCTCGACGAGAAGGGCTACGCCAATCGCGCGACCTTCGTCATCGACGTCAAGGGTGTCATCCGGGCCTCGTTCATCACCGCGCCGGGCGAGCCCCGACTCATCGAGGAGTACCGCGCAGCGCTCGACGAGGTACTGCCGACCCGCGTCTGACTAGGTCAGGATGTTGACCGCCCGCGCGATCACGAGCGCCAGCAGCGCGAAGCCGGTGATCGCCTGCAGCGCCATCAGCGCCTTTGCGCGGGTGGTGAAGGGCATGACGTCGGTGGGGCTGAAGGCAATCATGTTCGACAGCGAGAAGTACAGATAGTCGAAAAACGCGGGGCGCCACGGCACGGGTTTGCCGAGATCTTCTTGCGGAAAGCGGAAGTCGCGCTGCTCGGGATCGAACGCCAGCCTGCGCGATACGGGACCTCGTCCGTCGAGTTCCCAATAGGCAAGGCCAAACGCGATGATGTCGGTCGCCCAGACCTGCGCCGAGTTGAGCAGCACGCTCGGACCGTGGGCGTGACCGCTCAACAACTCGCGGAAGATTCCAATGACCTCGACTTGGTTGAAGATCACCAGCGCGGCGGCCAGCGAGATCCCCAGCCAGCGCGACCAGGCGGTCTCCCGGGTGAAATGGTGCGGATTCAGGATGATCAGCGGGATCACCAGCAAGGTCGCCACGACCGGCAGGATGTAGCGCGGCACCGGGATGAACGTCGGCGGCAGCAACGTGTAGATCGCGACAGCGACCACGACCGCCACGATCGCCGGCCAGCGATGCTCCGGCTTCTCGGGGACGTGCTCGTCGGATTTGGAGGCGGAGGGGGCGGCAGAGCGGGCGGCGGCCATGCTGCGAGTGTATGTCTGCGGGTCGCTAGCATCGAAGGAGCACGCGCACGGGCTCTTAGCTCAGTTGGTTAGAGCGCCACGTTTACACCGTGGATGTCGGGGGTTCGAATCCCTCAGGGCCCACCAGAGCAGCGGTACGGTCGCACCATGCAGATTGATCCGCTCCTCGCTCCGGTGCTCGGACAGCTGGCGGTCGCGCCGCTCACCGACATCGCCGCCTTTCGCGCTGGCGAACTCGCCACAGCTCGACGCATCGAGGGGACACTCACCTCGACGGTGCCGGTGTCGGTGCGGGTGCGCGATGCGGTGATTCCCGGCGAGCCGTTGATCCCGATCCGGATCTACACGCCCGAGGGCGACCACCTGCGTGCCGGGCTGCTGTTCGCGCACGGCGGGGGGTGGGCATCCGGGTCCATCGAGGCGGCAGACGGGCACTGCGGCGACATGGCGGCGGGCGCTGACGTCGTGGTCGTGAGCGTCGACTACCGGCTGACCCCGGAGCATCCATTCCCGGCCGGTCTCGACGACGTGTCGACCGCCCTCACCTGGCTGGCCGCCCACGCCGACGAGCTGGGGGTGGATGCCGCGCGCCTGGCGATCGGCGGAGAGAGCGCCGGCGCCAACCTCGCCGCAGCCGCCGCGATTCAGGCGCGCGACGCCGGGGGCCCGGAGCTCAAGCTCCAGCTGTTTGAGGTGGCCGCGCTCGACCTCACCGACACCATGACCGACTCGCGGCAGGAGGTGCTCGAGCAGATGCCCGACTTCGCTCACAGCCTCGAGGCGGTTCGGGATGCCTATGTCGCGTCGGGCGCCGATCCGCACGATCCCAGGGTCTCGCCTCTGCTCACCCCCGATTTGAGCGGGCTGCCCGCGACCCTCCTGCTCGCGGCGGAAGTCGATCCGATCCGCGATGACTCGGCGGCATATGCGAAACGCCTCACCGAAGCTGGCGTGTCTGCGCGCAGCCGAACCTTCGCCGGGATCGTGCACGGAACCGAGACCTTCACGCTGCTGTTGCCGTCGGCGCGGGAGTGGCTGAAGGAGTGCGTGGACGCGCTCCGCAGTATCTGACGGCAGCTGCGCCCGCCGGTATCGTCGAACGGTGCAGAACCGGAGCATTGCGGGCATCGTCGCGTTGCTGCTGGCGTCGCTGCTGTGGGGCACAACCGGCACGACCGCGACCTTCTTTCCCCACAACGTGAGCCCGCTCGCGATCGGCGCGAGCACGATGGGGATCGGCGGGTTGCTGCTTTTCGCCACGTCTCCCCGGCTCTCGGTTGGGGTGCTGCGCGATCGCACGGCGCGGCGCTGGGTCGTTCTGGGTGCGGTCGGGGTGTTCGTGTATCCACTGGCGTTCTACACGGCGATGAACCTCGCGGGCGTGGCGATCGGCAACGTGGTCGCGCTGGGATCCGGTCCGCTGTTCGCGGCCGTGTACGAGTGGGTGGGGGAGCGGCATCCCCTCTCGCGTCTGTGGGCTGTATCGACCGGACTTGCCATTCTCGGGATCGGCGGGCTGGCTATCGGGAGGCAAGCCAGCTCGGGCGGAACGCACGGTGCCACCTTGCCGGGAGTCGCGTTCGGGCTGTTGGCGGGCGCCGCATACGCCCTCTACGCCTACGCGTCGTCGCGGGCGATCCAGTCGGAGCAGCCGAGTCGGGGCGTGATGGGAGCGATGTTCGGTATCGGTGCCGTGGTGCTGATGCCGGTGTTGCTCATCACGGGAGCGCCCCTGCTGCAATCTTGGCAAACGGTCGCCATCGCCGGCTACCTGGCCATCGGACCGATGTTCGTGGCGTACCTGCTGTTCGGGATCGGGCTGCGAACCGTGCGCAGTTCGGCCGCAACGACGATCACGCTGCTCGAGCCGGTCGTCGCGACGCTCCTAGCTGTCCTCGTGGTCGGGGAGCGCCTCGCACCAGTCGGATGGATCGGGTTGCTTCTGGTGCTTGGCGGACTCGTGATGCTGGTTACGGCCCGTCATCAGCCCAAAAGCGGTGCGGCGACCCTAGAATCCGGTGCATGACCGACGTTCCTGCGGACACTGGGAGTTCGGGCCCAGACCCTGTCGAGCCGTCGGAACCGCCGCTCGTGCGCCGCTCCAACTACTCGCCCCCGCCGCCGGACGCCGAACCCCCGAGTTTCGACGACGATGCTCTCGCCGAGGCGATGGCTGCCGAGGTTCGCCCGTACACGCAGCCGATCACGTTGCCGAGGCCGCCCGCGACGGTGCCGGCGCCGCCCGTTGTGTCGTGGGATGGCGTCCCGCAGGCTGCGGACGCTGCGCCTGCTGGCCTTCCGCCTGCGGACGCTGCGCCCGCCAGCCCGCCAGGTGGCGTCCCCGGCGGTCAGCCGACCGAAGATGAGTTGTTGCGGTCGCTCGGCGGAGCATCGACTCTTGAGGCGATCGAACGGCTGGAGAAAGAGCTGCGGCTGCTCGCCAGCGGTGAAGTTCCCACCATCGATGTCTCCAAGATCCAGCCTGCTCCTCAGACCGCGGATCAGGCAGCCGTGCAGGAGGCCGCCCCGCAGGAGGCGGCCCCGCAGGAATCCGCCCCGCACGAGGAGGCCCCGCAGGAGGATAACCCGCGGGAGGCCGACCCGGACGAGGAAGCACCGCACGAGGAGGCCCCGCGCGAGACGGACGCGGCCCCGGAACCTGCACTGGATCATCCGGCGCCCGGTCACTTCTTTCCCGCTGCCTTCCAGCCCATTGCTCCCACGGCCATGGTCCCCCCGGACGCCGCCATCGGGGCTGACGCCCTTGCCTGGCTCGCGCCGGCCGGCTCAGCGGCCGACGAATCCCAGGCGGAAGAGCCGCGGGTCGCACCGCCGACTGACGTCCAGCCACCTGATGTGCAGCCACCTGATGTGCAGCCAACTCAGCCGGCTCTTCCTGAGGTCGATGAGAGCCTGATCGACCCCGTCGCCGCAGCGGAACTGAACTCGCCCGCGCCCGCACCGCGGGATCCGTGGGTGCCCGATGAAGCTCCCGACAGCGTTTGGGACATTCCGACGCCTGCGCCGACCGCTCCGAGTGCCGTTGCAACGCCGACGCCGATCTCGACAGAGCCACCGGTCGGGCCCGAGGCGCCGGACTGGCTGGCCGCCCCGCCGCCCTCGTACGAGCCGCCCGAGCTGGTGCAGCCGCCCGCGTTCACCGCGCCCGCGGCGGATGCGGCCCCCAACGTCCCGGTTGACACGGCCCCCAACGTCCCGGTTGACACGGGCCCGATCGATGTCTCGCCGATCGATGTCGAGACCATGTCTCAGTTGCCCAAACCATTGCCAACCGATCAGCCCAAGCCCGAGGATCGCGCTGAGCTGCCGCCGCCTCCCGGCTACGAAGACATCCCGATCATGTGGGGCGACGTGGCGTCCGCGCCCGCCCCCGTCGCGCCGAACCTCATCTTCCCGCCTGCCCCGGCGCCGCTGCCCCTCTTCGACACACCGGCGCCGGCGACGGCTACGCCAGCCGACGGCGTGCCAGCTGTTCCCGCGGCCACCGAGATGTCGTCCCTCGACCATGACGAAGACGACGTGATCGACGAGGTCGACCGCGTGTCTGGCACGGGCGCCATTCCGATCTCGAGCGCGGGGACGGTCGAACCGCTCTCGCCGCCGTCCGAGCCGATCGCGACCATCCGTCTGAGCGAGGGCGAGCCGGCGCTGGTCGCCAAGAAAGCGCAGCAACCCGCTGCCTTCGACGTGGAGAGCGGCGGTCCTGAGCCAACCGCTCTCGACCTGCGCGCCGGACGCGCTGCTCGCCTGTTCTGGCTCTGGTTCGCCGCCAACTCGTCGGTTCTCAGCCTGGGGCTCGGTGCGGTACTGCTCGGCACCGGGATGAGCTTGCGGCAGGCGATCGTTTCCACCCTGGCGGGAGTGGCGATCTCGTTCCTGCCGCTGGGGCTCGGCACGCTTGCCGGCAAGTGGAGTGGCCAGCCCACCATGATCGTGTCGCGCGCGACGTTCGGCCATGCGGGCAACATCCTGCCCGCGCTGCTGGCGGTCGCGACGCGCGTGCTGTGGGGCGGTGTCCTGCTGTGGCTGTTGGCCTCTGCGGTCGCCCAAGTTCTGGTCGGCGCAGGACTGGATGCCGGCCTCGGCACGACGGTCTGGCAGCTGGTGGGCCTGGTGGGCGGCTTCGTGATCGCGACCCTGATCGCCGTGTTCGGGTACGGACTCGTGGCCAAGCTGCAACTCGTGGTCAGCATCGTCAGCGGGTTGCTCATCGTCGGCGCCGCTGTCCTCACCTACCAGCACCTCAACTTCACGACCGCGCTGACGGTTCCCGACGGCTCTTGGATTCTGGTGATCTCAGGTGCAACGCTCGTGTTCAGCGTGGTCGGGCTCGCCTGGGTGCACTCCAGTTCGGATCTGGCGCGCTACCAGCGTCCCGCGAGCTACGGCGGATCCTCGATGCTGTGGGCAACCTTCGGCGCCACGCTGCCACCCTTCGCGCTGATCGCGTGGGGGGCGATGCTGGCGGCATCCGACCCCAAGCTGGCGAAGGGGCTGACGAGCAATCCGCTGGCGGCAATCGCGGGCCTGCTTCCTGCCTGGTATCCCGCTCCACTGCTTGCTGCGGCGGCCCTCGGCCTGCTCTCGGGCGCCGTGCTGACGATGTACTCGGGCGGCTTCGCCCTGCAGGCGCTCGGGGTTCGGGCACGTCGCAGCCTCACGACGTTCGTGAGCGCGATCCTCGTGCTGGCGACGGGGGCCGCGCTGGTCTTCGTGGTCACCGATTTCGGCTCCCTGCTTCGCGATCTCGTGATCACGGTCGCGGTGCCGGTCGCAGCGTGGGCGGGCATCTTCGCGTCCGAGATGATGATTCGCACCAGGCGCTTCCATGCCGCATCGCTGCTCGCGCCGGGAGGCCTGTATCCGCAGGTGCGCTGGCTCAACTTCCTCGCGCTGATCGTGATCAGTGGTGTCGGACTCGGCCTTGTGACCTCAAGCATCCCAGGGCTCGGCTGGGAGGGCTTCATCTACGGGCTGGTCGGCATTGGCCCGAAGGATCTGTGGGCAAGCAGCGACGCGGGTGTTTTCGTGGCGCTGCTGCTCGGCATCCTGGTTCCGCTGATCGGCGGAGTGCCGGCGATCCGCCGTCAAGAGCGGTCCCCGCTCCCGCAGTGACGGCAGCCGCGGTGGCTCGGGCTCGCTCCTAGACTGAGAGGATGCCGACCACCCTCGCCGACGCCGACGCTGCCATCGCGGCGCTCTGGCCTCCGGCCGGGGCGGAGAGCTGGGATGCAGTGGGCCTGGTCGCCGGCGATCCCGACGCCGAGGTCCAAGCCATCCACCTCGCCGTGGATGCCGTGCCCGAGACGGTCGACGAGACTCTCGAACTCGGCGCCCAGCTGCTACTGACGCACCACCCGCTGCTGCTGCGCGGAGTCACGAGCGTCGCCGAAGATCGCTACAAGGGCGTCGTGCTCGGCCGGCTGATCCGCGGCGGCGGCGCGCTGATCGCCGCGCACACCAACGCCGATGTCGTTGCCCGCGGCACATCAGCCGTGCTGGCCGAGCGGCTGGGGCTGCTCGATGCGCGGCCGCTCGAACCAGGATTCGACCCCGCTCTCGGGCTCGGCCGCATCGGCAGACTGTCGGAGCCCACGAGCCTCGGCAAGCTCGCGCGGTTGATCGCCGATCTTCTGCCCGCCACAGCTCAGGGCGTGCGAGTCGCGGGGGAGTACGACCAGCCCGTGACGACGGTCGCCCTCTGCGCAGGAGCAGGAGACTCGCTGCTTTCCAACCCCGCCGTGGTCACTGCCGACGTGTACCTGACGAGCGATCTGCGGCATCACCCGGCGTCCGAAGCGCGCGAACGCGCCCGCCTTGGCCGCGGACCGGCGCTGATCGACGTGTCGCACTGGGCGAGCGAATGGCTCTGGCTCGATGTCGCGGCCGAGCAACTGCGCTCAGCTCTTCCCGGCGTGACCGTCACGGTCAGCGAGCTGCGTACCGATCCGTGGGATTTCGCGATCGTGTGATCGCCCGCCATCCCGACCATCCGAACTTGACGCACCGAACGGAGACCGCATGGCCCTGAAGGCCTCGCCAGAAGACCAGGCGCTGCTGCTCGACCTGCAGGCACTCGATACCAAGCTGCAGCAGCTGAGCCATCGTGCCGCCACCTTGCCGGAGCTTGCCACGATCGCCGGGTTGTCGACGGTTCGCGACGGCTTGCGCACGACGGTCGCCGAGGCGAACGGCGCGTGGGAAGACGCTCAGCTCGAGTTGAAGCGCACAGAGGCCGATGTGGCAGTCGTCGAGGCTCGAGTCGCTCGCGACAAGGAACGGATGCAGTCCAGCGCCTCGGTCAAAGACGTCGCGGCATTCGAACAGGAGCTCACAGCTCTCGCGAAGCGGCAGAGCGATCTGGAAGACATCGAACTCGCCGTCATGGAGACGGTCGACGAGAAGACCAAAGCTCTGAGCGACGCACGCGCGCAACTCGACGCGGTCGACGCGAAGATCGCCGAAGCCTCTGCCGCCCGCGACACCGCCCTCGGCACCCTCGGCGGCGAGCAGACGACTGCGGCGACCGACCGTGACGCCCTTGCCGGGCGCATCCCCGCTGACCTGCTTGCGCTGTACGAGAAGCAGCGCGCCCGCTACGGGGTCGGAGCCTCGATGCTGCGCGGCGGGGTTTCGGGCGCAAGCGGGGTCGCCCTGAACTCGTCAGACATGACCGTGGTGCGGGCTGCGGCTCCCGATGACGTGCTGCTCTGCCCGGATTCGAACGCGATCCTGGTGCGCACCAACGAGTCTGGCCTGTAGTGGCTGTCGCATTCCGAGCAAACCCGCCAGCCCCTGGCGAGCCCCGCGAGCTCGTGGTGGAGGCGGACGGCGGCTCTCGGGGCAACCCCGGCGTGGCAGCAGGCGGAAGCGTCGTGATCGATCCCGTCACAGGAGAGGTGTTGGCCGAGCTAGGCGTTTACGTCGGGATGACGACCAACAACGTCGCCGAATACAACGGGATGATGGCCGGCGTGCGCCGCGCGCTCGAGATCGATCCCGCCGCCGTGCTGCGTGTGCGCCTCGACTCCAAGCTGGTGGTCGAGCAGATGAGCGGACGATGGAAGATCAAGAACGCCGCACTCGCCGACCTCGCGGCGGAGGCCCGCGGCATCCTCTCGGGCACCCCGGTGTCGTTCGAATGGATCCCGCGCGCCGAGAACTCGCGTGCCGACCGGCTCGCCAACGAGTCGATGGACAAGAGGGCTTCGTTCAGCCGCTGACCGCCCTCGGCTACGCTGGGGAACGCAAACGGGTCGGCCAGACGGTCGCGTCACGCTTCTTCGGAAGCGTGCCGAGGAACGTCCGGGCTCCACAGAGCAGGACGGTGGGTAACACCCACCCGGAGCAATCCGCGAGAAAGTGCAACAGAGAGCAGACCGCCTCCAGTCTTCGGACTGGCGGTAAGGGTGAAACGGTGGTGTAAGAGACCACCAGGGGCCCGAGTGATCGGGCTCGCTGGGTAAACCTCGTCCGGAGCAAGGTCAGACAGGGAACGTTGAGGCTGCTCGCCGAGTTCCCGGGTAGACCGCTAGAGGGCTGCGGCAACGTAGTCCCGAGAGAGATGGCCGTCACGGATGCCGCGGCA
>JBDSSQ010000029.1:0-58064 GCA_039928695.1 Pseudolysinimonas sp. | reverse complement strand
TCCCCCTGATCCATTTCCGGGCCTCTCATGTCCCAATGGCGAGAAAGCAGTCCGTGGCCAATTCCACGTACCGACGTCCTCTATAAGAAGAGACAGCCCTGTTGATTCACTATGACGCGCGTTATCGAGGCTATCTCACCCCCCTTTAGGGGGTCGAGCAGGCCCCCGTTCGGGAGTGGCGCCCAGGCCGGGACGGTAGCGTCGGATCCAGTCGGACCGGAGCGAGGAGGCACCGTGCAGATCTTTTCTCACGATCGAGGGCGCACAGCGTGAGCGAACCTCGCACGGCGATCGTCACCGGGAGCGCACGCGGCATCGGCGCCGCGATCGCGACCCGTCTGGCTCACGACGGGTATGCGGTTGGTGTCATCGACCTGAACGAGAGCGACACCGCGGCGACGGTCGGGGCCATCACCGCCGCGGGAGGCACGGCGGTGGGGGTCGGCGCCGACGTCTCCGACGCGAGCGCCGTCACGGCGGCCGTCGCGACCGTTGCCGCGGCGCTGGGAGCCCCGACGGTGCTGGTGAACAATGCGGGCATCCTGCGTGACAACCTGCTCTTCAAGATGACCGACGACGACTGGGATGCCGTGATGAGAGTGCACCTGCGCGGCGCGTTTCTCATGAGCCGCGAGGTGCAAACGCATCAGGTCGCCGCGAACTGGGGCCGGATCGTCAACCTCTCGAGCACCTCGGCCCTCGGCAACCGCGGGCAGGCGAACTACGCCGCCGCGAAGGCCGGGCTGCAGGGCTTCACGAAGACGCTCGCGATCGAACTTGGCCGCTACCAGGTGACCGTCAACGCGATCGCGCCGGGTTTCATCGCCACCGACATGACCCGGGCGACGGCAGAACGCATGGGCGTCTCGTTCGAAGACTTTCTGCAGGCGGCACTGAAAGAGATCCCGGTGGGGCGGGTCGGGGCGCCGGACGACGTGGCTGCCGCCGCATCGTTCTTCTGCTCGGAGCAGGCCGGCTTCGTCAGCGGCCAGGTGCTGTATGTGGCGGGAGGCCCGAAGGCATGAGCGCGCACATCGCGCACCCCGCCCAGCTGAGCAACCTGGTCGGCACCGAGCAGGTCGGCGAGGAATGGCTGACGATCGACCAGGGGCGCATTGACGCCTTCGCGGGGGCGACCGGCGACTTTCAATGGATCCACGTCGAGCCGGAGCGCGCGGCGGGCGGCCCGTTCGGCGCGACCGTCGCGCACGGCTACCTCACGCTGTCGCTCATCCCCACGCTGACCGAGGGGCTGCTCGACGTCGGCGGGGTCGGCGCCACCGTGAACTACGGCCTCGACAAGGTGCGCTTCGTGCAACCGGTGGTGGTCGGCTCGCGGCTGCGCGCGCGCAGTGAGGTGATGTCGGTCGACGAGAGCGGGCAGGGCTACCGCGTCGCCGTCCGCGTGACCATCGAGATCGAGGGCTCGGACCGACCGGCCCTGGTGGCCGACACGATCGCCCTGTTGGTGCCGGCGTGAGCACGCCGGGGATCGACGTCGAGCTCTTCGGCGACTGGCTGGGCCACGCGCATCCCGAGCTCGCGGCCGGCCCGGTGACCGCGACCCGCTTGGCCGGCGGACTCAGCAACCTGACGTACCGCATCGACGGCGCGTCACGGCCGCTCGTGGTGCGTCGCCCGCCGCTCGGGCACGTGCTCAGCACCGCTCACGACATGCAGCGCGAGTTCACGATCATCTCGGCGCTGGCCCACAGCGCGGTTCCGGTTCCGACCGCGCTCGCCTACTTCGATGACGCAGACAGCACAGCGGGCATCGGCACGCCGTTCTACCTGATGGACTTCGTGGCCGGCCCGATCCTGTCCCGTCCGGCTGACAACCCGGGGCATTCGCCCGCCGCGCTTCGGGCAACCAGTCTCGAGCTCGCGCGGACCCTCGGCGAGCTGCACAAGCTCGACCCCGGCTCGGTAGGGCTGGCCGATTTCGGGCGACCCACCGGATTTCTCGAGCGACAACTGCGGCGCTGGGCAGCCCAGTACGACGCCTCGCGCAGCCGCGAAGTTGCGCAGCTCGACACGCTCCAGGAGCGGCTCGGATTGACTCGACCCGAGACGACGCGGGATTCGCTGCTGCACGGAGACTTCCGCCTCGACAACGCGATCGTGCATCCCGAAAGCGCTGACGGCACCCGGATCGCTGCCGTGCTCGACTGGGAGATGGCGACCATCGGCGACTCGCTGCTCGACCTGGGCACCTTCAGCATGTACTGGGACTTCAACGAGGTCACCGGCGGCGCGGGCATCGGCGGGAGTGCTGTCGACCCGGCAGCCGGGTATCCCGAGTTCGGCGAGTTGGTCGACGCCTACTCGTCGGTCGTCGGCGTCTCGGTGCCGCCGCTCGGGTGGTATCGCGCGTTCACCGCCTACAAGCTCGCGGTGATCCTCGAGGGAATCCATCTGCGGTTCAGCAACGGCCAGACCGTCGGGCCGGGATTCGAACAAGTCGGGGCGTTCGTGGTGCCGCTGGCAGAGTGGGGTCTCGGACAGCTGGATGCGACAGGCTGAGCAGATGAACTTCGCCCACGACCCCCGCACGACCGAACTGATCGGGGTGCTCACCGAGTTTCTCGAGACCGAGGTGTATCCGGCAGAGGCCGAACTGGCGGCCGAGCTGGCAGCGAATCCCGGGGTGTGGAGTGAGCCTGCCGTTGTGAGCCGGTTGCGTGCATCGGCTCGCGCTCGCGGGCTGTGGAACCTGTTCCTGCCCGCCAGCGGAGATGGGCAGGGTCGCGGCGCTGGTCTCACGAACGTGCAGTACGCGCCGCTCGCCGAGCTGACCGGGCGCAGCATCCGCCTCGCGCCTGCCGCCCTGAACTGCGCGGCGCCCGACACCGGCAACATGGAGCTGCTGGCGGACTTCGGCACCGACGCCCAGCAGAGCGAGTGGCTCGAGCCGCTGCTCGACGCGCGGATCCGCTCGTCGTTCTGCATGACCGAGCCGGATGTCGCGTCGTCGGATGCCACGAACATCGAGACCGTGATCGAGCGCGACAGCGATTCTTACGTGATCACCGGCCGCAAATGGTGGTCGACCGGTGCGATGAATCCGGATGCTGCGCTCTTCATCCTCATGGGCAAGACCGACCCTGCCGCCGAGCGGCACCGGCAGCAGAGCATGGTCCTCGTGCCGCGAAACACCCCGGGAGTGACGGTCGTGCGCGCGCTCACCGTGTTCGGCTACGACGACCGAGAGCACGGCGGCCACGCCGAGATCGAGTTCGATCACGTGCGGGTACCGGTCGCCAATCTGCTCGGCGAAGAAGGCGGCGGCTTCGCAATGGCGCAGGCGAGGCTCGGCCCTGGGCGCATCCATCACTGCATGCGTCTGCTCGGGATGGCGGAGCGCGCGCTCGACCTGGTACGCGCACGTGCTGCAACCCGGGTGGCGTTCGGGCGGCCACTGGCGGAGCAGGGCGTCGTGCGCGAGTGGGCGGCCGACGCGCGCGTCCAACTCGAGGCGCTGCGGCTGCTCGTGCTCAAGACGGCCTGGTTGATGGACACCGCGGGCAATCGCGCCGCGATGAGCGAGATCCAGGCGATCAAGATCGCGGTGCCGTCGGCCGTCGAAGGGATTCTCGATCACGCGATCCAACTGTTCGGCGGGGGCGGGGTTTCGGGTGACACCCCATTGGCCGAGATGTGGGCGGCGGCCCGGACGCTGCGGTTGGCCGACGGACCCGACGAGGTGCACAGGATGTCGCTGGGCAAGGCCGAGCTAGGGCGCTGAGCCCGCGAGCCGGGAATGCGTGCACCTCAGTTGTCGTCGAGCAGCATGCTGTCGTAGTCGCCGTCGCTCATCGGAGCTGCTGCCGCCAGCACGCGACGCAACAGCGACTCGGGAGTGCTCGTCGGGCCGACTACCCGCACGAGGTGTCCGTGGATGACGCGCGACACCTCATGGATCTGCGCGTTGCTGCGCACCCAGACCTCTCCATCGTTGACGCAGGAGGTCTCGATATCGCGTTGATCGTAGAGGTTCTGTCCGCAGACCGGGCCGGTACTCGCTTCGGTCAAGATGCTGAAGGCGATGGGATCGACCGGTGCAGGTCGATAGTCCACGGCGACGGTGTCGACACCAATTGCGTGTGCGATCTCAGGTGTCGTGTGGAATCCGGGGACAGTGGCCACCATCGGCCTGACCGTGGACCCGAAACCCTGTTGCGCATGGGCGAGGGCGTTCGCGTGCCCACTCACGGACGCCATCACGACACCTCCGACGGCCGCCGCCGTGATCAGCGCAAGCGAGGCGGCTCGTGTCGGCCCCGCGTACCCGAGCAGCGTGACCAGGGTCGGGAGCACACCCCCCAGCAAGGGCGGGAACCAGGCGGAGGGATCGAGCTGACCGCCATGCGCCAACGTGCCGATGGCAAAGGCGGCGATGCAACCGGGGGCCCAGACCAACACGGTCAGCGCCCACCACGCGCCGACAGCCCGCCCCGAGAACAGCCAGCCAGCGAGTCCGAAGACCGCCGTCGCGAGGAGGAGCGGGGCGACTACCAACTGGGGTACCCCAAAGAAGACGCCAACCGTGGCCGTCTGAGCCATAACGTAGAGACCCGCGCCGATGACGAAGGCCGCGGCCGCGTGAAGCCACGGGCGTGGCCGGCCGGCGAGCGCCCACCACGGCTTCGAGAACGCTGGCGGGCGCCGAGTCGCCGTCGAGTTGCTCAGGGCGTCACCTGCTCGGGCGGAACCGCGGACTGGGTGAGGCAGTTCGTGGCAGTCGTAGATTTGGGCGACGCCACCGACCCGTTCTCGGTACCGACCGTCGCCACCGTGTACTTGTCAAGGTTGAGGGTGTCCCCCGCGTAAAGCGTGGTGTCGCTGCGACGATAGCAATTGAGCCCCCAGAGGTTGGCCCCGCCAAACCGGTCGGTGACGGCGGTGAAAGTGTCACCATGGGCCACGAGATATGACCGCGGCACTCCGGCACCGTCGAGCGTGACGGTACCCCGTGCCCCGTCGCGGGTTCCCAGGTCGATTGCGAGGTTCGGCCCGAAGGCGGGATCGCACGGCGCCGTCGTCGGATAGCTCGCGCACGGATTGATGATGGATGCTGTCGACACGGGCTGCAGTTGCGGCCTGTCAATCGGCAAGCCATGAGCGGGAGTGGTCACCACATCGACGTAGGACTGCCCCTGGCAGTCCGCCTCGTAGAGGCGCTTCATCGCCCCGTCGTCTCCTCGAATGGCCGGGACAAGCACGTCGTGAGTCCAGACGTTGTCGCTGTTGTCGGCGCTCGAGATCGAGGCGGGGAGCCGCTCCCACTGCGCGATGTTGGTCAGAGCCACGCTCTTCTGGCTGGCTGACCCATGGAGATAGCGGTGCTGCCACGCGCACAGGAAAAAGAACGAGACGAAGGGACGCACGGTGTCCTGCCCGACGACAACGTAGCTTGGCGGAGTCTTCGGGAACGCCTCGCCCGGCGGCAGGGCAAACGGCCAGGTCGAGACGGTCTGGCGGTACGCGACCTCCGTTGCGGCGCTGACGACCGACGAGTGCGGCCCCGTAGGGCTTGCCGCCTTCACCGCGTCAAGATAGGCGCGGGTGCCAACGACTCCCGCACCGATCACGATCGCGACACCCAGGACGGCGATTGCGATCACCAGCGGGCGGCGCCTCATTCGGTGGCCTTCGCGTTCCGGAGGGGCGGCATCCACGCCAGAGCGATCGCGAGATAGAACAGGCCGACGCCCACGGATGCGGCAAGTGCACACGTCCGCAACGCGGGCTCGGTCGCGCTCGCGAACGCCAGAACAGTCGAGGTCGGCGTCAGCACCTCAAGGCCGGAGAGGATGAGCAGCTGCGCGGCGCCTCCCGCCCACAGGGCGCCAAGGAATCGAGTCCGTGGCCGCGCGATCATGACCAGGGCACAGCCCGCGGTAGCGGTGCCGACCACCACCGCGACGAACGCCTGTACTGTGCTCCAGAGAATAGGGCTGCCGGTGCCGACGTGAAGTCCGCGGAGCAGCGTCACGATCCCGAGCAGCGTCATCAGTGCGGCCCCGACGATCGCGGCCCCGAACAAGCCGTCGCTCCGCATCGGACCGCTTGAGGATGCCAGCCGCAACTGGGCGCGGCGCCATGCGATATCGGCCGGCGCTCCCTTGAGCGCGCGCACGGTCACCTGGCGGGCGACTCGGGCCGGCGCGACGCCAAGCTCGTCCGCCTCGGCGGACTGGTCGTGCAGGTCGGCGAGCAGCTCCTCGCGACGTCCAGTCGCCACCTCGTCGGGAAGTCCTCGCGTGTAGAACTCCACCCATCGCATGACCCGAGCGCGAGCCATCATGAGGCGACGCGGCCGATTCGCGCTCACGCGGTCACCGGTCGAGTTGAGACAACACGGGGCGCGGTTGGCCGTGAGCGAAGGGCGACCTCGCCCTCCCCCGTGATGGCGTACAAGCGGCGACGCGGCCGGCCAGCGCTCTCGCTGACGGCGTCGGCCTCCCAAGTCCATTCGAGCATGCCCATGGTGCTCAGCCGACCGAGGGCCTTGTAGAGGGTGCCGTGACCGATCAGTGAGTTCGTGCTGCCATCGGCCAGTTCGCGAGCCAGCTGGAAGCCGTAGACGGTGCGATCGGGGGTCTGAGCGGAGGCTGCCAGTTCGAGAATGCGGTACTCCAACTCAAGCAGGCGTCCGACGGGTCGACTCGACATAGTCTCACCATAGGAACATAGGTTCCTATACGCAAGCCCCCGACTAGCCAATCGACCCCATCGACGCACCGCCGTCGATCACGATCGTCTGCCCGGTGATCCACGCCGCGTCGTCCGAAAGCAGGAACGCGACCGGCCCGGCCACGTCGGCCGGCTCGCCCAGGCGCTTCAGCGGGTACCACGCCGCCGCCTCGGCCTCGTGACCCTCGTAGAGAGCCTTGGCGAAATCCGTCTTGATGACGGCGGGGGCGACCGCGTTGACCCGGATGCCAGGGGCGAATTCGGCCGCCTGCTGCAGGGTGAGCGTGATCAAGGCGCCCTTCGAGACGCCGTAGAAGCCAATGCCGGGTGCTGCCGACATCCCCGAAATGGACGAGATATTCACGATCGACCCGCCCTGCCCGAGCAAGCCGGTCGACCGGGCATCGCGCGCCCACTCGAGGGTGGCGATCACGTTGACCTCGAGGGTCTTGCGCATGACGTCGACCCCGACGTCGGCGAGCGGGCCGTAGGCCGGATTGATCCCTGCATTGTTGACCAAATGATCGAGGTGCCCGAAGCGGTCCTGAATCAGCGCGTAGACCGCGGCTCGGTGCTCGGCATCGTCGGCACGACCGGCCACGCCGACGGCGTTGGGGCCGAGGCTCGCGACCGCAGCATCCAGAGCCTCTTGCTTGCGCGCGGTGATGATCACCGAGCCGCCCTCGGCGACGATCCGCTCGGCGATAGCCAAGCCGATCCCGCGGCTCGCTCCTGTGATGAGCGCGACCCGCCCCTCGAACCTCTGCATCGTGGCCTCCGAAGTGTCGGTGCTCGCGGCCGACGGTCTGGCCGCGTTCCGACACTATCGCGGCGTTACTTTGCGGGTGCCGGACCCCCGTTGCCCTGACCCTTGCGGTCGCCGTGGCCGCTCTATTTGCCCTTGCCGTCGCCCTTGCCGTCGCCCTTGCCGTCGCTGGACTTGCCGTCGCCCTTGCCGTCGCTGGACTTGCCGTTGCCCTTGCCGTCGCTGCCGTCGCTGTCAGTGCCCGAGGTCGAGTCGTCGGATGTCGATGTCGTCGTCGAGGGCGCCTCAGAGGGCGGTGGGGTCGCTGGCGTCGAGGGTGCCTCGGAGGGCGCCGGGCTGGCGGACGTCGACGGTTCTGGTGAGCCGCTCGACCCCGGCAACGGAGTGACCTCCCCGATCTGACCCGCGGGTGCTGCAGCCGCCGCGGGATCGAACAGATGAGCGATGGCCGCGACTCCCGCACCGATGCCTGATCGGACATCGGGGCTCGCGGCTGCGGCGCCCGCGCCAAGCCCGAGTACGCCGATGACCACCACGCCGGTGATGATCGCGCCTCGACCAGCGACCCTGCGAGGGCGACCCGAGCTCAGCAGGGTCGAGAGCGCAGCAGACGGCATCGGCCGCACCGCTGTCGCCTCGCGCTCGATCTCGTTGAGAAGATCGCGCAGTTCGCGGTCGTTCGGCAACTCGCTCTCGGCAAGCAGCACGTCGATGAGGTCAGACATCGATCTCCTCCCGAGCCAGCAGGGAGCGCAGCGACTCGAGCCCTCGGCGCTGAAGCTGCTTGATGGAGCCGACGCTGCGATCCATCACCTTGGCCGTGTCTTCCAGAGAGAGTCCGGCGATCACGCGCAGGCTGACCACCTGTCGCTGGTCGTCGCCCAGCCGCGACAGCAGGGTCATGGCACCTCCGCCGACAGCGTCGATCGCGGTGTCTTCTGCCGAGTCCGTGTGGCGTGGATCGTGTTCGGGCTCGAAGGGCACCTGTCGCGGGTGCCGAGCCTGGGCGCGGTGAAAATCCACCAGGCGCGCGTGAGCGATTGAGAAGGTCAAGGTGCGCACCCCATCAGCTCCACCCTCGACGGACTCGAAGCGGCGATGAAGGGCCAGAAAGACGTCGTTGGTCGCGGCTTCTGGGTCGTCGACCCCGTGGCTGCGCAGGTACCCGAGAACGCGCGGCGAAAGCTCGCGATAGGCCGCAGTGAACCGATCCGCCGAGGTGCCACCTTGCGCACTCGCGTCCGAGAGCATGGCAGACAGCGTGGCACGGCGTGTCTCCTCTGGCGACAACCCCAACGGGGGGTCATGGGACTCGGTGGGGCGGTCCCGCGCTATGGCGGGACCCTCCCCGACCGACTCGGTTCCTGATCCGAACAAGGTTCGAGCGCCATGCCCCTCTAGTAGCGCGCGCTCATTCTGGTAATCGCTCGTCTGACCACGGAAGTTACGCCGACGTCCACGATGTTTTGGGATGTCTCGACGCAGCGACACCGCCTCGTGCAGAGGGAAGTGCACGAAGCGGTGTCGCAAGCGCCGCGGGGGAGCAGACGCTCCCCCGGGCTCCATCCGGACCCGATCCGGATGTCGCGAGTCAGCGGTCCCCCGACCGATGTGCTCCCTCGAGTAATCGTTGGGCCGATCGAAAAGGTTACGGCGCCGGCAAGAACTTTGGAGCGCTGCCGCAGGTCAGACCGCCGCAGCCGCCCGGCGTGCTCCCTCGGCCGACTCAGCGGCCAGTGCCGACACGGCTTTCAACCGTGCTTGCTCGAGCGTCACACCCGCCAGTTCGGCGCGCACATCAGCCAACGCGGCCGGGGTCATCGAGAGGGTGGTGGCCCCGAGTCCGACCAGAACGACAGCAAGGTCCGGGTCGGCAGCTGCCTCGCCGCAGATGCCCACGGACTTGCCTGCCGCGGCGCCGGCATCCCCGAGCATCTTCACCAGGCGCAGTACCGCGGGATGCCAGGGGTCCTGATACGACGCGACGCTGCCGAGCATGCGGTCGGCAGCCATCGTGTACTGGGTCAGGTCGTTCGTGCCGATGCTGACGAAGTCGGCGATTGCGAGCACCTGTGGAGCCATCAGCGCCAGTGACGGCACCTCGGCCATCACGCCCACCGTCTTCAGGCCGAGCTCTTTGGCGAAATCGACGAAGTACTTGGTCTCGCCGACATCGGCGACCATGGGGGCCATCACCCAGAGATCCGCATCCGTCTCGTCTCGCGCATTCCTCAGCGCCAGCAACTGGTCGGTCAGAACCTGCTGATTGTTGCGCAGCGCGCGCAGGCCGCGAAGTCCGAGCGCCGGGTTCTCTTCGTGGGCGTCGCTGAGAAAGGCGAGTGGCTTATCGGCGCAGGCGTCGAGTACGCGAACCACCACCTTCTTGCCCGCGAAGTGCGACAGCAGTTCGCTGTACTGAGCCTGCTGATCGGCGACGCTCGGCGCGGTCTGCTCGTCGAGAAAGAGGAACTCGGTGCGGAACAGCCCGACGCCCTCGGCCCCCAGCTCCAGCGCCTTCGCGGCATCGCGGGGCGATCCCAGGTTGGCGAGCAGCGGGATCTTCGTTCCGTCGGCGAGCGCGCCGTCGGCGATCGGTGCCGCGGGCTGAGCTGCCCGGTCTGCGATGCGCTTCTCGGCATCCGCAACCTGGGCGTCGCTCGGGGCGACCGTCACGGTTCCGGATGCCGCATCCAGAACCACGCGCGTCCCCTCGGCGACGGCGGCATCGGCCCCGATTCCGACGATCGCCGGGATGGCCTGGGCCCGAGCCAGGATCGCGGTGTGGCTGGTCGGCCCGCCCTCGCGCGTGATGATCCCCAGCACCTTGCGCAGGTCGAGCAGTGCGGTGTCGGCAGGGGCGAGGTCTCGGGCGAACAGGATGAACGGGGCATCCGACTCGGGGACGCCCGGCACCGGCACGCCGCGCAGGGCTGCGATGACCCGATGGGCGACATCGCCGAGGTCGGTCGCCCGTTCGGCCGTGAGTCCGCCGACGGCGATCAGTTGCTCCCGAAAGGAGCGGAACGCCTCGAACACCGCCCGCTCGCCACTCGTGCCGGCATCGATGCGTGCGTTGACATTCGCGGCCAGCACCGGATCCCGAGCCATCTGGATCGCGGTCTCGATGATCGCTCTGCCCGCGCCGTCCGCCCGGTCGGCACGGTCGTGCAGCTCGGCGGCCACGGATTCCACCGCACGAGCAACCGCGGCCCGTTCGGCGGCAGCGTTGCCGGTGTGCGAGCCTTCGACGGGGTCGGCAAGCGGCTCCGGCATCGTCAGCACCGTGCCGATTGCGAGCCCGCGGCCAACTCCGACGCCGTGCAGTTCAGAAGCACCGTGCGTCATCTCGCCGGCCACCCTTCGACGTCGAAGCTCTCGGTCTACCTGAGAGCTCTCGGGGGTTGAGTATCGGGTCAGCCTAATGCGACACCTCGAACCCTAGGGTGGAGGCATGGCCGCCCCCGCGAAGGCTCCCAACCCCTTGGTGACCTGGATCAAAGCCCGCGTGACGTGGGCGCAATCGCTCAAACCCGTGCGCGTCTTTCTGCACTATTCGCAGGTGCGCGGCCCGATCCTCGCCAGCGGCCTCGCCTTTCGAGGCCTGTTCGCCGTCTTCGCTGCGCTCTGGGTCGCCTTCTCGATCGCCGGACTCGTGATCAGCGGCAACCTGGCCGCCCAGGACGCGATCGTCACCGCCCTCAACAACGCGATTCCCGGCCTGATCGACACCGGTCACAGCGGCGGAGCCATCAAGGCGAGCACCCTGCTCTCGGCCGGCATCTTCGGTTGGACGGGCGCGATCGCCCTGGTCGGCCTGCTGTTCTCAGCGCTCGGCTGGTTGGGCTCGGCCCGGGATGCCGTCCGCACCATGTTCGAGCTGCCATCCCCCGCCGCCAACTTTGCACTGCTGAAGGTGCGCGACCTGGTGCTGGGCGTCGGACTCGGGGCCGTCCTGATCGTCTCCGCCGTTCTGTCGGTTGCCGGCACGAGTGCCACCAGCTTTCTGCTCGGCCTGGTCGGCATCCACGCGAAGTCGGTCATCGCCACCGTGCTGAGCCGCGTCGTCACGCTCGGTGTGATGTTCCTGCTCGACGCGGTGGTGCTCTCCGCGCTGTATCGCCTGCTGGCGGCCATCACGATCCCACGCAAGCGGCTGTGGGCGGGCGCGGTGCTCGGGGCCATCGGGCTCGGCGCACTGAAAACCTTGGGGTCGCTGCTGCTCGGTGGGGCGACGAACAATCCCCTCATCGCGTCGTTCGCGGTGCTCGCCGGCCTTCTGCTGTTCTTCAATCTGGCCTGCCAGATCATCCTGATCGCGGCATCCTGGATCGCCACCGGCCTCGAGGATGCCGGCATTGTGATCGATCCGCGCGTCGCAGCCCAGCGGCTCGCCAACGCACGCGAACTGGTGGCGGCGAGCGAACCAGAGCCGGAACAGGAGCCGAGTTGGTTCGACCGGTTGTTCAACCGTCATCGATCGAAGCCTGTCTCCGCCCCTCGATAGCATTGCCAGCATGTCCCGCCCGCTCCGCATCGCCTCGGTGAACGTGAATGGCGTGCGCGCCGCGTACCGCAACGGCATGGGCGTGTGGCTCGACGGACGCAATGTCGACATCCTGTGCCTGCAAGAGGTGCGCGCCGAGACCGACGACGTGACCGGGCTGTTGGGCCCCGAGTGGAACGTGCTGCACGACGCGGCGACGGCCAAGGGGCGCGCGGGGGTGGCGATCGCGAGTCGCAGCCGCGCCGAAATCCATCGGGTCGAGTTCGGCGCGCAGGACTTCGACAGTGCAGGCCGCTGGCTCGAAGCCGACTACGAGGTCGACGACACGATCATCACGGTTGTCTCGGTCTACGTGCACTCCGGCGAAGACGGCACTCCCAAGCAGGTCGAGAAGTACAAGTTCTTGGATGCGATGGTGGCTCGTCTACCCGAACTCACCGCCCACAATTCGCTCGCGGTCATCATGGGCGACCTCAACGTCGGGCATCGCACGCTCGACATCAAGAACTGGAAGGGCAACGTGAAGCGCGCCGGGTTCTTGCCTGACGAGCGCGCATACTTCGACCGCATCCTCGGCGCAGAAGACGACCCGGCATACAACGCGGGCGCCGGGCTCGGCTGGGTTGACCTCGGCCGCAAGTTCGCGGGCGAGGTGCCCGGCCCGTACACCTGGTGGTCGAGCCGCGGTCAGGCATTCGACACCGACACCGGATGGCGCATCGACTACCAACTCGCGACGCCCGAGCTCGCGGCTCTCGCCCGGTCGTACTCCGTGGATCGCGCGGCGAGCTACAGCGAACGATGGTCCGACCACGCTCCCGTCGTCGTCGACTACAACATCTGAAGCTTTTTCATCGAACGGACAACACCCATGACCAAGCCCCGACTGTTCTCGGGCATGCAACCCTCTGCCGACTCGCTGCACGCGGGCAACTACATCGGCGCGCTGCTGCAGTGGAAGCAACTGCAAGCCGAGTACGACGCGATCTTCTGCGTCGTCGACCTGCACGCCATCACGGTGGCGCAGGATCCGGCCAAGCTTCGCGAGGCGACGCGCCGCACGGCGGCCCAGTACATCGCGGCGGGGATCGACCCCGCGTCATCCATCCTGTTCGTGCAGTCGCAGGTGCCCGCCCACGCCGAGGCGGCCTGGGTGCTGAACACGATCACCGGCTTCGGCGAGGCGAGTCGGATGATCCAGTTCAAGGACAAGACGGCGAAGCAGGGCACCGAGTCCGCGAGCGTCGGGCTGTTCACCTATCCGATCCTGCAGGCCGCCGACGTGCTGCTCTACGACACTGCGATCGTGCCGGTCGGCGAAGACCAGCGCCAGCACATCGAGCTGACCCGCGACCTGGCGCAGCGGTTCAACTCCCGGTTCGGCGAGACCTTCGTGGTTCCGGGGGTGCAGATTCAGAAGGCCTCCGCGAAGATCTACGACCTGCAAGAACCGACGAACAAGATGAGCAAGTCGGCATCCAATGAGAAGGGCGTCGTCTGGATGCTCGACGACCCCGCCGCCAACGCGAAGAAGATCAAGTCGGCGACGACCGACGGCGACGGCAGTGTGCATTTCGACGAGGCGAACAAGCCCGGCATCTCAAACCTGCTCACCATCTACTCGGTGCTGACCGGTCGTACCATCCCCGACATCGAGAAGGAGTACGCGGGCCACGGTTACGGCGACTTCAAATCCGGTCTCGCGGAGGTCGTCGTCGGCACCTTCGGCCCGATCCGGGCCCACGCGCTGGAGTTGCTCGCCGATCCGGCCGAACTGGATCGCGTGCTGACCGGCAACGCCGAGCGTGCCGACGCCATCGCGAGCGAGACGCTGAAGCGGATCTACGACCGCGTCGGCTTTCTGCCGCGGGTCTGATGGTCACCGAACTCGCCACCGAGCGCCTTCGGCTCGACGCCGTTCTGCCGACGGATGCCGACGGCGTGCTCGAGTACTGCAACGACACCATCCTGCAGCAGAATGTGCCGGTGCCCGTTCCGTACATCCGCGAGACGGCAGAGGGCTACGTGGTCGCAGAAGGCTCCCATGCTGTGGGCGATTCGCCGGCGCGAGGACGCCCCCCTGCTCGGCGTCATCGAGCTGACGCCTGAGCCGATCGGCTCGGCTGAGCTCGGCTACTGGCTGGGGCATCCGCACCGGGGCAACCGGATCATGTCCGAGGCGATCCGCGCCGTAGTGGAGTTCGGTTTCGCGCCGGAGGGAGCCGATCTGACTCGGATCAGTTGGTGCGCTGTCGCCGGCAACGTCGCATCGGCCCGCGCTGCGCGATCGGCGGGATTCCGCTTCGAGGGCGAGCGACGTCAGGCTCTGCCGCACCGGGATGAGCGACGAGACGGTTGGTTCGCGAGCCTGTTGCGCACCGACGACCACGCTCCCCAGGGTGGGTGGCCGTCGTGAGCAGCGAAGGGGCGCCGGTCTAGGCGTCGCTGCGCGGTGGGACTAGCATTCGCCACATGATTCGTTGGCGTGCGGGTTCCCGTCTCGCCATCGGCGTCGCCGTCGCCGTGCTCGCTCTCTCGGCGTGCTCAGGACCGCCCCACGAGCAGCCGGGGGTAGACTTGGCGCCCCTGGTCCACCACGCGCTCCCGTGTCCGTATGGATTGGTCGGCAACATCCGCGAAGGCATCGGCGAAGGCTGGTCGGTCAGCGAGCTCCCTCAATCTGACTTTGGTGGCCCGACCGGCTTTCCGACTCTGACCAAGGGCTACCCGGCGTCGTGCGTGTTCCGTTTTGGGCAGCCGGCGCCCGCCGTCCAGGCGTACTTCATCGGCATGGGGCCGGATTTCGTGAAGGAGATGGCGAAACGGCTCAAGAACCACGGGTTCACGGTCGTGGACACGAATCTTGGCCTCCCGGATCATTGGTCGAAGGGGGCCGCTGAGATCTATGCGGTGCAACACTTTGCCGGGGATTTGTCGGTGCCCAACACGACCTTCGACAGCGTGTTTGTGACCATGTCCATCAACGAGCCATGACACCTGAATCGGCGCGGTGAGCATCCGGGTCGCCCTGTTCGACCTCGACGACACTCTGTTCGCCCACCGCGAGGCCGTTGACCGGGGGCTCGCCGCCCATCTAGCTGCTCTCGGCGGTGCACTGGGTGGGGCCGACATCCCGGCTGAGAGTGTCCGCTGGCACGAACTCGAAGAAGAGCACTATCACCGCTACCTGGCAGGCGAACTCGACTTTCTCGGGCAGCGTCGAGCGCGAGCGCGCTCGTTCGTCGCGCCCTACGGAATGGTGCTCGAAACCGACGCAGAGGCCGAAGCGTGGTGGGACGGCTATGTCGTGCACTACGAGAACAACTGGGCTTTGCACGACGACACGCTGCCGTGCCTCGACGCCCTGACCTCCGAGCCCGACCCGCTGCACATCGGGCTGATCACCAACGGCGACCTCGCGTTTCAGACGGCTAAGTTGCGCAGCACAGGCCTGCTGGCACGTATCGAGCACACCATCGCGAGTGGTTCGGTCGGGGTCACGAAACCGGCTGCCGCGATCTTCGCCAGTGCCTGCGACGTCTTTGGCGTCGCGCCCGGTGAAGCCGCCTACATCGGCGACCGGCTCGCCACGGATGCGCTGGGCGCCTCCGCCGCCGGGCTTCTCGGGGTCTGGCTCGACCGCGCCGGTGAGGCCTCGGACGAGCAGCTGGCCACGGCGCGCGCGGCGGGGGTGCCCGTCATCCGGAGCCTGAGCGAGGTGCCGGCGTTACTGGGCCACTGAGTCGCGGGCTGCCCGCGGCGACACGACGCCTTCCCGCCCCGTCAAAGATTCAGGACAGGTCGAGCGCCGCCAACCTTCGGCGCGCCCGAACGGCGAGCCGTCCTGAATCTTTGACGCGTCGATGCGCGTCGACCGCTCCAATCAGCTGCCGGGCCACCGTGACGCGGTCAAAAACCACGAGAGAGTATCCGGGTCGCAACGCGGTCATGCCGCGTGCGGCGAGCCGCGCATCCCGCCTCCGGTCGCCCGGACTCATGGCGACATCGTGGAACGCTGTTCCGTCAGTCTCGACCGCGACCCACCCTTCGACGACGAGATCGACTCGCCCGACGCCCGCCACCCTGACTTGGGGACGGACGCGGAATCCGAGTTGGAGAGCAATGAGCCGGACGATCGTCTCCAACCCGGATTCTGCCTGTCGGTCGGCCGCGTCGACCAGCCAGCGGTACGCCGCAGGAATCATCTCCCGCAGCTTGGCCAGCTCGTCGATTCCGATCACCCCGAGGTGAAGCGCGCTGTCTACGCTGGCCAACCAGGCGGCGTGGCCGAGGCAACCGAAGGCTTGGACGAGCGCGTCGAGAGGCGAGACATGAGCGCGATCCGCGGCGGCGGGCGCGACCAGACGGCGCCAATGCGCGCGGGCAGCACTTACGGGAAGACGCGACGCATTTCGGGCCACGTGGACGTGCAGCTGGCCATCGTCGAGCACCCAGACTCCGCGATGCCGCAACTCTGACACGCACGCAAGTCGGCCGCCTGCGCTGACGGCCCGGGTGGCGAGCCCCACCAGCGCTGCGTCGGCGTAGTGACCCGCGCGCAAGCGCACCAGCGTGCCTGCGTCGACGCTGGCACGGATCGTTCGGTCGGTCATACCGAGACCGAGCAACTGACCGCGCGTCATGTGCTCCATCGGCAGAGCATCCCTGTCGCGGCGTGGAACCGCGGCCCGCCTGGTCTGACCTGGGGACGGCTTACGTGGTGAGAGATTCAGGACGACGGGATGCGATCGAGCCGCATTTCGACCGCGAGACCGACGGCATCCTGAATCTTTGACGAGCGCACCACCGAAACGCATGGCAACCGCGGGAATAGCCCGAGGGGCTGCGCGTTGTATCCTGGGTAACGAAGCACGTGCTCCGGGGTCGGTGAAAATCCGAGCCGGCGGTGATAGTCCGCGAACTCCGCTCGATGGTTGAGGGGAGCCGACCCGGTGGAATTCCGGGACCGACGGTTAAAGTCCGGATGGGAGGAAGCACGCATTTCCGACCGAGCCCTCGGGCTCGAATGGAAATGATGCCACGCTCGGCAACCCCCGGAACCCGTCTCGACCACGAGACCTGAGGACCGGATGAGCAAGAGCGACCAGCTGGCTGGCTACGAGTACGACGCTTTCATGCGTCGCGCGCTCGAGCTTGCCGCGCAGGGTCCGATCACGGGTGGCAACCCGCAGGTCGGGTGCGTCCTGGTCAACGCGGCGGGCGAGATCGTGGCCGAGGGCTGGCATCATGGCGCCGGAACCCCGCACGCCGAGGTCGACGCCCTCTCCCACCTTCCCATCACCGCCGACGGGCGCCCGGATGCCGCAGGCCTGACCGCCGTCGTCACCCTCGAGCCCTGCAACCACACCGGCCGCACCGGTCCGTGCTCGGTCGCGCTCCTCGACGCCGGAGTCGCGCGCCTGGTGTACGCAATCTCCGATCCCGGGCAGCGGTCCCGCGGAGGAGCGGACCACCTGCGCGCGGGCGGCGTCGAGGTTCGGAGCGGAGTGCTCGCCGACGAAGTTGCAACGCTCCTGCATCCGTGGCTCACCGCTGTCGCGCGCAATCGCCCGTGGGTCACCGTGAAGTGGGCGTCGACGCTCGACGGGCGGGCAGCCGCATCCGATGGCAGCAGCCAGTGGATCACCGGCACCGCCTCGCGGCAGCGGGTTCACGAAGAGCGTGAGGCCAGCGACGCGATCCTGGTTGGGACCGGAACGGTGCTGGCCGACGACCCGAGTCTCACGGCTCGAGGCGACGCCGGTGAGCTGATGCCGCACCAGCCCGTCCCGGTGGTCGTGGGCGAACGTGCGATTCCGGATGACGCAGCGCTGCGACAGCATCCGGCCGGCCTCATCGAGACCCGCAGTCGCGATCTCACGGCGATCCTCGCCGACCTCGATGCGCGCGGACTCCGCCGCGTCTATGTGGAGGGCGGCCCGACCCTGGCCAGTGCGATCGTCGCAGCAGGTTACGCCGACCAGTTCTCGATCTACCTTGCCCCGGCCCTGCTGGGCGGCGACCGGCTCGCCCTGGGTGAGCTTGGCATCCCAACCATCGGTCAGGCCATCCGGCTGCGCCTCACCGCGATCGAGCAGCTCGGCGACGACCTGCACCTGATCGCCACCCCTGACGTCCCGAACAAGGAGAACTGAATGTTCACCGGCATCATCGAAGAGCTCGGCGAGGTCACCGCCTGGGAGCCGAACGGCGACTCGGCGCGGGTCACTGTGCGCGCGCCTCTCGCCGCCTCCGACGCGCACCACGGCGACTCGATTTCGGTCAGCGGCGTCTGCCTCACCGTGGTCGCCCAGGGCGACGACTGGTTCACGGCGGATGTCATGGCCGAGTCGATCGCGGCCAGCACCGTCGGCAGCCTTGCGGCAGGTGATCGCGTCAACATCGAGCGCGCCGCATCCCTCGGAGATCGCCTCGGCGGCCACATCGTGCAGGGTCACGTCGATGGCACCACCAAGATCCTCTCGACAGCCGACGGCGCCGCCTGGCGCGTCGTGCGTCTCGCCCTCCCCGCCGAGCTGAGCGCGCTCGTCACCCGCAAGGGCTCCATCGCGATCGACGGCATCTCACTGACGGTCTCGGCCGTGAGTGACGCCACCGAGAAGGCGCAGTGGTTTGAGGTGTCGCTGATTCCCGAAACCCTGGCGGCAACCACCCTCGGCGGCAAGAAGGCCGGGGACTCCGTCAACCTCGAAACCGACATTCTCGCCCGGCACGTCGAGCGCCTGCTCGCCGTGGAGCACGCAACCGAACACGCAACGCCAGCACGCATCACCGAAGGAGCACGCGCATGAGTCTCGCCAATATCCCGGTCGCCCTCGAAGCACTCAGGGCGGGCAAGCCGATCATCGTCGCCGACGACGAGGGCCGCGAGAACGAGGGCGATGTGATCATCGCCGCCGAGTCGGCGAGCCAGGAGTGGGTGGCCTGGATGGTGAAGCACACCTCGGGATTCATCTGCGCTCCGATGACCAACGAGATCGCCGACCGGCTCGACCTGCCGCCCATGGTCGAGCACAACGAAGATCCGCGCGGCACCGCATACACCGTCAGCGTGGATGCCGCAGATCGCCTCAGCACCGGCATCAGTGCCAGCGACCGCGCCCACACTCTGCGCGTGCTCGCCGACCCGACCGCCGAGCCAGGGCGGCTGACCCGGCCGGGTCACATCATGCCGCTGCGCGCAGTGGATGGCGGCGTGCGGGAGCGCGACGGCCACACCGAGGCGGCGGTCGATCTGCTCAAGCTCGCCGGGCTCACCCCGGTGGCGGCGATCTCAGAGATCGTGGCAGACGACGGCGAGATGGAACGACTGCCAGGGCTCATCGCCTTGGGCGAGCGCGAAGGCGTGCCGGTGATCACCATCGAGTCGCTGCTGCTGTTCATGGAGGAGAAGCGCTGCGAGGCCGACCCGCGCGCGGTCGTCGAGGTGCCGGAGTCGTCGCGCGTCACCTTCGAGGTCGAGACCAATGTGCCAACGCAGCACGGCGTGTTCCGCGTGCGGGCATACCGCGACCGCTCGACCGGCGCCGATCACGTCGCCTGGATCTCGGGCAATCCGACCAATGGCACCCTGATCCGCGTGCACTCGGAGTGCCTGACCGGCGAGGCGTTCGGCTCTCTCAAGTGCGAGTGCGGTCCGCAGTTGCAGGCGGCTCTCGACACCATCGAGCAGGAGGGCGGCGTCGTCATCTACCTGCGCGGTCACGAGGGCCGCGGCATCGGCCTGATCAACAAGCTGCGGGCGTACCGGCTCCAAGAGGACGGGTTCGACACCCTCGACGCGAACATCGCACTGGGTCTGCCTGCTGACGCGCGCGACTACGGGGCTGCGTACGGCATCCTCAAAGACCTCGGCATCTCGAGCGTTCGGCTGCTCACGAACAACCCCGAGAAGGCGCGGCAGTTGCGCGAACGGGGTGTCACGGTGACCGAGTTGGTTCCGCTCGTGGTTGGCGTTGGCGAGTACAACGAGGGGTATCTCGACGCCAAGCGCGACCGCATGGGGCACGCGCTGCCCACCCATGAGGTGCTGGATGCGCGCATCGACGATGCGTTCGAGGCACAGGGGCGGACAGCGCGATGAGCGGAGAGGGGCTGCCAACTCTCGACACCGACGGCACCGGCATGAAGATCACGATCGTCTCGGGTCTGTGGCACAACCAGATCGCCGATGGGCTTCTGGCCGGGGCGCGCCGCGTGCTTGACGCCAGCGGCGCCGAGGTGTCGATCATCCAGGTGGCTGGCAGCTTCGAACTGCCATTGATGTCGAAGGCCGCGCTCGAGGCGGGGGCGGATGCAGTGGTCGCCCTCGGCGTGATCGTGCGCGGCGAGACTCCCCATTTCGACTTCGTCGCGGCCGCCGCATCGGACGGCCTGACCCGCGTGGCCCTCGACACCGGCAAGCCGGTCGGCTTCGGCGTGCTCACCGTGGATGACGAGCAGCAGGGCCTCGACCGAGCCGGCCTGCCCGGCTCGAAAGAAGACGTCGGCGGTCGCGCAGCCGAGGCAGCGCTCGCGACGGCGGTCACGCTGCGCGAACTCAAAGCCGCTCGGTAGCCCCAGAGATTCACCCCTGAACTCGGGTCGTTTCTTTCCGAAAGGAAGGAATACTCTGAGAGAGAGTCCGGAGTGGGACGGATTTGGGGGGATTTCAGGCGATGCATCCGAGCTTCGAACAGTTCGTCGCGGCGCTGCGGGATCCCGCGCAGCGGCCCGGCATCGGCCTGTCGATCAGCGATGAGGATGCCTCCACCCTGTTGACGAACGCGACCTGGGCGAACGACTACTACGGCCGCTGGATCGCGCTGTTCCCGACCGTTGTGGCCGCGCCCGCACCGTCGCCCGCACCCGCGCCAGTACCGTCCCCGTCGCCCGCACAATCGCCGTCCCCGTTCGGCCCGCCGCCGAGCGTCGCGGCCGACGCTCAAGTCTGGGCAGCCCTCCCCAAGCGCACGTTGCCCGCCCCGGCGCGGATCGCGATCATTACCGTGCTCACGCTCGTTGCGCTCTCGGTGGTCGCCGGGGTGATCAACGGGGTAAGGGCCGTGACACGGGCGCCGCAGGCGACGAGCGCGACGGCGCCCGCAGGGGTGGCGCCACCGTCATCCGGTGCGAGCGCGAGCGGCCAGGGCGACCCCGTCGTCTTTCACGGCTTGACACAGACCGAGTACGACCTCCTCGAGGCCGTCCTCGCGCCGAAGGGTGAGACGCTTGAGCAAGCCGTCGCACAGGGTGCCGACGACGCGCAGCTTCAACGGGTAGCTGTCAACGCGGAGTCCTCGATGGCGAAGACCTGCCGCGAAGGCGAGGCCATCGACAACGGGTTCCATAACGTCACCTACCGCGCGGCGTTCCTCGCCACCTATGTGGCGACGCAGAAGGTGACGCCGGCGCAGGCCGTCGTCGTCTACGACGCGGTGGCCGCATATTGCGACGCCCACTAGCCCAGACCGCGGTGTCGCCAGCGAAGCGCGGCGGCGTGTACGGCGCGCGGAGCGGGTTTGCCGGGTTGGGACCGGCGAACAAATGGGCTCAGTCGAGGAACAGGGCTCGCAACCGCCTGGTCGTGAACATCAGACCGAAGGCGATGAGCACGGCGTAGTACAGGAGATGGATGCCCATCGAGGGCTCGATATAGCCCGTGGTGAGTTGCCGCAGCATATCGACGGCCTGCCACAACGGGAGTGCCTGGATGAACCACTGGATCGGCACCGGGTACACGCTCAGCGGGTAGAAGGTCGCAGACAGCAGGAACATCGGCAGCAGGGCGAAGTTGATCCAGTCCATCTGCTGGAACGTCTTCAGGTAGCTGGTGATCGCCATTCCGAGGCTGGCGAATCCGAAGGCGATGAGCAGCACGGCGGGCAGGGCGAGCAGCGCCGTCCACGCGAGGTTGAGACCCAGCACCTGCATCACGATCAGGAAGCCGACCGCATAGAGGCCGCCGCGCAGCAGCGCGAGCAGGATCTCGCCAAGCGCAACGTCGAGCGGGCCGAGACTGGTGGCCAGCATCCCCTCGTAGAGCTTGCCGAAATGCATCTTGAAGAACACGTTCCAGGTGGAGTCGTAGATCGCGCCGTTCATGGCCGACACCGCCAGCAGCCCGGGCGCGATATACGCCGCATACGGGATGAGGTGGCTCCCGTCGTGCACGGCGCCGATGTACGAGCCGAGGCCGAGGCCGAGTGAGAGCAGGTAGAAGATCGGCTCGAAGAAGCCCGAGAGCACGACGATCCAGTTGGAACTCTTGGTGGCGCGCAGGCCGCGCCCGATGACGGCGCCGAACTCGCCAGAGTAGAGCGAGCCCACGCCGCCTGACCGCTGCCTCGCTCTGGCCGCCGCCTGCGGCAGGCTCTGCTGCGTGGTCATCGGTTCAGCCTCTTCACCGTGAGACGCACCTGGATGAACGCGCCGACCGCGACCAGGGCGACCAGCACCACGACGTGCACGAGCGTGAGCCATCCCGGCTCGACGTGGCCGTATGCGGCGTCTCGTGCGAGCTGGGTGCTGTGCCAGAGCGGCGAGATCCAGCCGATCCATTGCAACCAGATCGGCAGCTGAGTGATCGGAAAGACGGTGCCGCTGAACAGGGTCATGGGCAGCACGACGGTGCGGCCGATCACCGCGAACTGGCCCCGATCTTCACGAATGGTCGTCGAGTAGGCCGCGATCGGGATGCCAAACGCCAGTCCGCCAAGCACCGCGATCGGCAGCACGAGCAGCCCCTGCGGAAACCGGATCGCGCCGAACGCCATCGCGATCACCAGGAAGATGCCAGAGGTGACCGTCATGCGCAGGATGGTGAACAGGATGTGGCCACCGGCGATCTGCCGCGGAGTGATCGGCCCGGCGTTCATTCCGAGGTAGGTCTCGTTCCACTTGAAGCCGAGCAGCACGCCGAAGGTGAACTCCTCCGTTGCCGTTCCCACGGCCCCTGCGCACAAGAAGGCGGGGATCACGAACTGGGCGTACGAGACGCCGTCGATTCCTGCGGTGCCTCCTGTCTTGATGAGCGTCGCCAGCCCGACCCCGAACGCCAGCAGGTAGAGAAGCGGCGAGCCGATCGCGGTCGTCAGCATCGACCACTTGTATGTCGGGACGCGACGCAACTCGTGCTCGGCGACGTACCACGCGCCGAACCGCCGCGACTTGGAGAAGTTGACGGCTGACCCGCCCGCCATTTTCAGCGGGGTCTCGATCGCGCTCATTCGATCAGACTCCGACCGGTCAGTCGCAAGAACACGTCTTCCAGGCTCGAGCGGCGCACCAGGCTGGTGATCGGCTCCAACTTGCGGTGAATCGCCTCGGCGAGGGCGGCCTCTCCGTCGTGCGCGTAGATGAGCACTCGGTCTGGCAGCACCTCGATGCGGTCACCGACGCCCGCCAGAGTGGTGGCGGCCCGCTTGTTCTTCTCCGACCCGAAGCGCAGCTCGACCACCTCTCGCGTCGAGTACTCCTTGATGAGCGAGGCGGGCGATCCCTCGGCCATGATCTTGCCCTTGTCAACGACGACGAGCCGGTCGCAGAGCTGCTCGGCCTCGTCCATGTAGTGCGTCGTCAGCAGCAGGGTGGTGCCCTGCTCCTTCAGCCGGAAGAGGCGATCCCACAAGAGGTGCCTGGCCTGCGGGTCAAGCCCGGTGGTCGGCTCGTCGAGCAGCAGGAGGCGAGGCTCGTTCACCAGCGCCCGCGCGATCGTGAGGCGCCGCTTCATGCCGCCCGAGAGATCATCGACCTTCGCCTTGGCCCTGTCGCTCAGTTGGGCGAACTCGAGCAACTCGTCTGCGCGCTTCGCAACGACCGCGCGCGGGATGCCGAAGTAGCGCCCATAGACCAGCAGGTTCTCGCGCACCCGCAACTCGGTGTCGAGGTTGTCCTGTTGCGGAACAACGCCCAGCTGCGAGCGGATCTCGGGGCCGTGCTCGTTCGGATCCATGCCGAGGATGGTGAGGCTGCCGCTCGTGCGGGTCGATACCGCGCCGACCATCCGCATCGTCGTCGACTTGCCTGCCCCATTGGGTCCGAGCAGACCGAAGGATTCGCCAGGCGCGACCTGGAACGAGATGCCGTCGACGGCGTTCGTCGTTTGGTAGGTCTTGACGAGGTCGACGGCTTCGATCACAGAAGATGGCACGGATTCGACCCTAAGGGAGACCCCCGACGAGCGCGAACCTCAGGCATCCGCCGGGAGTACGAGCAGCGCGCCGAGCCGAAGTACCGTGAGAGGGTGACCACCGCCAGCAGCACCTCCCGCCCTCCCGCCCGCGACGGCCGTCGTGGCCTGTTCGGTCGCGGCAAGGCGGACGACGGACCGCGCGCCAGCTTTCGCCAGCTGCTGCCCTATCTGACCGAGCACCGCGGCGTGCTCGCGGTCGTCGTCGCCCTCAGCCTGGTCGGTGCTGGCGCCTCGCTGCTGCAGCCGCTGCTGGTCAGCCAGGTGATCGGCTTCGTGCAGAAGGGGCAGGGCCTCGGGATGCTGGTCTGGGCGCTGGTCGCCCTGGTGCTCGCCTCGGCCGTGATCAGCGGCATCCAGCACTATCTGCTGCAGCGCACCGGAACGAGCGTTGTGCTGTCGGCACGACGCCAGCTGGTTCAGCGGATGCTGCGGCTCCCGATCGCCGAGTTCGACCAGCGGCGTACCGGCGATCTCGTGTCGCGGGTCGGCTCCGACTCGACCCTGCTCTACGCCGTCGTCACGCAGGGGCTGTTCGACGCGATCGGCGGAGCCGTGCTCTTCGTCGGTGCCCTCATCGCCATGCTCGTCATCGACCCGGTGCTGCTCGGGCTCACGGTCGCCGTGATCGCGCTGTCGGTCGTCGCGGTCGTCCTGCTCTCGGGACGCGTGCGCACGGCCAGCCGGCAGCAGCAAGAGAAGGTGGGCGACCTGGCGGCCGCGGTGGAGCGCTCGATCAGCGCGATCCGCACCGTCCGTGCCTCGAACGCCACGACCCGAGAGACCGACGCGGTGGTCGAGGATGCCGTCGGCGCGTATCACGCCGGCGTTCGGGTCGCCAAGATTTCGTCGCTGATCGTGCCGCTTAGCGCGATCGCGCTGCAGGTCTCGCTGCTCGTCGTGCTCGGCGTCGGCGGATACCGGGTGGCGAGCGGCGCGATCACCATCGCGAACCTGGTGGCGTTCATCCTGTTCCTGTTCATGATGATCATGCCCCTCGGTCAGGCCTTCGGGGCGCTCACCTCGGTCAACCAGGCCCTCGGGGCGCTTGGCCGCATCCAAGAGATCATCGGGATCCCCAGCGAAGACGAGCACGACGCCGCGCTCGAGCCGGCAGCGCCCGTGACGACGGATGCCGCTATCACCTTCGATGATGTTCACTTTCGATACCCAGAGGCCGCCCACAAGACCGAGCGAGAGAAGGCGATCGCTGCCGCCGTCGGAGAAGACGCGCTGCCTCCGCGAGATCTCGAAGTGCTGCACGGGGTGAGCTTCGAGGTGCCGCGCGGTTCGCGTGTAGCCCTGGTTGGCCCGAGCGGCGCGGGCAAGAGCACGATCCTCGCGCTGATCGAGCGCTTCTACGACCCGACAGCCGGCGTCGTCCGTCTCGGCGGCATCGACGTGCGAGGCATCCCGCGCGAGACGCTGCGCGGCCAGATCGGCTACGTCGAGCAGGACGCCCCGGTGCTGGCCGGCACCCTGCGTGACAACCTCACCCTGAGTTCGCCGGATGCCACGGACGAGCAGTGCGTCGCCGTGTTGCACTCCGTCAACCTCGACGAGGTTCTCGAGCGCAACGAGCTGGGTCTCGACGCTCCGGTGGGAGAGTCGGGAGTCATGCTCTCGGGCGGCGAGCGCCAGCGCCTGGCGATCGCGCGGGCGCTGCTTGCCGCACCGCCGATCCTGTTGCTCGATGAGGCGACCGCCTCGCTCGACGGACTCAATGAGCAGCTGCTGCGCGAAGCCATCGACGCGGTGGCCGAGAACCGCACCCTGCTGGTGATCGCGCACCGGCTGTCGACGGTCGTCGACTCCGACCGGATCATCGTGCTCGACCACGGCACGGTGGTCGGGGTCGGCACGCACTCCGAGCTGGTCGCCTCGACCCCGCTCTACAAGGACTTGGCGAAGCACCAGCTGCTGGTGTGATCGGACCTGCCGGCTCAGAACGCAGCGAACTAAAAGACCCCGAAGAAGACCTTGAGGATCAGACCGACGAACAGGGCGACGGCGATCACTACGCACGCGACGAGGAGCAGTCTGGCGATCATGCCCTGAGGTCCTTTCCGATGGATGACTCGATATCTGCCCCGGCAGCTGCGAGTTCACGCAGGGCAGCCTCGCTCGACTCGGGAGCGACCCCGGCGATCAGATCGTCGACGACGCGCACGTGACGCCCCAAGGCGATGGCGTCGAGGGCTGACGCCCGCACGCAGTAGTCGGTGGCGATTCCGACGACATCGACGCCATCCACAGCCAGCTTGTCGAGCACGGTCGCCACGTCGTCGCCGCTGTCTGTGATGCCCTCGAACATCGAGTACGCGGGCTTGCCCTGGCCCTTGAGCACGTGCACGTCGATCAGGCTCGCGTCGAGACCCGGGTCGTACAGCGCGCCCACCGTGCCTGCCACACAGTGAATCGGCCAGGTGTCGACGAAGTCGGGCTCGGCATCCGATGCGAAGTGTCCGCCGTTCGAGTTGTCTGCATCGTGCCAATCGCGCGACGCAATCACCACGTCGTAGCGGTCGGGATGCGCGTGCAGGTACGAGGTGATCCCCGCGGCCACAGCGTCACCGCCTTGCACCGCGAGCGCACCGCCCTCGGTGAAGTCGTTCTGCACGTCGATGATGAGAAGTGCGCGAGTCATGATGCCTGCACCGATCGCTAGTTGTTCGACAGGTTGTCGCCGCAGGTGTAGATGGCTGTCGTGAGGGTGTCGAGCCCCGCCATCGCGCTGCTCTTGATCCCCGGGCGGATCGCGTCGAAGGTGAACACCAGCACGGTGCCGTCGGCCGCGGTGACGAAGCCAGCGAGCGAGTATTCGGTGTCGATCCATCCAGTTTTTGCCGTCACGTTGCCACGCAGGACGGCGTTCGCGCCGGTGAATCGACTTGCGAGGCTGCCCGGCTTGCCCGCGACGGGCATCCCGGACCGCACCACGTCGAGATTGAGCGACCCGGCCTGGATCAGGCGCAGCAGGCTGGTCATGGTCGCGGGGGGAACCAGGTTGTTGGCGCTCTCGCCCGAGCCGTCGGCGATCTTCATTCCCGCCGGCGGGATCTGGAATGCCGAGTTCAACGCGCCGGGAATCGCCTGCTGAAGCGAGGCGAACGTCCCGTTGAATCCCGACTCTTTTGAGACGATGCGCGCGAGCATCTCGCCGAGCGTGTTGTCGCTCACCAACAGCATCTGCGAGATCAGGGTGCGCACCGGCTGCGACTTGACCTCGCCAAGAGCCGCCGACCCGAGTATGGCGCTGCCCGAGCTGGTCGTCACCGAGTTGTCGACGACGCCTCCCGGGTCTGCGTCTTTCAGCGCAGCGACGAATGCCGCGCCCGCGTTGCCGATCGGGTCGGTACTGCGCGCGCTGGTCTCAGCCTTCGGGTTCGCACGGTCGCCATCCACCTGCAGCGCCGTGGTCAGCGACTGGTAACCCTGCGTGCGCTCGGATTGCTTCACGCTCGAGTTCCAGTTGTCAGCCGGGTCCCAGTAGCTGGCGTCGAGCACCACCTGCGTGATCGGAACGCCAGGATGCCGCGTGGCATACGCGGCGACCACCTGCGAAGCCAGGTCGCTCAACTTGGGTGCGCCCGCGTACACGCTCTCTTGACCTGCGGGCAGCGCGCTCAGGGTCGGATCGCCGTGGCCGACCAAGACGACGGTGCCCGCCGTGCTGCCGTCGACCACGTCGGTGGCGATCTGGCGGTCAGCGGTGAGTACGGCGACGGCGGCCGAGGCGATCAGCAGCTTCAAGGTGCTCGCGGTTGTCACGCCGACGGATGCGCCGTGATCCCACAGCACCTCGCCCGTGTCTGCGCGCACCACGCTGCCGCTCAGAGTCACGAGCCGAGGATCGGCAGCCTGGGCTCCCACGCTGCAGGTGCGCAGCCGGCTGGCCGTCGGCAGCGCCGTGGGAGTCGGGCGCGGCGGGGCTGGCGTCGCGGTCGCCGTCGGCGCCGCAACAGGAGCAGACGCCGCAGCCATTCCCGCGAACACGGCGCCGGTGCCCAACAGCACGAACACGAGCCCGAGGGCTCCGAACAGCCAGGCGAGCGGGTGCTTGCGGTAGATGGCGCGAAGGCCGCCACGCGCAGGGGTAGCAGTTGCTTGTCGAGCCTCTCGACGAGACATCGGCTGCTGATCGGTCACCAAACCATCGTAGGCCGAGCCACCGCTGGGTCACCCGCCCGTGGTCACTCGCCAGGGTAGGTCAGCCCGATCTGCCGACGAACCTCATCCAGCGTCTCCATGATCCGCACCGTCTGCGTCGGCGGCAGGATCGTGCCCGCAATTTCGCCCGCCGCGACCAGTCGCTCCAGTTCGTCGGCCTGAAACTGCATGCCGCGACCCGGCACCGCGTGCTCGAAACGTTCGATCACGGTGCCATCGGGGCCGATCAGCGAGAACGAAGTCGGGAAGTACCAGGTCCTGTCGATCTCGATCCGGGCCTCCGTGCCCACGATGACCGCGGTGTTGGGGCCAACGGCGTCCAGCACGGTGTTGATGACCGCTTTCGCTCCGCTCGAATAGCCGAGCACGATCGCGTCGTTCTGGTCGACCCCGGTTGGCGTCGGGCTCGAGAGGGCGTAGACCGACGAGGGCTCGCCGAACACGTCCCAGGCGAATGACACCGGGTAGATGCCGAGGTCGAGCAGCGCGCCGCCCCCCAGGTCCGGGTTCTGCAGCCGGTGCTGCGGGTCGGTCGAGATCTTCTGATCGTGGTCGACGATGAGGGCCCGCAACTCGCCGAGGGCACCGGAGGCCAGCAGCTCGCGGATTCGGATCATGTGCGGCAGCCACCTGGTCCACATAGCCTCGAGCACCACGAGCTTCTTGGAAGTGGCGAGATCGACGACCGCGTGGGCCTCGGCAGCGTTGATGGTGAACGGCTTCTCGAGCAGCACGTGCTTGCCCGCCTCGAGCGCGAGCGTGGCATTGGCCGCGTGATACGGATGCGGCGTGCCGACGTAGATCGCGTCGACCTCGGGATCCGCGACGAGCGCCTCGTAGCTCGGATGCGCTTTCGGGATGCCGTGGGTGGCCGCGAAGGCATCGGCACCTGCCTGGGTGCGAGAGCCGACAGCGGTCACCGTGTGGCCGGTGAGCAGCAGATCGGAGGCCATCGAGGCCGCGATGCCCCCTGTGCCGAGGATGCCCCAGCGAAGTCCGTCAGTCATGCTGCCAAGTTAGCCGATCGGGGCGCGCGGGCTGAGAACCGCGCGCCCCGTCGGGGTCGATGATGCCGCTCTAGCAGCCGCCCCAGCGCGCCGCGGCGCGGGTGAAGCTCGAGGGCTCGTTCGGAACGCCACCGTGACTCATGGCGAAGTAGATGCAGACACCAGCGGTGCTGCCGGAGTAGCTCGGGCGGTACAGCGAGAGTCGGTGCGGCAAGGACGCCCACCACTTGCTCGCGACGGTGGCGCCCGAGTTGCCAGAGCCGCCGGCCAGGTTGCCGTCGCAGCCACGCGACGGAACTCCGTCGCTGCGTACCGAGCCCATGTGGCCCCACGCGCTGCTCGGGTCGGTACTCGGGTCTTCGGCCATCCAGAACAGGCGCTGCTCCATGCAGGCGTCGTAGCGGAAGTTGCCTGCCGGGATCGAGTCGAGGCAGTTCTGGGCGCGGATCGCATTGAACGTCGACGAGAACGACTGGATGTCGCCGGTCGTCGTGCCCGTGATCATGCCGGAGCCCTGCGAGTCGGAGATGCCGGGGGCGCTGCCGCCGCCGCCGCCCTGCCCGGGGCACGAGAGGCCAGCAGCCTGTAGCGCCTGACGGCGGGTAGCTCCCGCGTTGGCACGGCCTGCTGCCGTCGGCGCAACCACGATGGGCTTCGGCACGGGCTTCTGGGCCACATGCTCGCTGTCCGAGGTGAGTGCGGCGGCCGGCTTCACGATGGAGACGACGGTCGAGGTCGGCACGGCGACGCCGGTGACAGCGGCAGCGGCATCCACGTGGGTGACAGCCCCGCCGACGACCGCAGAGGTCGACGCGACGGGCGTGCCATCGAACGAGGTCTCGGCCGCTTGCGCGGGCGTCAAGAACGATGGACCCCCTCCTCCGACGAATGGAAGAGCGAGAACAAGCACCGTCGCAAAAACGGTGCCCAAAACAACAGTACGTTTCATGGTCAAGTCCCCCCGGACCAAGCTCAGCTCGACGCCCCTCCCCCCGGAGCGGTGCCGTGATTCGAAAGCTACGCTGCCGAACGACTCGAAGCAAGGCACAAAGTCCCGAATCGCCCCGAAAACGGTAATCCGCCCCCCGGAGTGGGGGAGGGTTTCGCCGGATTCAGCCCATTCGGAGGACCTTTGGTACCCTAGACATCGACTCGCCTCCGGGCACGTCGGTTCGAACAGGTCGAACCGGCGCGTTGGCCAGGACAAGCAGCCCTATGACTTTTCATCCCACGCATGTCGTGATCGGTGCCGCCGTCACGGCGTTCTCGCTGACCGCGATCCTCTCTGTCGCGCCGCCGACCCAGCCGAGCGTGCTGCAGGGGTACATCTCGGCGCACGCCCAGAGACTCGACGTCACACCGACCGCGCAGAGCGTCGGCAACCCGGCGACCGAGATCGCTCGTGACGGGTTCTCAGCGACCCCCGGCATCCAGACCCTGGTCAACGGTGGCACCAACTACGACTGGGCCAAACTCGTGCTGCTCGACGGCGGCTTTCCCATGACCGATGCCAACGTGACCGTGATGACCAGATGGATGCGTCAGGAGAACGGCGCTGACGACTGGTGGAATCGCAACAATCCGCTCAACAACGGCCTCGGCTCAGGCGGAGGCGGCGGCACCGGCACGTACGGCAACCTGGTGATCGCCGCCCAATACCTGGCGGCGAACCTGCGGCGGCCGATGTTCTCGAGCGTTGCCAGCAAGTTCGACGCCAACGCACCGACCGCAGAGATCGAGTACGCCATCTGGTATTCGGGATGGGCGACCGGCCACTACGCCAACGGCGCGCACTGGCACTACACCCCGGTGAAGGTCGTGAAGGCACCCGCGGGAGCCTGGTAACGGCGTGAGCACCGCCGCCTCGACCGTCGTCGCCAAGCGCATCTATGAGCCCGCGGCCGGCGCCGACGGCTTCCGAGTGCTTGTCGACCGGCTCTGGCCGCGCGGCGTCTCGCACGAGCGCGCGGCATTGGACCTCTGGCTGAAGGAGGTCGCGCCGAGCGCCGAGTTGCGGGTCTGGTACGACCACCGCGATGACCGGTTCGCCGAGTTCACGCGACGCTATCTCGCGGAGCTCGCAACGAATCCCGCGCTCGAGCAGTTGCGGTCGCTCGTCGCCGAGCACCCGAAGACGACACTGCTTTACGGCGCGAAGTCGCCCCGGAACGAGGCGTCGGTGCTGGCCGAACTGCTGGCGAAGCCCGAGGGGTAGGGGCTCCCGAGGGCTGGGGCGGTCGCCTAGAGGCCGAGCTCGCGTGCCACGAGCATCAACTGCACCTCGGTCGTGCCCTCGCCGATCTCGAGGATTTTCGAGTCGCGGTAGTGCCGAGCGACGACGAACTCGTTCATGAAGCCGTAGCCGCCGAAGACCTGGGTCGCGTCGCGGGCGTTGTCCATAGCGGCCTCGCCGGCGACGAGCTTGGCGATCGCCGCCTCCTTCTTGAACGAGCGCCCCGCGAGCATCAACTGGGCCGCGCGGTAGTAGGCAAGGCGCGCTGCGTGAGCCCTCGCCTCCATCCGTGCGATCTTGAAGCTGATGCCCTGATAGGCAGCGATCGGGCTGCCGAACGCCTCGCGCTCCTTCGCGTACTTCACGCTGGCGTCGACGCAGCCCTGCGCCGCGCCGACCGCCATCGCCGCGATCGCGATGCGGCCTTCATCGAGGATGCGCAGGAAGTTGGCGAAGCCGCGCCCGCGCTCGCCGAGCATGTTCTCGTCGGGCACGCGGACATCGCTGAGGGTGAGCGGATGGGTGTCTGAGGCGTTCCAGCCGACTTTGTTGTACGCCTTCTCGACGGTGAGACCGGGAGTGCCGCTCGGGATCAGAAAGCTGCTGATCTCTTTGCGGCCGTCCTTCTCGCCGGTGACCGCCGTGGCGGTGATCAGCTCCGTGATGTCGGTACCCGAGTTGGTGATGAACTGCTTGCTGCCGTTGATGACCCACTCGCCGGCGTCGGCGTCGAGCACGGCGCGGGTGCGCGTGCCTCCGGCGTCGCTGCCGCCGCCGGGCTCGGTGAGGCCGAATGCGGCGAGGGCTTCGCCGCGCGCCAGTCGGGGCAGCCACTCCTGCTTCTGCGCCTCTGTGCCGAACAGAAAGACAGGCATCGCGCCCAGCGAGACGCCGGCCTCGAGAGTGATGGCGACGCTCTGGTCGACCTTGGCGAGTTCTTCGAGCACGAGGCAGTGCGCGAAGTAGTCGGCGCCCATCCCGTCGTACTCCTCGGGAAATGGCAGCCCGAACAGCCCCATCTGAGCCATGCCCGTGACGACCTCGTACGGAAAGGAATGCTCCTCGTCGTGCCGCGCCGAGACGGGTGCGACGACCTCATTCGCGAAGTCGCGAACTGATGCTTGCAGGTCTTGGTACTCGGACGGGAGATCGACAGCCGCCGCGCTGGTCGTAGTGCCGCTCATCTGCTCACCGCTTTCGCTTCGGTTATTGCTCGCTAACCGGATTCACTGTATGCCCTCGGGCACGGCCAAGCAAGGATCACGGCTGCGCGTCTGCTGTCAGACACGACATGGCCATCCCCGCCAGGATGTGCGCGCTCTTGGGACGCGAGGCGATGTGGCCGGCGCTGAAGGCAGTCGAGTTGAGAAGCCCGAACACCCCCTGCAGCCGCAACTCGCACTCGTCGCGATCCCACTCCGGTCGTACCTGCGCGAGCACAGCACGCCACTGCTCGAGGTATGCACGCTGCAGCGAGCGGACGCGTCGGCTCGCCTCGGGAGGCAGGAGGCCTAGATCACGGCCCTGAATGAGGATGGTGTCGCTCTCTTGCAGCGCAAAATCGGTGTGGAATGCCACGAGTCGGCGCAGCTTCACGGCCGCAGGAGCGTCGTCGGCCACGATCTCTTGAGCCGCCCCGAGCAGGCGCTGGCTGACCGCCACCAGCAACTCGACCAGCACCGCCTCTTTGTTGGCGAAGTGCTTGTAGAGCGCTGGCCCGCTCACGCCTGCGGCCTCGCCCAGGTCGCCGATCGTCACCTCTGCATAGCTGCGAGCCGCGAACAAGGTCGCCGCTGCGGCGAGGTAGGCCGAGCGGCGACTGGCCTTCTGCGTCGCTCTCCAGGTGCTGGGCATGCGCCCATGTTAGGTGCTAGACAATGCGATCCACGATCGTTAGCCTGATTTCAGTTAGCGTTCACTAACCGATCTGGGTTCGAAGACACGCATGAGATAACCGAGAGCAGACCATGGCGACGACGAGCTATCGCGACCTGGTGCGCGAGCTGCATGAGCGCACGGCCCTCGCCTCCCTCGGAGGGACCGAGAAGTCGCGCGAGCGGCACCGAACTCGCGGCAAACTGCTGGCCCGTGAACGCGTGAGCGCGCTGCTCGATCCGGGAAGCCCCTTCATCGAGGTGGCACCGCTTGCCGCCTGGGATATGTACGACAACGAGAGCCCTTCGGCCGGGGTCGTCGCCGGTGTCGGGCTGGTCCACGGTCGGCACGTGATGGTCGTGGCGAACGACGCGACCGTCAAGGGCGGCACCTACTACCCGATGACGGTCAAGAAGCACCTGCGCGCCCAAGAGATCGCGCTCGAGAACCGCCTGCCGTGCCTGTATCTGGTCGACTCGGGCGGCGCGTTCCTGCCCCGGCAAGACGAGGTCTTTCCCGATCGCGACCACTTCGGGCGCATCTTCTACAACCAGGCGAGGATGTCGCGGGCCGGCATCCCGCAGTTGTCCGCGGTGCTCGGCTCGAGCACGGCCGGCGGAGCGTACGTGCCGGCGATGAGCGATCAGACGGTGATTGTGCGCAACCAGGGGACGATCTTTCTGGGCGGCCCTCCCCTGGTGAAGGCCGCAACCGGCGAGGTGGTCAGCGCCGAGGACCTGGGTGGCGGCGTGACCCACGCACGGCTCTCGGGCGTGGTCGATCATCTGGCCGAAGACGACCACCACGCGTTGCAGATCCTTCGCGACATCGTCGCGACCCTGCCGGCGACAGCCGAGTTGCCGTATGTACCCGACGAGGCCGTTGCGCCCGAGCGCCCCACCGACGAGTTGGCCGACGTCGTGCCGGTCAGCCTCTCGACGCCGTACGACGCGCACGAGATCATCCGCCGAGTCGTCGACGGCGGCTCGTTCCTCGAGTTCAAGCAGGAGTACGGAACCACCCTGGTGACCGGATTCGCGCGGCTGTTCGGGCATCCGGTCGGCGTCGTCGCGAACAACGGCGTGCTGTTCTCGGAGTCCGCGCTCAAGGGCGCGCACTTCATCGAACTGTGCGATCAGCGCGGCATCCCGCTGATCTTCTTGCAGAACATCGCGGGTTTCATGGTCGGCCGCGAATACGAGGTGGGCGGCATCGCCAAGCACGGCGCCAAGATGGTGAACGCGGTGGCCTGCGCCCGCGTGCCGAAGTTCACCGTCGTCGTTGGCGGATCGTTCGGTGCCGGCACCTACTCGATGTGCGGCCGCGCATACTCGCCGCGCTTCTTGTGGCTGTGGCCGGGCGCCCGGGTCTCGGTGATGGGCGGGCAGCAGGCGGCATCCGTGCTGTCGACGATCCGCCGCCAGCAGGTCGAAGACGATGGCGGCAGCTGGTCGGCCGAGGAGGAGGCCGAGTTCCAGGCCCCGGTGCTCGAGCAGTTCGAGGCTCAGGGCAACCCGTACTACTCCACCGCCCGACTGTGGGATGACGGCGTCATCGACCCGGCGCGCACCCGCGAGGTGCTCGGCTTGGCCATCGATGTCTGCATGCGCGCCCCGATGGAGGACGTCGGCTACGGCGTCTTCCGGATGTAGGCGCCATGTTCTCAAGCGTTCTCATCGCCAACCGTGGCGAGATCGCCTGCCGCATCATCGGCACGCTGCGCCGCCTCGGCATCCGGTCGATCGCGATCTACACCGAGGTGGATGCCGCGGCTCGCCACGTGCTGTTGGCCGACGTGGCCGTGAGCGTGAGCAGCTACCTGAGCATCGACGAGGTGCTGGCGGCCGCGGAGCGGACCGGCGCCGACGCCATCCACCCCGGCTACGGATTCCTCGCCGAGAACCACCTGTTCGCCGGGGCATGCGAGCGCGCGGGCGTCGTGTTCATCGGCCCGTCGAGCGAGGCCATCCGCGTGATGGGCGACAAGATCGCGGCGAAGGCTGCCGTGAACGCACGCGGTGTGCCGACCGTGCCGGGTGCCGGCGAGCCCGGAATGACCGACGAACAGCTAATCGCCGCGGCGGCTGGCGTGGGCTATCCGCTGCTCATCAAGCCGTCGGCGGGTGGAGGCGGCAAGGGCATGCACGTGGTGGCCGCGGCCGACGAGCTCGCGCCCGCTCTGGCCGCCGCGCGTCGCGAGGCCGCCGCCAGCTTCGGCGACGACACCCTGCTGCTCGAGCGCTACCTCAGCTCGCCCCGCCACATCGAGGTGCAGGTGATGGCCGATCGGCACGGCCACGTCATCCATCTCGGCGAGCGCGATTGCACGCTGCAGCGTCGCCACCAGAAGGTCATCGAAGAGGCCCCGAGCGCGATCATCTCTGCCGAGACCCGTGAGCGCCTCGGCGAAGCCGCATGCGAGACGGCTCGCTCGGTCTCGTATTCCGGCGCCGGCACCGTCGAGTTCATCGTGTCGAACGACGCGCCAGACGAATTCTTCTTCATGGAGATGAACACGCGGCTGCAGGTGGAGCATCCGGTGACCGAGGCGATCACCGGGCTCGATCTGGTCGAGCTGCAGCTGCGCGTTGCCGTCGGCGAACCGCTGGGACTGTCGCAGTCGGACGTGGTTTTCACGGGGCACGCGATCGAGGCGCGCGTCTACGCCGAAGACCCGATGACCGACTTCTTGCCGACCGGCGGGCGCGTGCAGGTGCTGCGCGAGCCGTCGGGTGCGGGCGTGCGCGTCGACAGCGCCCTGCTCCCCGGGTTGCGGGTCTCGAGCGACTACGACCCGATGCTTGCCAAGGTGATCGCCTGGGCTCCGGATCGGGATGCCGCGATCGCCCTGCTGCGCCGCTCGCTCGACGAGACGGCCGTGCTCGGTGTCACCACCAACGTCGAGTTCTTGCACCTGCTTCTCGGTCTGCCCCAGGTCGCGTCGGCAACGATGGACACCGAGTTGATCGGCCGCGAACTCGGGTCACTGCAGTTCGCGCGGCCCGACGACTCGGTGTACGCCACGGCGGCGCTGCTGCTGTTTGCCGCGCGGTGGGCTTCGGCGAGTGACTCGGTGTGGGGTCGACCGAGCGGGTGGCGGCTCGGTGAACCTGCACCGCTGAGCTACCGGATGGCGGTCGAGGGGCGAGGCGACGACGACCCCAGGGTGCGGATGGTCACGGTGTCGGGCACCCCCGCCGCCGCGGTGGTGACCGTGGATGGCGGCGAGGCCGCCGCGGCATCCGTGGTATCGACCGACGAGGCGACCTCGTTCGTGTCTGTGGGCGGGGTCGGGCGCTCCGCGGTTCACTGGGCATTCGGCAATGTCGTCGAGTTCGCCCTGAGCGAGGTCACCTGGCGTCTGCGCGACCTGCCTCCCGAGCGCCGCACCAACGGCGACGCGGTTGCGGTGCCGACGATCAGTTCGCCGATGCCGGGTTCCGTGGTCGCCGTGCTGGTGGCATCCGGTGATCTGGTCGAGGCCGAGCAGCCGCTTCTCATCGTCGAGGCGATGAAGATGGAGCACGTGCTGAAAGCTCCGAGCGCGGGAATTGCGCGATTGGATGCCGCAATCGGGGATCATGTGGAGCGAGGGCAGCTGCTGGCGACGATCGAGGGAGTAGCCGAATGACGAAATCCATCGTTCAGCGCGGTCTCTACTTCGACGAACTCGAGACCGACGTCGTCTACGAGCACCGCCCGCGGCGAACAGTCTCTGAGGCCGACAACATCCTGTTCACCACCCTGACCATGAACACCCAGGCACTGCACCTCGATGCCGTCGGCAGCGAGGGCACAGAGTTCGGCGAGCGCCTGGTCAACAGCATGTTCACCCTGTCGACGCTCGTCGGGCTGTCGGTCGCGCAGTTGACGCAAGGCACGATCGTGGCGAACCTGGGCTTCTCTGACGTCCGGTTTCCGGCGCCCGTGCGCGTCGGCGACACCCTCGCGGCGTCGACCGTCGTGACCGACAAGCGCGAGTCGAAGAGCCGCCCAGGTCAGGGCATCGCGACCTTCGAGCACACCATGCGCAACCAGCGCGGCGAGACGGTGTGCGTCGCGGTGCGCAGCACGCTGATGCTGCTCAAGCCGGCCTCGGAGAAATGATGCTCGGCCCTGCGCTGCTGTTCTGCCCGGCCGACCGGCCCGATCGGTACGGCAAGGCGGCCGATGCGGCCGACTCGGTCATCATCGACCTTGAGGATGCCGTGTCGCCAGATAAGCGGGCGTCGGCGCGCGAGTCGGTTCTCGCCTCGCACCTCGACCCGAGTCGCACCATCGTCCGGGTCAACCCAGCCGGCACGCCCGATTTCCAGTTCGATGTGGCCGCCCTGCGGACGTCGGACTACCGCACGGTCATGCTCGCCAAAACCGAGACTCCGCAGCAGCTGGATGCGCTCACCGATTTCAAGGTCATCGCCCTGTGCGAGACGCCCGCCGGGGTCGAGAACGCCGGAGCGATCGCCGCCGTGCCGCATGTCGTCGCTCTGATGTGGGGAGCCGAAGATTTGGTGGGCGCCATCGGTGGACGCTCAAGCCGCTACGCGGACGGTTCCTACCGCGAAGTCGCCCGCTACGCCCGCTCGCGGGTGCTGATCGCCGCCGCTGCCGCGGGCAAGGCCGCGATCGACACCGTGCATCTCGACATCGCCGACCTCGACGGATTGAAGGCCGAAGTCGAAGATGCCGCGGCCGTCGGGTTCGCCGGGACCGCCTGCATCCATCCCTCGCAGGTCGCCGTGATCCGCGTCGGTTACGCCCCCACGCCCGACGAGATCGCCTGGGCCGAGCGCGTGCTGCGCGCGGCCGAGTCGAACCCCGGAGTCTTTCGCTTTGAGGGCCGGATGGTGGACAGCCCGGTGCTCGTGCAGGCGCGGACGGTGCTGGGGAAGCATCGCTCCCGCTGAGTCGCACCGGCGGGCGCGCGCTAGCGCAGCGTGACCGCCGTCCACGAGACCGGCGGCAAGACGATGTGCAGTTCGCCGTCGACGAGGCGCCCCGTCTCGTTCGGAGTGAGCCCGACTCGCTCGGGATCGGACACCGTATTCGCTGCATGCATGTCGGCGTCGTACAGGCTGTCGGCAGAACCGAGAGACACCGCGCCGAGCAGGGTGACATCCACCGTGAACTCGACGGCCTCATCGAGGCTGCGGTTGACCAGGAAGACCGCCGTGGCTCCGGACTCCTCGTCATGGGTGGCCACCGCGTCGACAACACCGACCGTGCCATGCTGCGGCGATTCGTACGTTGGGCAGTCGAGCTTGAGTTCGAGGCTGACCCCTCGAGCCAGGCGCGACGTCAGTGCGAAGGGAAAATAGGTCGTCTGCCGCCAGGCTGCTCCTCCCAACTCGGTCATGATCGGCGCGATCACGTTGACCAACTGGGCGAGACTGGCCGCGGTGACCCGATCCGCGTGACGGATGAGCGAGATCAGGAGGTTGCCGAATACCACCGCATCCACAACCGAATACACGTCCTCGAGCAGTCGCGGAGCGACCGGCCACTCCTGCGGGTCGGTGATCCGGTCGACATCTGCGTAACGTGAGTGGTACCAGACGTTCCATTCGTCGAACGAGATGTTGATGGTCTTGTCGCTGTGCCTGACCGCCTTGACATGGTCGGCGGTTGCGATCACCGACTCGATGAAGCGGTCCATGTTCGCTGCCGACGCGAGGAAGCTGGAGTAGTCGCCCTCGATCGGCTCGTAATAGGCGTGGCACGAGATGAAGTCGACCTCGTCGTAGGTCTCGTCGAGCACGATGCGCTCCCACGTTCCGAACAGGGGCATCTGCGCACTCGAACTGCCGCAGACCACGAGCTCGAGTCCCGGGTCCAACTGCCTCATCGCGCGGGCCGTCTTCATCGCCAATCTTCCGTATGCGCGCGGCGTGCCATGGCCGAGCTGCCACGGACCGTCCATCTCGTTGCCCAGGCACCACATGCGGATGTTGTACGGGTCGTTGGCCCCGTTCCCGATGCGCTGGTCAGACAACTCCGTGCCGCGTGGGATGTTCGCATACTCGAGCACATCGAGTGCCTCCTGCACCCCGCGCGTTCCGAGGTTGATGGCGTACATGAGTTCGCCGTCTACCTTCTTCAGCCAGCGGGCGAACTCGTCAAGGCCGATCTCGTTGGTCTCGAGCGAGTGCCAGGCGAGATCCAGGCGGCGCGGCCGCTCCGCGCGTTCTCCGACTCCGTCTTCCCAGCGGTAGCCCGAGACGAAGTTCCCGCCTGGGTAACGGATGGTCGAGACGCCGAGCTCTTTGACGAGCGCAATGACGTCGCGGCGGAACCCGTCGTCGTCGGCATCAGGATGAGTCGGCTCGTAGATGCCGCCGTACACGCATCGACCCAGGTGCTCTACGAATGAGCCGAATAGCCGACGGTTGACCGGCCCGACGACGAAGTGCGGGTCGATAGTGAGATGTGCAGCGATCACGGGTTTCCTCAAAGGGTGGTCGTCGTGGATGACGGGAGCTGGCCGACTACTTGAGGCTGCCGATGGCAAGCCCCCCTCGCCAGTAGCGCTGCAACGACAGGAACGCGATGATCAGCGGGATGACCGACACCAGCGACCCGAGGATGATCACGCTCCACAGCGAGACACCGCCCGAGTTGTTGGCCGAGGCGATGCTCTGCCATTGGCCGATTCCGACGGTGACGGGATACAGCCCGGGGTCCGTCAGCATCGCCAGCGGCAGGAAGTAGTTGTTCCACGACGAGACCACCGACAACAGCAGCACGGTTACGATCGCCGGCCTCATCATGGGCAATGCGACCTGCAAGAAGGTGCGGAACTCGCTGGCGCCGTCGACCCGTGCGGCATCGAGCAACTCGTCGGGCACCGAGTCGCGGGCGTAGACATTCATCAGGTACACGCCGAACGGGTTCAGGAGGGTTGGAAGGATCACCGACCAGGTGGTATTCACCAGCCCCACCTGCGCAAAGAGGATGAAGGTCGGGATCACCAAAGCCGTCGTCGGCACCATCACGGCGCCGAGCAGCACCGATAAGCCGATGCGGCGGCCCGCGAATCGATACTTGGCCAGGCCGTAGCCTGCCAAGACCGCCAGGAGGGTGGCGCCGAGACCGCCCGAGAAGGCGTACAGCGCCGAGTTGCCCAGCCAGGTCAGGTAGATGCCGCCGTCATAGGTGAACAGTTGAACGAAGTTGTTCAGGTAGTCGACGTTGCCCCCGAACCACAGGGCGTTGCTTCCGCCGAAGAGCGCCTGTGCGTCTTTCGAACTGTTGACGATCACCCACCAGAAAGGGATCAAGAAATAGATGACCAGGACGGCCAGCACCAGCTGCGGCGCGATCAAACGCGAAGGTCGAGGGGAGACCCGGGTGGTGCTCATGATAGGAAGCCCCCTCGCTTGCGTGTCGCGAACAAGAAGATGTAGACGAAGACGAACACGACGGCGCCCAGTGCGAACGAGATGGCCGAACCGTAGTTGTAGTTGGCCAGCGCGAACGCCTGCTGATACGCATACATGTTGGGCGTGAAGTCCGGCCCGATCGTGCCCGCTGCGAGATAGCGCAAGATCTGCGGCTCGTTGAAGAACTGCAAAGTGCCGATGAGGGCGAACACGAGAATCAGCACAAGGGCGGGGGCGATCAGGGGAATCTTGATGCGCAGAACCATCTGCCACTGCGACGCGCCGTCGATCTTCGCCGCCTCGTAGAGCGTCGGGTCAATGCCCTGCAGCGCCGCGTACAGGATGATCATGTAATACCCTGCCCATTGCCAGGTCACCACATTGAGCAGCGCAGTGAAGATGAGCTGACTGCCGAGGAAATCGGGCGCCTGCGCGCCGAAGGCTCCGAAAATGTCCGAGAGCGGGCCGAAGTTCTTGCTGTACAGGAAGCCCCACATCAGTGCGCCGATCACCGCCGGAATGGCGTACGGCAGAAAGATCATGAGACGTGCGAAGCGTGCGAAGCGGGTAGTGACGACGTCGAGAAGTAGGGCGATCGCCAGCGAGATCGCCATTTGCAGCGGGATCAGCACGAGTGAGAATCGGATCACGAATCCGACGCCGTTCAGAAAGTCCGGGTCGGTGAATGCTTTGGCGTAGTTGCCGAGGAACACGAACTTGGTGCCGCCGATGATCCCCTTCTGAAACAGGCTGAGATACAGGGCGAAGCCGAGTGGTGCCACCAGCATCGCGAGAAACACGATGGTGAACGGACCGACGAACAGCCATCCGGTGAGGTTCTGTCTGCGGGTTGTCGATGGCCGCCCGCGACGGACGGCCGTTGCCCGGCGCCGCGCAACTGTCGTGGTCATGGTTTCTCCTGGATTCAGGGATGGTGAGGAACGGCGGTGGGCCGGTCCGCGTTCGGACCGGCCCACCTGGTCAAACTATTTGACCGTGAATCCCTGGTCTTTCGCGTACCCGGCGACGTCGGCCTGAAGTGCATCAGCCGCCTGCGAGCCGGTCGAGGTTCCATCGTTGATGGCCTTGATCTGCTTGGTGAACGCATCGTAGAAGTATTGCTGGAAGGGGGTGTACGTCAGACCTTTGTAGCCATTGGCCGCCGGGATGTAGACCTCCTTGTTCGCCTGCTGTCCACCGAAGAAGTCCGACTTGAGGTCGACGAAGGCCGAACTGCTCAGCGCGTTGACGTTCAGCGGGAAGATCGTCTGAGTCTTCCAGCCGTCGGTCAGAGATGCGTCGTCTGCGTACACGCCGAGGGCGACTTCAGACGCGAGCTTCGGGTCTTTTGCCTGGCTGGTGACCGAGAATGCCGAACCTCCCCAGTTCACCTGGACCGGCTTGCTCTTGTCCCACTGGGGCAGGGGCGCCGTGGCCCAGACGTCCGCGTCAGCACCCTTACCGACACCGGCGCCCTGAAGGTATCCAGGTGCCCACGCGGCCGAGATGTATGTGGCATAGTCGCCCGCAATCACCCCTGAGATGTAGTCGGGGGTGAACTGATCCGCCGTGCCGACGAGGCCCTTCGCCGAGAGGCCCGCCCAGTAGTCGAGGACCTTTTTCGAGGCGGCGTCGTTGAGATTGATCGCGATCGACTTCGGGTGAGCCGAGTCGTAGGTGAACGGCTTGGCGCCGGCCTGCGACTCGAGGGCAACCAGAGGAGCAGCCGCGTTGGCGGCGAAGTCTGCGAAGACCGGGCCGCCGGCATCCTTGACCGCCTGCGCGTCATCTTGGAACTCCGCCCACGTGGTGGGAGGGGTGCTGATGCCGTACTTGGCGAAGACGTCCTTGCGATAGATCATCGCCATCGGGCCGCCGTCGATCGGGGCGCCGTAAACGCCCGACCCGACCGAAACGTCTTTCCACGCTCCCGCACTGAAGTTCTTCTTCAGGTCGTTGGCGCCATATTTGGTCATGTCGACGAGTGCGCCCTGAATCTGGTAGCTCGGAATGTGGTCGGCCTCAACCATGACGACATCCGGCGCTCCCTTGCCCGCAGTGATGGCGGTCTGGAACTTGTCGTACTCGGGTTTACCACCCCCAACGTTGGTCCAGCAGACCTGGACATCGTCGTGCGCCTTGTTGAAGTTGTCGATCACCAGCTTCATGTTCGGGTACCACGCCCACATCGTCACGACGGGGGCGCTGGTCTTGGTGATCTTGTTAGTGCAGCTGCCGTGACTGGTCGCTGACCCCCCGCCACCTGAACAGGCGGCAAGGGAGCCTGCGACGATGAGGGTCGCCATGGCTGCGAGGACTTTATTGATCTTCACTGATCGATTCCTTTCGGATGCGGGCATCTCTATGGGTGCAATCGAGCCTTGGAGCGCGCGGTCAGGCCTGTGTCAGCCCTGCCGCATATTGGGGGTCCCATTCGATATGCAACGTTGTACTTGCAACGTTGTACGACGACTATTGCTAACCTGAGCGGCGGTGTCAAGCGCACCTCTCACCCATCAGGTGGACCGCGGCGGGTGAAGGGCAAGCACAGAGGCCGCACCGACTTCTCGCCGGGCAGGGTGAGACAACGAAGAGAGGGGAGCCGCGTGGCGGCGACACTGCATGACGTCGCCCGGGTCGCGGGCGTCTCGATCAAGACCGTGTCGAACGTAGTCAACGACTACCCGCACGTGCGAACGACCACACGCGAACGGGTTCTGGCGGCGATCGCCGAACTCGACTACCACCCGAACCTCTCTGCCCGCGGACTCCGCTCCGGGAGGACGGGAATGATCGGACTCGCCATTCCTGAACTCCGCCAGAACTACTTCGCCGAGCTGGCCGACGCCATCATCAGGGTCGCGGCGCGGCGGAATGTCGGAGTACTTATCGACCAGACCGGAGCGACCCGCGAGGGCGAGTTGGCGGTGCTCACCGGCAAGCGCCTGGGGTTGACCGATGGAGTGCTGTTTAGCCCGGAACGACTTGGCCAGGACGACGTCGACTTGCTCAATGTCGGATTCCCGCTCGTGCTTCTGGGCGAGCGCATGTTCGGGGGGCCCACAGATCACGTGACCATGCACAACGTGGAGTCGGCTCGAGCCGCGACCGACCATCTCATTTCGATCGGCAGACGGCGCATCGCGGTCATCGGCGCCCACCCCCTCAATCAAGACGACATCCGCTCGGCCAACCTGCGTGTCCGGGGGTATCGAGAGGCACTCGAGGCGGCCGGGCTGCCACACGATCCATCCCTGGTGAGAGTCGCTGCCCCGTGGCACCGCGAGAACGGCGCGGGCGCCATGCGGCGCCTGATCGAGGAAGGCACCCCGTTCGATGCGGTCTTTACGCTGAACGACACGCTCGGCCTCGGTGCACTTCGGGCCCTCGGCGAGGCGGGCGTACGAGTTCCGGAGGACGTCGCGGTCATCGGTTTTGACAACATCGACGAATCGCGATTCTCTGTGCCCTCCTTGTCGAGCGTGGAACCTGGACGCGACCAGATCGCGCACGTTGCCGTCGATATGCTGCTCGAGCGCATCCAGGAGAAGAGAGGTCGCCTGCCGCCGCGGCAGGTGCTGGCCGACTACCGGATCGTCGGACGGGAATCGACCGGATTCTCTGAACCCGACGAGCAGATCGATGTCGATGTCGACGTCGTGCTGGCCACGGACGTCAATGGCGACCAGGCGAGCTGAGTAGAGCCACGCTGCGAGAATGGAACACCACTGTCACCCCCACCATCGACGCCGCCATGCTCGCAACGGTCAAGGAGCAAGCCGATGGTCGGCTCCGAGGCCGTCGCGGAATTCCCTGGCCGAACAGGCACCTCAGCGCGCGTCATGAGAAGGCGGCCACGGCTGCCGACGGCGTGATCCTCGACCTCGAGGATGCCGCGAACGGTGCTGGCGCGGCGCTGATGTGAGCCCCCGTTCGCGTCTGAGCGAGCCGAGGGGCGCACTCGTGAGACCCTCGTCAACGTGAGCACACCCACTGGACTCACCCGTGCTGAGGTCGACGGCAGGCGGGCGGAGGGACTCGACAACCGGATCCCTGGCGACACCGGACGCTCACTCGCGCGAATCCTGGCGGCCAACGTGTTCACCGTCTTCAACGGGATCGTGGGCGGGAGTTTCGCCGTCCTGCTCGTTCTGGGCGATTGGCAAGACGCGCTGTTCGGGTTCTTCGTTCTCGCCAATACGGTCATCGGGGTGGTGCAGGAGTTCCGAGCCAAGCGAACGCTGGCACGGCTGGCCGTCCTGAACGCGCCCCGGGCGCTGGTGCAGCGCGAGGGCGCAGAGCTCGAGTGCGCGCCGGAGGATGTGGTGCTCGACGACCTGCTCGTGCTGCGTCCGGGTGAACAGGTGACGGCCGATGCGTCACTCGTCGAATGCAGTGAGCTAGAGGTCGACGAGTCTTTGCTTACCGGAGAGGCCGAACCTGTCAGCGCGACGATCGGCCGCGAGTTGCTCAGCGGGTCGACCATCGTCGCCGGCAGCGGGCTCGCGCGGGTCATCCGCGTCGGTGCCGACGCGTATGCCGCACGGATCACCGCGGAGGCCAGGCAGTTCTCACTGGTGAACAGCGAGCTGCGGCGATCGATCGGACGCATCATCCGGTGGCTCTCGTTGGGTCTGGTGCCGATCGGCGCGATCGTCGTCAACGGCCAGGTGCAGGCAGCAGGAGGTTGGGCACGGGCGCTGTCGACCGGCTCGTGGCGTGACGCGGCCGTCGCGTCGGTCGCGAGCATCATCGCGATGGTTCCGGCGGGGCTCGTGTTCATGACCTCCGTCGCGCTCGCCGTTGGCGCGGTCAGGCTTGCCGGCCACCAGGTGTTGATCCGAGAGCTCGCCGCCGTTGAAGGGCTAGCACGCGTCGACATTCTCTGCATTGACAAGACGGGCACCCTCACCGTCGGGGCGGCGACCCTCGATCGAATCGAACCGGTGGACCAAGCAGCCGACGGTTGGCAGAGCGCTCTCGCCTGGCTGGCCGCCGATCCGGTCGCAAATGCCACCGCCAAGGCCATCAGCGAGAAGTTCGGTCCCGGTGCGGCTCACGGCGAGGCACCCGATTCCGTCGTCCCGTTCTCGAGCCGTCACAAATGGAGCGCCGCGGAATTCTCGGCGGGCGTATCTGTGGGCACCTGGATTCTGGGCGGTGCCGATGTCATCCTCGCTGCGTCCGGCGACGGTGCCGCCGTGCGCGCACGGGCTTCGACTCTCGCAGCATCCGGGGAGCGCACGCTGGTGCTCGCCCACTCGCGTCAGCCCATTCCGGGGCGCAGAACGCATCGCGACCCTCGCCTACCTGCCGGACTGACGCCCGTGGCAGTGGTCGTCCTTCGCGAGCGCGTGCGCGACGATGCGGCCGCGACCATCGGCTACTTCGCTCAGGAAGGCGTCGAGGTCTGCATCATGTCTGGCGACGAACCCGGGACAGTGGCTGCGGTCGCGCACGCGGTCGGGCTTCCCGCGACTCTCGGATGCGTCGATGCCCGCACACTGCCCGGCGATCCCGGGGCGCTCGCAGAGGTGCTCCGCACCGAACGGGTCTTCGGCCGGGTGACACCAGAGCAGAAGAAGTCGATGGTGCTCGCCCTGCAATCGCTCGGCCACACCGTGGCGATGATCGGCGATGGGGTCAATGACACCCTCGCGCTGAAGCACGCCGATCTCGGAATCGCGATTGGATCCGGGTCGGCGGCCGCGCGCGCCGTCGCGCAGGTCGTCTTGCTCGACGGCGCCTTCGGGCATCTGCCGCGCGTGGTCTCGGAGGGGCGCCAGGTGATTGCGAACGTCGAGCGGCTCGCCAGGCTCTTCCTGTCCAAGACCGTGTACGCGATCCTGCTCGCGGTGACCTTCAGTATTCTTCTGTGGCCGTTCCCGTTCCTGCCGAGGCAGCTGTCGGTCGTTGATGGACTGACGATCGGTCTGCCCGCGGTCGTTCTCGCCCTCATCCCGAACGCGCGCAAGTACCGGCCAGGTTTTCTTCGCAGGGCTGCTCGGTTCTGCATACCGTCAGGGCTCATCGTGGGCGGCGCGGTGCTGGCTGCGGTCGCCCTCGCTTCGCTCGGGTTCGGAGCAACTCGCGCGCAGGTGCAAACCGTCGCGGTCATCACCTTGACCCTCTCCGCGCTGTGGGTGCTCGTCGTGCTCGCTCGCCCGTTCACCCGTCTCACGGCGTTCGTCGTCGTCGGCGGCTATGTCGGCCTGATCGCCGTGCTCGCAATCCCGTTGTCGAGGGACTTCTTGCAGCTCGAACTGCCGTCCACCGGAGTTCTCGCGGTCGCCGTCGGAGCCGCCGCCATCGCAAGCCTGCTACTCGAACTCGTGCACCGCCTGAGTCGGCACTGAACGTCTGACGGAGCCACCCGTCAGAATCGAACTCTCGATGAGATCCCCCATTTCATGAGTTCCTGGGATGCCATGGAACCGTGAAAGCGGCCCTATCTTGAGTTCGGGGGGACGCCGGGGGACATAACGACTCCGTGGCCTCGGCGTTAGGGACCCGTTGATCAACCAAATGAGCACCGCTCTTGTAAAGCCCCCAACGTTCGGAGCTATACAGAATCAAACGTTTCTGCAGGCAAGGGTCCTGCAACTCCTAGGCCTCCGTAACGTCGGGAAGCCGCTGGCTCACGGTTCGCGCCTCTGTGAGAAAGATTCCGAGTTGATCTCCGGTCGCTCAGGTCGAGGGCGGCAACGTCGTGAGCGGCACCGTGAGAACTCGAACGATCTTCCAGTGATTCTCCGCCGGCGTCCAACTGTTCTGCACGGGAATTCGCTGATACTCGAAGGAATCCGTGAGCGAGTCGATCACGGCCATGCCGCGACCTGACTCAGCGGATTGCGCCGGCAGGGCGAAGTGGTCGAGGTAACCTCGAAACTCTTCTCCGTGGTCGACGATCTCCGCGCTGAGCTCGGCGACGCCGACCACCACCCGAAGTTCCCCATCAACCGCGACATCCCCCTGGGCAGCGCTAATCACGTTGGTCGTCAGTTCGATGAGCGCCGTTTCGAACGCCATCCGGTCGACCGCGGCGATCCCCGGGTACCGCCGCCACAAGTCGTCGAAGGCCTCGTGCACCCTATCGATATAGGAGAGGGATCCGTCAAACATGACCTTCATCGAGGGCTCAGGCGACGTCATCAGCGCACGCTGCCTCGACGGTGGGATACACAGGCAGAATCTGGTCGAGGTTGATCAGGTGCAGAATCATCATGACCTGCGACGGAGGAGCGACAGGCTGCAGGTTTCCGCCCGCACGGGCCCACTGAGCCGACCTGAGATGGCGATCACTGCCGTCCGTCCCGCGGGCTTCCGGATCGCGACTTCGAGCGTCATGAGTCTCCTTTGACGGCTGACGGCTTCTTGGTATGGAGAAGCGAAGTCTACGCGAAACAGAGCAAACAGTCGGCGTCGTGTGCATCGGCCGGCCAGAGGGGAACCGCGAACAATCACGAGAAAGCCACCACCACCACCACCACCCGACCGACCGACCGACCAAGAGTGTTGTCCACCGAGTTCGAGACTTGAGCCGGCCAGCGAACTCGCGCAAAATGCGATCGCCAAGATCGTGTCCATACTTGTGATTCATCCCGGTGAAGCCCTGTCCACGACGCCGAGCCTGAGAGTGGCAGGGGCCGAGGGCGAACGCGAAGGCGAAGGTCCCCGAGATCACGGCCGAGTCGAGGGGAGCCACCTGAGAGAATCGAACTCTCGACCTATTCATTACGAGTGAATCGCTCTACCAACTGAGCTAAGGCGGCGGGGCGCCGACCGAGGTCCGCACCGTCGAAAAGCATAACCGATGCGCGCGGCCGACCCGGCTCGGTTGCCGCTCAGCAGTCCGGGTCTTTCGACGGCACCGTGCCCTTCACGAAGTAGTCGTCGACCGCGTTATTCACGCACGAGTTGGACTTGTTGTAGGCCGTGTGGCCCTCGCCGTGGTACGTGATGAGGTGGCCGTGCTCGAGCTCTTTCGACAGGTTCTGCGCCCAGACATACGGGGTGGCGGGGTCGTTGGTGGTGCCCACCACGAGGATGTCGGCCGAGCCCGCCGCGGCGATCGGACCGCGCACCCGCGTGGTCGCGTACGGCCACTTGGCGCAGCTGGTGCCGCCCCACGCCATGCGCGGGCCGAAGGTGGGGGCGTCGTTCGCCAGTTGCGCTGCCTGGGTGCGCATGGTATCCATCGAGCTGTCGCTCACGTAGTCGAGGCAGTTGATCGAGAAGAACGCCTCTGTCGAGTTGGAGGCGTACGTTCCGTCTTTGTTGCGGTCGTTGTAACTGTCGGCCAGCAGGAAGGCGGTCGCGGTCTTGCCCTTGCGCACCTCGGTGAAGAGCTGGTTCAGGTATGGCCAGTTGTCTTTGTTGTAGAGCGGCAAGATGATCGCCACGAACATCGTGTTGGCGCCCAACTGGCGTCCGTCGGCCGCGGACAGCGGGCTCGCCTGCAGCTGGTCGAGCAGCTGTCCGGTCTGGGTCATCGCCTGGTCGACCGTTCCGGTGAACGGGCAGCCGGACTGCCCGATGCAGTCCTTGAGGTATGCACGGTAGGCGCTCTCGAATCCCTTTGCCTGGATGTCGGTGACCGTGAAATCCGTGGTCGCCGGGTCGAGGGCGCCATCGAGCACGAGGCGGCCGGTCTTCGTCGGGTACAGGTCTGCGTAGGTGGCGCCGAGGAAGGTTCCGTACGAGTAGCCGAGGTAGTTGAGCTTCTTGTCTCCGAGCACCGCGCGCTCCAGGTCGAGGTCGCGGGCAGCGCTCACGGTGTCGACGTACTGCAGCAAGGGGCCGGTGTTGTCTGAGCAATCCTGGCCGAACTGGCCGTTGTCTTTCTCGACCTCGGCGATCCACGAGTCGGAGCCCGGCGTGCCCGGAACGATGTCGTAGTTGAAGTGATCGAGCACCTTGGCACCGCCGCAGTTCACAGCGGTCGAGTGGCCGACGCCGCGCGGATCGAAGCCGACGATGTCGTAGTTGGCCCGCAGGGTCTTGTCGACCGCGTAGCTCAGGCTGTCGCGCACGAAGTCATACCCGGATGCGCCAGGACCGCCCGGGTTGACCAGCAGCGACCCGAGTCGCGTGCCGGTTGCCGGCTTGCGGATCAAGGCGAGCTTGATCGAGGCCTTCGACGGGTCTTTCCAGTTCATCGGCGCCGTGACGGTGGCGCACTGGAATCCGCTCGAACAACTGGACCACTTCAGCACCTGCGAATAGAAGGGCTGCAGATCGGCCGCCACCTTCTCGCCGGTCGGCGTCGAGGTTGAGCTGTGCGACGTCGGCGGGCGGAACCACGAGGTGCAGCCGCTGAGCAGCAGCGCCACCACCGACGCGGCGGCGAGGGCGGTGATCAGGCGACGGGGCGGTCGATTCACGGGGAGTCCTTTCGGGACGATGCAGGAACAGTCTCGGGGTTGCGCACCGCGCTGACCAGTACCGCTTCGAGGGCCAGGGCCGGCGCCACGTTCCCCTCGATGCGGATGCGGGCCTCGGCGATCGCATCGAGCGTCTCGAGCGTGCGGGCGGGCGAGGCGAGCCGCGCGGCCGCGGCAAGCTCCGAATAGATCGCGAGATTCACCGGTTCGATCTCGACGCCGAGCTGCAGAAGGAGGATGTCGCGGTACAGCGACAGCAGATCGACCAGGATGCGGTCCAGCCCGTCGCGCAGGCTGCGTGTTGCGCGGCGCTTCTGGTCCTCCTCGAGCGACTTCAACTGAGCGCGGAGCGCCGGAGGGATCGTGCCGCCCGCCTCGATGCCGAGCGAGCGCAGCGCGCTTTCCCGCTCTTCGGCGTCCCGCTCCTCGGTGATCGCCTTGGCGTCATCGCCGGCCACCTCGATCAACTCGGCGGCCGCGATTACCGCGCCGCTCACGCTCCGGATGCCGAGCGCGAGTTGCAGGGTGCGGGCACGCCTCGCGCGCGCCTGCTCGTTGGTCGCGAGCCGGTGCGCCATACCGATGTGCGACTGAGCCTCGCGCGCCGCGCGGGTGGCCTCGGGCAGCGAGATCCCGTCGCGCCGCGAGATCAGCTCGGCGACATCGTCGACGCTCGGAACGCGCAGCCGCACGCTGCGCACCCGGGAACGAATGGTGGGGATCAGGTCCGCCTCGGAGGGCGCGCACAAAATCCACACGGTGCGGGCGGGCGGTTCTTCGAGGGCCTTGAGGAGCACATTCGAGGTGCGCTCGGTCATCCGGTCGGCATCTTCGATGACCATCACCCGGTAGCGGCCGACGCTCGGCGAGTACTGGCTCGAGGCCACCAGCGCTCGCACCTCTTCGATCGAGATCAACACCCGCTCGGTGCTGAGCACACCCAGATCCGGATGCGTGCGAGCCGTCACTTGAGATTCGGTCGCCGCCTCGTCACCCGGCCGAGCCAGCAGTGCGGCCGCGAACGCGTAGGCCAGGGTGGAGCGTCCGGACCCGGGCGGCCCGGTGATCAGCCAGGAGTGGGTCAGAGCCGCGCCGCCCTCGGCCGCGGCGCGCATCGTCGCGATGGCGTCGGTCTGCCCGATCAAGTCATCCCACGCCATACGGAGAAACTTACTTGAGCGCGGCCGACACTCTGACACGGATGAGTCCAGCCAGTTCGTCAACCGGCAGCGTCGCGTCGAGCACCAAGAAGCGCTCCGGCTCGGCGGCGGCGAGCGCCAGGTAGGCCTCGCGCACCCGAGTGTGGAACTCGGCCGCCTCTGACTCGAGCCGGTCGTATCGGGTGCGCGACTCATCCAGTCGATCGCGACCGATCGCGACATCGAGGTCGAGCAACACGGTGATGTGAGGCAGCAGCCCCTCGGCCGCCCAGAGCGAGAGCTTGCGGATCTCATCGGCTTCGAGCTCTCGCCCGACTCCCTGGTAGGCCACCGACGAGTCGAGGTAGCGGTCTTGCAGCACGATGTCGCCGCGTTCGAGCGCGGGGCGCACGACGGTGGCAATGTGGTGCGCGCGATCGGCTGCGTAGAGCAGCGCCTCGGCGCGAGGGACGATGTGCCCGCGCCGGTGCAACACGATCTCGCGGATCTCGTCGCCCACCTCGGTGCCGCCCGGCTCGCGGGTGCTGACCACCGTGCGGCCCTGCTCGACCAACCAGCTTTCGAGCAGCGCCGACTGTGTCGACTTGCCCGATCCGTCTCCGCCTTCGAAGGTGAGAAAGAGGCCGGGGCGGTCGGCGGGCTGCTGCGCTGCCACGCGACTAGCGCTTCTTGGCGGGCGCGCGCTTGGCCGGGGCGCGCTTGGCCTTCGGCTTCGCGGGACCCTTCGCGCGCTTGTCGGCGAGCAATTGCACCGCGCGATCGAAGTCGAGACCCTCGACGTCTTCGCCGCGCGGGATGGTCGCATTCGTCTCACCGTCGGTCACGTACGCGCCGAATCGTCCGTCGCGCACCTTGATCGCCTTGCCACTGACCGGGTCCGCTTCGAACTCTTTGAGCGCACTCGACGGCCGTCGCGCCCCGTACTTGGGCTGCGCGAAGATCTCGAGCACGGCCGGCATCTCGATGTCGAAGATCTGCTCTTCGCTGTCGAGCGAGCGGCTGTCGGTCCCCTTCTTCAGGTAGGGACCGTACCGGCCATTCTGGGCGGTGATGTCGACGCCGGTTTCGGGATCCTGCCCGACGACACGGGGCAGGTCGAGCAGCTTGAGAGCGGTCGCCAGATCGACGGTGTTCGGGTCCATGCTCTTAAAAAGGGATGCCGTGCGCGGCTTGGGCGCCGCCGCCGCCTTCTTGGGCTTCTTGACCTTCACCTCGCCCGTCTTCGGGTCGATGGTCTCGGTCGGCTCCACCGGAGGAAGCTCCGGCTCGAGCTCGGTGACATACGGCCCGTATCGTCCGTCTTTCGACACGATCATCTTGCCGGTGGCCGGGTTGACGCCGAGTTCGCGGTCACCTGCAACCGGCGCCTCGATCAGCTCGCGCGCCTTGGCGGCGGTGAGTTCATCCGGAGCGAGGTCTTCTGGCACGTTGATGCGCCGCGGCGTCTCGGGGTCGTCTCCCGGCACCTCGAGATAGGGACCGTACTTGCCGATCCTCAACGTGATGTCTGGCGCGATCTCGATGGAGTTGATCGCGCGCGCGTCGATGTCGCCGAGGTTGTCGATGACGGTGCGCAGCCCGCGATGCTTATCGCTGCCGAAGTAGAAGCTCTTCAGCCATTCGACTCGATCGGCAGTGCCGTCGGCGATCAGGTCGAGGTCTTCTTCCATCTCGGCCGTGAAGTCGTACTCGACCAGGTCGCCGAAATGGTCTTCGAGCAGTCGCACAACGCTGAACGCGATCCAACTCGGCACCAGAGCGGTGCCGCGAGGAGTCACGTATCCGCGATCCACGATCGTCGAGATGATGCTCGCGTAGGTCGACGGGCGCCCGATGCCCAACTCTTCGAGCGACTTGACCAGGCTGGCCTCTGTGTAGCGGGGCGGCGGACTGGTCTCGTGCCCCTTGGCTTCGACCTCCTGCAGCGCGAGCGCCTGGCCCTCGGTCAGTGGCGGCAGGCTCGCGTCGGTCTCGCTGCCCTTGTCGGCACTGTTGCGCTCTTCGTCGTGGCCTTCTTCATATGCCGAGAGAAAGCCGCGGAAGGTGATGACAGTTCCGGATGCCGTGAACTCGGCCGTGCCGGCATCCTGCGTCGCGCCCGCGATGGTCACCGACGCCGTTGACCCCCGCGCGTCTGCCATCTGCGACGCGACCGTGCGCTTCCAGATCAGGTCGTAGAGCTTGAAGTCGTTGCCGCGCAGCACGCTCGACAGCTCGGACGGCGTCTTGAAGACGTCACCGGCCGGACGCACCGCCTCGTGCGCCTCTTGCGCGTTCTTCGACTTGCTCGCGTAGAGCCGCGGTTTGTCTGGCACCGTTTCGGCGCCATAGAGCTTGGCCGCCTGGCTGCGGGCAGCATCGAGCGCCTGCTGCGAGAGCGTCGACGAGTCGGTGCGCATGTAGGTGATGTGCCCGTTTTCGTACAGGCCCTGCGCGACGCTCATCGTCTGGCGTGCCGAGAAGCGCAGTTTGCGCGCGGCCTCTTGCTGCAGCGTCGAGGTGGTGAACGGCGCGGCTGGTCGGCGCGTGTATGGCTTCGACTCGACGCTCGTGACGGTGAACGACGTGCTGGGCAGCCGAAGGGCGGCGGCGAGCGTCTCGACAGCAGTCTCGTCGAGCGCAACAGCGCCACCACTCAGTTGACCGCGGTCGTCGAAGTCGCGGCCGGATGCCACCCGCTTGCCGTCGAGGCGGGCGAGCTTGGCTTCGAAGGTCTGCGCGTCACCCAGGGTCGCAATGAGATCCCAGTACGACGCCGAGACGAAGGCGAGCCGCTCGCGTTCGCGGTCGACCACCAGACGGGTCGCGGCTGATTGCACGCGGCCGGCCGACAGGCCGGGCCCGACCTTGCGCCAGAGCACCGGCGAGACCTCGAAGCCGTAGAGGCGATCGAGGATGCGGCGGGTCTCTTGCGCGTCGACCAGGTCGGTGTCGAGATCGCGGTAGTTCTCTTGCGCGCGCTGGATCGCCTCTTTGGTGATCTCGTGGAACACCATCCGCTTCACGGGGACCTTCGGCTTCAGCACCTCGAGCAGGTGCCAGGCGATGGCCTCGCCCTCGCGGTCCTCATCAGTTGCGAGGTAGAGCTCGTCGGCGTCTTTGAGCGCGCGCTTCAGATCGGCGACGGTCTTCTTCTTCGCGTCGCTGACCACGTAATAAGGAGTGAAGTCGTTCTCGACGTCGATCGAGAACTTGCCGATCGAGCCCTTCTTCAACTCGGGCGGCAGATTCTTCGGCTCGATGAGGTCGCGGATATGCCCGACCGAGGCCTGCACCTCGTACCCATCGCCGAGGTATTGCGCGATGGTCTTGGCCTTCGCCGGTGACTCGACGATCACCAGCTTCTTGGTCCCGGGCACTTCTCCCCTTCCGTCCGAGGCACACCATACACAGTCGCACACCGAGTCTGCTCGGACCGCCGCGGCCCGTCATCCTGGCGGTCCGGCGGTCGAACGCGCCTGAATCGGGATGCCCGCGAACCCCCCAATGACCGTCACCGTCACCACGAGACCGTCTGTATCGCAGCCCGCGAGCCGCGCTCCGTTGGCCCGCGCGACACCGTCGGCGACCCGGCACGGCACTCCCCCGATGGCACCGGATGCCGCGTCGGCCGCCGCGAGCGCCGCAAGATCAGCCGCCCCGATCACGCGCTGCCGGGCGGTCACGGCGGCGGCAAGGGTCACCCCGGTGATGCCCACCACCACGACCGCCATCACCAGGGCGATCGCCAGCACGGCACCCGCGCCGGCGTCGTCGCGGAGCGTGCGGTGCGCGCGACGCGGGTCCGGTGAGCGGGTCACCGCTCGCGCTGCGCGCAACTCGAGGCTGAGACGGTGAGGCCGAGCAGGGCGGCCGTGCCGCCGGCCGACGCGTCGAGGTGCGCACAGACCATGGCTCCGGAATGCGAGCTGCTCCAGTGCGCTCCGGGCACTTGCCGAGTCAGGCGCCCCTCGATCACGGACGCCTGATCGCCGCGGCCGAGTGAGCGCGCAGCGTCGGCCGCGGCATCCTGCAACCGCACCTGGAGCGTGCCGAGCTGGATGCCGCCCAGCACCGTCCCGAGCACCAAGAGCACGGCGGGCAACGCGACCGCGAACTCAGCAACAGCGCTGCCGCGCTCGTGGCAGGCACCCGCCGCGACTACCCGTGCCCGCGCGCCCGAGCCGCTAACCCGCATCGGTGAGCGCGCGATGCACCAGGTCGGTGAGGATGCCCTGCACCTCCCCAGACCGCAAGATCGCCACCAAGAGGCCGGCGAACCCGACCGCCGCCATGATCGTGATCGCGTACTCCGCGGTGGCCGCACCCTCATCGCTGCGCAGCCGGTGCAGCACTTCTTTGATCGTTCGCATTCGTGTCGCTCCCTCTCCCGCTCGTTGCGGGCTCGTGGCACGAGCATCAGCAGTGTGACCTGTCGCTCGTGCGTCGAACGGGTCAGCGAACACATTCGGGGATGACGGTCAGATCGCGGCGACGGTGGACGACACGATGCTGATGACGATCGGCGCCACCCCCAGGGCGATGAAGGCGGGCAGGATGCACACTCCGAGTGGCAGCAGCAGTTGGGTGCCCAGTTCGGCGGCTTTCCGCTCGCCGTCAGCCGTCGCCGCCCGGCGGCTCTCACTTGCCTCGGCATGCAGCAGCGCCGCGGCCGGCACGCCCGCAGCACGCGAGAACGAGAGAACCGAGTCAGCCCCCGAACCGAGCGCCGGAAGTTCGGCGTCGAGTAGTGCACTGTCGACCAGGTCGCGCGATCGGTCGAGGGATGCCCCGCCCGAGACCGCGATGGCGAGCAGTTCGAGGCCGAGGCCGGGTGTGGCATCCAGGGTGCGCGCCGCGTGGATCAGCCTCTGGTTCCAGCGAACGCCGGCCATGACGAGCAGCGCGCCCGCCGCCAGGCAGATCCAGCCTGTCGGCGTCGTTGCCAGAATGCGGAGCGCGTCGAACCCGAGCAGCATCCCGAACAGCAGGCCGATCGGGGGCAGCGCGAGCACGATCCGCGACGTTGCCATCGGACCGGCGATGGCAACCTCGACATTGCGCCGCCCCTGCGCGAGCGAGCGAAGCACCTCGGCGAATCGACGCAGCGTCGGCGCGAGTGGTGCGCCGGACTCCGTGGCGACCGCCCAGGCCGCGGCGAGCGCCGCCCAGGCGTCCCGCTCGCCGGGTGGCGCGAGAGCCCGAGCAGCGAGCACATGCTCCACGAGCTCGCGACCGACTGCGCCGCCGTCAATCCCGGCGACGACGGCGGCCACTACGGGCGAATCGAGGCCGGATGCCGCATGCTGCCAGGCCGAGGCTGGGGCGACCCCGGCATCCAGCAGCACACTCATGCGGTGCACGACCGTCGCAGCGATCTCGTACCCGGGCGGTGCCGACACCAGTGCTTTCGCCGAGCCACCCGACCGTGTCACCCCGCCACCGCCAGCCGGCCTCGACGATCGAGCTCCAGCCGACCGAGCCCGGCGAGTCGTCGCCCCGTGGCGGAGCGCTCCACATGCAGCACCGCCTCGAAGGCGCTGACGGCCTGGCGCGCCAAAGCTGCCGATGACATCCCCGCAAGAGCCCCGAGCGCCTCGAGCCGGGCGGGAACATCCGCGAGCGAATTCGCGTGCAGGGTGCCGGCACCGCCGTCGTGCCCGGTGTTGAGCGCCGCGAGCAGTTCGCGGACCTCGGCCCCACGGCACTCACCGATCACGAGCCGGTCGGGACGCATGCGCAGGGCTTCGCGCACCAGCCGGTCAAGGCCCAGCGCACCGGCGCCGTCGAGGTTCGGCTGACGGGCCTCGAGGGCGACAACGTGAGGATGCGCGATCTGCAGCTCGGCGACGTCTTCGAGCACCACGATCCGCTCGGTTGCGGGCGCGGTTGCGAGCAGCGCACCCAGCAAGGTCGTCTTGCCACTGCCGCCCGCCCCGGTCACCAGCAGGTTGGCGCGGCGCTGCACCAGCTGCCGCACCCGTTCGGCGTCGCCCGCAGAGAAGAAGGAGTCGGCGACAAGTTCGTCGAAGCTGATCGGCCGCTCCCGTTGCAGCCGGATCGAGATCGCCGGCCCCCCGGTGGCGACTGGCGGTAGCACGACGTGCACCCGCACGCCGGAGCCGAGCCGCACATCCACACAGGGGGTCGACTCGTCGACGTGCCGACCTCCGAGGGCGATCAACCGCACGGCCAGGTCACGCGCTTCGCCCCCCGGGATCCGGATGCCATCCACCCGCTCGGCGCCCCCGCCGCGGTCGCACCACACCGAGCCGTTCGGGTTGACGAACACGTCGCTCACCCCCACCTCGGACACGAAGGCCTCAAGCACGCCGAACCCCGCTCCGCGCCCACCCCTGCGCGGCTCTGTACCAGCACGAGGCGCCGAGCCGAAGGCACCCCCCTCGGCGGAGCCGGAGCTCCGAGCAACGAATGACGACGAAGAACTCACCCCTCCACGTTGACCATGTCGCGCGGACTGCGGGAGGTTGCAGTGAAAGTGGCGTCCTGCCGGTATCGCAGCAAACGGTGGAGGACTCGACGCCGAATACTACGAGGGGGCCGCACCCGCGAAACCGCGCGCAGGCGACGATCGTTAACGAGAGGGGCGGCGCCCATTGGGGGGAACGGGCGCCGCCACAGCAACGCTGGATTGGGGGGAATCGCGGGCGTTGCAAGCCGAGATTGCGCTCGGATTTTTCGAGTGTACTCCTAAAGGAGGA
>JBDSSQ010000028.1:0-19305 GCA_039928695.1 Pseudolysinimonas sp. | reverse complement strand
TGCCGCTGCAGCAAAGACAAGTGTGCGTGCTCCATTACCTGCTCGACCAATCCGTGGAAACCATCGCGGAAGGCCTCGGGGTGAGTGAGGGCACGATCAAGACCCAGCTGTTCCGCGCTCGAAAAGCGCTCGCGGCTCAACTGAGAAGGGAGGATCACCATGGCTGAGTTCGACGGACTCGACGAACTGCTCAGCGGTTCGCTCAAGCGTTCCGCGCAACCCGGTGACTCCGCCGGAGTCGCCGACACCATCCGCGCTCGCGTGGCGGCCGGCGACCCCGGCACCCCGGCACCGTCGGGTAATGCTGCTCCGGGATTCGGAAGCGGCGTCGGCAGCTGGCTGCCGTGGCTCGGCCTGCTGGTCGTTGGAGCGATTGTCGGCGGCGCACTCGGCCTGACCGGCGTTGCCGGACATCCCGTACTGCACGAGACCTCCGCGAATCAGGGGATCCTGATCGCATTGAGCGTCCCGGGGCGCGCTTGCCCTGGCGGGCCGGTCGTCGCCGAGCTGACCCCCGGATCGCGCGTGATCGCGCTAGCCCGCAGCGAGGACGGGTTGTCCGTGCAGGTGCGCAACCCCGCGGATACCCGGTCGGAGGTCTGGATCCTGGCTTCGAAGATGGAGACGAACTCCGGCCAGCCGGCGTTCTCGACCTTGCCCGTCGGCACCGCCTGCCCCACGGTCAGCGTTCCGCTGCCGGTGGCGGCGCCTCCCGTCGTGGCACCCCTCGCGCCGGGCAAGCCTGGCAAGCCCGTGCCCCCTGCACCCGACACGTCGCCACCGGTCATCGGCGCGATCACCGTCAACAACGCTGACAACTGCAAGCCCATTGTCACCGCGCAGATCTCCGACAACGTCGGCGTTTCCAGCGCCACTCTCACGGGCACGTCGGGGAGTCCCTGGAACTTCAATCAGACAATCGCCATGTCTCACGTCGGCGGCACCACCTGGAAGGCCACCCTGACCATGCCGTCCGGATTTGTCGGCATCGTCAACCTCTCCATCACTGCGCACGACGCAGCCGGCAACACCACGGCGGGCGGATCCAAGTTCACCGACACGCCCGGCTGCCCGATCGGATAACCCGTGACAATCCCCAAGTGGCTCCTCCCCGTGCTCGCCGTGATCGCGGCGCTCGCCGTCGCGGCGGCCGCGGTACTGATCGGCACGCACTTCGCGTCGCCGGACATCCAGTTGTCGCCCAGCAAGAAAGCGGAGGTCCCGGTCATCGCCCCGCTCGACAATCCGTCGGACAAGAAGGGCAGAAGTGAGATCATCGGGCACACCCTGGTGACGCTCCCCGGCACGAACAACCCGACCCTGCAACAGCAGTTGATCGACGACGTCGCGGGTTCCACTGACCCGCACGGCGCGATCATCCACCACGGAGGCGGCGGAAGCGGCGCTCCGGCCGCTGACCCATGCGCCCCAGCGACAGGCCCCGTGCCAGCCGGGTGCCCCGCGGGAAGCACCGGTCGGATCCGTCCCGATCTCGCGCCGATGTGGGTGAATGCGCTCGCCTTCGCTCCCGCGCACTCGGCGACGCCCGAAGATCCGCGCTGCCCCGCGGCGGCGTCTGCTGCGGGAGAAGTGCCCATCGGAGTCTCCGCACCGGCACCGTCGCACTACGAGCTCCAGTATTGGCCGACCGGCCATCCCTCGACGCGCACGATAGCGACCGCGGACACCGACGCGGCCGATCGCACCGCCTACCAGACTGCAGCCAACGACGCAACGATCGCCACTGCCGACCTGCCGATCCAACACAGCTGCATTGTGTTGCACGTCGATCCGACTTTGACCTACACCGGACAGGTGATCGCGACTGACGACAACGGGCGCGGCAGCGACCCCACTCCGGTGAGCTTCAATGGCAATGCGGGCGATGTGCACCCTGAGCTCGAGGTCGGGATGCTGGGGGACAACATCATCCACGCATCCGCAGTCGCCCGAGATGACCAGCGCGTGGAGTTCTACGTCGTGTTTGCGAGCGTCTCGGCGGCGGCCAGCACGTGTGCTCAGCGCGGACTGCAGACCACCACTGTGAACGGATTGACCGTCACGCTGTCGGCGGCGGACGTCAGTGCCCACCACTGGCCTGAGAGGTTCACCCAGCGTTATTCGAAATGGATGACCGTGCCCTTCGGCAGGGCTTTCCTGGTCTGCGCCAGATGGTTCTCAGGCACCACACCGTCGACGGATGACCCGTGGAATCCCTCGAGTCCCGTTCTGTACGAGTCGCGACAAATCGTCTCGACTCCTGACATATTGATGCCGACTCTCACCACCACCGGATTCTCCGGCGGGGTCGGAGTCTCGCAGGTGACCGTATCGACGGACTCCGGTGTGGTCTGCCGCGGCGCCAGCGGCCCCAGCCTGAGCTTGTCATCAGCCGATGTCGCGCCTGTCCCGTATGACCTGTGCAGCGCATCCTTCGACTCGACCGCCCATCCCTTCTATATCGGTGACGTCCACTACCTCGCAGTCTCGGTCGACCAGAGCGACGCGTCCGGCCACTTCAGGAACCTCGCGGGAATCGCCGCGCCCCTGCTTCCCTGCAGCGGGGCGTGCACGATCCCGGCGCCCCGGACCTACCGGGTGTCGCTCGACCCGTCGAGCAACGACCACGGATGGTGGGACTTTCAACTCTCCTACAGCCCCACGCCGGGCGGAGACCGGCTGGCGACCTCGGAGTTCGGCGGAGTGTCCAGCACGGATGGAACAGCCGGCGCGGTCACCAGCCCCACCTTGGATACCGCAGCCACGGTCGGGACAACGGGGATGTCGATTGAGCCCTACTTCAGTATCTCGGCGACGGTACCCGTGAGCGTCAACGAACCGGTGGACTATTCGATCCGGATCTTTCCCTCAGCAACCTCCGGTCCTCTGCAGTGCCCAACGAGCCCGGTGCCCCATGCCGAAGGCCATCTCGATCACAGTGGGGTCGTCACGATCCCCGGCCTCTGCCTGGCCAGCACCTACCACGCACGGGTCATCCTGATCGATGCGGCCGGCCACACCAGGATGTGGGACTCGATCGGCAGCGATCCCAGTGGGATCTGGCCGGGAGCGACCTTCAGCACGCCGGGGCTGCACTCAACACTTCACTGGGACCTGACTGCTACCGGCTTGGAGAACGGTTACGTCTCCGATGTGGACGTCAGCTTGCGGGGCCTGTACAACTCGGTTGAGCTCGGCACGGCTGATCCGTCGAACGGGCAGTGCCTCGCCGACGGGCATCTTCACGCGAGTGGCACCGCCGACGGCTCCCAGATCGGACCGATCATCCGCGTCTACGTGCAGTACCGCATCCGCAGCACAGCACCCGGAGGTGCGCCCTGCGCCCCGGTCGGCACCGAGCCGATGGTAACGACGGCATCCGGGACCTATCTGACACTCGACGACATGGTGCACGCCACGCCCGCGGTCACGATCACCGACCCCGCCGGCCGCTACACGCTCACGCTGTCGCTCGTGCCGACGCCCTAACAAGGGCGATCGAGAACATTCCGCTTCTTGTCAACCCAATCGTCCGCTGCACCGTCGTAGGAGTGTGAACGTACCTGTGACTGAACCCGTAACCGGCCTCTTGCGCTGGCTCCCCAGGGTGGGCGGAATCCTCGTGCTCGGCATCGTCGGAAGTGTGCTCGGCGTGGCCGGCGCATTCGGACATCCGACCTCGAACGTTACGGTGGCACACCCGGGCTCGATCGTCGTGCAGACCGTCGGCGCCACGTCCTGCCCCGGCGGCCCGGTGGTGACGAACATTCCGCGCGGCTCGCACGTGCTCGCCCTGGCGCGCAGTGCAGACAGCAGCGCCGTGCAAGTGCGCAACCCCGCCAACACTCCCCAGCTGGTGTGGATCGGTCTCGGCAGCCTGAAAGCCAACACGAGCCAGCCGGCCGTCGCGACGCTTCCGGTCGGCAACGCCTGCCCTGTGCTCACCGTCATACAGCCAGCGCCTGTTGTCGTGACGCCGGTGACGCCGGTGATCCCGCCGAAGCCCAAGCCGAAGGACACGACGCCGCCATCGGTTGCGACCCCGGTGATCGCGACGAACGAGAACTGTCATGTGGTGGTCACCGTTACGGCAACTGACAATGTCGGAGTCACGGGCGTCACCATCGTCTTGTCGGGGGTGAACAGCGGTTCGCACGCCATGACGTTCAGCGGTGGGCACTGGCAGTACGTCCTCCAGCAGCCGCCGGTGTTCAGCAGCGGCTCGACCACCTTTACCGTCACCGCGCAGGATGCGGCTGGGCACTCCAGTTCGCAGAAGTCCGTCAGCGCATCCGTGCAGTGCCTGATCTGAGGCGACCATGACAATCCCCAAGTGGCTCATCCCCGTCCTCGCGATCGTCGCGGCGCTCGCTGTCGGTGTCGCCGCAGCCCTTATCGGGATGCGATTCGCCTCGACGCAGGTCTCGGCGCACCCCGGCATCCAGAAGAGCGTGCCGATGATCGCCCCGGTGGCGGGCGGGCAGAAGTCGAGCTCGATCGTCGGCAGCGCTCTGATCTCTGAGCCGGGAACCGGCGACAGCGGCCCGGTCTCGCCCTCGCAACAGGCGCTGATCGACGCCGTGATCTCGTCCCCTGATCCCGGTCACACCATCGACGTGATCACCGGCGGCGCACCCGTCGACCCCGGCACCCCCGCGGGCGAAACCCCCGCTCCTGGCGCCACGACCGACGACCCGTGCTCACCCGCCGACGGCTCGACCCCACCGACCGGATGCCCACTCGGCGTCACCGGCATCGTCCCGATCACCGACCCGATTCCACTGAGCTTCGTGAATGCGTTCCCGTACCCGGCGCGGACCGGCCACGTCTTCGACGCAACCTGTGGAACCCTTCCGCCGGTCGCCGGCGTGGTTCCGGTCGGGATCGCGAGCGGTGCCCCGATCAACGCGACGATCACCTTCTGGCCGAGCTCCGATCCGTCGACAACGCGGACAGCGCTGTACTCCACGAGCGCCGGAGATCGACGGACCTTCGCGAATGCCGAAACGACCGCGCACACGCCGGCCGATCTGCCCGAGCAGACGGGCTGCGTCTTTCTTCACGTCGATTCCTCGACGGCCTACACCGCGCAACTCACCGGGAGCGACTCGTTGATGCGCCCGATCACTCCGGTGACGTTCCTGTTCAACGGGGCCGGTACACCAGTGCACCCTGAGCTCGAGGCGCACGCCGTGGGCGGCAACCTGCTGTTCCTCTCGGCCTTGCACGGATCATCTGAGCGAGTGGAGTTTCACCTCGTCGACGCGAACGCCCCCAGCCCGACCTGTGACTCGTCGGTGCTGCCGGGTGTCTCGGCGGAATCGTCGGGCAACACCACGGTGACCGCAGACGACCTCAACGCTCTCGGGATCATCGATGGCAACACCGTGCGCACCACCGCCGCGTACTTCCTGCCGGAGGGCAGAGCGATGCTGCTCTGCGCGCGGTGGTTTCCGACTGTCGGCCACAGTTGGGATCTCTCCCGATCGACCTGGCAGTCGCTGCAATTCGCCCAGAGTCCATCGGTACTGAGCCCGAACCTGAACCTCGATTCGGTGACCGGACCCGGTCTGGCTGGCATGACCATCTCGGTCAGTTCCGGCGCAGGCACCGTCTGCGGCAGCCAGGTGGTGTGGGATCCTGCCAACCCCACTCGGGTCAGTGGGCGCGTGCTGGCGGTCAGCCTGTGCTTCCCCGAGCTCTACGGCGGAGCGCACTTCGACGGCAGTCGGTTCTGGAGTCTTGCACTCGATCCGAACCTGGTCGTGCACATCAGTGCGCGAACCTCGCACGGCACGATCAACATTGAGCGCGGGATCGACGCTGAGGCTCTGCCCTGCTCTGGCCTTTGCCCGCTGCCGGCCCCGGCTCCTTTCGTCATCCCGATTACCGATGACGGCTCATCGAGCATCCATCTGACCTTGAGCTACACCGGTGGGCCCGAGAACGGTGTCGGACGCACCACCTGGTCGATGGGGCAGGTGGGAGGCGCTGCGGCTGACGCCACGCCGCCCGATGCTCCCCAGCTCGACACCGATCAGCCGGTGACCGCCCGGATTCAGACCGGCACCCTCGTGCAGCCGTACCCGCTGGCCGCCGTGGTGACGGTGCCGCTCACGATCGATCGCCCCGTCGACTACCGCGTCCAGCTCGTGCAGGAAGGCTCGGCAACCACCTGCGTGCGGCCCGGCGGCGATGCGACCGCGACCGCGACGGGGCATCTGGCAGTTTCGGCGACAATCGATATCCCGTTCATGTGCCTGGGGACCGACTACGCGGCCAACGTGACGCTGACCGACGCGGCCGGCCACCGGTCTATCTGGGGGCAGGTGATCGGCGATCCGAGTCATTTCTGGGGTGGTAACTCCGTGGTGCAGACGCCGACGCTGACGGGCACGCTGCACTACCAGTTCCAGCCTCGGGATGGCGGACGGATGGACTGGGCGAACGTGCTGGTCGCCAACCAGCACATCGACCAGATCAGCACGGACTTCGCGGGTTACTGCCGCCAAGACTCGCTCTATGACTCGCAAGGCAATGTGCCCAACTTCCACATCGGGCAGGTGATCGGCGTCGAGGTCCACTTCGGGCGGTCGAACCTGCCGTACAGCGGCGCGGGCTTCTGCACGCTCGCCTCGGAGACGAACGACGAGGTGGTGGGTAGTCAGGCGGTGACGATCGACCAGCTACTTGCCTCGCCCGACGGCGTGGTCATGACCGACCCTAAATGGACTCTGCGGATCAACTTTGCTGCGCACAACTAGGTCTCAGGTCTGGCACACCGGGCACCACGTGACGCTGCGCTCCTGCCCGGGCCGAGCACCGAGCTCGCCCCCGAGCAGAATCGTGCCGCAGCGCAGGCACGACTGCCCGGTGCGGCCGTAGACCCAGGATCGACGTCCGGGGCGAGTGTCGCCGGTCGTCACCCGAGTGAACCGGTCTCGGTTAGCGAGCAGCAGGCGACGGGCCAGCGCGACGGTGGCAGCAGCATCCACCTCGATCATGGGCCGCGTCGGCAGGATGCCGCGCAAGAAGCACAGTTCATTGGCGTACACGTTGCCGACCCCTGCCAGGTTCGTCTGGTCGAGCACGGCGGTGAACACCGGATCGTCGGGGTGCGCCTCGAGCCGCGCCGTTGCCTCGGCGGCCGCGGCGTCATCCCAGCTCGCGCCGAGCAGATCGGGACCGAGCCGATCGGTGACGGTGTGCTCCTCGTCGCGCGGCAGCAGCTCGGTGATGCCCAGCTCGAATCCGATCGCGGTGACGGATGCGGTACGTAGCACCGCGCGCGCCTGGTAGGCAGGCTTCGGCCACTTCGCACCCGCGGCGACCACGCGCCAGGTGCCCTCCATCTTGAGGTGGGAGTGCAGACTCCAGTCGCCGATCCGGTGGAACAGGTGCTTGCCCACCGAGACCACCTCGTGCACGGTCTCGCCGGTCAGATCGGCCGCGGCGAACTTCGGCACGCGCAGCTCGAAGCCGGTGAGCGCCAGCCCGGCCAGCGCCTCGTTCTGGCGGCGCGCGGTCTGAAAGACGGTGTCGCCCTCTGGCATCGGCTCTCAGCCGATCAGCGCGCTGCGGAGGTCGGTGTGCGTGAAGTCGTCGCCTTGAAACAGCAGCGGTTCGCCGGTCGACTTGGCGAGCGCATAGGCGAAGCAGTCGCCGAAGTTGAGCCCGGACCGATGGCCGCTGCCCCGGCCGTAGTCGCGGTGGGCCTGGCGGGCGAGGTGCGCCTGTTCGACCGTGACCGGCACGATGTTGAGCCCGAGTTGCTCGAACACCTCGTCGAAACGCGACCGGATGACGGGGTCGTTTCGTCGGTCGATCACGATCGCCACTTCGAGAAAGTTCGCTGCCGACATGGAGGCACTCGTTGCGCCGATGATCGCCTTCGCGTACTCCTGTGCTCTCGGTTCCGCCGCCACGATCGCGACGATCGCCGAGCTGTCGACGATCACCGGGAAAGACCGGTGGTGGAGTCGTACAACTCGGCGTCGATGTCGGGGATGCCATCCGACCCGAAGGACTCGCGGATCTCGCGGGCCAGTTCGAGCACTCGATCGAGGCGAGCAGCGTGATCGTCTCGAGCGGCGTCGTTGAGCTCGGCAATGCGGCGCTCGACGGCGTCGGTGACCGCGTCCGTCTGGCTCATTCCGCTGAGGGTAGCCAGCTGTCGAACCAGCGCGTGGGTGCGCTCGTTCTTGATGTTGAGGCTCATGGCCACCATTCTACCCTGAAGGGGAGGATGTCTACCTCTTGCGCCCTAAGCCCGCAGTCGCAAGCCCTGCGGCGTCGGCGCGAACCCGGCTCTCACCAACGCGTCGCCGAGCGCTGTGCCGACCGAGAACTCGCCGTCGATCTTCTCCACGCGCAGCTTGCCGCCGCTCGCTCGCACGGTGCCGGCCAGACTTGCCGCGGCCGCGTCTCGCCCGGCATCATCGTCGGCCGCCAAGAAGTCGAGCAGGGTCTTGCCGCCGCGCTCGACATAGAGCGCCAGTGCCCCGTCGACCAGCACCACGAGGGCGCCGGCCTTGCGCCCGGGGCGGTGGCCGGTGGGCGGGTCCGGCCAGTTGAGGGCGGCTCCGTAGGGGTTCGCCGGGTCGCACGCGGCGAGAGTGAGTGCCACTCGCGGCTGCTCGCGCAGCTCGGCGCTCGCGGCATCCGGAGCGAAGGCGCGCAGCCGATCGACCGTCGCCGGGGTGGCGAACTGGGCGGCGCCGAGACCCTCGATGAAGTAGCCGCGGCGGGTGCGGCCGGTCTCTTCGAGGCCGCTCAGCACCTTGTAGGCGAGCGCGAATCCGCCGACGACTCCCTCGCTCACCACGGCGCCGCGCGTGACGATGCCGTGCCGTTCGAGGAGTTGCTCGGCCAGGGCCGTGGCGCGGGGGGTCGTCGCGATTTCGGTCTCGGGCAGCAGGCTCCAGCGCCCGGCCACCGTGGGAGGGGCCGTGGCGGCGAGCTTGTTGGCGACGGATGCCGCCGCTCGCGCTCGACCGCGATACGCCCGATTGCGTGGCGTCGCGCGCGCTCGGGTGGTGGTCGCGCCGAGCCGCGCTCGCAGCGGAGCCAGCGTGTCGTTACCTACCAGCCCGGCCCACACCAACTCCCAGAGCGCGCTCGCCAGGGTGACGTCGTCGACCGGGCCCGCCGGAGCGAGTGCGGCACTCAACTGCCGGAAGAAGTAGGCGCCACCACCGGTCAACGCGAGCAGGATGCGGTCGTGCAGCTCGCTGGCGTCGGTCAGGCTCGGCTCGGCGAGAGTCAGCGGTGCCCCGTCTGCCAGGTGCAGGCTGAGCCAGCCGTCGCCGCCGGTGAGCTCGCCACGCCCGGCCCAGAGCACCTCGCCGGTGGTCGTCAGCTCGTCGAGCATCGTGGGGCTGTAGTCGCGCACCCGGCTCGGCAGAATGAGACTCTCCCATGCGGATGCCGGCAGCGCGACTCCGGCGAGCTGGTCGATCGCGGTGACCAGGCCGTCGATGCCGCGCAGGCCCGGACGAGGCGTGCTCGGTGCGGCCGCCGCGTCGAGACTGCCGACCTTCTGCCAGTCCGGCAGGAAGCGACCGAGCGCGCTCTGCGGAACCGGCTCGACCTCAGACCTGAGCGCGGCGAGTGACCTGCTTCTGAGACGCCGCAGCACCTCGGAGTCGACCCACTCCGATCCCGTCGCGCCGGGGCGGAACTCGCCCTCCACAGCCCGACGATCGGATGCCAGGCGCTTGAGCGCATCCGTCACGACCGCGACGCCCAGCCCCAGTCGGGCGGCGGCCTCCGCGGCCGGGAACGGCGTGTGGGTGCGGGTGTACCGGCTCACCAGGTCGCCGACCGGATCCGTCACCGGGTCGAGGAACGCGCTCGGCACCCCGATCGGCAGCGGGACCCCGAGGGCATCTCGCAAGCGGCTGGCGTCTTCGATCACGGCCCAGCGATGCTCGCCGGCGATGGTCGCGCGCAGGATGCGGTTGGACCGAGTCAGCTCGTCGAGCACGGCCTCCGACGTCACGCTGTCGAGCGACCGCTCGACGAGCTCTGCCGTCGAGAGCGGGCCGAGCAGGCGCAGCAGATCGACGAGACCCTCTGCATCCTTTGCCTGGCGATCGGGCGCGAGGCGTTGCAGTTCGCGCGCCAGGTCTTCGATGACGCGCTGGTCGAGCAGTTCGCGCAGCTCTGCCCGCCCAAGCAGCTCGGCCAACAGGGTCGGGTCGAGGCTGAGAGCGGCGGCTCGTCGCTCGGCCAGCGGCGAGTCGCCCTCGTACATGAACGCGGCGACATATCCGAACAGCAGGGTGCGCGCGAACGGCGACGGCACCTCGGTCTCGACCTCGACCAGTCGCACCTTGCGGGTCGCGATCTCGTTGGTCAGCTCGTTCAGCGCAGGCAGGTCGTAGACGTCTTGCAGCACCTCGCGAACCGTCTCGAGGATGATCGGAAAGCTCGGGTACTTGCGCGCCACTTCAAGCAGTTGCGCGCTGCGCTGCCGCTGCTGCCACAACGGAGAGCGGCGCCCAGGGTTGTAGCGGGGGAGCAGCAGGGCGCGGGCAGCGCACTCCCGGAATCGGGACGCGAACAGCGCGCTGCCGCCGACCTCGGTGGTCACGAGCTCGTCGAGCTCGTGCGGGTCGAAGAGGAAGAGGTCAGCGCCGGGCGGTTCGGCATCCGTCTCGGGCAAGCGCACCACGATGCCGTCATCGCCCGCCATCGCCGAGCCTTCGATGCCGAACCGCTCCCTGATGCGCGCCGTCACGGCCAACGCCCACGGCGCGTGCACGGGCATGCCGTATGGGGAATGTAAGACCAGTCGCCAGTCGCCCAACTCATCGCGGAATCGCTCGACCAGCAGCGTGGTGTCGGTCGGCACGGCACCGGTGGACTGCTTCTGCTCGTCGACGAACCTGACCAGGTTGTTCACCGCGCGCCCGTCGAGGCCAGCAGCCTCGATCCGCGCGGTCATCTCGGCGCTGAGCTTGCCGGTGCCGGCGGCCAGTTCTCTCGTGAACGCGCCGATCGCCTTGCCAAGCTCGGCGGGCCGGCCCAGGCCGTCGCCCTTCCAGAACGGGACCCGCCCCGGCTGCCCGAATGCCGGGCTCACCAGCACACGGTCACTCGTGATCTCTTCGATGCGCCAGCTCGTCGCGCCGAGGGCGAAGACGTCGCCGACCCGCGACTCGTAGACCATCTCTTCGTCGAGCTCGCCGACTCGGCGCGCACCCTGCTCGCCACCCACGATGAACACCCCGAACATGCCGCGATCCGGGATGGTGCCCCCGCTCGTCACCGCGAGCCGCTGCGCCCCCGGCCGGCCCGCGATCGTGCCGGCAACGCGATCCCACACGATCCGCGGCCGGAGCTCGGCGAACTCGTCACTCGGATACTTGCCGCTGAGCAGGTCGAGCGTCGCCTCGTATGCCGAGCGCGGCAGAGTGGCGAAGGGCGCCGAGCGGCGCAAGGTCTCCCACCAGCTCTCGACCTCGAGCGTGTCCAGGGCGACCGCCGCGACCGTCTGCTGCGCCAGGATGTCGAGCGGATTGGTCGGAACGGCAAGCGCCTCGATCAGCCCGGTGCGCATCCGCTCGCTCGCGACCGTCGTGTGCAGGAGGTCTGCGCGATGCTTCGGGAACAGCACTCCCTTACTGATCTCGCCCACCTGGTGCCCGGCTCGACCCACCCGCTGGAGTCCACTGGCGACGCTCGGCGGCGACTCGACCTGGATCACCAGATCGACGGCGCCCATGTCGATGCCCAGCTCGAGGGAGCTGGTCGCGACCACGCAGCGAAGGCGTCCCGACTTGAGATCGTCTTCGATGATGGCGCGCTGCTCTTTGCTCACCGAGCCGTGGTGGGCGCGGGCGAGCAGAGGTTCGGCACCCTCTGTGACACCCGACGCACCCACCATTTGCGCCGGAAACTCCCGACGACCGGGACGGTCGTCGGCGTCGGAGCGGCGGCTGTCAGAAATGACAGCCGCTTCGACAAGCTCCGACGCATACAACTCGTTCAGCGACGCCGTCAGCCGCTCGGCCAGCCGTCGCGAGTTCGCGAAGACGATCGTCGAGCGGTGCTTCAGCACCTCATCCATGATCGCTGCGTCAACATGCGGCCAGATCGAGCCGGCGCTCTGCAGCGCGGTCTCGTCATCGTCGAGCGTCTCGCTGGTCGCTCTTGCGCCCAGCTCGGTCATGTCGTCGACCGGCACGACCACGCTCAGGTCGAAGGTCTTCTCGATCGGCGGCGCGACGATCGTGACCGGGGTGCGTCCGCCGAGGAAGCGCGCGACCTCCTCCATCGGCCGCACCGTTGCCGACAGCCCGATGCGCTGCGCGGGCTCGGGCAGCATCTCGTCGAGCCGCTCGAGCGACACCGCGAGGTGGGCGCCGCGCTTGGTCGCCGCCACCGCGTGGATCTCGTCGACGATCACCGTGTCGACACCGGCCAGCGTCTCGCGGGCCGCGCTGGTGAGCATGAGGAAGAGGGACTCCGGTGTGGTGATCAAGATGTCCGGCGGTTCGCGCAGCAGCAGTCGCCGGTCGGCAGAGGTGGTGTCACCGGAGCGCACGCCAACCGTGATGACCGGTGCATCCACTCCCAGGCGTTTCGCGGTCTGCGTGATGCCGACCAAGGGCGAGCGCAGGTTGCGCTCGACGTCGACGCCAAGCGCCTTGAGCGGCGAGATGTACAGCACGCGAGTTCGATGCCTCGGGTTCTCGGGCCGAGCCGTGGTGGCCAGCCGATCGAGCGACCAGAGGAAGGCCGACAGGGTCTTGCCCGAGCCGGTGGGTGCGACGACCAGAGCGTGCTTGCCGGAGCTGATCGCGTCCCATGCCCCGGCCTGCGCCGCGGTCGGCCGCGGGAAGGCGCCTTGGAACCACTCGCGCGTCGCCGGCGAGAATCGCTCGAGGGCGTCGCGAGCAGGCGTGTCTGCGGGCTGCTCCATCCGGCTATCTTCGCCCGAACGTCTGACTATTGCTGATGCTCACGCAAGAAGCTGTGCACGTCGCCGAGTTCGGCATCGGTGATCCAGTGACCGACCTCCTCGTAGATGCGCTCGGTGAGGGTGCTGTGCTCTTCGAGCCAGTCACGGGTGGCCAGCACCTGGTCCGCAGGGACAACGGCATCGGCGGTTCCGCGGCCCCAGAAGATCGGCGGCCGCAGCACTTCGAGCTCGGGGTCGCCCGGGTCGACGGTCTCATCGGCGATCGCCGACAGCAGCACGAGCGAGTCGATGAGTTCTGGATGCCGCCGCAGTGTCTGCAGTCCGAGCACCCCGCCCTGCGAGAATCCGAGCACGGCCACCGACGTCGCATCGCCTCGCACCGTGGCCAACCACCTCGCGAGTTCGTCGGCGCTCTCGTTCAGCGGGGCAGGTCTGGCGGCGGCGACATCGAACCACGACCATCCCGGGCCCGAGGCGATCGGACCGCGCGGTGACGCGATCACGTGATCCAGCGGCAGGTAGGGCGACAACTGGAACAGGTCGCCCTCGTGACTGCCGAGCCCGTGCAGCAGCACGAGCAGGGGCTTGCCCGCGCGCTCGTCGACCGGCGTGCTCCAGATGACGGTGGACGGGTCGATCATGCTGCCACGCTACCGGGCAGTCACCAGACCAGCACCAGCTTGCCCTGCGGGCGCGAGCCGGAGTTCAGCTCGCGGTACGCCTCGGTCGCGTGCGTCACCGGAAAGGTCTGCGCGACCCGGGTGGTGATGACGCCGCCTTCGGCGAGCCTGGCGATCTCGGCAAGAGCCGGGCCGTCGACGCGCACCCCGACTCGGGAGACGTCGATGCCGCGTTCCACTTCTGGGATGACGCTGACCGACCGGTACCACCCGCCGTCGCGGACGGCGCCGAGCCCGGCCGGCGCTCCGGGAACCGCGTTGAGCACGGCATCCACCCCGTCCGGCACCATTTCGCGCACCGCGGCGCCGAGATCGGAAACGTCGCGGGCGATGAACCGCGCGCCTGTCGACTCCAGCTCCTCACGGTCACGTTCGCCGGCGCTGGCGATCACCGTCTTGCTCGCGTGCAGCGCGAGCTCGACGGCGAGCCGGCCCACGCCGCCGCCCGCGCCGGTCACTAGAACCGTGACCGCATCCGCCGCGCTCTCGACGAGCTGGTGCGCGGTCAATCCGTTCAGCCCGAAGGTGGTCAGCTCGTGCGAGGGCAGGGCACGGGATGCGACAGCGATTTGATCGAGCGGCAACGCGACCAGCCCGGCCTGCGTGCCCCGCCCGGTGTCGAACACCGGCGAGAAACCGAGAATCTGCGATCCGACAAGCGCGGGGTCGACCCCGTCGCCGACCGCCTGGACTGTCCCGGCGAGATCCCAGCCCGGGATGAACGGCGGTTCGAATCCGCGGCCAGCGAAGCGGGCGGCCATGGCTCCGCTCACCAAGGCGTTGTCGGCGGGATTCAGCGTGGCGGCCTCGGTGGCGACGAGCACCTCGCCCGCGGCGATGATCGGGTCGGCCAGCTCGAGCACCTCGATCGAGTCGGGGCCGGAGGGATTCGTGACGGTGACGGCGATCATGAGGTCAACCGTATGACTCCAGGTTCGACGTTCGCTGGGCCACAATGGAGCATGAGCTCTGTGGGAACCCCCGACCCGAACTCGTCGTGGTTGTCGGATGCCGACCTGGCCGACGTGCGCCGCCGCATCCCGATCCTCTATGTCGAGGCGGTGCCGGTGCGGGTGGACGGCATGGGTGTCGTGACCAGCGTCGGCGTGCTGCTGCGCGCCAACCCGCAGGGCGAGATCACTCGCACGCTGGTGAGCGGCCGCGTCATGTTCGGTGAGACGCTCCGCGACGCGCTGTTCCGTCACCTGGAGAAAGACCTGGGCGCGCTCGCCTTCCCGCAGCTGCCGCCGAGCCCCGTGCCGTTCTCGGTGGCCGAATACTTTCCGATCCCGGGGCTCAGCGCCTACCTGGATGAGCGCCAGCACGCGGTCTCACTGGCCTACGTAGTGCCGGTCACCGGCACTCTCGAACCGCGGCAAGACGCCCTCGAGCTCACCTGGATGACCCCAGCAGAGGCGTCGTCACCGGCGATTCATGCCGAGATGGAAGGCGGTCGGGGTACATTGCTGCGCGCTGCTCTCGCGTCTGTCGGGGTGCTCGGCTAGTTCTGTCCGCATCGTGGGGGACATCGGTTGTCCCCCAACGGGGTCGCGCCCCTCTTGGGGTTTACGGCGGGTGTGTCCCCTCCCATAGCGTGAGGTCGACGGCAGACCCGGTCGCTCAATCGCACCCGATGCGGATTGCGCGCGCGTCGAAATCCGCCGTCAGCCAGGTTTGGTGGGGGAACGATGAGCAAGTTGTGGAAGCGCGTCAAGGTCGCGGCAGCGGTCCTTCTCAGCTCTGTCCTCATTTTCGGGGCCTCTACCGTCATTTCCGTGCCGCAGTCCGCGCAGGCCGCGCCGGGTCCGTTCACCTGCACCTCGGACTTCTACCAGGCGTCGGCCGGCAAGATGTACCAGTACTCGGTCGCCACGAACACGTATTCCCTGATGCCCGCGGGTGGCACGGCGGTGGCCAACCTGAACGGGATCGGTTACAACACCGGAGACAACTTCATCTACGGCATCGCTGCGGGAAAGCTCTATCAGATCGCCAACGACGGAAGCCATGGAGCCGCGATCACCCTGACGGGCGTGACCGCGCAGTCCACCGGCGGTGACTTCATCGCCCCGAACGTCCTCCTGACGACGGATGCCGCGAACAACAACCCGGCAAATCCCACGGCGATCTGGTCAGCCGTCAACACCTCGACCCATGTGGTCACGGCGTTTACCGCGACCGGAACAACGTGGCGTGGCGACGACATGGCCTACAACCCGTCGAACAACACCGTCTACGGAATGAGCGGCTTGACGCTCTACATCGGCGTGATTTCCGGGACGACCGTGAACGTGACGACGAAGACCGTGACGGATCCGGTGGACGGCAGCACCGATCCATGGGGAGCCGCGTACGTCGACTCCGCGGGCGACGTCTACTTCTTCGACAACACCACGTTCAACCTCGTGGAGATCTCGGCAGCGAATCTGGCAACGGCCTCCCCGGTCGTGACATCGATTACGCAAGCCAACAGCCTGACCACGCCCAATGACGGTGCCAGTTGCCCGACGGCATCCAGCCCTCTCGCCCCGACCGTGGTCACCACGGCGGCGACGTCCGTGACCACCACGACCGCAGCTCTCAACGGCACAGTCGCGACGGGCCTCCCCGCCAGCTCGAATGTGCCGAGCGGCGGAATCGTCATCTGCTACTCGACCAGCAACACGGTCGTCGGTGGCGCGTTGTCGGTCAGCCCCAACTGTGCAGCGGCGACGCCGTCGTCACTCGCGGCCAATACGGCGGCAACTGCGGTTACTCGAGCGGTGAGCGGTCTGACCGCCGGAACGACCTACTACGTCCAGGTTCAGGCGACCAACGGCTACGGCATCACGGCCTATGCGAACGTCGTCAGCTTCACCACGACAGCGGCGAACCACACCGTGACGTTCAACAACAACGGCGGCACCGGCTCGATGGCCAATGAGGTCAACAATGCCGCGACCGCGCTGACGACGAACACCTTCACTCGTGTTGGGTTCACGTTCTCGGGCTGGAACACTGCGGCGAACGGCTCCGGCACGGCCTATGCCAATGGCGCCAGCTATCCCTTCACCGCTGACGCGACGATGTTCGCGCAGTGGACTGCGCTTCCGAACCACACCGTGATCTTCAACACCAACGGCGGCACCGGGTCGATGGCCAATGAGGTCAACAACGTCGCTGCGGCGTTGACCGCCGACACGTTCACTCGTGCTGGGTTCACGTTCGCCGGCTGGAACACTGCCGCGAACGGCTCGGGCACCGCGTATGCGGATGCTGCTTCGTACCCCTTCACCGCGGACGCGACGATGTTCGCGCAGTGGACGGCGCTTCCGAACCACACGGTGATCTTCAACAGCAACGGTGGTACGGGTTCGATGGCCAATGAGGTCAACAACGTGGCCGCGGCGTTGACCGCCGACACGTTTACTCGTGCTGGCTTCACCTTCTCGGGCTGGAACACTGCCGCCAATGGTTCGGGCACCGCGTATGCCAACGGCGCCAGCTATCCTTTCACCGCTGACGCGACGATGTTCGCCCAGTGGACGGCTCTTCCGAACCACACGGTGATCTTCAACAGCAACGGCGGCACTGGCTCGATGGCCAACGAGGTCAACAACGTTGCCGCCGCGTTGACGACGGATACGTTCACTCGTGCGGGGTTCAGCTTTACGGGCTGGAACACAGCTGCCAATGGTTCCGGCACCGCCTATGCGGATGCTGCCTCGTATCCGTTCACCGTTGATGCGACGATGTTTGCCCAGTGGACGGCGCTCCCGAACCACACGGTGATCTTCAACAGCAACGGTGGCACCGGGTCGATGGCGAACGAGGTCAACAACCTTGCCGCCCCGCTGACTGTCGACACTTTCACTCGTGCGGGCTTCACATTTGCCGGCTGGAACACGGCCGCCAATGGTTCGGGGACCGCGTACGCCGATGCTGCGTCGTATTCGTTCACCGTTGATGCGACGATGTTTGCCCAGTGGACGGCTCTCCCGAACCACACGGTGATCTTCAACACCAACGGCGGCACCGGGTCGATGGCCAACGAGGTCAACAACGTTGCCGCGGCGTTGACCGCCGACACTTTCACCCGGGCGGGCTTCACATTTGCGGGTTGGAACACAGCTGCGAACGGTTCCGGCACCGCGTACGCGGATACCGCGTCGTACCCCTTCACCGCTGACGCGACGATGTTCGCGCAGTGGACGGCGCTTCCGAACCACACGGTGATCTTCACCAGCAACGGTGGTACGGGCTCGATGGCCAATGAGGTCAACAATGTTGCCGCGGCGTTGACGACAGATACGTTCACTCGCGCGGGGTTCACCTTCGCCGGGTGGAACACGGCCGCGAACGGTTCGGGCACTGCCTATGCGGATGCTGCCTCGTACCCGTTCACAGCTGACGCGACGATGTTCGCCCAGTGGACGGCTCTGCCGAACCACACCGTGATCTTCACCAGCAACGGTGGTACCGGGTCGATGGCCAATGAGGTCAACAACGTGGCCGCCGCGTTGACGACAGATACGTTCACTCGCGCCGGGTTCAGCTTCGCCGGCTGGAACACAGCTGCCAATGGTTCCGGCACCGCCTATGCGGATGCTGCCAGCTACCCGTTCACCGCTGATGCGACCATGTTCGCGCAGTGGACCGCGCTGCCGAACCACACCGTGATCTTCAACAACAACGGTGGCACGGGCTCGATGGCCAATGAGGTCAACAATGTTGCCACCGCGTTGACGACAGACACCTTCACTCGTGCTGGATTCACGTTCGCTGGCTGGAACACTGCCGCGAACGGATCCGGGACGGCCTATGCGGATGCGGCGTCCTATCCGTTCACAGCCGACGCGACGATGTTCGCGCAGTGGACCGCGCTGCCCACGCACACGGTGATCTTCAACAGCAACGGCGGCACCGGTTCGATGGCGAACGAGGTCAACAATGTGGCCGCGGCGCTGACCACAGACACGTTCACTCGCGCGGGGTTCTCCTTCGCCGGGTGGAACACTGCCGCGAACGGTTCGGGCACCGCCTATGCGGATGCTGCTTCGTACCCGTTCACGGCTGATGCGACGATGTTCGCGCAATGGACTGCGCTCCCGACTCATACGGTGACGTTCAACAGCAACGGTGGCGCCGGTTCGATGGCTAATGAGGTCAACAACGTCGCCGCGGCGCTGACCACAGACACGTTCACTCGCGCGGGCTTCACGTTCACCGGCTGGAACACTGCTGCGAATGGCTCCGGCACCGCGTATGCGGATGCTGCTTCGTACCCGTTCACGGCTGATGCGACGATGTTCGCGCAATGGACGGCGCTCCCGAACCACACGGTGATCTTCAACAGCAACGGTGGCACGGGTTCGATGGCGAACGAGGTCAACAATGTGGCCACGTCGCTGACTGCTGACACGTTCACTCGTGCTGGATTCACGTTCGCGGGTTGGAACACGGCCGCGAACGGCTCAGGCACCGCCTACGTGGACGCCGCCAGCTATCCGTTCACGGCTGACGCGACGATGTTCGCGCAGTGGACTCCGCTTGGCGCACACACCGTGACGTTCGACACCAACGGTGGCACCGGGTCGATGGCCAACGAGGTCAACAATGTAGCCGCCCCGTTGACGACAGACACATTCACGCGGGCAGGCTTCACCTTCGCGGGCTGGAACACCGCTGCCAATGGTTCGGGCACCGCCTATGCGGATG
>JBDSSQ010000027.1:0-194868 GCA_039928695.1 Pseudolysinimonas sp. | reverse complement strand
CCGTGCCCTGGGTGCGCGCCAGAAACTCGCGCACCGGCACCTGCGCCGGGTACTCGTCGGGCGGGGACTGGAACCACGGGGGCGGCACGAACACGTCGCGCGGCTCGGGCTCGGGCTCCTCGTCGTTCGACGGGAAGAACGACGCCCTCATGCTGCTGCGTTCAGGTCAGGTCCTCGACCTTGGCGTTGCCGATGCCCTTCATGACCGACTCGACGGCGCTCTTGGCCGACGCTTTCGCCACGTAGTTCTCACTGACCGCGAGAGTCTGGCCGTTGGCGGCGACGATCCGCCAGAAGTAAGGCTGCGTCGCGCTCTTGCCCTTGACGATCTGGAACTTCATGGCGGGGGTCCTTCCGATGGGTCATGGATGTTGCGTGCCGTCAGCCTAGGCGCGCACGACCAGCCCGGCTACCGCAATCGCCTGCGAAAACTGTGCGAGCGCGATATCCAGCCGCAGGTCGAGTCCCGCCTCGACGACCTCGCCGTCGGGCAGAATCCGTGCAGAGGCACGAGACACCGACACCGGGTCGACGAGCACCGCATCGAGTGCCAGCAGGGTCGGAACCAGCGCGGCCAACCCCCTGATGCCGCCGGTCTGCCCGGGTGATGCGCTCATCAGCAGCACCGGCTTGCCGTACAGACCGGTGGATCCGGCCAGCCAGTCGAGCGCATTCTTGGTGACCCCGGATGCCGAATGCACGTACTCGGGCGACGAGATGATGCCGCCGCGGGCCGACTCCGCCAGCAGTCGGAACTCGCGCACCACCGAAGGCAACCGGTCGGGTGTGTCCAGGTCGGGATCGAGCAGCGGCAGATCGCGCACCAACTCGGCACCCACCAGACGCAGCTCGGGTGAGCGGCGTTCCACCGCGGTCAGAAGGGCACGGTGCAGGGAGTCCTGGCGCAGACTGCCGCAGATCGCGAGAACGGTCGTGCGCTCCATGGCGAGAGCCTAGGAGGATGCCGCGCCCGTGTCGATGGCGCCCGTGTCGATGACCGCTGCCAGCGCCGCCCGCAGTCGGCCGGCATCCACTTTCCAGATGGTGTGCACGCGGTCGTCGATGAGCAGCACCGGGATCTCGTCGACGTAGGCCTCGAACAGCGCGGGTTCGTCGAGAATGGAGCGTTCGTCGAGCTCGACCTCGGGGAATTCAGCGAGCACCTCGTCGACGACCGCGTGCGCATCTTCGCAGAGGTGGCAGTCGGGTTTGCCGATGAAGGTGAGACGGGTCACCGTCCCAGGCTACGGCTGGTCCCCGGATACCATGAAGCGATGTCCGAGTCGCCGAGCACCGCGCCCTTGCCTGCTCCCAGCGACCGTCCGATCCTGGCTTTCTTCGACGTCGACAACACCCTGATGCGAGGCACCAGCCTGTTCCAGCTCGGCCGTGAGGCGTGGGCGAAGCACGTCATCCGGTTCCGCGATGTCGCGCTGTTCGCCTGGCATCAGCGCCGCTTCATTCAGGTGGGCGAGAACGACGAGCACCTTGCAACGGCCCGCGAGCGCGCCCTTGGCCTGGTGGGCGGGCACACGCAGGCCGAGATCCTCGAGCTCGCCGAGTCGATCTGGGAGCACCGCATCCGACCCCGGCTCTATCCCGAGACCGTCGATCTGACCCAGGAGCACGTCGCGAAAGGGCACGAGGTGTGGCTGGTCTCGGCCACCCCGTGGGAGATCGGCGACCTCATCGCGCGCCGGCTCGGACTGACCGGCGCTCTTGGCACCCGCATCGAGGTCGAAGACGGCGTCTACACCGGTGGGCTGATCGGCCACGTGCTGCACAACGAGCGCAAGGCCGCTGCGGTGCGCGAACTGGCCGAGGCGAGCGGAGCCGATCTCGCGGACAGCTGGGCGTACTCCGACAGCCGCAACGACATCCCGCTGCTCGAGCTGGTCGGGCACCCGGTGGTGGTGAATCCGGATGTCGTCCTCGCCCACCACGCGCGCGAGCACGGCTGGCCGGTGCTGCGGCTGCGCCCCGCGAGCATCCGGGAGGCGCAGCGCCGAGTGCGGCGCGAGGCCCGCGCGGTCAAGAAGAACGTGAAAAAGCAGCGCCCTTAACGAGAAGAGCGCGTCGGGCCGAAGCCTGACGCGCGACATCCCTGACGGAACTACTTCTTGTTGCGACGCTGGTGACGCGTCTTGCGAAGAAGCTTGCGGTGCTTCTTCTTCGCCATGCGCTTGCGGCGCTTCTTGATGACAGAACCCATGTTCACCTCATTCGTGTCGTCACGTGTACAACCGCTGGTCCACAACACGAACCACGGAAATCTAACCTGCCGAGTGTACCTGAGGGTCAGCCGACCTGGGAATCGGGCAGCGCGATGGCGGCCTCAACCGCCGATTCGGGGATGCGGAACGAGCGTCCGAACCGGATCGCGGGCAGGTCGCCGGCATGCACGAGGCGATAGACAGTCATGTTCGAGACACGCATCATCTCGGCCACTTCGGCGACCGTGAGAAAACGCACGTCCGACAGTTCGTTCGCCATTCCCGCCCCTGAGCTGAGGGCACGCGGTGCCCGAATGTTCACCGCTCGCTGTCGGCAGTGTGACTCCTGTGACAGGAGTTCTGTCGCAACACTAGGGCTCGTCACTCGGCGCTGTAAAGCACCCGAGCGCGTCACACCCGTTCGGGTGCATTGGTTGGGGTGCGTTGAGGGCTCGCCTATTCGTTGAACGGCAGCTGTTGCACGCGCGCGACGACCCGCTTCTGCGCGCCCTGCAGCTTCTCTTGCGCGGCCTCGATCGCCACTCGCGCGTTGTGCGCAGTCTCAGCGGCCCGGCGGCCGACGCGATCGCCCACCTCTGTGCCAGCTCCCCAGGCGACGTACACCGGGGATGCCGGGTCGCCATCCCCAGCCGCGGCGAGCGCCATCGCTCCACCCGAGAACGGCGCGAGCCACCTTTGCAGCTCACCGAGCGGAGCCGGATCCAGCCGGTAGTAGCGGTGCTGCCCCTCCTCTCGCACACTGACCAGGCCGTGATCGCGCAGCACTTTGAGGTGCTTCGATACGGTGGGCTGGCTGATTCCGAGTTCGGTGACGAGTTCGCTCACCGCCACCTCGCCCGGGTGGGTGCGGGATCCCGCATGACGAAGAAGGTGAGTGAGCAGCTCGCGACGCGTGCCGTCGGCGAGCACGTCGAAGATGTCGGCCATCGTGCCAGAGTAGCCAGACAGGCTTGCGCTTACCAGGGCGGGCGCAGGAGGGGAGGGCGGATGGACGACAAGGTCATCCGTCGCGGACCCTGGGTCGCACGGCTCATCGACCTGGTGGGCGACCTCTCAGTGTCGAGTCCTGCCCGGTTCGCGATCGTGGCGTTCGGACTGCTCGTTGCCCTGTTCACGTTGCTGTTCTCGCTGCCGGTGGCCACGGCATCCGGGCACCAGGCGCCGTTCGTCGACGCGCTGTTCACGGCCGTCTCCGTGGTCTGCGTCACCGGTCTCTCATCGGTCGACATGGCCACCTTCTGGTCGCCGTTCGGGCATCTTCTGATCTTTCTCGGCGTCGAGATCGGGGGCATCGGCGTGCTGACCGTGGCCTCGATCCTCGGACTCGTCATCAGCCGCAGGCTCGGTCTTCGCCAGAAACTGATGGCGGCCGGCGACGCGAATCCGCTGCGGCTGCACAGGGGGCCGGTCTCCGAGAGTCAGGCGGTTCGTCTGGGCGAGACCGGCGGGCTGTTGCTTACCGTCGCGGTCAGCGTCCTGGTGATCGAGGGAGCCGTGGCCGTCCTGCTCTTTCCTCGAATGCTGCTGAATGGCGACGACGTGTGGACGGCGGCATGGCAATCCGTCTACACCTCGGCGATGGCCTTCACCAACACCGGCTTTCTTCCCGGCCGCGAGGGCCTGACGCCCTACGCACACGACGTCTGGTTCCTGGTCGTGATGATGATCGGTGTCGTCTTCGGCGCGATCGGCTTTCCGGTGATCTACGCGCTGCGCCGGGGGTGGCGCACCCCGAGGCATTGGTCGCTGCACGTCAGGCTCACGCTCGTCACCTTCGGGATCCTGCTGGTCGGCGGAGCTCTCGCCTACTTCGTGATCGAGTTCGACAATCCGCAGACCATGGCGGGCATGGATCCGGGTCAGCGGATCCTGCAGAGCTTCTTCCTGTCGACCATGGCGCGATCGGGCGGGTTCGCGACCTTCGACACTAACCATCTCGGAGGGGCGGGGCTGCTGGTCACCGACATGCTGATGTTCGTCGGAGGCGGCTCGGCTTCCACGGCGGGCGGTATCAAGGTGACCACCCTGGCCGTGCTGTTCATCGCCGCTTTTGCAGAAGCCCGCGGCACCGACGACGTGGAGGTCGGGAGCCGCCGGATCCCACAGGATGTCGTGCGGGTCGCGGTGAGCGTCGTGCTTTGGGCGGCCACCATCGTGGCAACGGCGACGATCCTGTTGTTGATGATCACCGGCGACCGCCTGGACAGAGTGCTCTTCGACGTGATCAGCGCCTTCGCCACCTGCGGTCTCTCGACCGGATTCGCGGAGCACGCGCCGCCCGCGGCCCAGTACGTGCTCGCGCTCACCATGTTCATGGGACGCATCGGCACCGTGACTCTCGCCGCGGCCGTCGCTGCAAGCAGCCGCCGCCATCTGTACCACCTACCGGAAGAGAGGCCCATCGTTGGCTGACAAGAAGAGCAACGCAGTCGTGCCCGTCGACGCCCCCGTTCTGGTGATCGGGCTCGGCCGGTTCGGAGGCGCAACCGCCAACCAGCTGACCGAACTCAACCGCGATGTGCTGGCCGTCGACGACGACATGACCCTCGTTCAGGAATGGGCCGAGAAGGTCACCCATGCGGTGCAGGCCGACGCCAGATCCATCGACGCGCTCCGCCAGCTCGGGGCGGCCGACTTCTCGGTGGCCGTCGTCGCGGTCGGGTCATCCGTCGAGGCCAGCGTGCTGATCACCGCCAACCTGGTCGATCTGGGCATCCCGCAGATCTGGGCAAAGGCGATCAGCCGGTCGCACGGCACGATCTTGACGCGCATCGGCGCGCACCACGTGATCTACCCAGAGGCCGAGGCGGGCGAGCGGGTCGCCCACCTCCTGTCCGGCCGCCTGTTGGACTACATCGAGTTCGACGACGACTTCGCCATCGTCAAGCTGCGCACGCCAGCGTCGATGGTCGGGGTGACGTTGGGGGCGGCCCAGGTGCGCAAGAAATACGGGATCACGGTACTCGGTGTGAAAGCGCCGGGCTCTGAGTTCACCTATGCCACCGCCGAGACCGTCGTCTCGTCCGACGACGTGATCATCGCCAGCGGCAAGACCGCCGACCTGGAAGCGCTCGCTCGACTGGACTGAAGGCCGACTAGCCGTTCGTGGGGGCCGGCGTCGGTCGGCCGTTCTGGCCCTGGTCGGGACCACCGTTGGGGCCCTGGTCCGGTCCGCCGTTCTGGCCCTGGTCCTGCCCGCCATGGGGGCCGCGGTTCTGACCGCCGTTCTGACCGAACCCGTTTGGCCCGCCGAACGGGCCGGTGCGGTGGTCATCGAAGGGCTGAATCATCCCGACTCGTGTCGGGTGATGACTGATGGCGAACCCAACCGCGACGCCCCCTCCGAAGAAGATCGCCGCGACGATCAGGCTGCCGACGATGGCGAACGGCAGCACGGGCATGCTCACCGTTCGGCGGCCTGCGGGCGCAGGGGCCGTCATGGCGGCAGGCGCCTCGGCCTCTGACGGGACCGGCGTGGTCTGGGTGGTCTTCTCGGCCATGATTCACTCCTCTTCGGGCGGGGCGGACCCCGGCGAGATCATGCTGGGGGACGATGCCATGCGCGGTCGATGGATCCGCTGGGAAAACGCCCAGAAGTGGCGCTACTGCCCGCTGGCCATTTCGGCCGCGCGCGCCAGAGCGGCAGCTGTCGCCCTGTCGAACAGAGCCGTGAGGTCTGCCGACTCGAGCACGCCGATCGCCCGCTCGGTCGTTCCCTTGGGGCTCGTGACGCGCCGCCGCAACTCAGCGGGGCCGACATCCGACGCGGCAAGCAACTCGGAGGCGCCGCGGAAGGTCTGCTCCACCATGAGACGCGCCTGCTCCTCGCTGAACCCGAGGCCGAGCGCGGTGTCGGTCAACCGCTCGATCAAGAAGAAAACGTAGGCGGGGCCCGAGCCCGAGATCGTGCTCAGGGCGTCGATCTGCGACTCCGGTAGTTCGATGACGGCACCGACCGTCTCGAACAGGGAGCGCACCAGGGCGGCATCAGCATCGGATGCCCTGGCACCGGCGGCGACGCCGGTTACTCCGAGCCCGACCATCGACGGCGTATTCGGCATCGATCGGAATACCACCTGCGGTACGAGTGCCTCCATCGTGGCGATCGTCACGCCGGCGGCCAGGCTCACCACGATGGCGTCGGGTTCGAGCAGATCTCGGATGCCCCCGAGCAGTTCGGGCACCATCGCGGGCTTCACGCCCAGCAGCACGAGTCGAGCGCCACGCAGGGCGGTCGCCGTGGCATCCGGATCGGATTCCAGAGCCAGAGACACGACACCCTCGCGCCCGGCGATGGTCGAGCGCAGCGCCTCGGCCTTGGCCTCCGTGCGGTTGGTGACCGTGATGGCGTCGGCATCGACATCGGGCGAGAGCAGGCCGGAGAGGATCGCGCCCCCCATCGAACCGGCGCCGAGGATGGCGATCTGGGGCAATGAGACGGTCATGCTCGAAAGTGTAGGTTGGCCAGGTGAGCACGAAAGGCAGCACGTGGGTGATCGTGGCCGCGATGCTGGCGAATCTGGGCATCGCACTCACCAAGCTGATCGCGGCGCTGCTGTCTGGCTCTGGGGCCATGCTCGCAGAAGCCGTGCACTCCTTCGCCGACACCATCAACGAGGTCCTGCTGCTGATCGGCGGGCGACGTTCGACCAAGGCGGCTGACGAAGAGCATCCCTTCGGCTACGGGAGGGCGCGCTTTCTTTACGGATTTGTGGTCGCGATCATCCTGTTCACGGTTGGCGGTGCGTACTCGATCTATGACGGAATCCAGAAGCTGCAAAACCCTGAGCCACTCGCGGTTCCGTGGCTTCCCATCGTCGTGATCCTGATCTCGTTCGTGCTGGAGGGCTTCTCGCTTTACACGGCACGCCGCGAATCACTGCCGATGAAGGGCTCAGGGTCGTGGATCTCATTCATCCGGCGTGCCAAGGCCCCCGAACTTCCTATCGTGCTGCTTGAGAACGCGGCGGCCATCGTCGGCCTCGGGTTCGCACTGCTCGGCGTCGGGCTCACGATCATCACTGGCGACCCGCTGTTCGACTCGATCAGCACCCTCTTCATCGGCGCGCTGCTGATTCTGGTCGCGCTGATCCTCGGCATCGAGACCAAGAGCCTGCTGATCGGGGAGGGTGCGACCCGAGAGAACGTCGCAACGATTCGGGATGCCTTCAACGATCACCCGAGCGTCGAGTCGCTGATTCACATGAAAACGCTCTATCTGGGGCCGGACGAGCTGATGATCGCCGCCAAGGTCGCGTTCCCGAAGGCGACCCGGCTGGTCGAGATCGCGACGGCGATCGACGCGCTCGAGGCGGAGATCCGCGCCAAGATCCCGGCCGCCCGCGTAATCTACATCGAGCCCGACCTCTACCACCCGCCGGGTGAGGGCAATCCCACCACCGACGCGATCGTGATCAAGGGCAGCGACTAGAGCATGTCAACCCAAGCGCGACACGGCCGTCTTCGTCGGCGCGGAGCCGTCGGCACGATCATCAGCGGCATTGCGATCGGGCTCGCGGTCGTACTCGTTAGCGGGATGTCGGTCGCGGCGTATGCAGTCTGGCAACTCAGCAACAACCTCAAACCCGGCGTCGACATCTCATTCGCAGGGGGCGCCGCACCGCCTGCCGTCGGTCCGATCAGCGGCCCCGTCAACATCCTCCTGGTCGGCAGCGACAGCGGCGGCGGCGAGGTCGCGACGTACGGCAAGCGCGGCGAGAACTTGAACGACGTCACGATGCTGTTGCACATCTCACCCGTGAGTCACACGGCGATTGCGGTCAGCTTTCCCCGCGACATGTACGTCCCGATTTCGGGCTGCAGCCATTCCCCCGGCACCCGCAAGATCAATGAGGCACTGACCAACGGAGGCCTGCCCTGCGCGGTCTCGACGGTCTCAGCGCTCACCGGCCTCGACATCGGGTACGCGGCCGAGATTGAATTCCAGGGTGTGATCGGCATGTCCGATGCGATCGGTGGCGTCGATGTCTGCGTCGGCAAGCCCATTCATGATCTGCAGATCGCGTTCAACCTCTCGAAGGGAGAACACACTCTGCAGGGCTTCGACGCGCTGCAATTCTTGCGCAGTCGCCACGGTATTTACGGGGGCAGCGACACCTCGCGGATCAGCAACCAGCAGCTCTTCCTCTCTGCCCTGATGCGCAAGGTGAAGAGCCAGGGTGTGCTGACCAACCCCATCACGATGTACAAGCTGGCCTACGCGGCGACGGACAACATGAGGCTCAGCACCTCCCTCAACCACGTCGACACCATGGTGTCGATCGCCGCCGCTCTGAAAGACGTCTCCCTCTCGAGCATGGTCTTCGCGCAATACCCGACGGGCTCGACCACCGTGAACGGCGTCGGCGGGCTCCTTCCGCGCAAAGCAGACGCGCAGGTGCTGATCAACGCGATCGCCGCCGATCAGCCGGTGGTGGTTGCCCGCGTCGGTGGTGGTACCCTTGCGGGCGGCAACGTCGTCGAGACGCCATCCCCGTCTCCGACGACGACAGGCGCGTCGGCAACGCCGACGAGCGCGCCACCAACGAGTGGTCCGGTCTCGTTGCCCCCGTCGATCACCGGGCAGGCCGCAACCGAGCAGACCTGCTCCTTGGGTCAGACCTTCTAGCCGCGTCTTCAGAGCTCGGTGGCCGCGGCACCGCGGAAGAACGCGGTCAGCAGGACGGCACTCTCTGCCTCGAGCACACCGCCGAGCACCTCGACGCGGTGATTGAGCCGCCGATCGCGTAGCAGGTCGTGCACGCTGCCGGCCGCACCGGCCTTCTCGTCCCAGGCACCGAATACCAGACGCGGAATGCGCGCAGACAGGATGGCGCCCGCACAGAGCACACAGGGCTCGAGTGTCACCACCAGGGTGGTATCGGTGAGGCGCCAGTCGCCGCGCTCCGCGGCGCCACGCCGGATCGCCAGCACCTCCGCATGAGCCGTCGGATCGTGCAGCTTCTCGCGCTCGTTGCGCGCCAGGGCCAGCACGCTGCCGTCGGCATCGAGCAGCACCGCACCGACGGGCACGTCTCCACTCGAGTGCGCCAGCTGGGCTTCGGCGAGGGCGGTGCGCATGGCCGCCTCTATTGCTTCGGCGTCGAGAGGAAGCTGCGGCATCCGGAAACCCCTCGCTGTGCACTGATCGGTAGCATCGAGCCTATGCGAGTGCACGTTGCCGACCATCCCCTCATCACCCACAAGCTCACGGTGCTGCGGGATCAGAACACACCGTCGCCCACGTTCCGCGCGCTGGCCGAAGAGCTCATGACGCTGCTCGCCTATGAGGCGACCCGCGGTGTTCGAGTTCACCCGGTGACGGTCACCACGCCCGTTGCCGAGGCCCAGGGGCTCGCGATTTCTGACCCGAAGCCCCTCGTCGTACCCATCCTCCGCGCCGGGCTGGGACTTCTGGAGGGCATGGTCAAGCTGGTGCCGACCGCCGAAGTCGGCTTTCTCGGCATGGTGCGCAACGAAACGACGCTGCAGCCCGACATTTACGCCGAGCGGCTGCCAGAAGATCTCGCGAACCGGCAGTGCTTCGTGCTCGACCCGATGCTCGCGACCGGCGGCTCGCTGATCGCGGCCATCGACTACCTCTTCGCCCGCGGCGCGGTGGATGTCACGGCCGTCTGCCTGATCGGCGCGCCCGAGGGGCTCGAGGCCGTCAGGAAAGCGACCGAGGGCCGCGAAGTCACCATCGTGCTCGGCGCCCTCGATGAGAAGCTCAACGAGGTCGGCTACATCGTTCCGGGGCTCGGAGACGCCGGAGATCGGCTGTACGGCACTGTCTGAGTTGCATTTCTTGCGTGCGTGCAAGAAACTTGCATGCATGACCGACCACTCGCGCACCCTGACCTCCCTCGAGGCCCTTGGGAACGCCGGCATGATGATGCCGGTGCGTGCGGTTGCGTGTTGTCGAATGTGTGCCTAACCGGCATCTCCGCCCCGAGTTCTGTCCTTCTGAACGCATGTTCTGAACGCATGACGAACTCCCGGACTCCCGCCCTCTCTGCTGGTCAGATGCGCGGCGCAACGTCCGTTCCCTTGCACCTTCGACGAAACACCCGTGAGGCGATCTGCCGTGGATAACGCATCTGACGATGGCTCCACCGCGACGCCCGCAACAGACCAAGGATTCGACACCATGTCCCTTGCCACTCTTGACGCCCTGCGTCCCACCGCCCGTCCGATCGTCCGACCCATCGACGCGGCGTCCGCCCCGGCGACGCCTCCCGCACCGAAGGCCGTCCGCGCCGTGCCCGAAGGCACAGAGGCACGCGGTTTCGCCCTCTACGTGGGCATCGACGAATTGAAGGCCGCCGCCGCCGGCACCGACCTCGGCGAGGTCGTGCAATCGTTGCGCGCGCTGGCCGCCGCTCTCGTTCCCGGAGCGGAGACGTATGCGTCGGTCGCTCTGGCGCCGGTCGGCGCTGGCGGGCGCGATGTCGATGTCGTACGCCTCGCGCTCCAGGACCCGGCGGCGCTCGCGAAGCGCCGTCAAGAGGTCGCGCCCGCCGCGCCTGAGCCGAAGGGCGGCGTGGTGATCGACATCTCGCGCAAGCGTGTGCTGCTCGACGGTGAGGTCTCGCCGCTCACCTACAAGGAGTTCGAACTGCTGCAGTTCCTGGTGCTGCGCGAAGGCCGCACGATCGACCGTCACGAGATCATCGCGACACTCTGGGCGGACGGCGAGGGCGACGACATCCCGAACGAGCGCACCATCGACGTTCACGTGCGGCGTTTGCGCTCGAAGCTCGGCGCTTTCGAAGACATCGTGAGAACGGTGCGCGGCTCCGGATACCGGTTCGACCGTCACGCGGATGTCACCATCCGCTGGGCGTCGACGCCGTCGCCCGACGTGTTCTAGCGCGCGGCGAAAGGGGCGCATGTTTCGTCCGACTAAGGGTTCTGAAGGGTCAATGCGGACTCTTGCCGACGTCGTTCTGTGCGGACTAACGTCAGGTCGACCGTGCCAAGCAAGCAGACGCCAAACAGGGGACCACTGTGCTTGATCTCAAGAACTCGAACTTCGCCGAACTGGAGCAGATTGGCGAGCCGGAAGCAACCGCGCTTGTCGGCATGCTGCTGAGTCCTGATGAACAGATCGTCGCTGCGTTTGAGGGCCCCGATACAAACGTCATCTTCACCAACGATCGGCTACTGACGCTCATTGTGGGTGGCGTGACGGGTAAGAAGCGGTACTTCACATCGTTGTGGTACAACACGATAGTTTGCATTGAACTGCAGACAACAACCCTGGATGCTCCGAATCCCAAACTGGAATTGCTCTTCCGGGACGTCGGTCTAGCGCGACTCGGATTCAAAGGACACTTCAACATTGGGTCCCTCTACGCCAAGATCTCGGAACTCACGCGCGGTCAAACCGAGCCAGCCTAGAACGCGTCAGGGCGGGCGAACACCGGCACCGCTGCCGCGCCGGCGAGCGCGTCATCCAGCCGCAGGTGCATCGCCAGCAGGGGCAGTGTGCGCTTCACCGCGGTGTCGATGCGTGTCCGCAACTCCGGAGAGTCCACCCGGTAGTCGGCGAAGTCGCCCTCGTTGGCGAAGATGCCCAGCGGCACCGTCAACGCCTGGAAGAATCCGAACAGCGGTCGCATCTGGTGCTCGACGAGAAGGGCGTGCCGGTCGCTCCCGCCGGTCGCTGTGAGCACGATCGGCTTGTCAACGAGCGCATGTTGGCCGATGTGGTCGAAGAACAGCTTGAACAAGCCGGTGTAGCTGGCACGGTACGCGGGCGATCCGACCACGATCAGGTCGGCTGCTTCCACGGCCTCCAGCCCGGCTCGAGCAGCCGGACCGATGTCGCCGCGGAACGGGCCGGACCCCAACTCCCCGAGCAGTGGCGCGAGCTCGATCACCGTCGCGACACCGCCCACCCGCCCCGCGAAGGTCTCGGCGACCTCCTGCACGAGGGCCGTCGTGCGCGATGGGCGAGTCGGGCTTCCGCTCACGCCGACGACCGAAATCGGGCGAATGTTGGAATCCCCCGCCTCGGCAGCAAGGCTCAGCGCGGCGATGTCGACCCCGTTCCCCCCACGCGGAACGTCGCACCCTTGTGCTCCGCGGGCAGCCGGTCGCCTCGGCCGTGCAGCTTCTCACGCAGTGAGCCGGGCACGTACTGGGACGGGTATGTCCCCCGCTCCCGAAGCACGGGGATCACGTGCTCGACCACGTCTTCGAACGTGCCGGGTGTGATCGCGTAAGCCAGGTTGAATCCGTCGACGTCGGTCTCGTCGACCCACTCCTGCAGTTGGTCTGCGATTTGCTCTCCCGAGCCGATGAGGAAGGGACCCAGGCCACCGATGGCTCCCAGGCGACCGATGTCGCGCACGGTGAACTCCTCGCCGTTGGCGGCCGACTCCGCGTAGTTGGCGATGACCGACTGGATGGCGTTGCTCTTCACGTTGCCGACCGGTTCGTCGAGTTCGTACTTCGAGAGGTCGATACCCATCCACCCCGACATGAACACCAAGGCGCCCTCATCGCTCGCATACTGCAAGAAGTCCTTGTGTTTGGCCCGCGCCTTTTCTTCTGTCTCGTCGGTAATGATCGTCAGCAGCGTGTAGATCTTGGCCGAGTAGCGGTCCCGTCCGGCCTCTTCGAGCGCGTCGCGGATCTTCGCGACCGAGCTCGCCAGCACCGCTTTAGTCGGAGCGGCGACGAAGATCGCCTCTGCATTGCCCGCCGCGAACCGGATGCCGCGACCCGATGCCCCGGCCTGGTAGATCACCGGCGTGCGCTGAGTCGAGGGCTCGGAGAGGTGGATGCCGGGAACGGTGAAGTTCTTGCCGCTGTGTCCGATCTCGTGCACCTTGGCCGGGTCGGTGAACACGCCGGTCTCGCGATTGCGTTGGACCGCGTCATCCTCCCATGACCCTTCCCAGAGCTTGTAGAGCACCTCGAGGTACTCGTCGGCGACGTCATAGCGATCGTCGTGCTCGAGCTGGTCGTCGTGGCCCATGTTGCGAGCCGCGGAGGGAAGGTACCCCGTCACGACGTTCCAGCCGACGCGTCCTTTGGTGAGGTGGTCGAGCGTCGACATGCGGCGCGCGAAGGGGTAGGGATGCTCGTACGCGGTGCCCGCCGTGATCCCGAATCCGAGGTTCTCGGTGACATGCGCCATCGCCGACACGAGCAGCACCGGATCGTTGACCGGCACCTGCGCGCCGTGCCGGATCGCCGCCTCGTTGGAGCCACCGTAGACGTCATAGGTACCCAGCACGTCGGCGATGAAGATGCCGTCGAAGGTGCCGCGCTCGAGGAGTTTGGCGAGCTCGGTCCAGTAGTCGAGGTCTTTGTAACGCCAGGCTTGGTCGTCGGGGTGTCGCCACATTCCCGATGACTGGTGGGCGACGCAGTTCATGTCGAAGGCGTTGAAACGGATCTGACGGACGGGAGTCTGGTTCGGCATCCGGCCATCGTCGCGTTCTGCGACGCGGGCGACAAACTCGCGGGACACATGACGACACAGACCGAAACAGTCCGACACACCCGAACGCGTCGGCGGGATCGTCCCTAGGTTTGCCCCCGTCCATCCCGACCGCCTTCGTCTCACAGGAGTTCTCGCATGATCCGAGTCGACCAGCTCCGCAAGGAGTTCGGCCATGGAGCGCAGCGCGCCGTCGTTCTCGACGGTCTCGATCTCACCATCGAGGCGCGCGAAATCTCGGCCGTCGTTGGACCGAGCGGCGCGGGCAAGAGCACGCTGGCCCAGTGCGTCAGCCTGCTGGAGCGGCCGACATCCGGTTCGGTCATCGTGAACGGCGAGGTGCTGTCAGAACTGGGCGAGCGCGAATTGCGTGTAGCCCGCCGACGCATCGGGACCATCTTCCAATCGGACGGGCTGTTCAGCCGGCGAACGGCAGCGGCGAATGTGGCGCTCCCGCTCGAGTACCTCGGCGTCACGGCCGCTGAGTCGCGGCGACGCGTCGGCGAACTGCTCGATCGCGTCGGTCTCGCCGACAAAGCCGGCCACTATCCGCATCAGCTGTCGGGCGGCCAGCGCCAACGGGTCGGGATCGCCCGAGCGCTAGCCCTGCGGCCGTCCGTGATCCTGTCCGACGAGGCGACCTCGGGCCTGGACCCGCAGGCGACTACCACGATCGTCGACCTGCTCAAGGAGTTGCGCGACGACCTCGAGCTGTCCATCCTGTTCATCACCCACGAGATGGACACCGTGCTGCAACTCGCCGACTCGGTCTCCCGACTCGATCATGGTCGCATCGTCGAATCGGGGCGCGTTCTCGAGCTGCTCGCCGATCCGGCCTCGCCCCTGGGCCGCGCCCTGCGGCCGCACCGCGCGCACGAGCCGGCGCCGGGCGACGCCGCCGTGTGGGTGGTCACGTACGGTTCGCATCCGGTTCCGGCTGACTGGATCGGCCTGCTGAACGCTCGACTCGAATGCACGGTCTCGTTGTTGGGCGCATCCATCGAGACGATTCACGGAGCGACGACCGGACATGCCACGATCGCCGTGTCGACCGACCGGCACGACCTCGTCGACGGCGAGCTGCGCCTGCTCGGTCTGGACGCGGCTCGAACCGGCTCCGAGCGGCTGCCCGCTCTCGGGGCAGAGGTCGCACGATGAGCGGAGTGGCATCCGACACGGGATTCAATGTGCCGGTCTCTCAGATCCCGGCGCTGCTGCTCCCGGCTCTCGGCGACACGCTGATCATGGTCGGGATCGTCATGACAATCGTCGCGCTGGTCGGCGTTCCGCTCGGCAGCCTCATTCACAACCTGGCGCCCGGCGGACTCTTCGAGAACCGGCCAGCGCACACGGTGCTGAGCTGGGTGATCAGCATTGGCCGCTCGCTGCCGTTCCTCATTCTCATGGCCGCCATCGTGCCGTTCACCCGCTTCATCACCGGGACCAACATCGGCATCCCGGCCGCGGTGGTTCCGATGTCGATCGCGGGGATCGCGTTCTTCACGCGCATCGTCGAGAATTCGCTCCGCAGTGTCCCGATCGCGCTGACCCGCGTCGCCAGGAGTTCAGGCGCCTCACGACTGCAGATCATCCGCACCGCCCAACTGAGCGAAGCGGTGCCGTCGATCATCGGCGGCCTCACCATCAACACGATCGCCATGATCGAGTACTCCGCGATCGCGGGAACCATCGGCGCCGGGGGCATCGGCTACGTCGCCGTGACCTACGGCTACGACCGCTTCGACAACGGGGTGATGCTCGCCACCATCGTGGTTCTCGTCGCGCTGGTGGCGACGGTGCAGCTCGCCGGTGACCGGCTCGTGCGGGCGACCACCCCGCACGCCGCGCGGGCCGGCGTCCGCGCGATGCGTCGCGCCCCCACCCCACCGCTCTCTGGCCCCTCGTCCCGTTTCCCACCATCAGCAACCGAATCCACAACCAGGAGCGCATCATGACCAACGACACCGCAACTCGACCGGCCACTACCCCCAGCGAGCCGGATCACGGCTTCGAACTGAGGCGGCGTCGCCGCTGGCCATGGATCGTCGGCGGCGCAGTCCTGGTGCTCGGCACGGTCGCGGCGATCGGCATCCCGTTGCTGAACCCGACCAAGTCTGCCAACGACGTGCAGGGAGCGACCCTGCTGGTCGCCACCGCCGAGGGCAACGCGGCCGAGCAATCGCTTGTCAACTTCGTGGCCGAGAAGGTGGCGCCGAAATACGGGATCAAGATTGCCTTCAAGGGGCTCTCGGACAGCAACACCATCAATCGCGCAGTGAGCAACGGCGAGGTGGCGGGCACGGTCTATCAGCACAAGCTATGGCTGAGTCAGGTCTTGCAGTCGAATCCCGATTTTGCCGAGAGCGCCGCGACCCCGGTGTTCCGCTGGGGCTTTGGGATCTTCTCCGACAAGTACACCGACGTGAGCCAGCTCCCCAACGGCGCCAAAATCTCCCTCTACTCCGACCCGGCGAATGAGTCGCAGGGGTTGTGGCTTCTCGAACGAGCCGGCCTCATCACCTTCACGCCGGGCACCGACAAGGCCCGGGCCACGCAAGCCGACATCGCGACCAATCCGAAGCACATCACCTTCACGCTGCTGGACTTCGGGGCACAGTCACGCGCGCTTCCGGACCTCGACGCCGCCGTCGGCTACACCGAGTACTACCTGGCGGCCAAGATCCCGCTCTCGAAGGAGATCTTCGCGCCCGCTGCACCTGATGAGTTCGCCGGACAGCTCACCATTGGGGCCAAATACGCCACGACCGCCAACGTGAAGAAGTTGGTCGCCGCCTTCAAAGATCCGGCTGTTCAGACGTTCCTTGCCACAGATCCATCGGTCAAGGACATCCTGCTTCCGCTGGACAGCCGCTAGGCGATGACATCGAATTCGATTCCGCGGAGGGGGCCGCGTACGCACCTCCGGAACGCTCAAGGGCAACTCCCAGAAAAATAACGTTCAGGTAACTAGACACCGTTACCTTGTCGTTATACATTTCAAGAGCACCGGTTGTTTGCTGTGGCAGTCGGTGCGGAATGTGATTGCAGGACACTCTTGGTGCAAGGGAGAGGGTCGGCCGCTCGCCTCTGCGGCCGACCCTCAATCCGCTTAACGGCGCCCTCCTGCGATGCACGTCAGACGTCCTCGCGCAGCGGCGTTACCTTGGATTCGTGAGCGATCGATCCGACGCCGTGGATGCCTGGGAGGCGCTGTACCGCGCGCAGGTCGCCGTGCTGCGCCAGCTCCGCGCGGAGTTTCCGGATGGCGGCACCTCGATCACCGAGTACGACGTGCTGTTCAACCTGTCGAGGCAACCGGGGCATGCGCTGCGGATCCGGGATCTCAACAAGCACCTGCTGCTCACCCAGCCCAGCGTGAGCCGCCTGCTCGACCGGCTTGCCGCGCGCGGTTTCGTCACCAAGAGCGGTGATCCGGACGACGCGCGCGGCACAGTCGTCACCCTCACCGAGGCGGGGCTCGCCGAGTTCCGCCGAGTGGGAGCGCGCCACAGCCGCTCGATCGCCGCGAAGATGAGCACGCTCACGCCGGACGAACTGCGGCAGTTGAGCAGGCTCACCGACAAATTGCGCGCTGGCGCACCGTCGTCGCCGGAGCGCGAGTGACGGCTCGCCCGTCGATCGTCTGGCTGCGCGACGACCTGCGCGTGGCCGACAATCCTGCGCTCAGCGCTGCGGTCGACCGGGGCGGACCGGTCGTCGTGCTCTACCTGCTCGACGAGGTGAGCCCCGGCATCCGGCCCCTCGGCGGGGCAACGCGATGGTGGCTGCACGGAAGCCTGGCCGCGCTTGCCGCCGAGGTCGAATCTCTCGGTGGCTACCTCACATTGCGACGCGGCTCAGCCGAAGCCGTGCTTCCTGCGTTGGCGCGAGAGGTGCACGCCGACTCCGTGTTCTGGAATCGCCGGTACGGCCCCAACCGTGAGATCGACGCACGGCTGAAGGCCGCGCTGCGCGCAGATGGCATCGAGGTGGAGAGCTTCTCGGCCAACCTGCTGGTCGAGCCCCGGACGGTCACGACCAATGGGGGCGACCCATATCGGGTGTTCACGCCGTTTTGGCGTGCCGCGCAAGAACGCCCGTTTCGCGGCCTGGTTGACGCACCACGCGCGCTCGACGGGCTCGCGGTTGCCAGCGACGACCTCGATGCCTGGCAGCTGTTGCCGACCCGGCCCGACTGGGCCGACGGCCTGCGCGCGGCCTGGACGCCCGGCGAGGCATCGGCTCAGCGTCGCCTCGAGCAGTTCGCCAGGCACGGGCTCGCCGACTACCACCGACGAGACGAACCGGCCGTCGAGGCCACATCGTTGCTCAGCCCTCACCTGCGGTTTGGTGAGCTCAGTCCCGTTCAACTCTGGCATCGGATGCACGGCGAGCTGACCCCGGCCGCGCGCCGCAATGCGCCCAAGTTCCTCAGCGAGGTCGGCTGGCGGGAGTTCAACTGGAACATCCTGTTCCACTCGCCCGATCTGGCAACGACGAACGTCAGGCGCGAGTTCGACGCCTTCCCGTGGAGCGCGCCGAGCCCAGAAGATCTCGCGGCCTGGCAGCAGGGCCGCACTGGCATCCCGCTGGTAGATGCCGGCATGCGCGAGCTCTGGACGACCGGCTACCTGCACAACCGGGTGCGCATGGTCGCCGCGAGCTTCTTGGTCAAGAACCTGCTGATCGACTGGCGGGTGGGCGAGCAGTGGTTCTGGGACACGCTGGTCGACGCCGATGAGGCAAGCAATCCGGGCAACTGGCAGTGGGTGGCCGGCAGCGGAGCGGATGCCGCGCCGTATTTCCGCGTCTTCAATCCCGAACTTCAGGCGACCAAGTTCGATCCCGACGGGGAGTACCTCGACCGCTGGGTTCCCGAAAGACTCGGCCCCGATTACCCCAAGCCGATCGTCGACCTCGCGCAGTCGCGCCGGGACGCGCTCGCCGCCTTCGAGAAGATGAAAGCGAACCGCGACTAGTTCGGCTCACGAGCACACGACGTTGCTCGCGACAGCGATGCGCGAGCTGCGCTCGCGCTAAATGACGGGACGACCGCCGATCACCATCACCGCGCGAGCCGCGACCAGGATGCCCGCCTGGGCCGCGCGCACCGGGTCGCGATCCGCGACCCACGAGTGCAAGAAGCCGGCAGACATCGCGTCGCCTGCGCCCGTTGGATCGATGATCCTGGCCGGCGGCACTGGCACGCTGATCGCCTTCGATCCTCGTTCGGCGACGAACACGTTGGCCGGCCCTTGCGTGATGATCGCGAGGCCGTAGCGATCACCTATCGCCTGAGCGACCCGTTCCGGTTCGGTCTGGTCGCACAGCAGCGCGGCCTCATGCACGTTGGCGACCACGATGTCTACCCCCTCGATTGCGGCGACGAAGTCGTCGGGCCCGAAGTCGGCGATGAATCCGGCTGAGCCCGGATTGAGCGACACCAGGGCTCCCGCGGCGTGAGCGCGGTCGATGAGATCGCGCATGCCGGGCGCCCGGGGGCCGTCGACGAGGGTGTAGCCGGTGAGGTGCAGCACGGCAGCCTGCTCGAGCAGCTCGTCGCTCAGGTCTGCAGCGCGCAGCGCTCGATTGGCGCCGCGCTCGGTGAGCATGGTGCGATGCTCGCCCTCGACCAGGATGACGATCGTGCTGGTCGGCAGCCCCGGCGCCGTCGTCAGGTGAGGAACGACCCCTTGCGCCCGCAGTTGCTGCAGGTGGTAGTCGAGATCGGCGATGCCGACGCTTCCGACGAAGTCGACCTGGCCGCCGAGCGATCCGAGCCACGCGGCGGTGTTGGCCGCCGAGCCGCCCGGGCGCGGCCTGATCGTCGACATCGTGTCGGTGTCGCGGCGCACGGCCGCACGGGGAACCGCGACGATGTCGTTGACGATGTCGCCGAAGGCCACGATGCGGTTCCGCCCCGGATCGACCACCTGCTTGCCGGCGCTCTTGCCGGCCCTCATGCCGACGACCGCAGCGACGACCAGGCCGTGGCGATGTCTGCAGCGACACGCACATTGTTGCGCGCGAGGTCGAGGTTCACCTCGAGGCTGCGGCCACCCGAGGCGTCGACGATGAACCCCAGCAAGAATGGTGTGACTGCCTTGCCGTGAACTCCAGCCTTCTCGGCCGCTGCGAACGCCGTGGCCAGCACGCGATCATGCTCGGCCGGATCCCACTGCTGCTCTGGGGGGATCGGATTCGCGACAACGAGGCCCGAGCGCGAGCCGAGGTCGTCGCGGGCGGCCATGATGCGCGCGACATCCGCGGCCGAGTCGACGGACCAATCCAGTTCGTGACCGGAATCGCTCAGCCAGAACGCTGGGAAACGCCGGGTGCCGTATCCGACTACGGGAACGCTCAGAGTCTCCAGCCGTTCGAGTGTTGCCGCGATGTCGAGCACGCTCTTCACCCCAGCACTCACGACGGTGATCGGGGTGACAGCGAGAGTCGGCAGGTCGGCCGACTCGTCGAAGGTCTCGGCCGCACCGCGGTGGACTCCGCCGAGGCCACCGGTCGCGAACACGCGGATTCCGGCGAGGGACGCCAGCTGAGCGGTTGCGGCAACGGTGGTGGCGCCCGACGCGCCGCGCGCTGCCAAGATCGGCAGGTCACGAACGCTTGCCTTGGCGAGATCGTCGTCTGCTATCCGGCGAAGACCCTCGGCGTCCAGTCCGACCTGCGGAACCCCATCCAAGACCGCCACCGTCGCCGGCGTGACTCCGCGTTCGCGCAGCATCGACTCGAACTCGACCGCTGCGGCGTGATTGCGCGGCCGAGGCAGGCCGTGCGAGATGATCGTCGACTCGAGCGCGACGACGGGGCGACCGTCGCTCAGGGCGTCGGCCACCTCGGTCGAGACGGTGAAGGCGGGCATCACCGTCCACGGTAACGCCTTCACCGGGCCAGGCCCGGTGAGCCATTCTCAGCCGATTGCGCGGCTCAGCGGGCCTTGGCGGTCTCCTTGACGTCGACGACGATCTTGCGCGGATTGAAGTTCTCGCCGGGGTCGACCGCCTCGAACAGTCCCCGCATGACGGCGACGCCCTGGGCCGAGATGTCCTGCTCGAGCCAGGGAGCGTGCTCGAGTCCCACCCCGTGGTGGTGCGAGAGCGATCCGCCGTTGTCGATGAAGGCCTGCTGGATGGCGCTCTTCACCACGTTGTATTCGCCGATCGGGTCATCCCCGAAGACGAACGCGAAGGTGAAGTAGAGACACGCGCCGGAGTGGTACGAGTGCGACAGGTGCGACATGATCCAGCCCTTGATGCCGATCTCATCGAATGCCTTCTCGGCCGCGACCACCACCTGGTCGTGCACCTGGTTGACCTTCGACCACGGCATGGCCGACTCGGACACGTCTCCAGCCGCGCCACGGTCGAGCAGGAAATCGCGGATGTACGGGGTATCGAACTTCTTCTGGTCGTAGAGCACCCCTGGGCCGGTGCCGACCCCCATGCCGTTGTGCTTCTTGATGATTGCGTCGACCAACTTCTTCTGACGCTTGGCGTGCGCCTCGCCGCCCTCGTAGCCGATGAACGAGAGACAGATGTTGTCGAGGCCGCCGGGCTGCTTCGCCCAGCCCTTGCTCTTCATGAGCGTGGGAAGCACGGTGTCGGCGGCGAACTTGTCGAAGCCGTGGCGCTCCTTGCTGGTCGCCAGCGAGAACTTGGTCTCGCGAGCATCCGAGACCCGCGTGATCGATGGGGTGGCGTCGCTCTCGGCGATCTCCTGCATCGCGGCGGTGCCCGCCTCCCAGTTGGGGAAGAAGTATGCGTAGACGTCGCGCTTGGCCGGGATGCGGTGCACCTGCACTGTGGCCTCGGTAATGATTCCGAGGCGGCCCTCAGAGCCGACGATCATCTCGCGGACGCTCGGTCCGGTCGAGGCGCTCGGGATGGCCCGGATCACGAGGATCCCGCCCGGTCGCACGACATGCAGCCCGCGCACGATGTCGGCGATGTCGCCGTACTTGTCTGACTGCATTCCCGACGAGCGGGTTGCGATCCAGCCACCGAGGCTCGAGTGGGTGAACGAGTCGGGGAAGTGGCCGAGGGTCCATCCTCGAGCGCCGAGCTGCTCTTCCAGATCGGGGCCCATCGCCCCGGCCTGGATGCGGGCGAGGCCCGACTCGTCGTCGATGTCGATCAGTTCACGCATCCTGCCCATGTCGAGCGAGAGCACGACGCGGGTCTCGTCGGAGCGCGGCTCGAGGCTGCTCGCGATGTTGCTGCCGCCGCCGAACGGGATGATCACGGCATCCGCCGCGACCGCCAGGTCGACCACTCGCTGCACCTCGTCCTCGTTCGCCGGGTAGACGACGACGTCGGGGGTGCGCTCAATCTGGTTGGCACGCACGCGGATCAGATCCCGGATGCTCTTGCCATAGGTGTGGACGACGCGTTCCATCTTGTCGGTGGTGACGTTGTCTTCGCCGACGACGCTGGCCAGGGACGCGGTGAACGCAGGAGTCGCGAGCGACTTCGCGACGGTGAGCTTGTCGAACTCGGGCATGCCGACGACCGGCGCTGTGCGCACGTCGAGACCGACCGCGAACTCGACGAACGGTGCGAAGCCTGGTTTGTCTTGCCAGTGGAACCCGACGCCTTCGACGCCCCAACCCCACCACTTCATGTGCTGAACGTTCGTCACGATGCTTCTCTCTCTGACTGGGTGTTGCCCAGCGGCTCGGTGCCCAGAATACGGGCGGAATGCTCCTCCAGCAGGCTGGCGATCACGGCGCGTACCCGCACCATGAACTCCGGAGGGTTCTCGGTCTCGGTCGCCTTCATCGGCGCGCCGAACACGACGGCGACCGGCATCCCCGACTTGGGCCACTTCGATCCGCGCGGATGAGCTTGGTGCGCCCCGATGATGGCGATCGGGACCACCGGCACTCCCGTCGCGGTCGCCAATGCGGCCGCGCCCGGCTTGAAGTGGCCGAGCTTGCCGTCTTTGGAGCGCGTCCCCTCGGGAAAGACCAGGACAGGCACGTCGTGCTGCAGCAGCATCTTGGCATTGATGTTGCGCGGGTTGCTGCCGCTGCGGTCGACGGGAAAGGCATTGAAGAACAGGGCGGTGAGCCCGCGCCGCCACCAGACATCGAAGAAGTAGTCGCCTGCAGCCCCGGCCGCGAGATAGCGCGCGAGGGGCCGCGGGAGTGCACCCATGATGAGTGGAGCGTCCAGGTGGCTGGAGTGGTTGGCGACCACGATGAACGGGCGCTTGAGGCCTTTCAGCTTCTGCGTGTCGATCACGGTGACCCGCTCCATCCCCCAGACGAAAGGCTTGAGGATGCCGCGTTGGGCGATGAAACGCGCGGCCGCCTGGCCGCGGGAAGTGAAGCGATTGCGTGGAGTCTTCTCTGCCATGCGCTTCCTTCCTGACTTCGTGCTGCGCTTCGTGCCTCCTGTGGGCAACTCGGTCAGTCTTCGGCCGCGGTGCTCCGACTCAGGCTAATGCCGCGCGACACCCACCGCACGGTGGCATCTGGCAGGTGCTTGACCAACCAGGAGAGGAACTTGTACCGAATGGTCGGTATGGAGATCACTCGGCCCTTGTCGACATCACGCAGGCAGTCGCGCACCAGTAGTTCGGGCTCGAGCCACAGGAAGTTCGGAATTCCCCCGCGCCCGGCTTCGCCCTTGGTCGCGCCGGCGCGCTGATGAAACTCGGTGCGCACCCATCCGGGCATGAGCGCCGTCGCGGTCACACCGCTGCCGCGCAACTCGTTAGACAGGCTCTCGCTGTACACGCGCACCCACGACTTGATCGCCGAGTACCCGCTCAGCGTCAATTGCCCGTTGATGCTTGCGACGTTCACGATCGCTCCCGACCCGCGGGCGCGCATGGCGTGCGCCGCGGCGCCACCCAGCACCAGCACGGCACGCACCATCACGTTGAGCGCCCGATCGTGCTCGGCGATATCGGGATGGGCCAGGCGGCTGGTGACGCGGAATCCGGCGTTGTTGACAAAGAAGTCGATGGGATGCCGCGGGTCGCCCAGGCGAGCAACCACCCGACCGGTGTCCCGCGCGTTCGCGAGGTCGGCCGCCAGAATCTCGACGCTCACCGCCCGCCCGTTGCCGAGCCCGCGCAGCTCGGCCGCCATGGCATCCAGCCGCGAAGGGTTGCGGGCGACCAGAACGATGTCGTGCCCGCGCGCCACCAACTGACGCGCGAACTCGGCACCGATGCCGGATGTGCCGCCCGTGACCAGAGCCGTACCCATGGTCGTTACGATACGGTGCAACGGAGCACCGTTCCCGCTGCGGGCGGCATCGCCCCGACCCGGAAAGGCCTCGATCTATGACCCGGCGCAGCTCGCATCACGAATCGTCGACCGAATTCGTGGCTCACGAGATCGCATTCCAGCCACCGCTCACCGATGGGCAGTCGCTCGAAGCTGGCCGCTTCGACGTTCGCGAGTTCGCTCGGACCGCTCGGGCAAGTCACCGCGGTGAACTCGACCTCGAGCAGATCACCGCATCCGGCCTGACTGCCGACGCGATCCGGCTGCTGCGATTGCTGCGCGACCTCGAGCGCTCGACCATGCAGCGCATGCGCAACGTGCTGGTCACCGCGACGCACAAGGACGCGCGGGTCACTGCGTTCTTGAGCACCTGGGCCTTCGAGAAGTACTGGCTGGCCGACGCGCTCGACGCCGTGCTCGAGGCAACAGGAGACGATCTGCACTCCTCGGCACCCGCTGGCGGACTGCGCACCGTCGTGCTCGAGCGCCGCGAGCGCCGCGGCGCCGTCATGCGCGCCATCCAAGGCAACATCGACGGCCCGCAGATCGTCGCCGCCCATGTGACCACCGGACTCGTCGATGAGTGGATTACTCAAGCCGCATACCGGCGCCTGGGCGAGTTGGCCGACGGCCTCCACGCGATCGTGGTGCTGATCAACGGAATCAAAGACCGGCACATCGCCTTCCTCGCCGAAGAGACCAAGCGCCGACTTGCCAGTTCTGGTCGAGCCCGCAAACTGTCTCGGCGCGAGCTGAAACACGCGGTCTGGCCGATCGGCGCTGTCGAGCACTCCGATGACGACCGAACCTTCTTCGACGAGATCGTGTTCGGCACCGAGAAGGGGCGCGCAGAGGCCCTGCACATCCAAGAGCTGGTGGCGGCCCTTCCGGGGCTCGCGCCCGTGGCTCCGACCATTTCTGCGAGACTCATTCCGTGACACCGAAGACAGCGACGACCGATCTGGGCCGGGCGCACGTCTTCCTGACAGGAGCCACGGGTTTCGTCGGGCAGGCCGTGCTCGAGCGCCTGCTCTCGGCGCACCCCGAAACCACCGTCTCGATCCTGGTGCGAACCAAGGCAGGCGAGGACGCTTCGGCACGCGTCGCAGAACTGCTGGCCAAGCCGGTTTTCGATTCGTGGCGCGAGAGGGTCGGCGAGAAGGCGGTCGCCGCGGCCGCCAAGGATCGCGTCCGAATCGTCGAGGGCGCGATGGGGTCCATTCCCGCCCTGCCCAAAGATCTCGACATCGCAATTCACTCGGCATCGGTCGTCAGCTTCGACCCGCCGATCGACGAGGCATTCGACACGAACGTCAACGGCGCGATCAACCTCTATGAGCGGCTGCTCGAGGCCGGAGGCGATCCACGGGTCGTGCACGTCTCGACCTGCTACGTCGGCGGCCTGCGCAAGGGCGTCGCGCCCGAGGCACGGCTCACCCACGAGGTGGACTGGCGCACCGAGTACGCGGCGGCCAAGGCGGCGCGCGACCGGATCGAGATCTTGTCTCGAGAATCCGATCGGCTGCGGTCGTTCATGGATGCCGCAAGAGCCAAGCACGGCAAAGAGGGCCCGCAGGCGGTCGCCAAGGCGAGCGAGGGGGCCCGCCTCGCGTGGGTGAAAGCCGAACTCGTGGACGCGGGCCGCACCCGTGCCCAGTCGCTCGGCTGGACAGACGTCTACACGCTCACCAAGGCGTTCTCGGAGCGAGCAGCAGAAGAACTCTGGGGCGAGAATGGGCACCGGCTGTCGATCGTGCGGCCCGCCATCATCGAGAGCGCCCTGAAGCACCCGTACCCGGGTTGGATCGATGGCTTCAAGGTCGCCGATCCGCTGATCATCGCCTACGGCCGCGGGCTGCTGCCCGAGTTCCCTGGGCTGCCCGACTCGATTCTCGACGTCATCCCGGTGGACTACGTCGTCAACGCCATCCTCGCCGCTGCCGCCAACCCCGCCAAGAAGAACAAGCCGGAGTACTACCACGTGGCCTCCGGCGCCTCGAACCCGCTGCCGTTTCACCAGATGTTCGGCTACGTCAACAAGTACTTCGTCGACCACCCGCTGAAAGACAAGAAGGGCAATGACCTCGCCGTGCCGACTTGGAGCTTCCCGGTGTACAACACCGTCGAGTCCAAGGTGCGGCGCCAAGAAATCATGGCCGGCTCTGCAGAGAAGATCCTCGGCTGGTTGCCCGACACCGAGCGCGTGCGGCGCTGGCACAACCAGATGATCCGGAACGTCGCAGACCTGAAGACCCTGCGCAACTTCAACCAGCTGTACCTGGTCTACGTGCAGACCGAGATCATCTTCGACGATCGCAACCTCCGCGCCCTGCACAACGCCATCCCCGCATCCCAGCGCGACGAGTTCGGCTTCGACATCGCCTCGATCGACTGGGGGGACTACATGCTGAACGTCCACTTCCCCGCGATCATCGAACTCACCGCCCAGTTCTCCGCGAAGCGCGCCGCCAAGAAGGCTGCCGAGTTGTCTGCCGCTCCGCCGTCCGCCGAGATCACGCCGCGATCCGATGTGCTCGCCGTGTTCGATCTCGAGGGCACCGTCGTCGACTCGAACATCGTGCAGCAGTATCTCTGGGTGCGATCGGCGGGCATGCGCAAAGCGGCATACCCGGCAGAGGTGCTAGCCATCCTCGGCTCTCTTCGGGGCTACCTGCGCGCCGAGCGGCGAGATCGCGGCGAGTTCATCCGCGCCTTCCTGCGTCGCTACGAAGGGATGCCGGTGGCCCGGCTCCAAAAGATCGTGCGTGGCCGCTTCGCCGGCACGATGTACCGGCACATCAGCCCAGAGGCGATCCGAGCGATCAAGGCGCACCGTGACGCCGGCCACCGCACCGTGCTGGTCACGGGTTCGATCGAGACTCTCGCCGAGCCACTCGCCGGCCTGTTCGACGAGGTCGTCGGCGGGCACATGCACCAGAAGAATGGCGTGCTGACCGGCTACCTCGCCAAGCCGCCCCTTGTCGACGAGGCGCGGGCGGCCTGGGTGCGCCGTTACGCCGAAGAGCACGGTCTCGACCTGGCGGCGTCGTACGGCTACGGTGACAGTCACGCCGACCTGGTGTGGCTGGAATTGCTGGGAAATCCCCATGCGGTCAACCCCGACACCCAACTGGCACGCGAAGCGCAACGAAGAAACTGGAAGATCGACAACTGGAAACGCGGCAATCGCTCCCCGAAGCGTGATGTGATGGTCGCGCCGCAGTCCGATCGCGCACCCGGCAACGCGAACTGAAGGAACCACCATGGCATTCGACATCGCGAAGTACACGACGAACTCCACCGCCGTCGGGTGGGACGACCTCGACTTCGACACCTTCGACAGCCAGCCGCTTCCTGCGTCGACGCTGCGGGCACTCGTCTATATGTGCAACGTGGAATATCACACGGTGTGCTACCTCCGCGATCTGCTGACGACCCCGTCTCACAAGGAGCCCGAGATCGGCGCCTTCATGACGATGTGGAACCGTGAGGAGTTCTGGCACGGCGAGGCGCTCGCGGCCGTGCTCGCCAAGCACGGCATCGAGATGAACTTCGACGAGCTGAAGGCCAACCGGCTGAAGCTCGGATGGAAAGACCGGCTCGACCCGATCAAGCAGTCGCTGCTTGGCGGGCTGGTGGGCATGGACTTCGTGGCCGTCCACATGGCATGGGGCGCCGCCAATGAGTGGTCGGCCAACGCCGCGTACCTGCGGATGGCCAAACAAGAGAACCACCCCGTTCTTGCCGAGCTGCTGAAGCGGATCGCGGCACAAGAAACGAAGCACGTCGCGTTCTATGCCTCGCAGGCCCGCGACCGGTTGGCCGCGAGCAAGAAGGCTCGCGTGATCGCCCGCTTCGCTCTCAAGAAGTTCTGGGGTCCGGTCGGATCGACCATCTCCACCGAAGAAGAGGTCACCCACGTGATGGGCCAGCTCTTCGGCGGCGAAGAGGGTCGCAAGCTGATTCGCGACGTGGACTCCCACATCGCGAAGCTGCCGGGCATGGAGGGCCTTACCATCGTCGAGACCTCTCTGGACGCCCGCCACATTCCCGCCGAGGGTCCCAGCGCGCACGAACTCGAGCGCGAGAGCGTCGCGGCCTGAGCGGTCGATTCAGTCGGGGATGCTGATCCGAAACACCGCGCCGCCCGTGCGCGCGCTGTGCGCCGAGATCGTGCCGCCCATGCGCTCGACGAGGCGCGACGCGATCGAGAGCCCGAGTCCACTGCCCACCGGTCGGGCATCCCGGTAGCGCTCCCGCAGCACGCCGCGGTCGAAGGCCTGCGCCGCATCCTGTTCGGTGAGTCCGGGGCCACCATCGCCCACCTCGATGACGGCAGCGTTGTCGGCACGATGCGCCGACAGCGAGACGCGCGACCCCGAGGGGCTTACGCGCAGGGCGTTCTCGATCAGTCCGTCGATCACCTGACGCAACCGAGCGGCATCCGTAGTCACCACCACCGGGGTGGATGCTGCCACCTCGACCACGACCCCGCCCGCGTTCGCCGTCGCCCGCCAGGCCGCAGCCGCCGCCGCCAGCACCGAGACCACGTCGACCGCAGCAGGCTGAAGCGAGAAGTCGTCCGCCTCGAGCCTGGCCAGCGCGAGCAGGTCGCTGGTGAACGAGGTGAGCCGCTGCGACTCTGCCTCCAGGGTCTTGCCGACCTGCGCGATCTGGTCGGCGGGTACAAGCCCGTCGCCAAGGGCTTCCGCATAGCCGCGAATGGCCGTCAACGGGGTGCGCAGTTCGTGCGAGATCGACAGCAGAAACTCGCGCTGCCGCCCCTCGGAATGCACCAGGGCGCCGTCGAGCGCTCCGAGCGCCGCCTCCACATCGGTGACTTCTGGGATGCCGCTCGGCGCGAGCCGAACGTTCCGCTGGCCGGCTGCCATCCGCCGTGCGGCTCCCGCCAGGTTGACCAAGGGCTTGGCAAGCGCACGCGAGACGAAGTATGCGGCCACCGCCGCAACGACGAAGCCGATCGCCAGGGCGATCAGAATGCGGCCGAGCACGGTCGGAGTGACCGCGCGCACGCTGCCGACATCCTGGACGGCGACCACTCCTCCACCCCCGGCAGTCGAACGCCCCTCCAGTAGGTACGAGCTGCCGGCGTTTCTCACCGTTGTGGAGACATCCCGGCCGGACCGCAACTGCACGATGATCCGACGCGGCACGGGCGCCGAACCGGTCACCGCTCCCGCCGCCGAGACCGAGGCGACCAGAGTGCCCGGATCGTCGAGCTGCGAGAGCCCGGCGATGATCGCATCCCGGGTTGCCGGCTTTGCTCTGGCGAGGCGATCCACTTGGGCGCTGAGGTCTGCGCGGGCCGAGTTGGTATCGATCGAACGCACCAGCTGCAGCGCGGCGAGCGCGGTGACGAGTACCGCGATCAGGGCGACGATCAACGTGGCCGCGAGAATGCGCGTGCGAAGTGAGACGCCGCGCTTGGCTCGCGCCTGGGCCGGCGTGGCCGGAGCCACCGTCACGCTGTGCCCTCCTGCAGCGAGTATCCGACACCACGCACGGTGCGGATCGGGTCGGGTTCACCCAGCTTCGAACGCAACTGGGCGACGTGAACGTCGACCGTGCGACTGCCGCTGTAGTCGGCAACGCCCCAGACCGACGACAGCAGTTGCTCCCGGCTGAAGACCTGTCCAGGATGCGCGAGCAGGTGGGCGAGCAGGTCGAACTCGGTGGCCGTGAGGTCGACTAACGCGCCATCGACGGTGACCCGCCGGGCGCGCTCGTCGAGTTCGAGACGCCCCGCGCGGCGCACCCCGGGAGCCGAGGGCAACGCTGCACGGCGCACCATGCCCTTCACCCGGGCAACGAGTTCACGCGGCGAGAACGGCTTCGTCAGATAGTCGTCGGCCCCGAGCTCGAGACCAACGACACGGTCGATCTCGCTGTCGTGGGCGGTGACGAAGACGACGGGCACCCAGTTCTGCTCGGCCCTGAGCACGCGCACCACTTCGGTGCCATCCATCCCGGGCAGGCCGACGTCGATGATCACGGCGACGGGGGCCAGCCGACGGATGTCGGCAAGCCCCTGGGCGCCGTCGGTGGCGAGGTGCACGCCGAACCCCGCCTGGGTGAGGTACAGGCGTTCCAGCTCTGCGATGGTCCGCTCGTCTTCGACGATGACGACCATCCCGCGCTCGCCAGTCATGGGGTCATTCAACCTCGTCTCGAGCACGGAGGCGTCACGGCTCACGAGCTACCGTCCGTTTCGCTCAGCGCGGCGGGCGGGCGTGTGCCCGCTCACGGCTCGTCGCCGGCTGCTCCCGCCTGATCGCCGGCCGCGGAGTTCGAGCCGGCCTCGGTGTTGGCGGCGCCGGCCGAGTCGAGATCCTGAGCGATGCCGTCGATGGCGGCGGAGTCGTCCGCAGGAGCCGTCGTGGTGGGGCTGCTTGCCCCTTGGGTGCCGACGAACCCTGTTGAGCCGATGGACCCGGTGCCGGGCCGGGCGTCGAGCTTTCCGCATCCGGTGAGAGCGAGGCTGATGACCAGCGCCAGGGCGGGGACGATCACCGCCAGGCGAGAACGCCGGTTCACTTCAGCGCCGCCACGATCGCTTGACCGTCCTGCGCGGCTGCCTTCGAGTCTGCGAGCGCGGCTCGAACCGCTGCCCGGTCGTCAGACAGCACGGCGTGGTTCGCGTTGTAGGCCGACGGGGTGACGGCGAGGGCGGAGGCGGCAAGGCCGCTGGTCTTGGTGACGGCATCCGCGGTCTTGGCCTGCATGTCGGCCAGCTTGGCCTGCAGGTCGGGAGTGGCCTTCGAAGGATCCGCGGCGAACAGGGCCGAGATCTTGGCCGCGGCCGACTGGAGCTTCGGGATCGCGGTGTCGGTCAGCCCGTCGGCGGCCGCGGCGATGTACGACTGATGCAGCCCGACCGCATAGACGCGGTAGTCGGTGAAGATGCTGCGGTAGTCGGTCCAGGCGGTGGTTGCCGAGGTGTCAGCAGCGATCTTGGACTGCAGCGTCTGCATGCCGCTCAGGTCGGCGTTCAGGGTGCCGAGCACCGTGGACTTATCGGCAGCGCTCAGCGTAGTGGTGGCGTTCACCTTGCCGATGCCGGTCGTGAGCGAACTGATGCGCTTGGCGGTGGCCGCCGCCCCGGCCTGCTGGATCGCACTCAGGCTGGAGTGGGCTGTTGGGGGCGTGCCATCGCTTGGCACTGAGGCGAGTGCCGGAGCCGCGCAGACGAGCGAACCCAGCGTGAGCGCGCCGGCCGCGGCGGCTACCGTGATGAAGCGGAACATGAGACTCCCAATGGTCGTGACGAACGAACTGTGTGGGAGTCACGATGCCGTCGGCGAGTTCGCGTCGGATCAGCGCATTGTACGGAGCAGGTAAGGCGGCTACACCTGTCCGCTGCGCTTGAGCCGGGCCCGCTCGGCCTCTTCGACCAGTTCGTTGCGGGTGACCTCGCGCGTCGTCTCGCGGTCGGAGGTGCCCTGGCCGGTCAGGCTGTTCTCGATGTCTTCCGACTGGCCGGAGTCGACAACATCGTAGGTGACCGCCGATTCGGACTCGTTGCCGCTTGCGTTGGTGCCGGGGTCTGTGGGGTCAGTGCTCATGCGGTCAGTCTGCCACCTCCGGCAGCAGTACGACCTTGCCACCCGCGTGGCCGCTGGCCACGAGCGTCAAGGCCTCGCGCACCCGCTCGAGCGGGAACTCGATGACGGGGGGGCCGATCAGCTTGCCCTCACCGGCCAACTGCAGCATGGGCAGACGGGCTTCGGAGCGCAGGGCCGTTCCCGGATCGGCGCCCGGCCCACTGCCCAGCAGCCGGATGCCGAGCTCGGCGGCACGCGCGAATCCAGCGACGGTCACCACCCGGTTGCGATCGCGCACGAGAGCCACAGAGGCGTCGAGAGCTTCGTCGGAGCCGACCGTGTCGAGCGCGGCATCCGCCCCATCGGACAGCAGCTCACGCAGTCGCTGTTCCAGGCCAGGGCCGTAGAGCACCGGGACAGCACCGAGGGCCCGCAGCGCATCCTCACGGCCGGCGCTCACGGTGCCGAACACCTCTGCGCCTCGCAGCAGGCTGAGCTGGACGGCGGCAGAGCCCACGGCACCGCTCGCGCCGTGCACGATCACCCGATCGCCCTTGCCGACGCTGGCGGCCTCGACCAGGTGGTACGCCGTCACGGCGCCGAGAAGCAGTCCGGCCGCCTGCGACCAGCCCAGGCTTGCTGGTTTGGGCAGCACAGACTGAGCCTTCGCAACGATCTCGGCCGCGAAGCCGCCGGAGACCGGATACCCGACGGCCTCGTCGCCGACGGCGATCGGACCCGCTGGACCGGCCGCGTCCTCGCTCACCTCGGTGACCACGCCGCTCACCTCGGATCCGAGCCGCAACGGCAGCGACTTCTCGTTGCGGCCGAATTCGCCGCGCAGTCGCTTCAAGTCGGCGGGGTTCGCGGCAGCGGCTCGGACGGCGATGCGAACCTGCCCGGCTTCGAGCGGCGCCTCGGGTAGCTCGGCCAATTCGAGATCGGCGATGCCGCCGTACTGCCGGGCGATCACGGTGCGTGCCATGGCTCAACCTCCGAACGATCGAGAAAGGCCCCCGCGACATGCGAGGGCCTTCGTGAATCGTGCGCCCGAAGGGATTCGAACCCCCAACCTTCTGATCCGTAGTCAGATGCTCTATCCGTTGAGCTACGGGCGCGATCGGCGTTGGCCCGGAGGCCAACCAAACGACTATATCAGCGCTGCGAACGGCGTTTGCGCATGCGGTACGCTACTGATCCGACCCGGTTGAACGTCCGGAACCCCAAAAGGATCATCCCCCATGGCCGGCCAGAACTCCTCGCGCATGTCGGAAAGCCCTCAGTCTGACAAACCGTTAGATGCGATCCGCATTGCCGCCGTCATGCCGGTCTACAACGGGCGACTCTGGGTCGAGCAAGCAATGCGCAGCGTTCTCGCGCAGACCCTGGAGCCACACGAGATCATCGTCATCGACGATGGGTCGACCGACGAGAGCCTGGATCTGGTTCGAGCCCTCGCGTCCGATCGCACCAAGATTCGGATCATCTCCCAGGCCAACGCCGGTCAATCCGCGGCTCGCAACTTCGCCATCTCTCTTTGCGAAAGCGAGTGGATCGCCCTGATCGACCAGGACGACATCTGGTACCCGAACCATCTCGAAGAGCTCGCCACTGCCGTCACCGAGCACACAGGCCTTCGCCTCGGCTGGGCATACAGCGACTTCGACGACATCGATGTCGACGGCCGAATGGTCAACAGGGATTTCATCGACCACACCAAGGTGGACAACCCGAAACGCGACCTCGTCAAGGTGCTCGCTCAGGGCTTCATCATCCAGCCCTCGGCCACCCTGATCAGCCGTGAGGCGATCCTCGAGGTAGGCGGCTTCGATGAGCGACTGTCGGGCTACGAAGATGACGACCTGTTCTTGCGCATCTTCCGGGCGGATTACGACAACCTCTTTCTTCCCTCACCGACGTCCCAGTGGCGCATTCATGCCTCGTCGGCCGGCGGCACGGCGCGCACCGAGGAATCGCTGCGGATCTACTCGCAGAAGCTGATCGACGGCTTCCCTGATGACCCGTGGCGCGGCCACTACTACCGAAGCGACGTCATCGCTCCTCGGTTCATCAGTATTTGGCTCCACATGTACATCCGAGCGAGTCGCTATGGAGACCGGGCGAAGATGCGCCTGTACGCGCGCGAGGCCCGCGGCCTGGTGAGGTACCTGCGTTCGCGTCAGCGGGCCAAGATGAAGGCTGCGCTCTTCCTGCTGCGTCAGCCATTGTTCATCCGCATCTGGAGCGGTTCGGCCGATGGTCGGTCGCTGGCATGGGCCGCCCTGGGCTCATGGGGTAGACGGATGACGGGATTGTGATGCGCAAAGCAAAGCCGGAACAGCACTCTGAGAAGCACTACGTGCAGGAGTACGAGGCCTACGTCACGCGCATGCAGGGTCTCTTCGACCACGACGAAGCAATGGCGTATGCGGTTGGCGGAGGCGACTTCGCGAAGGTCGGGGGGTGGGAGCTCGGCCTGCTCACCGCATCCGGGCTGCAAGCAGGCCAGCGGATCATCGACGTCGGATGCGGATCGGGTCGCCTGGCCGCAGCGCTCTCCGAGCGCTTCGGCGACCAGATCTCCTACCTGGGGCTCGACATTGTTCAGACGATGCTCGACTACGCCAAGACCGTGTCCCACGGCTCGTACCAGTTCGAGATGAACACCGAATTGAGCATCCCAGCACCCGATGCCTCCTGTGACTTCATCGTGTTCTTCTCCGTCGTCACCCATCTGCTCCACGAGGAGTCGTTCAGGTACCTGCGAGACGCTCGGCGCGCGCTGAAGCCCGACGGTCGACTGGCCATCACCTTTCTCGAGTCCAAGCAGAACTGGAGCATCTTCGAACGGGTGGTCGAGGTGTCAGAACATCCCGAGATCAAGGAACCCCTCGTGATGTTCATCGAGCGGCCCATGCTGGAGGTGTGGGCCGACCGTCTGGAGCTTCAGATCGAAAAGATCATCTCGCCCGGCCCCGGTGAGCAGATGTTCGCCGTTCTCCGCCCGATATCGGCATGACCTCGTCGGCCGCGAGCCAGCCGCCCGATCGCGCGCAGCGTCTCGCGACGCTGCCGATGGAGAAGACGAGCGCGAAGATCCCGTTCTTCGCCAGCGGGCTTCCGACTCTGCGTGAAATCTGGCGTCGGCGTGAGCTGGTCGGCTTGCTCGTTCGCCGCGAATTGCGTGCGCGCTACAAGGGGAGCTCTCTCGGCATCCTGTGGAGCCTGATCAAGCCGCTCGCCCAGTTGCTGGTGTACTACTTCGCAATCGGCCAGATCTTGGGCGCCGCCCGATCCATCCCCAGTTTCGCGATCTTCGTGTTTATCGGGCTGACCACGTGGACGCTGGCCACCGAGATCTTGACAAGCGGCACACGCTCCATCGTCGACAACGCTGGGCTGGTCAAGAAGGTGACGCTGCCGCGCGAGATCTTCCCGCTCGCGGCCGTTGGCGGTGCGCTGGTCAACCTTGGCATCCAGTTCATCGTGCTCGTGGTGGCGATGATCGCGGTCGGCGAGTTCCCGCTGAACTGGGGCGCCCTGTGGGTGATCCCCTCCCTGCTGCTCGTCGTCACCTTCAGCTCGGCGATCGCCGTGCTGCTCGCGGCGCTGAACGTTTACCTGCGCGACATCCAGCATCTGGTCGAGGTCGTGCTGATCGTCGCCTTCTGGACCTCGCCGATCGTCTACGCATACAGCTTCGTCTCGAATCTGTCGCTGGGCTGGGTGCTCGACGCGTACCTGCTCAACCCGATCACCCTTGGCGTGCTCGGGATGCAACGCGCCCTGTGGGTCGCGGGAGCCGGCATACCCGGCAGCTTTCCGACGCACCTCGGGCTCCGCATTGTCATCGCGTTCCTCATCAGCGCCGTTCTGCTGTGGATCAGCCACCGGATCTTCCAGAAGTTGCAGGGCAACTTCGCGCAGGAGCTGTGATGGGCGCCCCCGAGATCGTCCGCCTCGAAGGCGTGTCGAAGCGCTTCGTCTTGCTGCGAGACAAGTCGTTCAAGGAACGACTGCTCAACGTGTCAGCGTCGCGATCGCACCGTCAGGAGTTCTGGGCGTTGCGTGACATCGACCTCAGCATCTCGTCGGGTACCACGATCGGTCTGGTCGGCCACAACGGCTCAGGCAAGAGCACTCTGCTCAAGCTCGTTGGGGGGATCATGCAGCCGACCTCCGGCTCGGTGTCGCGACGCGGGCGGCTCGCCGCACTGCTCGAACTCGGTGCGGGATTTCATCCCGACCTGACGGGCCGCGAGAACGTCTACCTCAACGCGGCCTTGCTCGGTCTGAGCCGGCGCGACACCCGCGCAGCGTTCGATCAGATCGTCGACTTCTCGGGGGTGGAGTCGTTCATCGACACCGCGGTCAAGTTCTACAGCTCGGGCATGTACGTGCGACTCGCCTTCGCCGTTGCTGTGCACGTCGACCCTGACCTCCTCCTGGTCGACGAGGTGCTCGCGGTGGGTGACGAGGCCTTTCAAGAGAAGTGCCTCGACAAGATCCGCGAATTTCAGCGCGAGGGCCGCACCATCGTGCTGGTCAGCCACGCCGCGAAACAGGTGGAAGAGATGTGCGATCGCGTCGCCGTGCTGCATCACGGTGCAATGATCTTCGACGGCGATGCTGCCGAGGGGATTCGCGTGCTGCGGAGTCAGACCGACGACACGGTGTGAGCGGAGACGGAGGGATTTGAACCCTCGGAACCCTTGCGGGTTCTCCACCTTAGCAGGGTGGTGCACTCGACCGGACTATGCGACGTCTCCCGGTTGCCTTGCCATCATAGCCGGATCGGGAACGGGCTCCCGAGCCGACTCAGGGTGTCACCTTCTGGCCGACCGTGCAGGTGTAGGTGGCCGCTGACTGGCCCTTGAGCCCCGGAATCACGGTGGCCGGCGGAGCCGACGTGAGGTCGTCCGGCGGGGTGGTCGGCGTCGCGGTGGCGCTCGACCCCTTCTTCGTGGGCGTGGGGGTGGGCGTCGCGCCGGCCGCCGGGGCGTTCGGGTCGAGCGTCGATCCGCCGTGGGCTCCGGTCAGCGCGTTCGCGTCGAGGCCGACCGGCTGGTCGGCCTTGATGGCGGCGAACAGCTGGTTGGCGATCGCGGTCACCGGCTGCACCTTGCCCGAGTAGATGCCGACGCCGCCGGTCTTGCCGGGGTACTGCACGAACACGATGTTCTCAAGCGGGATGTTCTTGAGCACCAGCGCGACCGAGACCAGGGTGTCGGGGTGCGTGAAGTTCTGGCTCAACGTGATGTGCTGGGTGGCCGCCTGAGCGATCGCGTACAGCTTGCCGAAGTTGGTCAGGGTGTCGCTGCTCTTGATCTTGCGCACCAGCGCCGACAGGAACACCTGCTGCGAGCCGATCCGGCCCAGGTCGCTGCCGTCGCCGACGCCGTGGCGACTGCGCAGGAACTGCAGCGCATCGATGCCCTGCAGGGTGTGGTCGCCCGCAGACAGGAAGGTACCGGTGTACGGATCGCTGATCGCCTTGCTGACACAGACGTCGACACCGCCCACGGCATCCGACATCGCGGCAACGCCGGTGAAGGTGATGAGGCCGGCGAACTGGATCGTGAGCCCCGTGAGGTTCTGAACGACGAGAACCGTGCAGGCCAGCCCGCCGTACGACAGGGAGTTGTTGATCGGAAGCCCGGTTGCCGCGTTGCCCTTGGGGCACTTCGGGAACGGCACCACCATGTCACGCGGGATGCTGACGACCGTCGCACTCTTCTGGTCTTGGGCAACGTGCATCAGCATGGTGACGTCGTTCAACTCGCCGCCGCTGCCAGCGCCGATTCCGCCTTGGCCCTCGCGGGTATCGCTTCCGACGAGCAGGATGTTGAAGCCGCCGGCGTACGAGGCGATGTTCGGTGGAGCCTGCTTGCTGTCGGCCTGAATCGTCGCCGTCTTGATGTTGGCCTTGAGCTGCCAGGTCGCGATGCCGGCGACCGCGCCACCTGCGACCAGAGCGACGGCGACGGTGCCACCGAGGAGCGCGAGCACGGTCTTCCAGGCTGCCGACTTCTTCAGCCGCCCATGGCGTGCGACGCCCGCGACCTGAGAAGAGCGGTTGGAGCGGTCACGGAGTTCGCTCACGGCGGCACCTCATTCTCGTCTGAAGCGGAGGGCGTGGGATTCGAACCCACGGAACATCGCTGCTCACCAGTTTTCAAGACTGGCTCCATCGGCCGCTCGGACAGCCCTCCAGGTTGACCGAAGGTCGAGTGTAACCGATGCCGCCCGCTCAACCCTGGAAGTGACGTGCGAGCGCGACGGCGACGCCGTCATCGAGATCCGACGCTGTTCGCTCGCTTGCGACGGACTGCACCTCGTCGGGCGCCTGCCCCATCGCGATGCCGACCCCACCGCCGGCGACGGCCCAGCTCAGCATGTCGATGTCGTTGCGTCCGTCGCCCATCGCCAGCACGCGTTCGCGCGGGATGCCGAGCTCTGCGCGCACGCGTTCGAGGCCGGTCGCCTTGTTGACGCCGTCGGGTGCGATGTCGAGCCACGCGGTCCAGCCGACGTTGTAACTCACCTTGTGCAGACCCATCTGTTCGACGACTGCCAAGAAGTCTTCGATCGCGTGCCCGGGCGAAATCACGACGACGCGGGTGGCCTGCACGTGCAGCAACTCGTCGAAGTCGACCTTTTGGCGGGATGCCGCGAGCGCCCCCTCGGGAAAGCTGCCGGTGAAGCGGAACACCCCGTCGGCGTCTTCGACCGCGAAACTGGCTCCCTCGAGGTGCCCGCGGATCGTCGTCAACACCTCAGAGGGGTCGAAGGTCTCGACAAAGGCCGTTGAGTATCCGAGCGGTGCGGTCGCATCGCGGCCGAGCACGATGGCTCCGTTGGCGCAGACCACGTACGACGACGTCAGACCCAGCCGGTCGAGCACCGGGAGCGTCATCGACACCGAGCGGCCGGTCGAGATCATCACCTCATGGCCGAGTTTCGCGACCCTGCGCACCTCGCGAAGCGTGTCGTCGCCGAGCGAGCCGTCTTCGCGCAGCACGGTGCCGTCGACGTCCAGGGCGATCAGCCACCTATCGGGCGTCATGAAACAGGGGTGAGCACGTCCAGCCCGAGCAGCGGACGCAACGCCTCCGGCACGACCACCGAACCGTCGGGCTGCTGGTGCGTCTCGAGGATCGCCACGATCCACCTGGTGGTCGCGAGCGTGCCGTTCAGGGTCGCGACCGGAGCGGTCTTGCCGGACTCCGTGCGGAAGCGGATGTCGAGTCGACGTGCCTGGTACGTCGTGCAGTTCGAGGTCGAGGTCAGCTCGCGGTACGCGTCTTGCGTCGGCACCCAGGCCTCGACGTCGTACTTGCGCGCCGCGCTCGAGCCGAGATCTCCGGCCGCGGTGTCGATCACGCGGTAACTCAGGCCGAGCGATTGCAGCATGCCCTCTTGCAGAGCCAGCAGGCGCTCGTGCTCGGCTTCGGCATCCGCCGGATCGATGTAGCTGAACATCTCGAGCTTCTGAAACTGGTGCACCCGGATGATGCCCCTGGTGTCTTTGCCGGCCGAGCCCGCCTCGCGCCGGTAGCAGGTCGAGATTCCGGCGTAGCGGATCGGCCCGTTCGACACGTCGAGGATCTCGTCTTGGTGGTACCCGGCGAGCGCGACCTCGCTCGTGCCGGTGAGGTAGAGGTCGTCGGCAGGCAGGTAGTAGATCTCGTCCGAGTGCTCGCCCAGAAATCCCGTGCCCGCCATGATCTCGGGCCGCACCAACGTGGGAGTGATGAGCGGGACGAACCCCGCCTCGAGCGCGCGCTGCAGACCGAGTTGGATCAGCGCCAACTCGAGCCGGGCGCCGACGCCCTTGAGGAACGAGAACCGCGCGCCGCTGACCTTCGCACCCCGAGCCATGTCGATCGCGTCGAGCTTCTCGCCGATCGCCAGGTGATCGAGCGGGCCATCCGGAAACTTGGCGTGGTCGAATACCGGCTTCTCGCCGACCGTCTTGAGGGTGATGAAGTCGTCTTCGCCGCCCGCTGGCACCCCGTCGATGACGATGTTCTGGATGCTGCCGACGATCCGCGCGAAGTCGGCATCGGCATCCGTAACCTGCTGCTGCCCCGCCTTGACCCGTGCCGCGAGCGCCTGCGCCTGCGCAACGAGAGCGACCTTCTGCTCCTTCGGAGCTGCCGCGACGACCTTGCCGAATGCGTTCTGCTCGGCGCGATCGGACTCGAACGCCGCGATGGCCGTTCGGCGGGCAAGATCGGCGGCGAGGGCATCGTCAACCAGATCAACCGACGAGCCGCGCAGCCGCTGCGAAGCCCGGACGGCATCGGGGTTCTCACGCAGAAGCTTGGGGTCGATCACCTCGCCATTCTAGGGAAGGCCCTCCCGATAGCCTGAACCCATGGCCGCCCCCGAGACCCGAACGAAGCGGGCGGCGGTCGTCTACAACCCGGTCAAGGTCGACCTGCCCAAGTTGCGCCGTGAGGTCTCGAGGGCAGAGAAGTCGGCCGGCTGGAGGGCGAGCCTGTGGCTGCCCACCGAGGTCGACGACATCGGAACCGGCCAGGCTCGCCGCGCGATCGGCCAGCAGGTCGACGTCGTGCTGGTCGCAGGTGGCGACGGCACCGTGCGCGCGGTGGCAGAGGGCTTGCGCGGATCCGGGGTCGCGATCGCACTACTGCCCGCCGGCACCGGCAACGTGCTCGCGCGCAACCTCGACATCTCGGTCGCGCAGTTGGCAACATCCGTGAGCACCGCATTCGGCGGGGTCGACCGCGCTATCGATATGGGCGTGATCGAACTCGAGCGGGCAGATCACTCGCTCACGAGCCACGCGTTCGTCGCGGTGGCAGGCCTCGGGCTCGACGCCAAGATGATCGCCAACACCCGGCCTGAGCTGAAGCGGCGCGTCGGGTGGCTCGCCTATGTCGACGCCATCGCCCGATCGTTGCGCGACAGCGAGAAGATCCGGATGCGCTACCGCCTCGACGGCGGAGAAGAGCGCGTCATGAGCGTGCACACGATCCTGGTCGGCAACGTCGGCTTGCTGCCCGGCAACGTGCTGCTGCTTCCGGATGCCGAGGTCGACGACGGCTTGTTCGACATCGTCACCCTGCGACCGGAGGGTCTGGGGGGCTGGGTGCAGATCTGGCTCAAGATCACGTGGGAGAACGGCGTGCTGCGCCGCAGCTCGGTCGGCCGCAGGTTGGCGGGGCTCTCACGCGAGGTGCGCACGCTCCGCTACCTGCGCGCGAGCCGGATCAGCGTGCGGCTCGATCGCACAGAGGACTTCGAACTCGATGGCGACGACTTCGGCCGCGTCATCGCCTTCGACGCCTACGTCGACCCGGGGTCATTGATCGTGCGAGTACCCGCGGTCTGAGCGGGTCAGTCGGCCTCTCGCACCTGCCACCGGCGACCTAACACGGCCGGGATCGCCAGGGCACAAACCAACGACCCAATGGCCAGCGGCGTCAGAGCCAGGTCCAGAGCGGACGACTGGCGGAACAACCGGTCTGCGTCAGCCTGCTGAGCCGGGCTGGGTTGCTGTTGCTGCGAGTTGTTGAACACCTGCTGGCCGCGGTACGACATCTCGGCCGTGCTCAGGGTGCAGAGCACGAAACCGACACCCAACGCCACCGACAACAAGCCGAGCACCGCGAGCCGCCAACGCATCACTCGCTCTTTCGACCGGATGCGGCCACCGCACCCAACACCAGCCAACCGACCAGCCCGAGAACGCCAGCCGTCAGAAGCGCGGGAGCGAGGGTGGTCTGCAGCAACGCGAACAACTGACTCGATTGATCGGAGTTGCTCGGGTAGTCGGATGCCGTCGCCATGGTCCAGACCAGCCAGCTCCCGGCGGCGACCATCGCGATACCGCCACTCAGGAGGGCGAGGGCGAAGGGGTTGCGGCGGGGCGACGTCCAGAAGGCGTCGGGCTCGTCGTAGCTGGGCGCTGAGTCACGGGCGTCGTCCTGGCCGCCGGTGCCGCCGGTTGCGGCCTCCGAATCGATGGCGGGCGACGGCATCGTCGGCGTCGCTGACGGCCCCGGCTCAGGCCCGTCGTACCCGCGCTGGAACCGCGGATCGAACCGCGGGTCGGTGTTTGGTGTTTCTTTCATGATCAGCCGGGCTCTCCGGCAATCAGCCCCCGAAGCCAGTCGCGCGCATCGATGAACACCTCGTCGTCGTAGCGGGACGACGCGGTAACGGCCACCCGATCTGCTCTGGGGTATGAACCGAGGAAGATCACCTGCGGGCTGAACCGCTTCAACCCGAGCAGTGCGTCGGCGACTCGCTCGTCGAGCACGTGCCCGTCGAGATCGACCACGAAGCGGTACCGGCCGAGTGCGTCGCCGATGGGGCGCGATTCGAGCAGGCTCAGGTTCACGCCACGGGTGGCGAACTGCTCGAGCATTTCGACCAGCCCACCCGGCTGATCGGTCGGCAACTCGACGATCACGCTCGTCTTGTCTGCCCCGGTGCGCTGGGGCAGAGCGGTGGATGCGGTGACCAGCACGAAGCGCGTGACCGCGTACGGATTATCGCCGATGCGCTCGGCAAGCACCTCGAGCGGGTACTGCTCGTGGATGCCAGGCGGGGCCACAGCGGCATCGGCCACCGGGTTCTCGGTGAGCAGTTGCGCGGCCGCACTTACGTTCGAGGTGGCGGGCAGGTGCTCGTGGTCAGGCAACCGGGCATCGAGCCAGAGATGGCACTGCGCGTAGGCGACGGGATGGGCGGCAACCACACGCACGTCCTCGAGAGCCGTGCCGGGGCGCGCCACGAGCACGAAGTCGACGGGCACCAGGTACTCGCCGGTGATCCGCAAGCCCGGGATGTTTGCGAGGGCATCCTGCGTCGCACTGACGCCGCCCTCGACACTGTTCTCGATCGCGATGACGGCGCCGGCGCTGCGTCCGGTGACCACGTCATCCAGCGCCTCGCCGACGTTGTTGACGCTGCGCCAGGTCTGACCTTCGGCCTCGGGAACCTGCCGCAGCGCCGCCCACGTGAAGGTGCCAGCCGGACCCAGGTAGCTGTACGTCGCAGCGGAAGTGGGCTCAGGCATCTTCGGAGTCTATTCAGTGCCGCCCAACACGGTGCCGTCGAACCGAGCGTGGAAGACTGACGGCCATGACGGACCGCGCAGGCACCCCCGCCCAGGAATCCGATCTCATCGATGTGCATGCACTCGTCGAGGCGTACTACCAGAAGGTTCCCGACGTCTCGAATCCCGCGCAGAAGGTCGTGTTCGGCACCAGCGGCCACCGGGGCTCGAGCTTCGACTCTGCCTTCAACGAGACTCACATCGCGGCCATCACCCAAGCGATCGTCGACTACCGCACCGGGCTAGGCATCACCGGGCCGCTTTTCATCGGGTCTGACACCCACGGGCTGTCGCGTCCGGCCCAGACCACGGCACTCGAGGTGCTCGAGGCGAACGGCGTGCATGCGCTGGTCGATCGGTATGACGACTACGTGCCGACGCCGGCCTTGAGTCGCGCGATCATCAGCTTCAATCGGGCCGCCGCGCCGAAGGCCCCGCAGGCCGACGGCATCGTCATCACGCCCAGCCACAACCCGCCCCGCGACGGCGGCTTCAAGTACAACCCCCCGCACGGCGGACCGGCAGACAGCGACGCCACCAACTGGATCGCCGGTCGGGCGAACGAATTGATCGCCGACGGGCTGCGCGACGTCAAGCGGGCGGAGCCGTCGGCTGTCGAGCAGTACGACTTCCGCGGCCAGTACGTTGCAGACCTGGCGGCCGTGCTGAATCTGGATGCCGTCAAGAAGGCGGGGCTGCACGTCGCGGCAGACCCGCTCGGCGGGGCATCCGTGCACTACTGGCAGCTGATCGCGCAGCAGTACGAGCTCGACCTCACGGTCGTGAATCCGCTGGTGGATCCGCGGTGGTCGTTCATGACGCTCGACTGGGACGAGAAGATCCGCATGGATCCGTCATCGCCGTCTGTCATGGCATCAACGGTGTCGAAGCTCAACGGCTTCCAGCTCATCACCGGCAACGACGCGGACGCCGACCGTCACGGCATCGTCACCCCCGATGGCGGGCTGATGAACCCGAACCACTACCTCGCGGTGGCGATCCAGTATCTCTACACGCATCGGGATGGCTGGCGCCCGGACGCCGCCATCGGCAAGACCATGGTGAGCAGCTCGATGATCGATCGGGTCGCGACATCCCTCGGCCGACAGCTCTGGGAGGTGCCCGTGGGCTTCAAGTGGTTCGTGCCCGGTCTGATCGACGGTTCGGTGGGGTTCGGCGGCGAGGAGAGCGCGGGAGCGAGCTTCTTGCAACTCGACGGGCGGTCGTGGACGACCGACAAAGACGGCATCCTGTTGGCCCTTCTGGCGAGCGAGATCCTCGCGGTGACCGGCAAGACGCCCTCGCAGCTCTACCAGGAGCTGGTGGCCGAGTCCGGCGATCCCGCATACGCACGGGTGGATGCTGCAGCCACCAAGACCCAGAAGGCTCGCCTCGCGCAGTTGGGGGCGTCCGACATCACTGCGACGTCACTCGCTGGCGAGCCGATCACCGCGACGCTGAGTTCGGCGCCGGGCAACGGAGCCGCGCTCGGCGGCGTGAAGGTGCAAACCGCCACGTCGTGGTTCGCGGCGCGCCCGAGCGGAACTGAAGACGTCTACAAGATCTACGCAGAGTCGTTCGACGGCCCGGACCAGCTCGCGAGAGTGCAGGCCGAGGCCAAGACGATCGTGGATGGCGCGCTCGGCGAGTGAACTCGGCGTCTGGCCTCAGCGCTCAGTCCGCGACGCGCGTGCCCTGATGGGCGACCGCCCGCCAGGCGCCGTCGCGATGCCGCCAGAGCGTCGTGCGACGCACGCGGACGCCGCCGCTCTCACTCTGGAACTCGACAAGAGCGAGTTGAGGCGCGACCTCGCGCACGGTCCATCCCGAGGTCTCGATGTCCGAGCGACCATGGGACGCGTCGGCAAGGGCATTGATGACCGCCGAACGCGTGCGCACGACCCCGGTCTGCCCGATCTCGGTGAAGTCGTCGTCCAACAGTTCTGACACGGCGGCGGGATCGGCGCGAACTGCGGGATCGAGCAGCCGCACCTCGGCCGCGATCGCGCCCTGCAGGTCTGCGGCATCCATGTCGATCAGTTGGTGTAGTTCGGCGCGGCAGGCAACCCGAAGAACTGCTCGAGCGTCTGAACTCCGGTGTTGTGCATCTCTGTCGCGAGCTCGACGCCGATATACCGGAAGTGCCACGGCTCGTACTCGTAGCCGGTCACCGACTCCAGGCCGTCGGGATAGCGCACGGTGAAGCCGTACTTGTAGGAGTTGGCCGCGAGCCACATTCCCGCCGGGCTCGCTCCGAAGCCCTGGTCGGACCCTGTATTGATGTCGACCGAGAGGCCCGTCTGGTGCTCGCTGTAGCCGGGACGGGCGCTCTGCCGATCCGCTTGCGCCTGCCCCAGCCTGGACACCCAGCCGTTGTAGGTGGAGACCTGGGTGTTGTAGCTGCGGTACGCGCTGACGACCTTGAGTTGGGCTCCCGACTGCGCCCGGTAGTCGGCGAACATCTGAGTCAGAGCCGCAGCGGCCTCCGGCGTCATCTGCCCTCCACCTGGAAGGTTGAGGGCTGCCAGGGGCGGCGCGTAGTTCTTGGGACTGAGCTGACGGGTCTTGTTGGCCACTACCCACAGGCTGGCCGCATCGTCGATCGAGAACTGCGCCTTGTTGAACGTGGGGGTCGGAGTGGGGGTCGGTGTCGGGGTCGGAGTCGAGCTGGCCGTCGTCGTCGCGGCGCCGTTCGGTCGGCTCGACGACGGTGCCAGCAACACGATCACCATCACGAGCACCAGGATGACCACGGCTGCTGCACCCGTCGTGACAGCGATGCGGGCTCCACGGGACACCCCTCCAGCATAGGAGAAACGTTCCTGCGAACCTGGTGAGCGCGCCTCCTGAACGGGCGGGAGTCCGCCAAGAAACGCCGTGTGACCGGCAATTACGGTTTCGATGCAATTTCGGTTGTTGACAGCATGACGTGCTGATGCATATCTTGGGGGCGATTCCATGGGAGCGCTCCCACGCTCAAGGTTTGGGAGCGCTCCCACGGATCATCCCTACATCCACGCACAAAGGAGTGACAGTGAAACTCTCACGACGTACTCGGGTCGGAGCCGTCATCGCGGCGGCCTCCACCCTCGCCCTGCTCGCCACGGGTTGTTCGGCAGGCGGAGCATCCAGCAGTGACAAGAAGGTGACCATCACCCTCGCCACGTTCAACAACTTCGGATACTCCGACGCGCTGCTCGCCAGCTATCACAAGCTGCACCCGAACGTCACGATCGTGCAGAAGGTCGCCAAGACCTCTGACGACGCGCAGACCAACCTCTTCACCAAGCTGGCGGCCGGCAACGGCCTCTCGGACATCGAAGCCGTTGACGGCGACTGGATGCCGAAGGTCCGCCAGTACCCGCAGCTGTTCGAAGACCTGGCCTCGGCGGACAACAAGGGTCGCTACGCCTCGTACAAGACGGCAGGCGGCACCGCAGGCAAGAAGGAGATCGGTCTCGGCACCGACGTCGGACCGGAGGCGATCTGCTACCGCGCCGACCTGTTCAAGGCTGCCGGCTTGCCGAGCGACCCCGCCGCTGTGTCCAAGCTGCTCACCGGTGACTGGGACAACTACTACAGCGTCGGCGCGAAGTTCATGGCCGCCAAGACCGGAGCCGCTTGGTTCGACTCGGCCGGCGCGACCTTCCAGGGCCTCGCCAACCAGTTCGCGAACTTCTACGAGAAGAACGACGGCACGGTCGTCGCCACCACCAACCCGGACGTGAAGGCTGCGTTCGAGTCGGTGCTCGCGGCGAGCGCCACGGAGTCGGCTCACCTCCAGGAGTGGACGGATGACTGGGCAGGTGGCATGGCTGGCGGCAAGTTCGCCACGATGCTCTGCCCGCCGTGGATGATGGGCGTGATCCAGGGCGACAGCCCCAAGGTCACCGACTGGAACATCGCCGACGCGTTCCCGAACGGTGGCGGCAACTGGGGCGGTTCGTACCTCCTCGTTCCGACCCAGGGCAAGCACATCGCCGAAGCGAAGACCTTCGTCGACTGGCTGACCGCTCCCGCTCAGCAGATCTCGGCATTCAAGACCGCTGGTAACTTCCCGAGCCAGCTCGCCGCGTACAAGGACCCGGCGCTGACCGGTGCCACGAACGCGTTCTTCAACAACGCCGAGATCGGAAAGCTGTTCACCAACCGCGCCAAGGCGTTCGCCGACGCCGGCGTGATCCCGTTCAAGGGCATCAAGTACGGAGCCATCATGGGCGCCGTGCAGAACGGTCTGACCCGCGTCGAGCAGGGCCAGCAGTCGGTCGCCGACTCCTGGACCCAGGTTGTCGCTGACATCAAGGCGCTGAACTAGCGCAACCGGGCCCGGGTCGCCATTCCTTGGCGGCCCGGGCCCGCTAACCTCTGTGCCACCCGCACCACTCGCCGGCGGGCTTCGCAACAGCGCGACGCGCCCGCCTCACGACACATCAGGATTCTGCCCATGACCACACCCAGCCTCCGGGCCGCGACACCGGCGTCGCCTCCCGCACGGAGTCCTCGCCGGGTGCGCCTCGGCAATCGCCTTGCTCGCTGGGACGTCAAGGCCTCCCCGTACTTCTACATCTCGCCGTTCTTCATCTTGTTCATCATCGTGGGACTGTTCCCCTTGGTCTACACGGGGTATGTCGCGCTTCTGAAGTTCGACCCCATCCTGCATTCCGGCGCCTTCGTCGGCTTCGACAACTTCGTCTGGGTCTTTCAGCAGCGCCAGTTCTGGGTCGCGCTGCGCAACACCCTCACGATCTTCCTTCTCTCGGCCGTGCCGCAGATCGTCATCGCCCTCGCGATCGCCGCCGTGCTCGACTCGAATCTCAAGGGCAAGACGTTCTGGCGAATGGGCGTGCTGGTGCCCTACATCGTCATGCCGGTCGCCGTTGCCCTGATCTTCAGCAAGCTGTTCAGCGACGACTACGGGCTGGTCAACCACGTTCTGAGTTTTGTCGGGATCCCGCACATTCATTGGCACACCGATACGCTCCCCGCGCAGATCGCGATCGCGACGATGGTCAACTTCAGATGGACCGGTTACAACGCGCTCATCCTGCTGGCCGGTATGCAGGCCATCCCCCGTGACCTCTACGAGCAGGCCAGCATCGACGGAGCAGGGCGATTCCGCCGCTTCATCTCGATCACCATCCCGCAGCTGCGCCCGACTCTCATCTTCGTCATCATCACGGCCACGATCGGTGGCCTCCAGATCTTCGACGAGCCCCAGCTCTATGACACCGGCGGTCTCGCCGGTGGCGCGAGCCAGCAGTGGCTGACGCTGACGGTGTATCTGCACAACGTCGGATGGTTCCAAGACGGTTCCTTCGGCCGGGCGGCCGCGGTGGCGTGGCTGCTGTTCCTCCTGATCGTGCTCATCGGGCTGATCAACCTGGCGATCACGAGGCGGATCGCCGGCAATGAAAGCAAGGGGTTGTCATGAGTGCGCCGACGCTGTCACCGGCCGCCGTCAGCGGCCGCCCCGCCGCGAAGCAAGTTCGACGGCGGCGCGGAAACGCCGACATCTCGTCCCGGCCCGGCATTCTGGGATACGGCCTTCTGATCGCGACCCTTCTCGGCGCCGTACTTCCGCTCTATTGGGCGTTCTTGATCGCGAGCGGCGACTCCTCGAGCCTCAATAACCTCAACCTGCCCTGGTGGCCGGGGGGTAACTTCCTCGCGAACGCCGCGAAGGTCATCACCAACGAACGCGTCGCGTTCTTCAAGGCCATTCTGAACAGCCTGATCGTCTCGACTGTCGTCTCGGCATCCGTCGTCTTCTTTTCGACGCTTGCGGGCTACGCCTTTGCCAAGCTGCGGTTTCGGGGTCGACAAGGACTGTTCGTCTTCGTGATCGCGACCACTGCCGTCCCGACTCAGCTCGGCGTCGTCCCGCTGTTCATCGTCATGTCGCAGCTCGGCTGGACCGGCTCCCTGGGTGCGGTCATCGTGCCAGGCCTCGTCACCGCCTTCGGGGTGTTCTGGATGACCCAGTACCTGAGCCAGGCTCTTCCCGACGAGTTGATCGAGGCTGGCCGGATCGACGGTGCGAACATGATCAAGACCTTCTGGTATATCGGGTTCCCTGCCGCACGCCCGGCCGCCGCAATGCTCGGCCTCTTCACGTTCATTGCCACCTGGACGAACTTCTTCTGGCCGTTCATCGTGCTCGACTCGACCAACCCGACCCTGCCCGTCGCGCTGTCGCAGCTGCAGGCCAACTACTTCGTCGACTACTCGATCGTGCTCGCGGGCGTGCTGGTCGCCACGCTGCCCTTGCTGCTCCTGTTCATTGCCGCAGGTCGGCAACTGGTCAGTGGCATCATGCAAGGAGCCGTCAAGGGATGACCGACACGACCATCGAGCGCTCGTCGCCCGACGACGTGGGCACCGGTCGTCGGTTCCCGCAGAACTTTCTGTTCGGCGTCGCGACCGCGGCGTATCAAATCGAGGGTGCGGCCCACGAGGATGGCCGCCGCGACTCCATCTGGGATGCCTTCAGTCGCGTCCCCGGCGCGGTAGTGAACGGCGACAACGGCGATATCGCCTGCGACCACTATCACCGCTACCGCGACGACGTGGCGATGATGGCCGACCTGGGAGTCCAGACCTACCGCTTCTCGACCTCGTGGTCGCGGGTGCGTCCCGACGGAGGCCAGACCAACCCGGCCGGCATCGACTTCTACTCGCGGCTGGTTGATGAACTCCTCGGGCGCGGAATCAAGCCGTGGCTCACTCTGTATCACTGGGACATGCCCCAGGCACTCGAAGAAATCGGCGGCTGGACCAGTCGTGACACGGCCTTTCGCTTCGCTGAGTACGCGCTCGACGTGCACGACGCGCTCGGAGACCGCGTCGATTCCTGGACGACGCTGAACGAGCCGTGGTGCTCGTCGTTCCTCAGCTACACCGGGGGCGAGCACGCGCCGGGGCGGCAGGACAAGGCCGCTGGTCTTGCCGCGGCACACCACCTTCTGCTCTCCCACGGCCTCGTCGTCAAGGAGTTGCGGGCGCGCGATCCGAAGCTCCAATTGGGGATCACCCTCAATCTCACCGTCGTTGACGCTGTCGACCCGCAGGACCCGGCCGACCTCGACGCCGCGCGTCGGATCGACGGCCAGTTCAATCGCGTCTTTCTCGACCCGATTTTCCGTAGCGAGTACCCGGCGGACGTGCTCGCCGACGTGGCGGAGTACGGACTCGAGTCGCACATCCAGCCGGGCGATCTCGCGACGATTTCGACGCCGATCGACGCTTTGGGAGTGAACTACTACAACGGCGAACTCGTAGGCGGACATCCCACTGCCGGCGAAGTGCGTAACGCCGCCCCGAGCGCGCGTCCGAAGATGTCTCCGTTCCCGGCAGCCGAGAGCGTCGTCTGGCACTCCCAGGGGTTGCCCGTGACGGCCATGGGCTGGGAGGTGCAGCCAGAGGGGCTCACCCGTTTGTTGCGCCGCGTCCACGACGAGTACACCCGTGGCAACGTCAAGGTCTTCGTCACCGAGAACGGCGCGGCGTACAACGACGTTGTTGACACCGACGGCAGCGTCCACGACGCGAACCGAGTCGACTTCGTGCGTGCCCACCTGGGTGCGATCCTCGACGCCGTAGAGGGTGGAGTGCCCGTCGGCGGCTACTTCTACTGGTCGCTCATGGACAACTTCGAGTGGGCGTGGGGCTACGACAAGCGCTTCGGGCTGGTTCGCGTCGACTACGACACGCAGGTTCGAACGCTGAAGGACAGCGCCATCGACTACCGGCGCATCATCGCCGAGCGCGCGCTTTAGGATGAGGATTCCGCCCCAACGGATGAAAGGCGCGCCATGCCGACAGACGTGACGCCGGCTGTCCAACGGGCTGCGCAGGTTCAGCCGACCTTGGAGATGGTCGCCGCGGCGGCGGGAGTTTCGCGATCCACCGTCTCGCGGGTCGTGAATGACTCACCCCAGGTGACGCCGGAAGCAGTCGCGGCGGTGAACGCGGCGATCGAGAAGCTCGGGTACGTACCGAACCGGGCCGCGCGGATCCTCGCGAGCAGACGCACCTTCTCGATCGCGCTTGTCATCCCCGAGAACACCGCAAAGTTCTTCTCCGACCCCTACTTCGCCACCGTCATCCAGGGCGTCGCCATGCACCTGGCGAACACCGACTTCACCTTGAGCCTGCTGATCGCGCCCGAGAACGATTCGGAAAAGACGCGGCGCTACCTCCAGGCCGGCAACGTCGACGGGGCGATCATCTTGTCGCACCACAGCGACGACCGGTCGTACGTGCTGCTCGCTCAGGCGATCCCCGTGGTGTTCGGAGGTCGTCCGGTCAGTCCAGAGGGCTCTGACGCGGCATACGTTGACGTCGACAACGTCGAGGCTGCGCGCGAGGTGACCGCGCGGCTTCTTGCCCACGGCCGCCGCCGGATCGCCACCATCGCGGGTCCGCTCAACATGTCGGCAGGCATCGACCGGCTGCAGGGCTGGCGAGAAGCGGTGTCAGACGCCGGTTTGACCACAGACCTGATCGAATACGGCGACTTCAGCCCCGCGAGCGGGGCGGCGGCGATGCGACGCCTGCTGGATCGCGACCCGACGATCGACGGGCTGTTCGCGGCCAGCGCGCAGATGGCATCCGGTGCCTTGACGGTGCTGCGCGAGCGCGGCCTGCAGGTACCACAAGACCTCGGCCTGGTGACCTTCGACGATGACTACTTCGCGGCAAGCGCGATCCCGCCCCTGACCACGGTCGCGCAGCCGACCGTCGAGGTGGGCAAGCGGATGGCCGCCGTGCTGCTGCGCAGCATCGACGGCGAGAACGTGCCAGCCGTCACGATGATGCCCACCACGATCGTGGAGCGCGCTTCGGCGTAATCGCATCGCGATTTCGCCAAGCGCGCATCGCGTTAAGCACAGCGAGAGCGCTCGTGAGAGCGCCTGCTTGTGGCCCACGGGATAGCGTCGACTGCATGACCGCAGATCTCACCGTCACGCACGACGCTGAGAACCAGCGTTACGTGCTGATGCGCGACGGAGTCGAAATCGGTCAGACCGTGTACGACCACCCCGAGCCCGGCATGATCGAGTTTCTACACACCGAGATCGACGGCTCGCTGCAGGAGCGCGGGCTCGGCTCGGCGCTGGCCGCCGGAGCGCTCGACGATGTGCGGACGAATTCGACCGACCGGGTCTCGACAATCTGCCCGTTCGTCGGCGGTTTCATTCGCAAGCACCCGGAGTACGCCGACTTGAAGACGCGCTAGCGGCCGGGCACCGACGCCCGACTATCGCTGGCTGCGGTCACTGAGGTCGATGCGGACGTTGCCCTTGTAGACGTCTTTGTCACCGTCGCCCGCAACCGGGGCGGGAGCCGGGAGCATGGTCTGGCGGTCCAGCTCGAGCTGCGTCTCGTACCGGGTGGGATGGAATACCTCATCGCCGATCCCGGCAAGTCCACCGCCACCGCCACCGCCGCTGCGCGCGCTCTTGTTGCCGAGGTCGATCCAGCCCTTGAACTGCGCGAGAACTCCCAGGGCGACGAGCACCGTGAAGATTCCCGCGAAGATGAGCCAGTCCACGCGGTCGAGCATACGTCGAGCCGCCGAATCGCTCGTCCATCCCGGGGATGATTCGGCGCAGGGCAGTTCAGGGCACGCGGTACAGCCACTCCGCCGTGCCGAACTTGTCGATCACGAGTTGCTCGGCAGCCGCGTACTCGGCGGGGGTGATGTCGTCGTCATGGAGTCCGTGCAGCGACCGGAAGGTCCCGATCATGGCGTCGATGATCTCTGACCGGCTGAGTCCGGTCTGGCTCCGCAACGGATCGACGCGCTTGTTGGCGCTCTTGGTGCCCTTGTCGCTCATCTTCTCGCGGCCGATCCGCAGCACCTGCACCATCTTGTCGCCATCCATGTCATAGCTCATGGTGACGTGGTGCAGCACGGCGCCGCTGTGCCCGTTCACGCCGGCCAAGCGCTTCTGCGCGGCGCCACCGATCTTGCCGCTCGGACTGGTGATGTCGTTGAGCGGCTGGTAGCTGGCATCGATGCCCAGGCTGCGCAGCGCGACCAGCACCCAGTCGTCCAAGAAGGCGTAACTGTCGGCAAAGCTCATGCCCTGCACCAGGTCGATCGGCGTATACAGGGAGTAGGTCACAACGGCGCCCGCGTCCATGAACATCGCTCCGCCGCCGCTGATGCGTCGAACCACGCCGAAGCCGTATTTGGCCGCGTTGTCGGGGTCGACCTCATTCTTGACGGATTGAAAGCTGCCGATGACGACGGCCGGCTCGTTCCACTCCCAGATGCGCAAGGTCGGCTTGCGACGACCATCGCCGACCTCCTCGGCGAGCACCTGGTCGAGGGCGAGATGCATGTTGGGGCTGAGCGGACCGGGATGCAGCAGTTGCCAGTCGTAGTCGTTCCAACCGGTCGCCTTCTTGAGCGCGCGCCGGATCGCGGTCGCGACCGAGTCTGGCGAGAATCCGAGCAGCGCGGCACCCTCTGGGAGCGCGGCCTGCACTGCGGCGGAGTAGACCTTGGCGTCGGCCTCCGCGGGGAGCCCTGTGACGGCGGCGTCGATCGCCTGCAGCGCCTCGTCGGGCTCGAGGAAGAAGTCGCCGGCCAGACGGAAGTCGGTGATCCGGCCGTCGGCTACTTCCAGATCGACCACGACGAGCTTGCCGCCAGGAACCTTGAACTCACCGTGCATGAGTTCAGACTATTTCGTTGGGCCTTTCAGCTGCCCGCTCCGACGTGCTGGTCCAACCAGGTAACCAGATCCCGAATGACCTCGTCACGATTGGTCTCGTTGTAGACCTCGTGCCGGGCACCGGGATAGACGTCGACAGTGACATCGGTCAGGCCGCCCCGATTGCGGTAGGCAGCGGCAAGCAACTCGACGCTCTTCGGACCGCCGAGCGGATCTTCGCTGCCAATCTGGATGAGCAGGGGCAGGTTCTTCACCAGCTTGGTCGGCCGACCGAGCAGCCGGAGCCCGTCCACGATGCCGAACAGCTTGGCAGCCTGGGCGTCAAAGGTGAGCGGGTCGGCCACGAACGCCGGAGCGACTGCCGGATCGCGGCTCAGCCACTCGGCGCCGGTGCTGCCCAGGTGGCGGAACCGCTTGTTGAGCGCGCCCGAGTTCATGTGCAACAGGGTCCGGAACGGGGTGCCACTGAGCACCGCGGCGTCGTAGAGGTCCGCGTACTCGTTGAGGATGATCTGCGCGAAGATGGAGCCCAGGCTGTGACCGAGGAGCACTAGCGGCAGTCGCGGGTGCTCGACGCGGGCGATGCCCGACAGCTGCACCACCCCGGCAATGGTGGCCCGCACTCCCCCTGGACCGAGCTTGCCCAACTTGCTCACATCACCGTCGTATTGCTGCATCCCGGTCTGACCGTGGCCACGCAGGTCTCCTGCGTAGACCGCGTAGCCGGCCGCGACCAGGTCTTGAGCGAACTGCTCGTATCGAGTGGCGTACTCCCCGAGTCCATGCACGAGATGCACGACTGCTTTCGGCGTTCCCGAGCGCCACACGTAGTAGTGGATGGTGACACCTTCGGCATCGACGAAGGTGTAGTCACCGCGGGCGGCCGATGGCGTGGGCATGGAGCCTCCTTGCTCGATTCATCCTAAGGCGACAGACCGTTCCAGCTACGGGCTCGCCGCTGCATTAGCCATGCTAATGAGTTAGACTAACGAATCGTGACGACCGGTGAGAATGACGACGAACTGCGCATGCTTCTGCAGCGGGTCGCCCGCCGCATCCGCAACAATCGAGCGGACGGCGCCATGAGCGACACACAGCTGGGCGTCCTGTTCCGTCTTGAAATCTCACCCGCCACTCCCGGCGCGTTGGCCGAGCGCGAACGAATCACTCCGCCCTCGATGAACCGCACCCTCAACGCACTCGAGCAGCTCGGTCTGGTCTCACGCAGCCCAGACCCGGATGACGCACGCAAAGTCATCGTGACCGTCACCGACGCAGGCTTGGCGGTCATCCGCGAAACGCGCCGCCTTCGCACGCGCTGGTTCTCGCAACAGCTCGCTGCCCTCTCTGACGACGAGCGCGCCTCACTGGAGGCGGTGATCCCGGTGCTGCGCCGCATCGCCGAAGAATGAGCAGCGCCTTTCGCTCACTGGGGGTCTTCAACTACCGCGTCTGGTTCGCCGGAGCCACCGTGTCGAACATCGGCACCTGGATGCAGCGCATCGCCCAGGACTGGATCGTGCTCACGATGCTGACGCATCAGGATGCCGCCGCCGTGGGCGTCACCAGCGCCCTGCAGTTCGGACCGCAACTGCTGCTCACCCCGATCACAGGCCTGGTCGCCGACCGCTTCGACCGTCGCAAGGTGATGATCGTGACGCAGACAGCGATGGGGGCGTTGGCCCTCGGTCTCGGTCTGCTCACGCTCACCGGCGCCGTGCAGCTCTGGATGGTCTACGTGTTCGCCCTGCTGCTCGGTTGCACAGCCGCCTTCGACGCGCCGGTACGGCAGACCTTCGTGAGCAGCCTCGTACCTGCGGACCTGCTGTCCAACGCGGTCGGACTGAACGCCACCTCATTCAACACGGCCAGACTCATCGGTCCGGCCATTGCGGGATTCCTCGTCGCGGGGATCGGCTCGGGCTGGGTGTTCGTGCTGAACGCCGTCACGTTCGGAGCGACGCTCGGGGCCCTGTTCCTGTTCCGCACCTCGGAGTTAATCCCGCACCACCGCCCACCCCGGGCGCGCGGGCAGATCCGCGAGGGACTGCACTACGTCATGCACCGAAGCGATCTCGTGCTGCTGTTCGTGATGATCTTCCTGATGGGGACGATCGGGGTGAACTTCCCGATCTACTCCTCGACGATGGCCAGTGTTGCCTTCCACCAAGGCGCCGGAGAGTTCGGCCTGCTCAACTCCGCCTTCGCGGTCGGCTCGATCGTCGGGGCACTGCTGGCCGCACGACGCGAACGCGTGCGCCTGCGAACGGTCGCGATCGCCGGGGCGGGTTTCGGTTTCTCGATGATCGCGGCCGCGTTCATGCCGACATTCTTATCGTTCGCCCTGGTGCTGCCACTCGTCGGGGTCAGTGCCATCACGATGATGAACAGCGCCAACGCCTACGTGCAGACCACGACCGATCCTGCCCTGCGCGGCCGAGTGATGTCGCTGTACATGGCGGTGTTCATGGGCGGCACGCCGATTGGCGCCCCGCTGATCGGCGCGATCGTCAATGCCTTCGGGCCACGCTGGGGTGTCGTCGCCGGATCGCTGGGTGGCCTGATCCCCGCCGCGATCGCGCTGGTCTGGTGGCTGGCGCACCGCAACGCAGTCGCGGAACCGGAGGTCGCCCCGGTGCCGACCTCGAAAAGGCCCGCCCCGGCCGAGACCCGCCGCGAGCTCGCGACTACCGAGATCGCCGTTGTCGAGACCGAGGTCTCGAAGACCTGAGCCTCCCGCGCGTCACGCCTCGCGCGTGATCTCAACGGTGACGAACAGCTTGCTCGCGTACGGGCCGGCATAGACCCCGCGCAGCGGTGGCACGTCGTTGTAGTCGCGGCCACGACCAACCGCCACGTGACGGTCGCCGATCTCGATCAGGTTGGTGGGATCGAATCCCTGCCAATCGCCGCAGAACCACTCGACCCAAGCATGAGATTCGCCCGCGATCGTCTCGCCGATCGCCGCATCCGGCTTCGGGTGCAAATAGCCGCTCACATACCTGGCCGGGATGCCCACCGAGCGAAGCGCCCCGATCGCGAGGTGCGTGATGTCTTGGCAGACGCCCTTCTTCTTCTCCCATGCCTCGCGTGCCGTCGTGTACACGCTGGTCGAGCCCGGCATGTACTCGATGCGGGCGCCGATCTGCTCGCAGATCGCGCGCGCGGTTGCACACGGCGAGTCGGCCTTCGCGAGGGCGGCACGGGCGAGGTCGACCAGTTCGTCGGGCGGCAGCGTGCGGCTCGTCTGCCCGAGTTGCTCGACGTACTCCGTTGCGCGTTCGATCTCGTCTGCCAGCGTTTCCCAGGTGAGCAGGTGCTCGGCGTGAGCCTGGGGTCGCACCTCGACCAAACTGGTCGCCGCGAGCGACAGCTCGCGATGCGGGGTGAGGATCTCGAAGCTGGAGACCCGGGTTCCCCAGTAGTCGGTGTAGCTGTGGTGGCTCGAGATCGGCAGGATCTCGAGGTTGGAATAGAGCACGAGCTGACCGTCGGCGCTGACCGGCAGCATTCTCGCCTCGTTGTAGGAAGCCGTGACCTCGCCGTCGTAGTGGAACCCGGTCTCGTGCCGGATGCGCAGCCGGTTCACGTGTTCTCGCCGACCCAGCTGGGCGCCGAATTCGTCGGGAAGTAGCGCTGCCGAATCGCCTCGCTCGTGGCGCTGGTTGCCGCCTGCACGCTGTCCATGTGGGTGGGAAGTTCTTCGATGATGTCGGCGATCGGCCGGTACTCGAGTTCGCTGCGGATCTGACCGAGCAGCCGTTGAGCCTGGTCGGTGACGCCGAGCCGGTCGCCGCGATCGAGGTCGCGCATGCACTGCTCGGCCCGTGTCACCGAGAACAGGATGCTGCGCGGGAACAGACGATCGAGCAGCAGGAACTCGGCCGCGTTCCGGGCGCTGGGCACCCCGCGGTAAGTCCGGAGGTATGCCTCGTAGGCCCCGACCGACCGCAAGATGGTCGTCCATGACGGCCCGGATGCCTCGGTCAAGGAGCGCGTCGCGAGCAGCCGCGCCGTCATGTCGGCACGCTCGATAGAACGACCGAGAGTGAAGAAGCTCCACGCCTCGTCGCGGCTGGTCGACGACTCGATGATCCCCACGGCGAGCGCCGCGCGTTCGCGAACCCAGCCGAAGAACTCGTGCACCTTGTCAGTCGCGACCTTGCGCGGCATCCGCGCCCGGGTGGTGTTGAGCACCTCCCACAGTTCGGTGCTGACCACCTCGCGCGCGCGGCGAGCGTTCTCGCGGGCTGCTGCCAGCGAGTAGGCGATCGAGGCCGGCTGATTGCGGTCGACCGCGAGCAGGGTGAGCACGTCGGCGCGGGTGACCTCGGCGTCGTCGTCCACCTCGGTTCCCATCACGCTCAAAAGCGAACGGCATGCGAGGTTCTCTTCGATCCAAGGATCCTCGAGCAGCAATTGCAGATGCACGTCGAGGATGCGCGCGGTGCCATCGCTGCGCTCGATGTAGCGCCCGATCCAGAACAGCGACTCCGCAATGCGGCTCAGCATGCGCACGTCCCGGTTTGCTGCTGCTGCTCTTGCTGATCCTTGCGCGGATCGTCGAGCGGGTTGTGATCCTGCAGGTGCGACTCGGCCGTGATCGGAATGCTCGTGATCGCGGCCTGATCGGCCACCAGATCCTGGATGTTGTGATCCGCGGTATGCAGCGGTTCGTGCCCGACGATCCAGGTGTCTTTCGAACCCCCGCCCTGCGAGCTGTTGACGACGAGCTCGCCCTCCGGAAGCGCTACCCGGGTCAGGCCGCCGGGCAGCACCCAGACGTCGGTGCCGTCGTTGACGGCGAAGGGGCGCAGATCGGCGTGGCGCGGTCGCATCCCGTCTTCGACCAGGGTCGGGATCGTCGACAGCTGCACGACCGGCTGCGCGATCCATCCGCGCGGGTCTTGTTTCAAGCGGGCTGCCAGGTCGGCGAGCTCCTGTTTGCTGGCATCGGGCCCGATCACCAGACCCTTGCCGCCCGACCCGTCGACCGGCTTGACCACGAGTTCGTCGAGCCGGTCGAGAACCTCCTCGAGCGAGCCCGGCTCCTCGAGCCGCCAGGTGTCGACGTTGGCGATGATCGGCTCCTCAGACAGGTAGTAGCGGATCAGATCCGGCAGGTAGGTGTACACCAGCTTGTCGTCTGCGACGCCGTTTCCGATGGCGTTCGCGATGGTCACGTTGCCCAGCCGGGCTGCGAGCAACAGCCCGGGTGAGCCGAGCATCGAATCAGCGCGGAACTGCAGCGGGTCGAGGAACTCGTCGTCGACCCTTCGGTAGATCACGTCGACGCGGGTCGGTCCGGATGTGGTGCGCATCCACACTCTGCCGCCGCTGCAGAACAGGTCGCGGCCCTCGACCAGCTCGACACCCATCAGGCGAGCGAGCAGGGTGTGCTCGAAGTACGCGGAGTTGTAAACACCCGGCGTGAGCACCACGATCACCGGGTCATCGACGCCCTCGGGAGCGGACGCCCGCAGAGATTGCAGCAGCCGCTGCGGATAGTCGCCAACCGGTCGCACACGCATCGACATGAACAGTTCGGGCAGTGTCTGGGCCATCACCCGCCGGTTGGAGATGACATAGCTGACCCCGCTCGGTACCCGCACGTTGTCTTCGAGCACCCGCCAGGTGCCCTTCTCGTCGCGGATGAGGTCGATGCCCGACACCTGGATGCGCACGCCATTGGCGCTCACGATGCCCGCCGCTTCGCGGTGAAAGTGACTGGACGAACTGATCAGCCGAGCCGGAATGACACCGTCGACCACCGCCTGCTGTTTGCCGTACACATCGGCCAGGAATGCCTCGAGCGCCCGCACACGCTGCTTCACCCCAGACTCGACGACGGCCCACTCGGACTGGTCGATCACGCGAGGTACCGCGTCGAGCGGGAACGGACGCTCCTCGCCTGCGAAGTCGAAGGTCACGCCCTGCGCGAGGTACGAACTGGCGAGCGCCTCGGTGCGCCCGCGCAGTTCGTCCTGAGTCATCCGGGCAAGCGCGGTGTGTATCTCTTTGTACGAATCTCGTGCGCTCGCAGAGTCGGCCGCCGCCGGGTCGGCGAACATCTCGTCCCAAGCAGGAGCCCCTCGCCGCTTCGTCGCGACCGAGCCGTAGCCGTCGAACAGGTCGCCCATGACGCGAGCCTACTGAGCCGATGTTGCGGCCGCATTTCGGGGCGCCGCCGCTCAGGCGGTCGGACGGAAGACGACCTTGCCGCGGTGGCTGCGGTCCAGGCTCGCTTCGAATGCGGCTGCGGCCTCGTCGAGCGGGTACTCGTCCTGCGGCATCAGTCGCAGTCCGCCTACTTCGATCAGCTCGGTGATCTGGTCCAGTTCGTCGCGGTTCGGCTCGACGATGAAGAACGTCGCGGTGATCCGGGGCGTCTGCGCGGGTTCGGAGATGATGCTCACGAGCCTGCCGCCCGGCCGGACCAGCGCCGCGGAGCGCTCGGTGGCATCCCCGCCCGCCGCATCGAAGGCGAGATCGACGGTCGCCAACGAGGTCTCGTAAGGCGTCGCGCGATCGACGACCTCGTCGGCTCCCGCCTCGCGGGCGGCCTCGAGATTGCCTGCCGACGCCGTCGCCACCACGTGAGCTCCCGCCCGTCGCGCCAGTTGAACCGCGAAATGCCCGACCGCTCCCGTCGCCCCGTGCACCAGTACCCGCTGGCCAGACTCGAGCAGACCGTGATCGAAGAGCCCCTGCCACGCACTCAGCGCCGGCAGGGGCACTGTCGCGCTCGCCGCGTCATCGATGTTCGCCGGCTTGCGCGCGAAGACGGCCTGCGGTGCAGCGAAAAACTCCGAGGCCGCGCCGTCGCGATCGAAGAGGGCCATGCCGTAGACCGCATCACCGACGGCAAAATCCGTGGCCGATGCCCCGCGTGCGATGACTTCACCCGAGAACTCGTACGACGGTGTCGCCGGGAGCCTGCCCTCCGGCCAGGTGAGCTCGTCACGGGTGATGGCCGCCGCACGCACTCGGATCAACAACTCGCCATGTGCGGGAACCGGCGTCGGCACTCTCTCCACCAGCACCTGAGTCGGGTCCCCAAGTCGGTGCAGCTTGAGCGCCCGCATGGTCGCCGGGATGGATGCGTCGGGCATGAGGCCTCCAGAAGCAATGTCGCCTGTTCCACGGTACTGCCATCCTGGAGAGATGAACCCTCAGTTGTTCGACCCGGACGCCCTCGAGAAGATCACCATCGGGACCTCGGGGATCGGCAAGAGACCGGGCGCAGACGAGAGTCTGGCGGCCGCGTTGCTCGCGTCGGACTTCCGGCAGTTCGACACCAGTAACAACTACTCGGGCGGCCGGTCTGAAGCTCTGCTGGGGCAGGCGATCGCCGCAGCGGGAGGCTTGCCTGCCGACAAGGTCATCTTCTCCAAGGCTGATCAAGATCCTGAGACCGGGGTCTTCGACGGCGATCGTGTACGCCGATCGTTCGATGAGACCACCGAACGGCTCGGTCTCGAATCTCTTCCGCTGTACCAGTTGCACGACCCATACACGATCACCGTGTCGGAGGGAATGGCACCGGGCGGTCCGGTCGAGGCGCTCATCCGTTTGCGCGACGAGGGCCGGATCGGCGCAATCGGGATTGCAGCAGGCGAGCGCGCGCTCGTAGAGGAATACCTGCGCACCGATGTCTTCGATGTGGTCCTGACCCACAACCGCTGGACCCTGATGGATCACACCGCCGAGACGATCCTGCGCCTCGCGACCGAGCGCGGCATGACGGTGTTCAACGCGGCGCCCTTCGGCGGCGGGATCCTGGGCGGATCCACCTTCCGCGGCCCGAGCTACGGCTACCAACCGGCGTCTGCCGAGTTTCTCGCGCACCTGGAACGGGTGCGCGCGCTCTGCGCCGAGTGGCAGATCAGCGTGGCGGCTGCGGCACTCGCGTTCTCGATGCGCGAGTCGCGCATCCACACCACGGTCGCCGGGATCTACTCGCAGCAGCGTCTCGACGAGCTGCCGGCCCTGATCGCGGCGGAGATCCCCGAGGCCTTCTGGGCGGCTCTTGTCGCGCTGGGTGAGCCCCCGGAGTCGCCCACCGACTGAGCCGGGAAGTCGGTGGCGCAGCCTAGTTTCGACGTATCGGAACAAGGGAGCAGCCATGGTCGACTACCGACTCGAACTCGTCATCATCCCGGTCACCGACGTCGATCGCGCCGTCGAGTTCTACGGAACGACGCTCGGTTGGCCGGTGGACTTCAACCAGCAGGTGTCGCCAGAGCTGCGGTTCGTGCAGGTGACCCCTCCCGGCTCCGCGTGCTCGATCGCGTTCGGCGTCGGGCTCCTGCCCCAGGGTGTTGCGCCCTACCCCGGGCTTCAAGTTGTGACGCCCGATGCCGACGCCGCGCACGACGATCTGGCCGCCCGTGGGGTCGATGTCGGGCCGGTGCAAGATCTCGCGTGGGGCCGCTTCGTCGGGTTCGACGACCCCGACGGCAACCATTGGGCCGTGCAGCAACTCCCCGATCGCGGCTAGACCGCCGAGTTCGCGACTCCGCCCGGGCCGATGTACTTCGCCGAACCGTAGCCGACGATGAAGTAGCCGATGATCGAGAGCAGCCAGAGTAGGAAGAAGCTGAACGCTCCGTCCTTGCCGAACGCGGCCCCGAGTCGGATCGCCACAACGATGCCGAAGATGATGTTGACGATGGGAATCAGGAACAGCAGCACGGTGGCCCCGTGGAATCCGGCGATCTTCACGAGCACGTAGGTGTTGTAGATCGGGATGATGGCACCCCACCCCGGGAACCCCGCCTTCGTGAACACCGGCCACAGCGAGATGACCAGGATGATGTAGCCGATCAGGCCGCTGACGCCGCCCGCGACCGGACCGATCGAGTACGACGACGAGTAGTCGATGTCGGTGATGAACTGAAACACATGTCCCCCTGGGTGAGCGATTGGGGCTCCAGGCTATCGAGTGTCAGGCTGTGCCCATGGCAACCCTGAGCACCTGGGCCGGAACCCACACGTTCACCGCTCCGCGACACCTGGATGCGACCTCGGTCGATCAGGTGCAGGCGTTGGTCGAGCAGGCCGCCGCGGCAGGACATCGCGTGCGCGCGCTCGGCACGCGCCATTCCTTCAATGGGATCGCCGACACCAGCGGCACGCTCGTCGAGGTCACCGCGATCGAGCCCGACCCCGCGCTCAACGAGACCGATCGCACGGTCACCGTCGGAGGCGGCATCCGCTACGGGGAGTTGGCGGCCTGGCTCGACGAGCGCGGCTGGGCATTGCACAACATGGGATCGCTTCCCCACATCTCGGTGGCAGGAGCGACCGCAACCGCGACACACGGGTCTGGCAACAGCCTCGGCGTGCTGTCGACGGCCGTGCGCGCGCTCGAGTACGTGTCAGCAGACGGCTCGCTCGTGACAGTGCGCCATGGCGATGCCGACTTCGCGGGGATGGTCGTCGGCCTCGGGGCGTTCGGCATCGTGGTCCGGATCACCCTGGCTGTTGAGCCGAGCTTCCGCGTGCGGCAAGACGCCTTTCACGGCCTGCCATGGAGCACTCTGCTCGACGATCTCGAGGGCGTGACCGGCTCGGCGTACAGCGTCAGCCTGTTCACCGATTGGCTCGGCGATGAACTACAGGTGGCGGTGCTGAAAACCAGGCTGTCCGCCGATGACGACGCCGCACCAGCTGTCAGTGACGAATTCTTCGGCGCAATGGCGCAACCCGCGTTGAGCATCTTCGGCCGCCCCGACGACGACAACACGACGCGGGCCGGGGGTGCTCCTGGTCCATGGCACGAGCGCTTGCCGCACTTCCGCTTCGACGGCACCCCGAGCGTCGGCGACGAAATCCAGACCGAATACTTCGTCGACCGCTCAGATGGCCCGGACGCCCTGCGGGCAGTTCGCGCGCTCGGCGCCAGAATCGCACCCCACCTGCACGTCACCGAGTTGCGTACCGCGGCGGCCGACGAGCTGTGGCTCAGCGGCGCGTATCAACGTCCGATGCTCGCCATCCACTTCACCTGGAAGCCCGAGCCCGACGCCGTGCACGCCCTGCTTCCCGAGATCGAGGCCGCACTGGCACCGTTCGACGCGCGGCCGCACTGGGGCAAAGTCAACAGGGTGGATGCCGCGACTCTCGCCCGCGTGCACCCACGTCTCGCCGACTCGCGAGAGCTGTTCGAGCGCCTCGACCCGACCGGGATGTTCTCCAATGACTACCTCGAGGCGCGTGGAGTTCGCGAGAAGCGCTAGCCCGTTCTGGCCTCAGTTCTGCGCGGGCGCCAGCGTCTGACGCTGCCGTCCCAGGCCATCGATCTCGAGTTCCATCACGTCGCCGGCGACCAGGTAGGGGAACCTGCCACCCAATGCCACGCCTTGCGGGGTGCCGGTGTTGATCAGGTCGCCGGGCTCGAGCACCAGGTATTGGCTGAGCTCATAGACCACCTGCGCGACATCGAAGATCATGTCGGCGGTCGTGGAGTCTTGCCGGGGTTCGCCGTTGACGAAGGAACGCAGCCGCAGGTTCGAGATGTCGCCCACCTGATCAGCCGGGATGAGCCACGGGCCGAGTGGGTTGAAGGTCTCGCTGCTCTTGCCCTTGCTCCATTGGCCACCCGAGAGCTCGAGCTGGAACTCGCGCTCCGATACATCGTTCGACACGGTGTACCCGGCTACGTGAGCAAGCGCCTCGGCGGGCGACGCGAGGTAGCGCGCCCGCGTGCCGATCACGACCCCGAGCTCGACCTCCCAGTCGGTCTTGGTCGAGCCGCGAGGCACCAGCACGTCGTCGTATGGTCCGACAACCGTGTTGGGATGCTTGAAGAAGATCACCGTCTTGGTAGGTGGCACAGACCCCGACTCTGCCGCGTGGGCTGCGTAGTTCTGGCCGATGCAGACCACAGCGGTCGGCCGCGCAATCGGGGCGCCCAGGCGCAGCACCGACCCGTCGCCCGGGTCGTCGAGCCTGGGCAGCTCACCCGCAGCGACGGCTCGCGCCGCGGCATCCAGCCCGCCAGCGGCGAGAAATCGCCCGTCGATGTCTGCGGTGAGACCGGACAGGTCGTGAACCGCCCCCTGCTCGTCGATGACCGCCGGGCGCTCGGCCCCCATGGGGCCCAAACGAATGAACTTGAGCATGCGAGGCACATCACTTTCTCGTGGGGTGATTGTGCAAAATCCTATAGGATCGACAGTGATCAGGTGAAGGGGGAGCGATGGCATCCCTAGCCGACCAAACATACGACGCGATCAAGTCAATGATCCTCGATCACGGGATCTCACCGGGTCAGCACGTGGGGATCGACGAGCTCGCCCGCGAACTCTCGGTATCGCAGACCCCGATCCGCGAGGCGCTCGCCCGCTTGGAATCCGACGGCCTCGTCATCAAGACTCCGCTGCGGGGCTATGAGGCCACCGACCTGCTCACGGTGCTGCAGTTCGACCAGCTCTTCGAGTTCCGCACGGTGATCGAACCGTGGGCGGCGTCGGCCGCCGCACGGCTCGGCGCGCGAGGCTCCCTCGATGCGCTGCGGGCCGAGCTCGAACGGGCCGAGCAGATCGGGCGATCCAGCCCCTCCACCTATCTCGAATTCGTCGAGCACGACAGTCGCTTTCACGCGTTGGTTGCCAACGCATCCGGCAACGGCTGGGTCGAGGAATCCTTCGTCAGAACCCACTGCCACCTGCACCTGTTCCGCCTGTACAGGGCATCACTCGGCGACGCGGGAACACACGGCGAGTTCGTCGAGAGCATGTTCGCCGAGTACTACGACACGGGAACGCGGCCGCTCGCCCTGACCGAGCACGAGCAGATCGTCTCGGCGATCGCCGACGGCGCAGACGACAGGGCGGGCGAGCTGATGCGGCGCCACGTCGAGTCGTCGCGTCAGCGCTTCATCCCCGCCATCGCAGCTCTCAACCCGCCACGCTGACCGAAGGACGACTACCGATGGTGAAACGCCAGTTCCCGAATCCGAAAGACGTCGCCTCGCTGATGAGGTTCAAGGCGCCGACCCTGAACGCGAAGAAGCGCCGACTGGATGCCGCACTCACCATCTCCGACCTGCGAACGATCGCACAACGACGCACACCGAAGGCCGCCTTCGACTACACCGATGGATCGGCCGAGCAGGAGATCTCGCTCGCCAGGGCCCGGCAGGCCTTCGAAGACATCGAGTTCAGCCCGTCGATTCTGCGCGGGATGGCAGGGGTCGATACCTCGTCCACGATTCTCGGGGGGCCGTCGGCGTTGCCCTTTGCGATCGCCCCGACCGGTTTCACCCGGCTCATGCAGACCGAGGGCGAGATCGCGGGCGCCGGCGCGGCCGGCGCGGCCGGGATCCCGTTCACGCTGTCGACGCTGGGGACGAGTTCGATCGAAGCCGTCAAGGCCGCCAACCCGACCGGCCGAAACTGGTTCCAGCTCTACGTGATGCGCGACCGCGAAATCTCGTACGAACTCGTCCGCCGAGCCGCGGCGGCCGGATTCGACACCCTGCACTTCACGGTCGACACCCCGGTGGCGGGCGCCCGGCTGCGCGACAAGCGCAACGGATTCTCGATCCCGCCGCAGTTGACGGCGGGGACCATCCTCAACGCGATCCCGCGCCCCTGGTGGTGGTGGGACTTCCTGACGACCCCTCCCCTGGAGTTCGCCTCGCTGTCGTCGACCGGTGGCACCGTCGGCGAGCTGCTCGATGCGGCAATGGATCCGACGATCTCGTTCAAAGACCTCGACGTGATCCGCGGCATGTGGCCGGGCAAGCTCGTGATCAAAGGCGTGCAGAATGTGCGAGATGCCGCGAAACTCGCCGATCTCGGCGTTGACGGCATCCTGCTCTCGAACCATGGCGGTCGTCAGCTGGACCGCGCACCGATCCCGTTCCACCTGCTGCCGGATGTCGTGCGCGAACTGGGCGGCAAGAAGGCAGGCAAGCCGCGGGTCGAGATCGGCGTCGACACCGGCATCATGTCGGGCGCAGACATCGTCGCCTCGATCGCGCTGGGCGCCGACTTCACGATGATCGGCCGCGCATACCTGTACGGGCTGATGGCCGGCGGTCGCGCAGGGGTCGATCGGACCATCGCCATCCTGGCCGACCAGATCGTCCGCACGATGAAGCTGCTCGGGGTCGCATCGCTCGACGAACTCGGTCCGCAGCACGTGACCCAGCTGGAGCGGCTGACCCCGCGAGCCCTTTAGAGGGTCGCTTCGGCCGCGAGCCAGGCCCCCGCGATGAGTTCGCTGCCGAGCGGAGTCGGGTGCACCCCATCTGCGGCGAGGGCCGCGCAGCCCGCTCGGCCCGAGCCCTGCTGGGAGGCAGCATCGAGCAGCAGAGACTGCAGCGGAACGAAGGCCGCCCCGTACTCGGCCGCCAGCCTCGCAACGACCGCGCGTTTGGCGTCCAGATCGTCGACGCCCCAGCGATCCTGCTCGGCGGTGACGGGGAGCACGAACGGCTCGACCAGGATCATGCGCGGGGCGAGGCGGTCCTGCGCCTCGGCGAGAAGCGAGCGGTATGTGTTCTCGAAGGCTTCGGCGGTCGTGGGGTCACTGGCGTCGTACCGGCGCCAGGTGTCGTTCACGCCAACGTAGATCGAGAGCAGCTCGGGCTCGTGGGCGAGGGCATCCTGCTCCCATCGTGCGCGGAGGTCGACGGCACGGTCGCCGCTGATCCCGGTGTTGATGATCGGCCGGGCGTCTCCGCGGGCGGCGAGCGCGTCGGCGACCAGCCGAACATATCCGTGACCGAGATGCCGGTCCGCATCCTCGCGGCGACCGGCATCCGTGATGCTGTCTCCGATGAACACGATGGGGTGGGTCATGAGTCCAGCCTAGGGACACCACAATGGAACGATGACCGACCACATCATCGTGCTGCCCGGTGGCGGCTACACCCACTTGTCCGACGATGAGGCCGAACCGATCGCCGCATGGCTCGGCGGTCTCGGGCTGAGCAGCTCGGTGTTCAGATATCCGGTGCAGACGCGGCATCCCGGGCCGCTGGACGCGGTGAGGGCCGAGGTGCGCCGAGTACGCGCTGCAGGGCACGACAGGGTCGGGCTTCTGGGGTTCTCGGCGGGCGGACACGCGGCTGGCCACGCAGCACTCGCGCCGACCAGTACCGGCCCGGATGCCGCGGCGGCCGAGCGCGTCGACATTGCGATCCTGTGCTACCCGGTGGTCTCGATGGAACTGCCCACGCACGCCGACTCGCGCAGGCAGCTGATCGGGCCGGACGCCAGCCCCGAGCTGCGAGCTGCCACGTCGCTCAATCGGCTGGTCACCGCAGATGCCCCGCCGTTCTTCATCTGGCACACGGCCGAAGACGAGGCGGTACCGGTGCAGCACAGCTACTTGCTCGCAAACGCGCTCGCCGATCACGGAATCCCGCACGCCGTTCACGTGTTCTCACGAGGGAGGCACGGACTCAACCTCGCTGTCGGCGAAGGCGACGCCGAGCAGTGGACCACATTGTGCGCAGCGTGGCTGCGAGAAGAGGGATGGATCGCATGAGCGACTGGAACGAGAAGATGATCGCGGAGTTCCGCGAGAACAACGGCACGGCTGGGCGGTTCGGGCGAGGCCTGGTGATTCTGCACACCATCGGCGCCAAGTCGGGTGAAGAGCGTCTGGTCCCCGCTGCTGGATTCCGCAACGAGGATGGCTGGATGGTTATCGCGTCGGCCGCGGGATCGCCCAAGCACCCGGGCTGGTACCACAACCTGAAGAAGCACCCCCGGTTCGAGATCGAGGCCCCGGCCGAAGAGGGGATCGAGACGGCACAGGTCAACGCCGTGGAGCTCACCGACGATGCGGCGTACGACAAGGCGTGGACGTCGATCACGACCGCCATGCCCGGATTCCTGGAATACCCGAAGACCACGGAAGGCCGACGGATGCCGATCTTCCAGCTTCAGAGGGTCTAGCTGGCTGGTCCTAGCAGCGCGGCCGCCACCGTCGAGTGGATCGACTCGGTGTCGCTCGGGTGGTAGATGCCGGCGAGCACATCGCGCTGCAGGCGAGCGAGCTCGCTGGTGGAGCGATAGCCGCCGCCCCCGGCAACTCGTAGTGCCTGATCGACGACGTAACGTGCGGCCTCGGTCGAGCGATGCTTCGCGCCCGTGAGGTAGCGGAACCAGTTGCTGCCGTGGTCGACGAGGGTGTCGACATCGGATGCCAGCCCCTCGAGATCGGGACGCAGAGCGTCGAGCGCGAGCGCGGCATCCGCGACCCTCCACCGGATGTCGGGGTCGCTCGCGTACGACGCCCCACCGTTCTTCAGGCTGGTGCGCGTGCGCGCCGCCTCGACGGCCAGCTCGAGCGCCCGGTCGGCGATACCGGCGTAGACCGAGCCGATCAGCAGCAAGAAGTTGCTGAAGATGCCGAAGATGAAGGGGTCGGCGTTCGGGCCGACCGGCAGGAACCGCGAGATGTCGGCATCGGCCACCATCGCACGGTCGAGCTTGGTCGTGTTGCTCTGGGTGGCGCGCATGCCGAGCGTGTCCCAGTCGTCGAGGGTCGTGACACCGGCGACGGGGGTTTCGGATGTCTCGCGACGCAGAAAGCCGTGCACCAACCGAGGCCCTTCTTCCGTGCCCTCGCCGGCGACCTGCTTGCCGAAGATGCCCAGGCGCGTCCAGGCCGGGGCGAGCGAGGTGAAGATCTTCGTGCCGGTGAAGGCGAACCCGCCGTCGACTTTCTCGACGGTGGTCAGCGAGTCCCAGAGCACGAGGTCATTGCCGCCCTCGCTGTTGCCGAACGCGAAGAGTTCGCCGGCCTCTGCATCGCGCAGCACCCAGTCGAGGCTGTCGTCGCCCCGGTCGTGCAGCACCCTCGCGACCCCGACCCAGACCAGGTGCATGTTGATGCCGAGCGCGGTGGCCGGCGCGTAACGCGCGAGCAGGCGCTGGTCACGCGCCGTCTCGAGCAGGTTGCGCGGCGCAAGGTAGCCGGCAGCGCGCAACTCGTCGAGATCTTCGGTGAAGAACGCGTTGTCGCGGTCGTAGCCGGCGGCGCGCGAGCGGACGCGGTCGAGCAGTTCGGGGGTCAAGGCTGGCACGTGATCGAGGCTAGTCCCGGTGGCGCGGCGGCAGTGCGAGGGTCACGGCGACGACGAGAGCCGACAGCGCCGCAAGCGCGACGACCACGGCTGTCACGCCGAATGCGGGAATCGCCAGAGGCAGCAACAGCGCCGCTGCCGCGGCCGGGAACAGGACCCGCCCGGGCACCTCGGGCTGATCGACCAGGGGTCGGTGCAGCACGTAGAGGAGCACGAACACCACTGCCAACGGGATGGCCACCGCATATCCCGCTGTGACGCCGCTCACCCGCGCATCGTCTCCCGTCCACCTCACCGCCACCTCGAGCCCAGCTCCGATCGCCGCGATGGCGGCGAAAAGGAAGTAGTGGCCGTATCCCCAGAAATACGACCACCGCGGCCGCTCGCGAAGACCTCGCGCGGCAGGCTCGAGGAAGTAGAGCCACCAGATGGCGAACAGCATGACCAGGCCCGCGAGACCGACCCCGATCAGCTGCGGCGTGATCCCGGAAATCGCGAGCGCCCGTTGCATCGCTGCGGTCGCGGCGGCGACGCCCTCGCCGAGCAGGATGATGACGAACAGGGCGTACCGCTCGGCGATGTGACCAGGGTGCCAGGTGGTGCGTACCCGCCACTCAGCCCACACCGGCACCGCGAGCTCGGCGGCAACCAGAATCAGGAAGGACACAACGGCCCACGACGTCGGGACCAGCAGCAAGCCCGCCACCCACCCGAGCTGCACGAGAAACACTCCCGCCGCATAGCGGAACGCCGTTGACCTTGACGCGGGATGCTCGATGCCCGCCCGCAGCCATTGACCGACCGCCGCGATGCGCATCACCACGTAGCCGATGGTGATCGCCGTGAAGTCGAAGTGCGCGGCCGCGGCAGGCACGCCCGCCGCGATCACCAGAACGCCGGCCATTTGCACCAGGGTGGCCACCCGGTAGACGACGTCGTCGGTGTCGTAAGCGGAGGCGAACCAGGTGAAGTTGATCCAGGCCCACCAGATGGCGAAGAACACCATGAGGTACGGGACGACTTTCTGCAAGCCCTGGCCCTCGCCGACCCCTTCCGCGAGTTGCGCGGAGACCGACGAGACCGCCACGACAAAGGTGAGGTCGTACAACAGCTCGAGCGGGCTCGACCCGCGATGCGCTTCCTCGGCGCTCCTGCCTTGCATCCGAACGTGCAACTGACGCGTCCCTGATGCCATGCGGCGAGCCTACCGACCGGCCGCCAGCTCTTCTGCGATCGCGCGAGCCGATCAGGCTCGCGCCAACTCCTCCGCAATTACCAGGATGCCTGCCTCAAGTTCGCTATAAGAGGTGCTCAGCGGCGAGAGACCGAGCCGGATGCCGGTGGGCCGCCGAAAGTCGGGGATCACGCCGCGCGCCCACAGCCGCGGCATGAGCGCCTCGAAGCTCGGGTGGTCGAGTGTGACATGGGATCCGCGGCGAGCAGGGTCGCGCGGGGTTGCGAGCATGGCATCCGGCAGCAGCTCGTCGGCGAGGGCGATCGCGAAATCCGTGAGCGCGATCGACTTGGCTCGGATGGCGGGCAGCCCCACCTCGTCGAGCAGCGCGAGCGAGTCCTCAAGGCCGACCATGCCGAGAACGGGCGGCGTTCCGCTCAGTACCCGCCGCATCCCGGGGCCGGGTTCGTAGTCCTGCCCCATCTCGAACGGCCGGGCCGAGCCGAGCCAGCCGGCGATCGGCTGGCGGAAATTGTCGAGCAGGCGCTCGGTCACGTAGGCGAATGCGGGAGCGCCCGGGCCGCCGTTGAGGTACTTGTACGTGCAGCCCACCGCCAGGTCGACGGCCCAGGCGTCGAGCTCGTGAGGCAGAACTCCGACCGAGTGGCAGAGATCCCAGAGCATCAGAGCGCCTGCATCGTGCACAGCGGCCGTGATTGCGGGGAGGTCGGCGAGGTATCCGGAGCGGTACGCGATGGCGCTCAGCACCACCACCGCAGTGCGCTCACTCAGCACCGCCGCCACCCGTTTGGGCGTGACATCCCCCTCGTCGATCCAGCGCACGAACAGGCCTCGCTCGGCCGCAATCGACTCGACCAGGTAGCGGTCGGTCGGAAAGTCGTCGCGATCGATGACGAGCTCGTCGCGACCAGGCCGCAACTCGATCGCCGCGCGGATGAGCTTGTACAGCAGCACGCTGGTCGAGTCGCCGATCACGGTCTGGCCGGGCGCTGCGCCGAGTGCCACACGCCCGAGCTCGTCGCCGAGCCGAGTCGGCAGCTCCATCCAGCCGTCATCCCAGCCGCGGATCAGGCGCTCTGCCCATTGCTCGCGCATCACGGCGTTCACCCGGTCGATGGATGCCGCAAGGGGTCTGCCGAGCGAGTTGCCATCCAGATAAGCAGCCACGTCGGCCGCGGGCACGAACCTGTCCCGATACCGCCGGAGCGGATCGGCGGCGTCGAGTTCGGCTGCCGACGATGTCATCGGTGCCTCGCAGCCCACTCCTCGTCGAGGATCGCGTACACGCCGGTGTCTGCCCAGTCGCCCTTGAACATCAGGTCTTTCACGAAGAGCGCCTCCTCGCGCATCCCGAGCCGGAGGCAGAGCGCGATCGACGCGTCATTGCGCGGGTCGAGCTCTGCCCGCACGCGGTGCATCCCGAGGTCTCCGAAGGCTAACTGGAGCGTGGCGACTGCAGCCTCGGTCGCGTAGCCATGGCCGAAGAAGTCGGGATGCAGGGTCCACCCGATCTCGGCACCCAGGTTCTCGACGCTTGCCAGGTTCAGGTACATGTGGCCGATCACGCGCTGCGGCGGATGCCCATCGAGCTGCCCTTCGAGTTGAATCGCGAGTTGCAAGTAGTCGCCATCTTCGGCCATCCGGGTGGCGGCACCCCACTCCGCGATCTTGGGCTCGAGTACGACGCGGTCACGTGGCTCGTGCAGCAGGTAGCGGGCGACATCTTCGCGCCCCTGGTAGGCCACCACGTCATCCAGATCGCTCGGCACCATCAGTCGCAGCGTCAGCCGCTTGGTACGGATCGGCTCGGTGAAGAGGAACGGCAGACTCACGCGCCGAGCGTATCCGAGCGGCTGCGGCGGGACTACTTCGCGCCGAGCTCGGAGAGCACCGCCGCCAGTTGCTCCACCGCCCAGTCGAGCTCAGACTCCTCGACCACGATCGGCGGCGCGAGTCTGATCGTCGAACCGTGCGTGTCTTTCGCCAGCACACCGCGCTCGGCAAGCGCCTCGCAGACCTGACGGCCGGTGGCCAGCGCGGGGTCGATGTCGATCCCGGCCCAGAGGCCCGCACCGCGGACCGCTACGACCCCGTGCCCGATGAGTTCGTGCAGCCGGCTCATCAGGTGCTCACCGAGCGCTGCCGCACGGCGCTGGTAGTCGCCGGTTTCGAGCAGACCGACGACCGCCAGCCCAACGGCCGCAGCTAGAGGATTGCCGCCGAAGGTCGATCCGTGCTGCCCCGGCTGCAGCACGCCGAGCACGTCGGCGTTGCCGACGACTGCGCTCACCGGAACGATGCCGCCGCCGAGCGCCTTGCCGAGCAGGTAGAGATCCGGGATCACGCCGGCGTTGTCGCACTGGAACGTCGCCCCCGTGCGACCCAGACCCGACTGGATCTCGTCGGCAATGAAGAGGACGTTGCGCTCCAGCGTCATACGCCGCACCGCCGGCAGGTAGTCGGCAGGCGGCAGGATGATGCCGGCCTCCCCTTGGATCGGCTCGAGCAGCACGGCGACCACGTCGTCGTCCAGCACGGCCTGCAGCGCTGCCGCGTCACCGTAGGGGACCGACACGAAACCGGGCGTGTACGGGCCGAAATCCGCGCGGGCATCCGGATCGTTACTGAAGCTGATGATGGTGGTCGTGCGGCCGTGGAAGTTGCCGTCGGCCACGATGATCTTGGCGCGGTCGTGCTCGACGCCCTTGACCCGATAGCCCCACGCTCGAGCGACCTTGATCGCCGATTCGACTGCCTCGGCGCCGGTGTTCATGGGTAACACCATGTCTTTGCCGCACAGCTTGGCCAGCCCCTCGAGGAACGGGCCGAGCTTGTCGTTGTGGAAGGCACGACTCGTGAGGGTGATGCGGTCCAACTGAGCCTTGGCGGCATCCACCAGCACCGGATGTCCGTGGCCGAAGTTGATGGCCGAATAGGCCGCGAGGCAGTCCAAGTAGCGCTTGCCGTCGACGTCGGTGACCCAGGCGCCGAATCCCTCGGAGACGACCACCTCGAGCGGATGGTAGTTGTGGGCGCCGAACTCCTCGATCTGCTCGAGGTACCGGGCGGTCCTGGATGACACGGCGGCCTCGGTCATCGGCGCAGTTCCAGGGTGCAGCACTTGACGCCGCCCCCGCCGAGCAGAAGCTCGCTGAGGTCGACGCCGTGCGGCGCGAAGCCGCGCTCGCGCAACTGCCGCTCGAAGTCGGTGGCGCGCGAGGCGATGATCACGTTCTTCCCGTCGCTGAACGAGTTCAACCCGAGTACGGCCGCGTCTTCGTCGTTGACGTGGATGGCATCCGGAAAACGCGTGTCGAGGATGTCGAGCGACGCAGCATCGAAAGCCTTCGGCAGGAAGGCGACGGAGCCCGGTCCGCCCGCAGAATCGAGCACCGCGAATGCTGTATCCAGGTGATAGAAGCTCGGGTCGATGAGCGTCAGCGTCACGACCTCGCGGTTGTAGATCTTGCGCAACTCGTCGTGACTCGCGGCGTCGCTGCGGAACCCAGTGCCGGCGTAGATCGTGTCGCCGACCAGCAGGAAGTCGCCCTCGCCCTCGTTGGTCGACACCGGCTCGGCGACGGTGAGGTCGTTGGCCGCGAACCACTTCATGTACGCGGGACCCTCTGGCTGGCGCTCCGGGTACTGGAACTTGGCGCCGTACGCGATGCCATCGAGCACAAAGCCGCCGTTCGCCGCGTAGACCATGTCGGGCAGCCCGGCGACGCCATCGATCAGGTGCACCTCGAAGCCGAGTTCGAGGTACTTGGCGTACAGGGTCTCCCACTGGGTGACGGCGAGGCTGGTGTTCGTCGGGTCCTCGGGATGCATCCACGGGTTGATCCGATAGCTGACGGTGAAGAAGTCCGGCCGACACATCAGCACAGTGCGGCGAGTGGCGACGCGCTCGGGGGCAGAAGCGGAGGGCTGGGTCATCGTCATGCATCCAGTCTGCACGCACACTTCCGAGCGTTCAGAGCGTTCTGCGCACCGAATCGCCGTGATTCGGTTCCCGATTGCAAGGAATCCCCGTATCGTGTCGCCGTGGACAATCTCGACTACGGCATCCTCGACCTCCTACGCCAGAACGCCCGAGCAGGCTACGGCGACATCGGCGACCGGATCGGGCTCTCGGCCTCGGCGGTGAAGCGGCGCGTCGACCGCCTGGTCGCCGACGGCGTCATCCGCTCGTTCACGATCCAGGTCGACCCGGCCGTCGACGGCCTCGGCACAGAGGCGTACGTCGAGCTGTTCTGCCGGGGCACCGTCGCTCCCGACGACCTGAAGCGCATCCTCTCGGGTGTGCCTGAGGTGGTGGATGCCTCCACCGTCACCGGTTCGGCCGACGCGATGGTGCACATCCGCTCGCGCGACATCCCCTCGCTCGAGGACGCGCTGGAGCGGGTGCGGATCGCGCCCTCGGTGGATCACACGCGCTCGGCGATCGTGCTGTCGCACCTGATCCACCGCAGTTACGACTAGAGCGCCAGCCCGATCATCCCGCGATCCGGGTTGCCGAAGCGGTGCGCCGTGATCGACACCGCCTGCTCGTGCAGGAAGGGCAGCACCTCGATGCGACCGGCGCTCGTCACCGGCCCCGACCAGATCGCGACATCCGGGCTGCCGTCGAGAGCGACCGCGAGGTCCGCGGCGGCGGTGGACTCCGGCCCGGTCACCAGACGAATGCGGGCGGGCAACTCGGTCTTCGCGCGGGCCGCGAACGCAGCATCGGACTCCACGGTCACCGACTGGATGCCGAGCAGCAGTTCGCCGCCGAGGTCCGCCGCGTCGATCAGCGGCAGCAGTCCCGCGGGCACCGGAACGGCGGAACTCAGGGTGAGCGTCGCCTGCGCGAGCGCTCCCGCCGCCAGCACCCGCACGAACTCGGCGAGCGAGCCGCCCTCGGCCAGACGGATGGTCGCCACGGTCGGCCGGTACCGGAACACGTTGCGCTCGACGCCCAGATCCGAAACGTCGCGGGCGACCGAGAACTCGTTCTCCCATGCCTCGGCGTCGGCGAGCACCCCGCGACGAACGGTCTCGAACTCGAGGTAGTCGAGCGCCGGCTGTGAAGCCTCGATCACCGCGGTGACCCGGGCGTTCACCCCGTCCAGGTGAAGGTCGCCGCTCTCGGGCGCCGGCACCGGCTGCCACGAGCCGAGCGCGAACAGCGTGTTCGGCCCCCCGGCCTTGACGCCTGGGCCGACCGCCGAACGCTTCCAGCCGCCGAACGGCTGCCGCCGAACGATCGCGCCGGTGATGGGCCGGTTGACGTAGAGGTTGCCGGCCTGCACGCGGTCCAGCCAGGCGGTCACCTCTTCGGGGTCAAGCGAGTGGATGCCAGCCGTGAGCCCGTAGGCGACGGCGTTCTGCAGATCGAAGGCCTCGCCGAGAGTCGCCGCCTCCATGATCCCCAGCACGGGGCCGAAGTACTCGGTCAGATGGAACTCACTCCCTGCGGCGACCCCGTCCCGCACGCCAGGCGACCACAGCCGATCGGTGTCGTCGAGCCGACGCGGCTTGACTAGCCAGCTCTCGCCCTCGGCCAGAGTGCTGAGCCCGCGGAGCAGCTTGCCCTGCACCTTCTCGACCGTCGGCCCCATCTGGGTTGCGGGGTCGCTCGGGTAGCCGACGGCGAGCGTGTTGGTCGCATCGGCGAGTTGGCGGCGGAACCTCTCAGACTTGGCGACCGACCCGACCAGGATCACCAAAGACGCAGCCGAGCACTTCTGCCCTGCGTTGCCGAATGCGCTCTTCACAACGTCGTTGACCGCCAGGTCGAGATCGGCACTCGGCGTCACGATAATCGCGTTCTTGCCGCTGGTCTCGGCGAGCAATGGCAGGTCCGGTTTCCAGGAGCGGAACAGCGACGCCGTCTCGTAGCTGCCGGTCAGCACCACGCGCCCGACCTCCGGCGCGGTGATGAGTGTCTCTCCGAGTCGACTCTCGGCGAGATCCACCAGGCCGAACACCTCGCGCGGGATGCCGCCCTCCCAGATCGCCTCGGCAAGCACCGCGCCGCTTCGTTGGGCGAGCCGTGCGGGCTTGAGCAGCACGGCGCTCCCGGACGCGAGCGCGGACAGCACCCCGCCCGCCGGGATCGACACCGGGAAATTCCACGGCGGCACGACGACGGTGAGCGCCTCTGGTACGAACCGGGCACCCTCAATGGTGTCGAGTTCGCGGGCGCGAGCCGCGTAGTAGTGGGCGAAGTCGATCGCCTCGCTGACCTCGACATCCGCCTCTGCAATCGTCTTGCCGGTCTCGGCGGCCATCACCTCGATCAACCGTCCGCGGAACACCGACAGCACTTCGCCGACGCGGTCGAGCAGTTCGGCGCGGTCCATGCCGGTCGTGCGGCCCCAGTCCTTGCCCGCTTCGGCGGTCGCCCTGACCCGGTCGCGCACCTCGCCCTCCGTCGTCAGGCGCGCCGCCGCCACGGTCTCGACTCCCAGCTTGGTCTTGACGCTGCGCTCCAAAATCGCGCGCCCCCACTCGCGGTTGACCGCGATGGCCGGATCGGTGTCCGGCTCGTTCTCGAAGGCGAGTCGGGCCGTCGGCAGCTCGGGATGCAGCCGATTCTGCACGCGCCGGGACGACGGCACGCGGTCGTCGAGCCCGGCAAGAGAAGCCGCGAAGCGGTCGGCCTCTCGCGCGAAGATCTTCGCGTCGTCGAGCTCGAACACCCCAGACATGAAGTTCTCACTCGACGCGTTCTCTTCTAGCCGCCGGACCAGATAGCTGATCGCCGAGTCGAACTCGCCGGGTTGCACGACCGGGGTGTAGAGCAGCAGGCCGCCGGTCTCTTTGCGCACGGCGTCGGCCTGCGCGGTCGCCATGCCCAGCAACATCTCGACCTCCACCCGGTGCTGCACACCGCGTTTCTGGGCAAGCAGCCAGGCGAAGGCGAGATCGAACAGGTTGTGGCCCGCGACGCCGATGCGCACGGCATCCGTGTTCTGCGGGGTGAACGCACGGGTCAACAGGCGCTTGTAGTTGGTGTCGGTGTCCTGCTTGGTCGACCAGGTCGCCAGCGGCCAGCCGTGCACCGTGGCGTCCACGTTCTCCATGGCGAGGTTGGCGCCCTTGACGATGCGAACCTTGATGCCTGCCCCGCCCTCGGCAACGCGGTGTCGGGCCCATGCCATCAACCGATCGAGCGCCGCGACGGAATCGGGCAGATATGCCTGCAGCACGATCCCGGCCTCGAGGTGCGCGAGAGCCGGTTGCTCGAGCAGGGCCGTGAAGACCGCAATGGTCAGGTCGAGATCGCGGAACTCCTCCATGTCGAGGTTGATGAACTTGGTGCTGCGGGATGCCGCTGCCTGTTCGTACAGCGGCGTCAGACGCTCGACGACGCGAGTCACGGTCTCGTCGAAGCCCCACATCGACAGTTGGCTGACCACGGACGAGACCTTGACCGAGACGTAGTCGACGTCGTTGCGGGCAAGCAGCTGCTGGGTGCCGCCGAGCCGGCTGCGCGCCTCGCGGTCGCCGAGCACCGCCTCGCCGAGCAGGTTCACATTGAGCCGAATACCGCGAGTCCGCAGCTTCTGCAGCGTCTTGCCCAGCGTCTTCGGATCGGCGTCGACCACGAGGTGCGCCACCATGCGCCGCAGCACCCCGCGGGCAATGGGGATGATCGGCCAAGGCAGGATCCGCGCGAATCCGCCCCCCACCGCGATCGCGGCCCGCAGGTACCACGGCAGAAATCGCGGGATGCGGTGGGCGAGCATTTCGAGGTTCTTACCGGCCACGCGGAGGTCTTCTGGGCGCACGACCTTGTCGACGAAGCCGAGCGTGAACTCGAGCCCGCGCGGATCTTTGAGCACTCCGGCCAGCCGCTGCGCGCTCGGATCGGGCTTCACGTCGGCACTGGCGGCGAGCCAATGCCGCACCAGCGCCACGGTCTCTTCGGCGGTCGGCAGCGCGGTGCTCGGGCCGGGGCGCGCGGGCGTCGGGTCGGGGGTCACCCAATCAGTCTCGCGGAGCACGCGGCACTCTGCCGCCAAATCGTCATCTCGTGCACGATTCGTGCACGTTCGGCGCTCAGGTGGCGGTTCTGCGACGTTTTCGCACGAATCGACGGCGGGTATCGAGCCAGCGGACCGCGCCCTCTTCACCGGATATCGCCGCGGCACTATCCATAAAGAAACTTTATTGATACATTCCTCGGCAACCCGCTCCGGTCGAGCGGAGGCCAGACCCGCTCGACCGGAGCGGCCCTGCACAGCAGCAGAACCCCGAGAAGGAGCCCGATGAGCGACGCAGCCCCCGGCACGCCATCGTGGCTGCGCGAGCACAATGACCGTGCCGCGCTCACGCTGCTGCTCGAGCACGGCTCGCTCACCCGCAACAGGCTCGGTGAGCTGAGCGGGCTGTCGAAGCCCACCGCCGCCCAGATGGTCGCGCGCCTCGAACGCGCGGGGCTCATCGAACCCGTCGGCGAGGTGTCGGGTGGACGCGGGCCGAACGCGATCAGCTACGGCGTGCGGGCCGATCGCCTGCGTGGCGTTGCCATTGACATCCGGGATCAGCGGATCGCAGCGACGGTGGTCGACGCGCTCGACCGCGATCACCCTATCGTCGAGTTCGATACGGCGGATCACGACCGAACCCCCGAAGGCGACGTGCGCGCCGCTATCGATGCCGCATGCGCGGCGGCTCAGATCGAACCGGACACCGTTGCCGTCGTCTGGGTCGGAGTTCAGGCCGCCATTTCGGCAGACGGCGACGCACTCTCGTTCACCGACACGCTGCCCGGCTGGCCAGAGCTCGGCGCACGCCGCCGCATCGAGGATGCGCTGCACGTCGAGGTCGCGCTCGACAACGACGTGAACCTGGCAGCGATCGCCGAGCGCGCCGTCGGGGCCGGAAGGGGCGCCGCCAGCTTCGCGCTGCTGTGGCTCGGCGACGGGCTCGGCCTTGCCGTCGATCTCGGCGGAACGCTGCATCGCGGTGCAGCGGGCGGTGCGGGTGAGATCGGGTACCTGCCAGTGCCACGAGCCGCCGAGGGGCTGGTACCGGGCGCCGAAGACCTCACCGACCTGCTGGGGGGTGAGGCGGTGGCCGGCCTGCTCGAGAACCTCGATGACGACGCTCTCAACGCGTTGGCCGATCGGGTCGTGCTCGGCGTCATCCCGGTGGTTGCGGTGCTCGACCCCGAGCTTGTCGTGCTCGGCGGTCCGACCGGTGCCGCAGGAGGACCCCGCCTGGCCGAGCTAGTCTCCCAACGCCTCGGCGGGATCAACTCCCGCCGCCTCGAACACTCCTCGCGCTGGCGTCCCGCCGTGCGCGAGAGCGGAATCGCGGGCCCACCCGTTCTGGGCGGAGCTCGCCGGATGCTCGTCGGCCGCATCCACGATCGTCTGGTCGCCGACATCAGCACGCCATGATCGACTGCTCCACCGAGAGGACACCCCTGTGAATCACATCATCCGACGGCGACTCGCCGCCGTTACAGCGGCACTTGCCGCCACCGCTCTGCTCGCCGCGTGCAGCGGCGGCGGATCCACCACCATCGACAAGACCACGCCGACGAACCTCAAGGGCTCGGTCTCGCTCTGGCACTTCTTCACCGACCGCGAGGCCAAGGTCATCCAGTCGGTGGTCGACGACTTCGAGAAGGCCAACCCCGGAGTCAAGGTCACCGTGCACTCCGGGCAGGACGACGACAAGCTGCAGAAGGCGATCTCGGCCGGTACCAACGTCGACGTCGGCATTTCGTACTCAACAGACATCGTCGGCAGCTTCTGCAGCAGCGGCGCGTTCCGCGACCTCGGCCCGTACATCGCGCGCGACAAGGTCGACTTGACCCAGTTCAACGACACGGTGCGCAGCTACACCGAGTACAAGAAGACGCGATGCGCGATGCCGGTGCTCGCCGACGTCTACGGGCTCTACTACAACAAGAAGGAGCTGGCGGCCGCCGGATACACGGCCCCGCCTGCCAGTCTCGACGAGCTCGAGGCGATGGCGCTCAAGCTGACCACCTACAACGCCGACGGCTCGATCAAGCAACTCGGGTTCGATCCGCTGATGGGGTTCTACGAGAACTCGGCAGCGCACTGGGGTCCGTCGACGGGCGCGCAGTGGCTGAAGCCGAGCGGCAAGTCGGCCATCGGCACCGACGGCGCCTGGAACGAGATCATGACCTGGCAGAAGGCCTTCGTCGACAAGATCGGCTACGACAAGCTGCAGACCTTCACGGCCGGGCTCGGCCAGGAGTTCTCGGCAGACAACGCGTTCCAGACCGGCCAGGTCGCGATGAACCTCGACGGCGAGTACCGCACCGCGTTCATCGGTGATCAGACGCCGGATCTCGACTACGGAACGGCTCCGTTCCCGACAGCGTCGGACCACAGCGATCTGCAGGGCGGTGGGTACATCACCGGCAACATCGGCGGCATCTCGAAGGGTTCGAAGAATCCTGAGCTCGCCTGGGCGCTGCTGAAGTACCTGACGACGAACACGGATGCCGTTGTCAAGCTCGCCAACGGCCTCAAGAACGCGCCGACCACCTCCGGCGCGCTCTCGTCGCCGAACCTCTCACTGGGTACGCAGTTCGGCACGTTCCTCGACATCATGTCCAACCCGAAGTCGACCACGACGCCGCCCAGTCCGGTGGGCGCCGGCTACCAGCAGTCTCTCGAGGACTACTGGCTGAAGTTCCAGCAGGGCAAGGGCGGCGACCTGGCCGCCGGCCTGGCAAGCGTGGACAAGGACGTCAACAACTCCCTGGCACTGGTCAGCGGTCCGTAGTGACCACGATCGCATCTCGCACCGGTCGGGCCGGGACCCTCACGGGTCCGGTCCGGCCGGGGCTGCGGCGCTCGCAGCGCCGGCGTCTGCTCACCGCTCTCGTGATGCTGACGCCGGCCCTGCTCGGCCTCGGCCTGTTCTTCGGCTACCCGCTGGTGGCATCGGTGTTCTACAGCTTCACGCGGTACAACCTGCTGTCGGAACCGGAATGGATCGGGCTGCGCAACTACCAGTACCTGTTCACCCAGGACCCGAAGGTCTGGACGGCAGCGGCCAACACGCTGTGGTTCGTGGTGATCCTGGTTCCGATCCGGCTGCTCACCTCGCTGGGGGTGGCGGCGTTGCTGGTGCGCGCGCGGCAGGCATCCGGATTCTGGCGCACCGCCTTCTACCTGCCGGCCCTCGTACCGCCGGTCGCCTCGGTGGTGGCCTTCGTCTTCCTCTTCAACCCCGGAACCGGCCCGGTCAACGCGATCCTGCACGCGCTGGGAATCCGGGGGCCGCTCTGGTTCAGCGACCCGAACCTGGCCAAACCGTCGCTGGTGCTGCTCGGCATCTGGGTGATGGGTGACGTGATGATCATCTTCTTGGCCGCCCTGCTCGACGTGCCGCGCGACCAGTACGAGGCTGCTGAGCTCGACGGCGCGAACGCCTTCCAGCGAGGACGCTACGTGACATTTCCCAACATCATCCCGGTGCTGATCTTCGCGGGCGTCACCGGGGTGATCGCCGCCCTGCAGTACTTCACCGAGGCCGCTGTCGCCTCCGCCGTCGCATCTGGCAAGGCCTCGGTGGGAGATGCGGCTGGTGCCGTTGCCGGCTACCCGGACGACTCGCTGCTCACCTACACGCAATGGATCTACGTCCGCGGCTTCAGCAACTTCCAGCTCGGCTACGCCTCGGCGCTCGCCGTGCTGTTGTTCGTGGTCGCCGCGGTGTTCCTGGCACTCCTGCTTCGGCGGGTCAAGGCATTCACGCCCGAGGAGGCGCAATCATGACCACCGTTGTTCCGCGCATGATGGGCACGGCATCCGCGACCCGATTCCGCCGCCCGAGCGGTCGCGTTGTCGGCTGGGTGGCCGAGCACACGCTGCTCGCCGTCCTGCTCGTGCTGTTCGTTGCGCCGATCGTGTTCGTGCTGCTCACCTCGTTGATGACCGTCAATCAGACGCTGACGGCCTCGATCTGGCCGAATCCCTTCACGGCGCAGAACTACCTGGACGCCTTCGCCAAGGTGCCGCTGGCTCGCTGGTTCGCCAATTCGGCGCTCTACGCGGTGCTGGCGACCCTCTTCATGCTGGCCAGCTCGATTCCGGCGGCCTACGCCCTCGCGCGGCTGCGCTTCCGCGGCGCCAACCTGATCTTTCTCGCGGTGGTCGTCGCCATGCTGCTGCCACCGCAGATCACCGCCGTGCCGATCTATGTGATGTGGGCCAAGCTGGGCTTTACCGGAACTCTTCTGCCGCTGATCCTGCCGAACCTGCTCGGCGACGCGTTCTCGATCTTCTTGCTCAGGCAGTTCTTCCTGACCATCCCGCGCGAGTACTCCGACGCGGCCAGGATGGATGGCGCGAGCGAGTGGGGCGTGCTCACTCGGGTGATCCTGCCGATGGCTCGCCCGGGAATCGCCGCTGCCGGGCTGTTCATGTTCTTCAACTCGTGGAACGACTACTACGGGCCGCTTCTGTACACCTCGGAGAACGAACAGTGGTGGCCGGTCTCGTACGGCCTCGCGACCTTCCGCGGCAGTCACAGCACCAACTGGGGTCTCACCATGGCCATCACGGTGCTCGTCATGGTGCCAGTGGTGCTCATCTTCTTCTTCGCCCAGCGGGTGTTCGTCGAGGGCATCACCCTGAGCGGCGTCAAAGGCTAGGCGGCGGATGAAACTCGCCATCGTCGGGGGCGGCTCGACATATACCCCCGAACTCATCGACGGTTTCGCCCGCCTGCGCGCCACCCTGCCGATCGACGAGGTCTGGCTCGTCGATCCGAGCGAGGAGCGGGTCGCACTGGTGGCCGGCGTCTCGCAGCGCATGTTCGCACGCGCCGGGCATCCCGGCCGGGTGATCGCGACCTCGGATCTGGTGGCAGGAGTCAGCGACGCCGACGCCGTGCTCATCCAGCTGCGGGTCGGCGGGCAGGATGCGCGTCGGGGCGACGAGACGTGGCCGCACGAGGTGCACTGCATCGGGCAGGAGACGACAGGCCCCGGCGGACTCGCCAAGGCCCTGCGCACGGTGCCGGTCGTGCTTCGTGTGGCCGCGGCCGTGCGCGAACACGCCAAGCCCGACGCGTGGATCGTCGACTTCACGAACCCGGTCGGCATCGTCACGCGCGCCCTGCTGCAGCAGGGTCACCGCGCGGTGGGGCTGTGCAACGTGGCGATCGGATTCCAACGGCGGTTCGCCGCGATGCTCGGCGTCGACCCTGACCGGGTTGAGCTCGGGCACGTCGGGTTGAACCACCTCACCTGGGAGCGCAGCATCCGAGTCGACGGTTCAGACCGTCTGCCCGAACTGTTAGGCCTTGCGACTGGCCAGAGCCGGCTCACCGAGCTGGCCGAGGAGGTCGAGCTGCGACCGGAGCTGCTGAGCATGCTCGGCGTCGTGCCCAGCTACTACCTGCGCTACTACTACGCCCACGACGAGGTTCTGCACGAGCAGCTGCACGAACCCCCGCGCGCCGACGCGGTGCAGGCCGTCGAACGAGAGTTGCTGGCGCTGTACGCAGACCCGAGCGTCGACACCAAGCCGGCGGCGCTCGAGCAGCGCGGCGGCGCCTTCTATTCGGAGGCCGCCATCGAGTTGTTGAGCGGCCTGATCGGTGACACCGGGCAGACTCGTGTGGTGAACGTGCGCAACGACGGAACGCTGCCGTTCCTCCCCGACGATCACGTGATCGAGGTACCGGCGCTGGTGAGCGCCGCCGGGCTCGATGTGCTTCCGGTCGAACCGCTTGACGACGATATCCGCGGCCTGATCTCGGCGGTAGCCGGGTACGAGCGGCTCGCACTCGACGCAGCGGTGCATGGCTCGCGCGACGCCGTGCTTCGGGCGATGCAGGCTCACCCCCTTGTGCTTCAGTTCGAGCGGGCCGAGAAGCTCACCGAGTTGCTGATCGCGCACAACCGCGATCACCTGGAATGGGCGCAATGAGCGGCGAGCGGCCCCTCGTCGTCGCGGTCGACGGCGGCGGCAGCAAGACGGATGCCGTCGCGCTCGAACTCGACGGCGCCGTCGTCGCGCGCGCCTCTGGCCCTGGTTCGAGCCCGCATTTCGAAGGCCTCGAGGATTCCGTTGCAACCATCGACGCGCTCGTGCGCGAGGTAGCGGGCGGACGCCCTGTGGCCCACGCCGCCGTCTACCTGTCGGGGCTCGACCTGCCACACGAGGTCTCTGCCTTTGCCGAGGCGGTAGCCGCCCACAACTGGGCCGGGCCGTCGACCGTGGTGGAGAACGATCTCTGGGCCCTGCTGCGCACCGGAACCGAGTCGCCCGATGCCGTCGCGGTCATCTGTGGAACCGGCATCAACGCCATCGGAGTCAGCGCCGAGGGACGCGTCGTGCGCTTCGCGGCGCTCGGTCCGATCTCGGGCGACTGGGGTGGTGGAAGCGGGCTCGGCGAAGAAGCGCTCTGGCACGCTGCCCGGGATGAAGACGGTCGCGGCCCGAAGACCACCCTGCGCGATGCCGTGCTGCGCGGCATGCACGTGGCGTCGGTCGCCGAACTCTCCGTGGATCTGCACACAGGCCGCCGCAGCACAGCGGAACTCGCCGTGCTGGCGCCCGCCGTCCTGGAAGCGGCGAGGGGCGGAGACGCCACCGCGATCCGCGTGGTCGACCGGCAGGCCGACGAGATCGTCACCTTCGTGACCGCCTCGTTGTCTCGTCTCGGGCTCGAAGATCGCGCCATCCCCGTCGTGCTGGGCGGCGGGCTGATCCGTTCCGGCGACGCGCGCCTGCTCGACGGCGTACGCCGCGGGCTTGCCGAACGCGCGCCGCACACCGAGGCGGTCATCGTCGATGATCCACCGATCGTGGGTGCGGCACTCCTGGCACTCGAGGCAACCGGCGCGGATGCTGGCGCCGTGGCCCGCGCGCGCACTGCGCTCTCGGGACCCTGAACCACCCCGCGCTGACGGGTACCATGGCGAGCTATGACAGCCGCCGAAGAACTGAGCGATCAGGACTGGGCGGTCTGGCGTGACTTCATGACGATGAGCGGGCAGCTTTCCCGCGAGCTCGACCGCCGTTTGCAGGCGGACGCGGGCATCTCGCACGCCGACTACTCGGTGCTTGTGGTCTTGCATCAGACTTCGGATCACCGGCTGCGCACCGGAGAACTCGCGGAGCTTCTGGCCTGGGAGAAGAGCCGCGTCTCGCACCAGGTCGCTCGCATGGAGGCGCGGGAGCTCGTGGTGCGCTCGGAGTGCGACACCGACGGCCGAGGCACCTGGATCACTCCGACTCCCGAGGGGCGCCAGGTGCTTCTGGGAGCCATGGCCAACCACAGCCGCACTATCCGCGAACTGTTCTTCGACGTGCTCGGCGACGACCAGCGCGCCGCGATCGGCGATGCCGCCCTGAACGTGCTCGACCGCCTGAGCCCAGAGGGATGCGTGATCGCCGAGCAGAAGGGGATCGCCCGTCCACGCCGCGCGAGGGCCGCGGTCTGAACGTGGCCAACCGGCCCGGCGGAGCCACCGGACACTACGACGTCGCCGTCATCGGTGGCGGCCACAACGGGCTGACCGCCGCCGCCTACCTCGCCCAGGCAGGCAAACGCGTAGTCGTGCTCGAGAGGCTGGACGAGTTCGGCGGAGCAGCGGTGTCTGCCCAGGCATTCCCCGGAGTGGATGCACAGCTCTCGCGATACTCCTACCTGGTGAGTCTGCTTCCGCAGCGGATCATCGACGAACTGAAGCTCGACATCCGGCTCGCGCGTCGGCGGTACTCCTCCTATACGCCGCTCCCGGGCACTGACACCGGGCTGCTCGTCGACACGGGGGATGCCGCCGCTACCGCGGCGTCGTTCGATGCGATCGGTGCCGCACAGGATGCCGCAGCATGGTCCTCTTTTTACGACGGCACCGCCCGCCTGGCCCGCTCCCTCTTTCCGACCGTCACCGAGCCGTTGATGACGCGCAGCGAGCTGCGCAGGATGCTGGGCGACGACTCCCTCTGGGACGAGCTGATCGAGCAGCCGATCGGCTCGACCATCGAGCGCCGCTTCGCGGACGACCTCGTGCGCGGCGTCGTCCTTACCGACGGACTCATCGGCACCTTCGCTCCGGCTGTCGACGAAAGCATGGCCGCAAACCGCTGCTTCTTGTATCACGTGATCGGCGGCGGCACGGGCGACTGGGACGTTCCGATCGGTGGAATGGGCGCGCTGAGCGCAGCTCTGCGCGCCGCAGCCAGACGTTCAGGGGCAGAACTACTTTCCGGGGCGGAGGTGAGTGCGGTAACCCCCGACGGCGAGATCACCTACCGCCGCGGCGACGCCGAGCTCCACCTGGTTGCCGATACGGTGCTCGCGAATGTTGCACCCTACGAACTGGCGCGCCTGCTCGGCGAGGCGGCGGCGCGTCCGGAGGGGGCGCAGGGCAAGGTCAACCTGCTGCTGACCCGTCTTCCGCGGTTGCGCGACGAGAACCTGGATCCGGTGGCGGCATTCGGCGGCACCTTTCACGCGAACGAGGGCTTCGCACGGCTGGGCGCAGCGTACGACGACGCGGTCGCCGGCCGCATCCCGGATCCATTGCCGGTTGAGATCTACTGCCACTCGCTCACCGACCCGAGCATCCTGTCACCCGAGCTGCGCGCGGCCGGCGCCCAGACGCTCACCGTCTTCGCGCTGCAGATCCCCGACCGGCTGCTGACCGAGCAGAACAACGATGCCCGTCGGGCCGAACTCGAGACCGCGGTGGTCCGCTCGCTTGATGGAGTACTCGCCGAGCCGATCGAGTCCGTTCTCATGACGGATGCCGACGGCCACCCCTGCCTCGAAACGAAAACCACCCTCGACCTCGAGCACGCGCTGCGCATGCCGGGGGGCAACATCTTCCACGGGCCGCTGTCGTGGCCGTTCGCCGAGGATGACGCGCCCCGCGACACTGCCGCCGAGCGCTGGGGAGTGGCCACCGCGCACCCGCGAATCCTGCTCTGCGGAGCCGGTGCGCAACGCGGTGGCGCGGTCAGCGGCCTGGGCGGCCACAACGCCGCCATGGCCGTGCTCGAAGCCGACTGAGCAGCGAGAAGGTCGCGCGGATCACCGTTGGGCACACTCCGAGCGCCCGGGGGCTATCGCCGCGAACACCCCGGGTCTACGCTCAGCGGTGCCCGCTCGGCGGTATCGGATCGTGGGCGGCACGACCGGAAGGACGCACCGATGGGATTGTTCGACGGAGTCGGAGCCGCTGCCGCGGCGGGCGGGGACTGGCAGAAGCAGGCCGCAGAGGCTCAGGCGATGGCCGACAAGGCAATGCAGGATGCCGGCTACGGCAATGCGGCGAGTGATGTGACGATGGCGAACGCGGGCGCCATGGCCGCGACGATGGGCGCTGACCGCGACAAGATCCAGGCAAGCGCCGACGAGAACAACCGCATCCTCACGATCGGCAGCGCCGCCAAGGCGACGATCGTGAGCAAGACCGACACCGGCGAGAAGGTCGCAGGCAACTCGGTCTATGAGCTCGAACTGTCCGTCGTCCCCGAAGGCGGCAAGGCGTACACGGTGAAGAAGACCGAGATCATCCCGCCGCAGACCCTCACCGGCTACGCGGACGGCACCACGATGGACGCCCGCGTCGATCCCGCCGACAAGAACAAGGTCGCCTTCGGCGACAAGCCCTTCAAGTAGGGGCGGCAAACATGGGAGTTCTCGACGACATGGGGCGCCTCTGGGACGCGTCCCAGCAGATGCCGACACAGTCATTCGCCGACAAGATGAAGCTGGCGGCCGACGGCGCCGAGGCGTCAGCTGCCATGCAGAAGGCTGCGGCGGCGGGCGGGCCCACCGGGCTGAACGGGGTCAGCTACAACCCCTTCGAAAACATGGCCGGGATGAACGCCGGCGTCAAGGGGTCGGCCACGGTGGTCTCGATCGCCGACACGGGCACCACAACCGCTGACACGCCGGTCTACGACATCACGATGGATGTCGTCGCCGATGGCCAGACGGGCTTCCGAGCCGTGCACCGACAGGTGATCTCGGCGGGGGCGCTTGGCAATTGGCAACCCGGGAAGGTGCTGCCCGTTCGATTCGACCCCAACGATGCCAGCCATCAGGTGACGATCGGCTAGCTGGGTCAGACCGGCCACTCGCTCGGCGCCTCGGCACGGGTCGATGGCAGGGCAACGTCGTCGGCCCAGCGCCGCACCCAGCCCTCGAGTGGGATGAGGGTCAGGTCCATTCCAGCGAGCGCGTTGAGTTCGTCGACGGTAACTGTTCCACCCGTGCGCTTGAGGAACCGCGCCCTGACGAATGCACGCGCGAAGATCTCGCCGTCGACCACGAAGCGCTGCTCGACGAAGAGCGCCCGATCGTGGAATCCCGCCATCCGGGTCTCGAGGACGAACCTCTGCCGCCACTGCAGCGACTTGCGGTACGTGATCGTCTGCGAGGCCACGACCGGGTAGTAGGCGGCATCCATCAGCTTCTTCCAGACCCCGGTTCGCATCATCAGATCGACCCGGCCGAGGTCCATCATCGACAGGAACACGCCGTTGTTCACATGCCTCAACTGATCGAGGTCTGTCCATCTCGCCCGCATCGGCAAGCGGCCGACGTCATCGAAGGTCAGCCGCGGCTTGCGGCCGACGGTGAGACGCAGCCACAGCAGACGGAAGAGGAGGTTCACCCGCACCACGGTACCGGTGCGGGCGAACCCCCTCTGCAACTACCCCTGGCTGCTAGTGCCTGCCCTGACCCAACAGGGTCAACAGCGAGAACGAGACCCCGCCGATCCCCGTTACGTCGTCGTACTTGACGGCGGTCGCCAGCGAGGTGTCGCGGTCCAGCGTGACCAGGTAGCTGTTGCCGCTGACCCTGCCGGTGTACGCGAGCGCTGCCGGTGGGTTCTGCGGCTTGACGTCGCGGAACGCCGCCGGGATCACGCGATCCATCGCATAGAGGGTCGGGTTCGCGAACCCGATCTTCGAGTGGGTCGCCTGCTGCACCAGCGCGATCATCGCGGCCGTCAAGGGCGAGGCCAGCGAGGTGCCGCCGTACGTCTCGTTCTCGAAGGGATCGGTGGTCAGCGCGTCATCGTCGTTGATCGGGCTGATTCCGATCAAGAACCCGGTGTACGGGTCGGCGAGGGCCGCGATGTCCGGGGAGACACGCTTGCCCTGCGCGAGCGCCGCCGGAACGACGTTGCGCTGGTACCAGGGCTCGTCGAACACCGTGCTGCGACCGCCGCCGGCGCCGCCTCCGAAGATCGCTCCGGGCAACGGCGCGTTGTAGCCGAGGCCGGTCGGAGACGTCGGGTCGGCCACGATCTTGTCGAGCGTGTCTCCCCATCCCGTCTCCATCGCGATCTTGCCGTGCTGGTCGACGCCGAGCGACGTGCCGCCGACCGCCGTCACCCACGGCGAGGAAGCCGGGAAGTCGGGCTGAGCGGCAAGGCCGTTCGGCGTCTCGTCGCCGTTGTCTCCGCTGGAGAAGTAGAGGCCGATGCCCTCACCCGCCGCCTGCAGGTAGAGGTTGGTCTCCCCCGCGATCACGTCGGCAGGCACGTCTTCACCGAGATCGCCGTAGCTGTTGCTGACGATGTTCGACAGGTTGCCGTCGAGCACCTTCGACATCGCGACATCCAGTCCGCCACCGCAGTTGAATCCGCCGACGTAGAGGATCTTGGCGCCGGGCGCCAGCCCGTGCACCGACTCGACGTCGAGGGTCTGCTCGCCCTGCCACCCACTGGGCTCCTGGCACGCCTCCTTGTCGACGAACTGGTCGGGAGTCGGCACGATCTGCTGGTAGGTCGCGGCGGTCAGCCCCGGCTCACCCAGCGCGGCCGAGTAGGCGTTGACGTCCGCCACGATGCTCGGCGAGGCGTATGCATCGATGATCGCGACGGTCTGCCCTGCGCCGTTCTGCGGGATGCCCGAGATTCCATATGCCGAGCGCAACTGAGCCGGCGTATACCCGCACAGGTAGGTGGGGTACTGCGTCTTGCCGTACGCGACGGGGACGGTCACCTTGTTCTGGCCGTAATAGCTCGAGCATTGCGCGTTGACCAGCGGAGCGGCCTGCGCCTGACGGCCCAAGTTCTGCGGCTCGGCCTGGTCGGGCAGGTCGCCCTGCTTGATCGAGTCCGGGTGCGTCAGCAAACGGGCCTGATCGAGGCTGAGCCCCTGGACCTTGCCCGCGATGCTGGCGGGAAGCGTCGGCACCTTCGAGGGTGCGAGTAGCGAGGTGCCCCCGTGCGCGTAGCGGTGGATGCTGGCACCGAAGGTCGCATCGAACTGGTCGGCGGTTCCGCGGAAGACGACGTACTCGCGACTTGCGGGGACCGCACTGATCGTAAATCCGTTGCTGGTCAGGAACGAGACGAGGTCATTGCTGTCGGCCTTCGACGGCGCAAAGCGGGAGATCCACTGCGCGGCGGACAGGCCGAGGCGGTAACCGACCCCGGGCGTGGAGACCACCCTGGCGAGCGCTTCCGCTGCAGCAGCGTTGCGCAGCGGCAAGTAGATCTCAGCCTCGAAGGTGACTGCCGGATCGGCTGCCCCCTGGTCGTTGGCGGCGGTCGCCCAGCGCGGGATGGCACCCGGATAGCTGGTCGGACCTGCCGGAGTAGCGGCGGATGCCGCGGAGACGCCCGTCAAGGCGAGAGTGAAGGCAGCGACCAGCGAGACGGCGATGGTGACGCCTCTCTTCAGTCCTGCCGGGTGAAGCGAGCGATCGACCACGTTGAGGTCCTCCCCTGCAATTCCCGAACGGTGGGCGAGTGCCCACCCTGGGCGACGCTAGACCAGGGGATATGTCCCTCACAAGGGGGGTACAGGCCGAGTCCCCCTCTTCACCCACTTGTCAACGGTGACGGTTGTCGACGATCGTCATGCGCGGTCCGTGCCGCTCGTAGCCGATTCCGGACGCCTCGATGAGGCGCACGACCCGCTGCCGGTGCCCGCGCCACGGCTCCAGTAACTCCATCATCCCGTCGTCGTCGACCCGGTCACCCACGAGAGCCCAGCCCACCGCCTTGCTCAGATGGAAGTCGCCGACGCTCACCGCATCCGGATCGCCGTGCGAGCGCTGCACCGTTTCGGCAGCCGTCCACACGCCAACGCCCGGGATGCCCCGGAGCTTGGTCAGCGCGTCGGGGATCGCGTCGTCGGCCGCGCGCTCCAGCGACTCCCCCACCCGCGCGATGCGCATCACCGTGTCAGAGCGCTGCGGACCGACGCCAGCCCGATGCCAGCTCCACGACGGCACTCGCCGCCACACGGCCGGCGACGGCGCGACCCGCATGCCAATCGGCGCTGGGCCCGGGGCCGGCTCTCCGTACCGGCGCACCAGCTCGCGCCAGGCGCGTTTGGCTTCGAGGCCCGTCACCTTCTGCGCAAGAACGTTCGGGATGAGAAACGGCAGAATACGCGCGGCGCGGGTGAGCCGCAGTCCAGGGGTGCGATGGTGCAGCTCGGCCACGAGCGGATGGCGGCTCGGGTCGAATCCGGTGTCGTCATCCTCCGCCCCGAGCAACGCGGGAACTCCGGCGATGGCGTGCTCCGCCCCCGGACCCCAGGCGGCGGCGTCAACGCCACCCGCCCGCGCGATCAGGCGCAGGCTTGCGGCGCCCGCCAGCGTCGCCATGGTGAGCCAGAGGCCCGCGGCATCCCGCTGAATGGTGGGATCTGTGCTGCCCTGCGCGAGCGGGCCGAGCGTCAGGCGCAACGACACCGCGCGGTGCGGCTCGTAGCGACAGCGGATCGGATCCATCGAGGCGAGCCTAGGGCTCGCCGACGACGGACAACGCCGCGGACGACCGGGAATGACCAGTCGTCCGCGGCGCCTTCCTACGAGCAGGTGAGCGTGACTCCGTTGACGTGGTGGACGCCCGGGCCGTATTGACCACAGCCGGCCGCCAAGCCTCCGATGACAAGGACCAGGATCAGGATGTACACAACGATGAAGATGATGCTGAGAACGATGCCGACGGTGGCTGGCGTGTTCTTGGCGCCCGCACCGCGCGACTGGACCTTGGCGACGATGCTGAGAATGAGGCCGAGAAGCGGCATGACGAAGGCGAGGATGAGCCCCACGATGCCGAGGGTCTTGCCCGGCACGGGCGCGGCCGATGCGGGGACGGGGGCTGGGGTCTGGGCTGTCATCTGGAGGCTCCTGGCGGGTCAGTAATGGGTGGGGCCGCGGTCACCCGCGAACGCTTGAGACCCTATCTGGAGGACGGTCGTTCGGGAACGTCCGACGCGGCGTTCAGCTGGGTGGAAACACGGCAGGATTGAGTCATGAGCATCGGCATCCTCACGAGCGGCGGCGACTGCCCCGGCCTGAACGCGGTCATCCGCGCGGCGGTCTTCACCGGCATCCGGCTGCACGATCTGGAGTTCGTTGGATTCCGCAACGGGTGGAAGGGCGTCGTCGACGGCGACATCAGGCCGCTCGCGCTCCCGCAGGTGATGGGGATCTCGAAGCAGGGCGGCACGATCCTGGGCACCTCGCGCACCAACCCGTTCGAGAGCGGTGGGGGCCCCGAGCGCGTCGCCGAGGTCATGGAACAGAACGGCATCGACTCGCTGATCGCGATCGGTGGCGAGGGCACTCTCGCGGCAGCGAAGCGGCTGACGGATGCCGGCATCAAGATCGTCGGCGTCCCCAAGACCATCGACAACGACCTCTCGGCCACCGACTACACCTTCGGATTCGATACTGCCGTGCAGATCGCGACCGAGGCGATGGACCGGCTGCGCACGACTGGGGACTCGCATGGGCGCTGCATGATCGCCGAGGTCATGGGGCGCCACGTGGGATGGATCGCGTTGCACTCCGGTATGGCCGCAGGCGCGCACGCCATTCTCATCCCTGAGCAGAAGACCTCGATCGAGCAGATCTGCACCTGGGCGGAGTCGGCTCGGGATCGCGGTCGCGCTCCGCTGATCTGCGTCGCAGAAGGCTTCAAGCTCGACACGATGGACGACGCCCACTCCGAACGGGGCCTCGACGCGTTCGGGCGGCCACGGCTCGGCGGTATCGGCGACCAACTCGCCCCCGAGATCGAAGAACGCACGGGGATCGAGACGCGGGCGACCACACTGGGCCACATCCAGCGCGGGGGAACGCCGACCGCGTACGACCGCGTCCTGGCGACTCGCTACGGAATGGCGGCGATCGAGTCCATCCGGTCCGGGCACTGGGGACGCATGGTTGCTCTGCGCGGCACGCAGATCGTGCACGTGCCGTTCGAAGACGCGCTCGGCCGGCTCAAGGTGGTGCCGCAAAGCAGGTACGACGAGGCGGCGGTGCTGTTCGGCTGAGTTCGCTGTGCCACCGGGCCCGCTGTGCCGTTGGGCCCGCTGTGCCACACTGGCGGCATGAGCTCGGTCTTCATCATCATCGGCGCGATCTTCGTCGGCATCGCCGGCCTGGTCCACATCGCCATCTTCCTGTTCGAGAGTGTGCTCTGGAACCGGCCGAGCACCTGGAGGCGCTTCGGCGTCAAGAGCCAGGAGGAGGCCGACATCCTGCGGCCGATGGCGTACAACCAGGGCTTCTACAACGTTTTTCTCGCGCTCGGCGCGGGCGCCGGCTTGGTGATGCTCGCCTCGAGCAATGTGCAGCAGGCCGGGGCGGCGCTGTCGATCTTCGTGCTGCTGAGCATGCTGCTCGCAGCCGTCGTGCTGCTTTTCTCCAATCCCAAGCTCGCTCGAGCCGCCGCCTTCCAGGGCGCTGCTCCCCTCATCGGGTTGATCTTCCTGATCATTGCGATCACCGCGGCGTGAGCTGACGCGCCCCCCGGTTGGGGAGGGGGCGCACGCCTGCCCCCCTGACTAGGGTGGGAGGACGCCTCGGGGGAGGCGACACCTGCGACGCCTGGGGGGGCAGCGCAATATGGCTGAGAGTTTGTTGCCGTCGATACGTCGGCGTATCGCGGTTGTTCTGGTGGCGACGGCTGCCGTGCTCGGGTCCGTCCTTGTCCCGATGACGGCCCAGGCATCCACCAGCGTCGCGGATGCTGTCGCTCGCATCCTGGCCGACACGAACGCGCTTCGCGCAGCCGGGGGCCTCGCCCCGCTGACCGAGAGTACGGCGATGGATACGGTCGCGCAGAACTGGTCGGCCGCGATGTACGCGGCCAACGCGATGACCCACAACCCGAACTACTCGACGCAAATCCCCTCGGGCTGGACCGGCGCCGGCGAGAACATCGCGTACGGGTACAGCTACACGACGGTGGTCGAAGCCTGGCACCAGTCGGCAGGTCACTACGCCAACATCATGGGCAACTACAACGCGATCGGCATCGGCTACTACGAGTCGAACGGCGTCACCTACTTCACGCAGGACTTCGGGAAGTACTCAACGGTCCCGAGCCCGAAGGCGGCGGCGGCGCCGACGCCGATCGTGTCGGGTCACAGCATCCTCGATTCTCGGACAGGCACAGCGATGACCGTGCACGCCGTGAACTGGCCGAGCTTCGAGTACGCCTGCCAGCAGGGCTGGGGCAACTCGGCGGCTGGCGCGACCTCGGCCGCCGCGAACGCGATGGTGGCATGGGGCATCAACGCGGTACGTATCCCGCTCAATCAGGACTGCTGGCTGGGCGTCGACGGAGCTCCGCGCTCACCGATCACCGTGGCTGGCTACCGGGCCGCCCTCTCCGCGTGGGTGGCCACACTGAACGCGGCGGGGCTCGTTGTCATCCTCGACCTCCACTGGACTGCGCCCTCGGGGTCGCAAGCCGACGGCCAGCGCGCGATGCCGGACGCTCAATCCACGACGTTCTGGACGTCGGTGGCCACTGCGTTCAAGAGCTCCAAGTCGGTCATGTTCGAGACCTTCAACGAGCCGTATTCTCGGGGCGCGAATCCGGTGAGCTGGTCGTGCTGGGTGAACGGCGGATGCCAGGTTCCGGTCGCCAACGACCAGAGCCCGATCGGCACCACCACGTACACCGCGGTCGGTCAGGCGGCGCTCGTTGGCGCGATCCGGGCCACCGGCGCCACCCAGCCGATTCTGCTCGATGGGCTCAATTACGCGAATGATCTGACCGGGTGGCTCGCGAACAAGCCGAACGACAGCCAGTTGATCGCCTCGTGGCACAACTACCCTGGCCAGGGTTGCTCCGACTCGAACTGCTGGAACTCGCAGATCGTTCCGATCGCCGCCAGCGTGCCTGTGATTGCGACCGAGTTCGGCGAGACCGACGGCGGTTCCAGCTTCATGACCGCTTTCATGACCTGGGCCGACGCACACAACATCGGCTACGCCCCGTGGGCGTGGTGGGTCACAGACGCGTCAGATGGCACGGACGCGAATCTCTACTCACTCATCTCCGACCTTTCGAGCTTCACGCCGCGGGCTCCTGAGGGGACTGCGTATCACGATCACCTGGTCACCGGGGGCATTGCCGTGGACCGGATCGGGGGCACCGACCGCTATGCCGTCGCGATCAACATCGCGCAGGCCGCCTATCCGAACGGTGCGCCGGACGTGTACGTGGCAACGGGACTGAACTTCCCCGACGCCCTCTCGGCGGGCGCGGCCGCTGCGAAGCACAACTCGCCGGTTCTGCTGACCGATCCGAACACTCTCATTCCCGATGTCGCGGCCGAAATCACTGCCCTGCACCCGGGCCGGATCATCGTCGTGGGAGGCCCTGCATCCGTTTCCGACAGGGTGTTCCAGTCGCTCGCGCTCATTCAGCCCAACATCGTTCGGCTGGCCGGCATCGACCGCTACGCGGCGTCGCGGGCGATCGTGGCGTCCGAGTTCTCCACCGGCGCCGACACCGTTTACGTGGCAACCGGCGCCACTTTTCCCGATGCTTTGTCGGCTGCCGCAGCCGGGGGACCCACGGGTGCCGCCGTTCTGCTCGTCAACGGGGCGAACCCCTCGGGCCTCGACTCGGGCTCGATCTCTACCCTTATCGCGCTTCATCCCTCCCACATCGTCATCGCGGGGGGACCCGGCTCGGTCAATCCATCGGTTGAGGCCGACCTCGGTCAGATCGCTTCCACGACGCGAGCGTCGGGACAAGACAGGTACTCCGCGTCGACCGCCGTCAGCGTCTCGGCATTTAGTTCGGCAGATCGTGTCTTCCTCAGCACTGGTCTCACCTTCCCGGATGCGCTCGGAGGGTCAGCATGGGCGGGCGCGATCAAAGCCCCGCTGTTCGTGGTGCCGACCACCTGCGTCCCCGCTCCCACCCTTGCGGCGATCCACTCCCTCGGTGCGACACGCGTCACCCTGCTCGGAGGACCCGCGTCGCTCACGGCGGCAGTAGCCGCACTGAAGAGCTGCTGACCGGGACGCCCACGCGACGAAAACGCGAGACTCGCCTCTATTCCGCTTCCACGTACTCGACGAGAGCCGCGATAAGCGAATCCGCCGACCGTTCCTCCGCGATCACGTGCACCGGGAGCCCTGCCGCGCGCGCGTCGAACGCCGTGCGAGGGCCGATGCAGGCGATCACAGTCTGCTCGGGCAGCGGTGCCAGCTGCTCTGCCAACTGCCGGGCAACGCTGCCGGAGGTGACCAGCACGGCGCGGATACGACCGGTTGCGACATCCGCCGCCACCTCAGTCGTCACCGGCACGCCCACAGTGCGATATGCAGTGACGAACTCGACGGCGAACCCCAGTTTCGAGAGCCCGGCCACGAGAGTCGGCTCGGCGATGTCGGACTGAGGGATCAGCACGCGCCCGCGGATGTCGCTTGCCGGCCACTCCTTGACCAGGCCGCGCGCCGAGTTGTCTGAGTTGGGCACGAAGTCCACGCGGTACCCGGCCAGGCTGAGGGCAGCTTCGGTGGTCTCGCCCACCGCCGCGATGCGCGTCGAGTCAGGGACGCGGGTGCCCTGGCCGGTCAACACGTCAACGGTCGTCGCGCTGGTGATGACGATCCAGTCGAACTGCCCGTCACTCAACCTGTGAAGGGCGTTCGCCAACGCGGAGGGGTCTTCGGCCCCCGCAAAGTTGATCAAGGGAGCGATCACCGGGATGGCTCCGAGACCACGGAGCGTCGCAGCCACGCCGTCTCCCCACTTGCCGCCGCGGGGCACGAGCACCCGCCAGCCGATCAGTGGTTTCGGCGAGGTGGCGGTGCTCACTGCGCAAACCCCGACGCGCCGCCAGCCAACAGTTCGTCTGCTACCCGTCTCGACAGCTCGCCGACCGGGTCGCTCGAATCCTCAGGATAGAGCGCGTGCGAACTCGTCAGCTGCTCGCTGCCGTCATCGCGGTAGGCCCTGGCGCTCAGGAAGAGCAGCCCGTCGTCCAGGATCGCGTGGGCGCCGATCGGCGCCACCCGATGACCCTCGAGCAGGGCGAGCACGGCGCGCTCGGCATCGGCCGTCAGCCGCGAGGACTTGTGATCGAGCTTCGACACCAACTTCTCATCGCCGACCCGGGTCTCGATGGCGATCGCCCCCTGTGCGGGAGACGTCGGCCAACCATCGATGCCCAGGTACTCGGTTGCAGCGTCGAGCCGGCCGAGCACGTCGAGGTCGGCCGCGGCAAGCACGACCGCATCCAGGTGGCGTTCGGCGCCGTTGCTGTCCACCTGCCCGAGTCCGTACTCGGCGTTGCCCAGCAACTCGACGACCTCGAGGTCTGAGCGGCGCGACAGCAGTTGCGCACGCCGAAGCGGTGAGCCGGCTCCGACGCGCGAGCCGGGGGGCAACTCGGCGAGGGGGGTGCCGTCGTGCGCGTACAGCGCGTCACGGACGTCTGCGCGCCTCGGTACTGCCGCGATCGACCGGCCCGTCAGGGCGACGGGAAGGTCAGAGTACGCGTGGACGACGGCATCGACCTCGCCCGTCAGAATCGCATCGCGCAGGGCATCGACCGAGGAATCCAAACCTTCGAGAGAACGAGACGATGACGAGCGATCGACCTCAGACGCAATGATGACGATCTCGGCTCCGAGCGCGGACGCCACAGGCTGTGCGCGGGCAACACCGAGGGCGTCCCCGCGGGTGCCGATCTTCAAGCCGATGTTCACCGCCCCATCCTCCCGCGCGCGCAGCACGGGAGCGAATCGGCGCCCGACCGGATCAGATCAGTCGTCGTCGCCGCTGAAGATCGCCCACGCCACGAGGCCGACGGCGATCACCGCGACGGCCGCGCCGCCGATGATCCACGGCACGGGGTTCTGGCGGTATGCGATCGCCGCCTTCTCGCCGAGTTCCGTCACCCGCTTGGGCACGTTGAACTTGTCTTCGATGGCGTCAAGCGTCGAGGCGAGCTCGTCGCGCGCCTTCTGAGCCTGAACCTTGGCGGCCTGGGCCCGGGAGCTGATGGGGTTGGTCATGATGTTCCTCGCTTTCCGATTCCTCTGATTGCTCGGTAGTCCTTCTGCAGGCTCTCGAGTGACTCGCTGGGGATGGGCGGAATGCCGCGCTTGAGAACGCGGTACCCGATCAATGCCAGAATCCCGGCGACGACTAGCAGGAATACCGCCACGATGAGTGCGGAAAGCCAGCCCGGTAGCACGAGCGACAGTGCCAGCACCGCCGCGGTGAGCAGAACGCCGATCATGAAGAGCAGCACAACGGCCGCGCCCGCTAGGAGCCCGGCGCCGACTCCCAGTGCCTTGAGCTTGGCAATCAACTCCGCCTTGAGAAGTTCGACCTCTCGGTGGAACAACTCCTGGATGAGAGCCGGGATGTCGGTGACCAACGACAGCAGCGAGCGCTTAGGGCGCGGCGGCGGCATGGCGGACGATCCGGGGGTCTGAGACACGACTCAGCGGCCGATCAACTGGACTTCGTCGTGCCCGACTTGGCAGCGGTCGACGTGCGCGGCTTCGCGGCGGGGCGCTTGCCCGTCACCTGCGACACGACCTTCTTGGCGTTGCCGCTCACGAACTCCGCGACGTCGGGCGCCTTGTCTTTGACGAAGCTTTCGGCGGCGTCGACCTGGCGCTGCACCCGTGGGTCGTTCCAGAACTTCATAGCCCCGGTCTTCAACTGCTCGTATTTCTCGCGGCCCGCGCGGGTCCCCAGCACATAGCCGAGGCCGAGTCCGGTCACGAAGAGGATCTTGCCTTTCATGGAACGTTCCCTTCCTTGATGGCTGATCGGTCCAGCCTAGCCCTCGTCTTTGTAGTGCTTTCCAGCAGACGTTCGGCACTAGCCTCCCCGACAGAACGCATTCCGTCAACGGAATGCGTCCGAGGCACGGCCCGTTCCCAGGTCACGACATCAGGAGCAATCGGATCTGCGAGGAGGATCAGCCGAGTTCGTGGGCGAGATCCACGATGCGGGTCAGCACCTCGGGGTCGGCGCCGGGCGGCACGCGATGACCGAGGTTCAGCACGTGCGCGGGGGCGGTCGTCCCGCGCTCGATCACGTCGCGCACGTGCGCCTCGAGCGTCGGCCAGGGAGCGGCGAGCAGGGCTGGGTCGATATTGCCCTGGACGGGAACTGCTCCGCCGAGCCTCAGAGCGGCCTCGTCGAGAGGCAACCGCCAGTCGACACCGACGATATCGGCGATGCCCGCGATCAGGTCGAGCACGTCCGCACTTCCCACGCCGAAGTGGACCTTCGCGACGTCGAGTCCGCGCAGGGCGCTGAGCGCCCGTTCCGTGTGCGGACGCACGCGACGCTGGTAGTCGCGGCGCGACAGCGAACCCATCCGCGTGTCGAACAGTTGAGCCGCGCTGGCCCCGGCGTCCACCTGGGCGCGAAGGAAGGCGCCCGTGACGTCTGCGCACCAGTTCAGCAGAGCCGCCCAACTGTGCGGATCCGCGTACATCATGGCGCGTGCGCGCAACTGATTCGAAGACGGGCCGCCCTCGATCAGGGAGGACGCCAGCGTGAATGGGGCTCCACCGAGGGCAATGAGCGGCGTCGCGCCGAGCTGCGCGACGGTCATCGCGACCGCCTCCCGGATCGGTTCCAGCGCATCCGGATCGAGCGGAGGCAAGCGCAGCACATCGGATGCCGTCCGGATCGGCGAGTCGAACACCGGCCCGCGCCCCGGAACGACGTGCACCTCGACTCCGGCCAGCTTGATCGGCACGACGATGTCGCTGAATAGGATCGCGGCATCAACCCGGTGCCTGCGCACCGGTTGAAGGGTGATCTCGCTCGCGCGTTCGGGAGTCAGGCAGACATTCAGCAGATCGGCACTTTGCCCCGCTCCGTCGCCCTCGCGCAGGGACAACCCGGCCTGCCCCATGAACCACACGGGCAGCGTCTCGGGGCGATCGCCCCGGTATGCCCGAACCACCGTCGAGCTCGACGTGCGCCCGTCGCGCAGAGGGTGGTCGACCGGCAGCGGGCTGTCGGACGGAATCGGGGCGCCTGGCACCGGTCCAGGTTAGGCCGGGTGCCGAAGGGTCCGCAGACCTTACGCTGGCAACACGAATGCCCCGTCCCCGCAAAGTCGGGTTGGAAGACGGGGCATCGTGTTTCGATCGGCTCACCCGGTTCTCAGCACCGGACGAACCGAGACTCACCCTGCGCGGTGCTGAGCCACCCGCCGCCGGTTCAGAACAGCACGCACGGCCAAGATGCAGACACCGAACTGCAGGAGGATGACCGCAAGCAGAATCCAGCCCAGGTCGTCTGTGCCGGTGAGCGCGAGAGTTGTCAGGTCACCGCGAACGATCGGGGATCCGTGAGCGGGGCCAGAGTCGGTGACCCCGACGGCGGCCAGCGAAACGGCGACGAGAGCGGCGGCGGCGGAAGCGACTATTTTTCTGAACACGGGGGAGGGGTCCTAGCTGAGAGAGTTTCGCGCCCGGCGGAGTGCACCGACGCTGTTGGGGGATACCCATTCAGAGCCTGGTAAGAGCGTCGTCCCGCCCCTCGAGTCTCAGCACACGGGGGCGGAACGACGCCGTCTGGCGGCTACATCTGGCCATCGCGGCGTCGCACGAAGCGCACCGCGACCAGCGCCAGTCCGGAGACCAGCAACATGTAACCGAAAATGATCCAGCCCGTCGGCGTCGAGCCGGTGAGGGCCAGGGTGGTCAGGTCGCAGCTCGTCGGCCGGACGAAATGGAACGTCCAGTCGGTCGTGGCCCCGGTCTCGAGGCCATAGGCCGGCCCATTGGCTGCCGCGTGGACGACAACGGTGCTGGGGGTGCCCACCTTGTACGTTCCCGGAGAAACCACCGAACCGTTGACCGTCCAGGTCAGCGCCGCGGCGTCGTTGATGCTGTTCGACAGCGAGTACGACCCATTGGTGAAGCAGCCCAACCGCACCTGGGTGGCCAGCGGGAACACCAGCGGATGCGTGATGAGATCGCCACAGGGCGCCGCAGAGGTCAGCGTCTCACTCCACGGCCCGTTGTAGCCCTGGAGGAAGTAGCCGGTCTTCGCCATCGCGGACACCGAGTAGGTGCCCGGCGCGAGGACGTGATCGCCGGAGGCGGCCTCCACGCCATTGATGAAGTACGTCACATGCGGTGAGTCGACGATGCTCGGGATGGTGATGAAGGCATCCGTGAGCGTGTGAGTCGCCTTCGCGTCAAGTCCATCCAAGCTGGTCACGACGCACGACTGCGAGGTCGCCTTGGGCTGAACGAAATCTGCCTTCACGAGGCAGTCGGTCGCCGCCGCCTTGAACGTGTGGGAGAGCTTCTCGGACGCAATCGCCGGCGTGATGACGTATCCGAAGTCGACGACCGGGGTGATCACCACGACGTCAGCCGGCTGCGCCGTGTTGTTGAAGCCCACAACTAGGGCCGCGGGCGCCGAGCCGTTCACGCTGGCGAAGTACGTCACGTGGTCGGCGGCGAGCACGGTGTATGTGCCCAAGAACGCGGTACCGGGGTGAGCGGCGTCACAGGCGCTGTCAACGAACACCGGGTCGCCGGCTGGCACCGGCACGAGGCAGTCGGCCGCCGCCACGAACGTGAACTTCCAATCGACGGTGCCGGTCAGCACGTAGTGGGCGTCTGCCGTCGCCTGGATCTCGACGCTGCCGGCACCCGAACCCAGGCTGTGGAAGCCGGCGGAGAGCGGGGTGGCATCCGTCGACAGGTGGTAGATAACACCGGGGGTCGCGGTGATCGTGAACCCGTTGTTCGACGACACACCGGGGCCTGTGCAGGCCGCGGGGTTCGACACCACGGCCGCGGGAGCCACGTTCACGTGGCAGTCACCCGGCGACGAGAACGTGAACGTCCAGGTCGTGGTGGTGCCCGCCGGGAAGGTGTACCCGGGGTTGGCCTTCGCGACGATCACGATGGTGGTCGGGAAGGCGGTGACATCCACCGTGCCGCCGGTCAACGGGGTGTTGCTGCCCTGGAGGAAGAAGTTGTATCCGGCCGGCGCGATCGGAATCGTGTACGTGGCGGTCGTCGACGAGCCAGGCGTGGCGGTGCACTCCGACGCGTCAGCCGTCGGCGCGACGGGCACGACGCACTTCGACGCGTCCGGGGTCGTCAGAGTGAAGGTCCACGAGGTCGTCGCGCCTTGCGTGAACTTGTAGCCCGATGTCGCGATCGCCTGGATCTTGACGACCGCGCCCGGTCCGGCGCTGTACGTTCCCGCAGCGATGTTCGCCCAAGTACTGGCGACGGGGTTCCACAACTGGTACTGCACGCCGGATTGCTGGGTGGGAATCGTGTAACCACCCCCGCCTACCGTGACCGCAGCGGTGCAATAGGGGTTGGTCGCGGTCGCCGGGGCCGGAGTGACCGCTGTCTCGCATCCCTTGACTGTGACGACGCCGGTGTCGAACCCGTATGCGGCGTTGTTGTCGTAGGCGGTGACGAGCACGCGATAGCTGTGGCTCGCCTGACCGGCCGAGAATGGGTAGGTCTGAGAGAACGACCCTCCGAAGCTCGGGTTGTTGGTCACCTGCACGCCGTCGATCCACACGCCGACCGTGTTGTGCTTGCTCGCGTCGCTCGTCGCGTAATTGGTCAGGTTGACCGAAACGCCGGCGGCGCAGCTGGCAGAGACGGTGTGGTTGTGCGCGCTGGCCGGACCGGCGATGAGCGCCACGAGACCGAGAACGAGGGCAAGAGTGCCCAATGCGGCAAGAAACTTCTTCAACACGGGGGGATTCCTTCAGCTGAGGTCAGGAATGTGCGCGGGGGCGCACGCCAATCAGGACGCCCGGGGCGGGGTGAGCCGGGCAGTGGGTGCAAGCTCGAACGCGCGAACTTCGGGTGCGCAGCGCTCGATGGGTGGGGGCGAGTCAGGTCGGAAGATCTGGTGGGGGTCACCGTATTCTGCCGCGCTGCGGGGGAAGGCAACCGTGCGGGGGACACGGCGCTCGCGCGACTGGCTCAACGTAGCAGGTCCCCCCTTGGGGGGACAAGGATGAATTTGCTCCGCGACCTTGTCACCTGGTCAGCGCGGGTCAGTGCACATACTCCAGCAGGTCGAATCCCACGGTGCGCATCGCGTCGAGAACACGCAGCCGTGCCGAGATGCCGCTGTCGTTGAACTGCACGGACACCGCGTACGACACTGCCGCCCGCGGCCCGCGCATCACTCCCGCCTCGGAGCGCACACCGGTGTCCGCACCTGTCTTGTTGACGAGCAGCATCCCGTGATCGACGCCGCGGTGCGAGAGCGGGTCGAGCCCGAACGCGCTGGCCACCATCGAGAGATCAGAGTTGAGCGAGAGCCAGCCGAGCACTCGGCTGCTGGTGAGCGTGTCGACCACCTCGCCCCGAGCGAGTGCCCCGAACAGCCAGCTGAGTTCTGCCGTCGAGCCGACCGAGAGTTGCGGGGCGTCATCCGGTCCGCGGCTGTCGCGCACCAGGTCGAGCAGTGCCGTGCGCAACAGCCCCAGCGACTCGGTGCGGGCCCGCACCGACTGCAGTCCGACCTGACGAAGCAGCACGTTGGTGGCCAGGTTGTCGCTGGTCGCTCCGACCAGGGTGGCGAGGTCGGCGACCGGCAGGGATGGCGCCTGGAGGTGCTGCCAGATGCCGGAGTCACCCACGGCATCCCGCGGAGTCTTGTCGAGGATGCCGTAGCCCGAGAAGTCGCGCTCGGTGAGCCGCGCTGACACCTCAACCAGCAACAGAATCTTGCCGATGCTCGCCGTCGGGAGCACGATGCGGTCATCGATCCCGAGCAGTGAGCGGCCGGTGTCGAGATCGGTGACCGACGCCGACACCTGAGCGCCCTCGTATGCAAGGTCGCCAAGCGCACTGAAACTGCTCGAGAAGTTCTCTGTTGGATGCGGCGCCCGATGCCGCGCTTCCCGCGGCGCGCGCACGCGGTCGCGCCGTTCGCGGGTGTACGCGACTTCAGTCACGGGGCAACCTTCCCAGGTAGCCGGCTTCTCGGTGCGCCAGGGTCGCGCCCCATGCTACGCAGGATCGTGCGTGGCGCGCACCAGCACGCGGGACAGTGAGGGAACCCCGTGCGCCCCTCTCAGCAGGGACGCACGGGGAACAGCGCTCAGCTGCGGGCGGTCGTCCGGAGCCGGATCGAGCGGCGCACCAGCACCAGTCCGAACAGCAGCATGAATCCAGCCAGCACCATGATGCCGCCGGGCGCGTTGCCCGTCAGTGCGAGTGTCTTCAGGTCGCAGGTCGCCGGGAACGCGAAGTGGAACGTCCAGTCGGTCGTGGCTCCGGTTTCGAGGCCAAAGGCCGGCCCATGGGCTGCCGCGTGCACGACCACGGTGCTGGGGGTGACCACACTGTACGTGCTCTGCGCGACCGTCGAACCGTTCACGGTCCAGATCACCGCGGTCGGGTCGGACTGGTTGTTGGACAGCGTGTACGACCCGGCCGTGCTGCAGCCGAGCTGCACCTGCACGGCGGACGGATCCACCAACGGCGAGGTGTGCTCCTGGAAGCAATCTACGCCGGTGTAGGCGGCGATCTGGAGCGCGATGTTCCCCGGGGGGACCAGCACGAACCCGGCTTGCGCCGTCGGCGCCACCGTGTAGTCGCCCACTGGGAGCAGCGCCGTGTCACCCGTGAGCGGGTTGAACGGGATGACCGTGTTCGAGGCGTTGGTCACCACGTAGTCGATCCCGGGCGTGACGTTGACGGTGATGTAACCGTTGACAAGCGCCGCCGGCTTGGCGTCGGTGTTGCAGTACTGGTTGTGCGGCGTCGCGCCCGGCGAGACCGAGGCGTCAACGTGGCCGCAGTCGTCACCGTAGGCGCTGATCACGACGTCACCGCTGATATCGGGGTCGAGACCGTATCCGCTGTCCGGCGTCGCCGTCACCGTGTAGGTACCGGGTGTCAGCTCTCCGGTCTTGCCGGACACGCTGTTGAAAGGCACCGTGGTGGAGGTGGAATCCACGATCGAGTAGGTCACGTGTTCCGTGATCCCGACCGTGATGACTCCGCCAACCAGTTGGCTGTCCACGTTGCAACTCTGGTTCGTGTGCGACACCGAGCTGGGAACGTGGATGAGGCCGTAGCTGAACGTCCCGCACGAACTGGTCAACGAACTGACCACCGAGTGCGCGTCGGCCGGCGAATTGGACTGCAGGTGCAGGCTCGGCGCCGACAGAAGCGTGTTCGCGGGCATCAGCGCAACCAGCGCCGCGTAGGTGATCGGGTTGCCCTGACCCCCCGCGTCGCCGTAGGCGATCTTGTTGGTGTACCAGATAGCCTGCGTCTCGAGGTTGGTGAAGACACCAGAGCCACTAACGACTGCCGTGAGGGTGGCGTAATGGTTCACACCCGGAGTCGCACTCAGGTCGGTGTTCGGGTCGACCTCGATCACGATCTGCGCCGTGAATCCGTTGGACCCGGGAGCCACCGTGTAGCCGATTCCGCTGATACCTTGCGCATTGCCGCTCAGGACCCGGTAGTAGATGTCCTTCGCCTGACCAACCGCGGTTGGACCGTCGAAGATCAGCCCGTCGAGGCCCTGCACAGGGGCGAGGTCTCCGGACTCCGTGTCCGAAGTTCCGGACAGGGTGCAGGACACCGGCGGGTAGCAGTCGACGTTGGTCCATGTGGTGTTCGTGAACGCGTAGGTCGCGGTCCCGTCACCGTTCAGAACCCAGCCGGCCGGCAGCGTGCCCCAGAAGGTGTCTGCGGCCGTGATCGTCGCGATGATGTCCAAACCACTGCGCGAGTACGAAACCCCGGCGGGGCCGATGGGCAGGCCGTAGTGGTCGTTGGACGTTTCACAAAGGTCTTTGACGACCGGCGCGCTCGGCACGAGCGTCGGGCACAGGCTGGTGTCCGGCCCGGCGAGCGCTTGCGAGATCGTCAAGGTCGAACCGTCGTTGCTGACGCCAGCACCCGCAGGGAACTTGTGGCCCGACGTCGCGGTGAACACGAAAGTCTCCGTGCCCGGTCCGCTTGTCTGACCCGAGGTCTGCACGTCGGCGATGAAGGTGCCGGCCGTTGCCGCGGCAGTCGCACCGGTCGAGCAGGTCGGCTGAGTGAGGGTCACGCCCGCGGATGCGTCGGCCGGCCAGCAGGGGGATCCGGATGTTGCCCCGGTGATGGTGTAGCTGATCGTCTTCGTCTTGCCATCTGCGCTCACGCCTGCTCCCGCCGGGAACTGGTGGTTGTTGGTCGCCGTGGCGACAGCGCTGTGGGTGCCGACCGACGCGTCGATTGCGCCGCCGGTTGCGTTGAGCAGCCCACTCCAGGTCGCGACCGAAGCCGACTGGCAACTGGGCGTGGTGACCGCAATCGCTGCGGCCGCATCGATCGCTACACACTTATCCCAATTGAGAAGGGACTGGTCGCCTTGGGCCGCCCAGGTGTGGGTGACGCCCTGTTTTGTCACCGACCCCGCCGGGAAGATGTCGTTGGGGTGATTGATGTGCCCAGCCGTGTAGAAGGCCGCGACGCTCGTCGTGTTCAGGGTGTATTTGCCGCCCTGGCCGCTGTCGTAGTGGCAGAAAGTGATCTTCTTCGAGTCGGGCGTGTCACCGCAGGTACCGGCGAGCGAGATGTCGCCCCCGTCTGAACCCTTGGAGAAGTTGTCGGGGACCCAGGTCGTGTAGGCGTATGCCCAGGGAGCCGTGGTCGTCGAGCCAGGCACCGTGGTGGTTCCCAGCACGTAAGCTCCGGCGCCGGTCGAGGCGACCGTTCCGGGCTGTACGGTGCCCGGCAGGTCTGCGTTGCTCGTCGGCGTGTGAGCGAAAGACGATGTGCCGATGCTCCACTTGGTGGTACCGGCCTCGCTCGTGTTCGAAATCGTGAGCTTATAGGTCACCAGGTACGTGCCGTTGTCTTGACAGACCGCTGTGGCATTGAGGTCGCCGGTGTGCGCCTGGGCGGCGGAAACGGCTACCAGGGACAGGCCGAGTCCGAGAGCGACGGCAACGAGCGCCGCTGTGATTCGCTTGATCATGGGGGGAATCCTTGCTGAGGGGGAATCGCGATACCACCACGACAAGAGCGCACGCCTCGGGGGAAGGCGCGCTGCTGTCGGGTTCCCCGCTCGACACGGGGGTGAGCCGAGCGGGACGTGGGCCGCCCCCCGAACAGTCGGGATGGGGGACTCCCAAACGTTCAATGTAGCGGTCCCCCTTCTAGGGGACAAGGGGCAAAGTGAAAAGCCCTCTAAAAACCCCGCTACCAGATGCGCACGCGCTCCTCGGGCGCCAGCCACAAAGCGTCGCTCTCGGTGAGCCCGAACGTGTCGGCGAACTCGTCGATGTTGCGCACGATCTGATTGCAGCGGAACTCGTTCGGCGAATGCGGATCGATCGACAGCAGCCGGAGGGCCTCCTCGTCGCGGACCTTGATCTGCCAGGCCTGCGCCCAACTGAGGAAGAGGCGCTTGGCGCCGGTCATCCCGTCGATCACCGGCGGCTCGGCGCCCTCAAGAGACAAGAGGTACGCCTTCCAGGCGATGGCCAGACCGCCGAGGTCGCCGATGTTCTCGCCGATGGTCAATGCCCCGTTGACGTGATGTCCCTTGAGCCCATGAGGAACGAGGGTGTCGTACTGCGCGATCAAGGCAGCAGCCCGCTGCTCGAAGGCAGCCCGGTCGTCGTCCGTCCACCAGTTGGTGAGCCTGCCGTCCCCGTCGTACTGCGAGCCCTGGTCGTCGAATCCGTGACCGATCTCGTGGCCGATGACGGCGCCGATCGCGCCGAAGTTGGCTGCGGCATCCCGCGCCTCGTCGAAGAAGGGGTACTGCAGGATCGCCGCCGGAAAGACGATCTCGTTGAACCCCGGGTTGTAATAGGCGTTGATCGTCTGGGGCGTCATGAACCATTCACCCCGGTCGAGTGGTTTGCCGATCTTGCCGAGCTCGCGCTGAAACTCGAACTCGGTTGTGGCACGCACGTTGGCGAGCAGGTCATCCGCAACGATCACGAGCTTCGAGTAGTCGCGCCACGTATCGGGGTAGCCGATCTTCGGGGTGAACTTGCTGAGCTTCTCGAGCGCGCGGCCGCGGGTGGCCGCTGTCATCCAGTCGAGGTTGGTGATGCTGTCGCGGTAGGCGTCGATCAGGCGGGCGACCAGGGCATCCATTGCGGTCTTCGCCGCCGGACTGAAGTGGCGTTCGACATAGATCCGGCCAACGGCCTCGCCCATTGCGCCTTCGACTACCGAGACGCCGCGCTTCCAGCGGGCCCGCAACTCGGGCGTGCCGGTGAGCGTCTTGCCGTAGAACTCGAAGTTCGCCTCGACGACCTCCTTCGTCAGATACGGAGCTGACGAGCGGATGAGCTGCCACCGCAGCCAGTCTGTCCAGCTCTCGAGGCGGTCGGCCGTCAACAGCGCGCCGATCCCCGTGACGAAGCTGGGCTCGCGTACCACGACCTCGTCGAACGCGCCGGCCGGCACATCGAGCCCGGCGAGCCAGTCGTCCAGCGGTGCCGAGCCCGCGAGCTTCTCGACCTCGCTCCATGGCAGCAGGTTGTATGTCGCCTGGCTGTCGCGGGTGCGCACGTTGTCCCAGTGCTGGGAGGCGATCTCGGTCTCGAGCGCGAACACTCGGCCGGCGCGCTCGGCAGGATCGGAGAGACCAGCCAGCGAGAACATCCGCTCCAGGAAGAGCTGGTACCCGGCGCGGATCTCGGCGAACTTCTCCTCGCGGAAGTACGACTCGTCTGGCAGGCCGATGCCGCCCTGCTCGAGGAACACCAGGTACCGCTCGGGGTTGCCGGGGTCGTTGTCCACAAAAGCCTGGAGGAATCCGCTGGTGCCCAGGCGCTCGAAACGCCCCAGTTCAGAGACCAGAGCGGGGACGGAGTCGATCTTCTGCACGGCATCCAAGTCGCCAGCCAGGGCGGACAGGCCGACCTTCTCGATGCGCTCCTCATCCATGAAGCTGGAATACAGATCGCCAACCTTGCGAGCCTCGGTGCCCGGCTTCGCGGTCTGCGACTCTTCGATGATGTCGTGCACCGCCTTCTCGGCGGCCTCGGCGAGCAGGTAGAACGAGCCCCACCGTGCCTTGTCGCTCGGGATCTCGGTGCGCGCGATCCACTTGCCGTTGACGTGTCGAAACAGATCGTCCTGTGGCCGGACCGCCGGATCCAGTTCGTCGGTCTTGATCCCGGATGGGCGAGATGCTGAGGCGGTTTGTGATGCAGGCGTCATGGTGGGAGCCTAAGAGATCGTGACGGCTCAACGCGTTCTCCTCATCGGCGGCAACGGAATTATCAGCGGGTCGGTCAGCCGACTCGCCGTGCAGCGAGGAATGGAGGTCACCCTCCTCAACCGGGGCACGAGCACATTGCGTCCTGCCATCGACGGCGTGGAGTCCGTGATCGGCGACGCCGATGATCCGGCATCGATCCGATCAGCGATCGGCACGCGCGACTTCGATGTTGTCGCGAACTTTCGCGCATTTGAGACCCATCAGGTCGCCGCCGACATCGAGCTGTTCTCGGGGCGGACCGGGCAGTACGTCTTCATTTCCTCCGCGTCTGCGTACCAGAAGCCGGTCGCCCACCTGCCGATCGTCGAGTCGACGCCGCTGCGCAATCCGTTCTGGGAGTACTCGCGCAACAAGATCGCGTGCGAAGACCTTTTGGTTTCGGCCTACCGTGAGAGCGGCTTTCCGATGACGATCGTGCGGCCATCGCACACCTACGACGCGACGCTGATCCCGCTCGACGGGGGGTGGACGGTGCTCGATCGGCTGAAACGTGGCGTGCCGATCGTTCTGCATGGCGATGGCACCTCGCTCTGGACGCTCACCCACGCGCGCGACTTCGCGCGGGCTTTTGTCGGACTGCTCGGCAACCCGCACGCTCTCGGGGCACCCGTGCAGATCACCTCGGATGAGTCCCTCACCTGGGATGCGATCGCCGGTCTTTTCGCCGGCGCGCTCGGTGTCGAGCCGCAGATCGTCCACGTGGCAAGCGAGACCCTGGCCCGCGAGGTGGAGTACGGCGACGGCCTGCTCGGTGACAAGGCGCACAGCGTGCTGTTCGACAACTCGCGAATCAAGTCGCTCGTTCCCGGATGGCAGGCCACGATCCCGTTCGCCGAAGGTGTTCACGAAATCGTCGACTGGCACCTGGCAGATCTGGCTCGGCAGAAGGTGGACGGCGGGCTCGATGCCACCTACGACCGGCTGGTCGCCGCGCACTCCCGCTAGACCGATCCTTCGCGACGCTCTCGCCACTCGACAAGCAACTGCGGCAGACGCTCGGACAGGAACGAGAAGAAGTCGGCCATCTCTTCAATCCGCTCCCGCGCTGGTGATCCGGCCGGCATCTGCTCGGCTCCGGCACGCAGCAGCGTTTCGGTGCGCAGATACAGCTCGGGCCGACTCAGCGAATACGCGTACCAGGGGGTCTCCGACAGGGCGTACACGTGCTTGCGGCTGCCCGGCTGTGTGGTGCTTCGCACGAATCCCAACAGGCTCAGGTAGCGAACTGCGCCAGAGATGGCCGCGGCACTAACGCCGATCCGCTCGCCGAGTTCTGCGGCGGTGAGGCGACCGGCGTCTGTCGCGGTGAGGGTCATGAGCACGTAAGCGGGCATCCGGGGGAAGCCCTCTGCGGCGAGCTCGCTCGCAGCGCGTTCGACGAACTCACCCACCGGATTGGGATCGCTCACGTCGACATGTCTCTCCGACGCATGGCCATGGCCCCTAGCGCGGTGGCGACCACGGCGATGGCTCCCAGCACGATCGTCGGCACCCAGTCATCGGTCGGCAGAGCCGGAACGTTGGCGATCGGGCTGACCTTGTCCCAACCCTTCGGCAGGTTCAACAGCCCGCCGAACAGGCCGAACCCGATGAGGATCCCGAACACCGCCCAGCCCAGCGTCACGGCGAGCCGCGGCAGCAGCCCCACGAACAGCGCCGTCGCTGCGACGAACGAGAGCGCGGCGGGTGCCTGAACGAGCGCGCTGCCCATGGCGAGCCAGGCGTTGCTCTGCTGACCGACGGCCGCGAAGCCCGCGGCGCTCGCGACTCCGGTCGCCACCAGCACGATCAGAACGCTGGCGGCCGCGACCGCCGTGTACGAGAGCAGCCACCCGACACGGGAGCGAGGGGATGCCAGCACGGTCTCGAGCCTGCCGTCAACCTCTTCATCTCGCATCCGAAGCACCGCTTGCACGCCTGCGGCGGCGGCGACCGCGCCGACCATCACCATCACCGCGGTGATGAGTGTCTTGCCCATGTCGCTCGCATCGGTGTGACCAAGGCTCTGCAGAACCGCCTGGATCTGAGGGCTGTCGATGTTGGCCTTCGAGAACGCCGCCACGAACGAGCCGAGCACGAGGCCGAGCAGAGCAGAACCGCCCGCCCAGGCAATCAGGCTCGGCCACTGCTGACGCCAGGCAAGGCCAACAGGCGAACGGAGAGTTGGGAGCGCCGCGGCGCGGCCGGAACGCTCGGGAAGCAGGCTCGCGCCCAGTTCGCGTCGAGAGTGGACGCGGAGCGCGACGCCCACCGCAACGACCGCAAGGGCGGCGACCAACCCGACCGGCCACCACCGGTTCTCGGTGAACGCCAGCGTCTGCTGCCCCCAGCCGATCGGCGAGACCCAACTCGGCCACGCAGGCTGCAGCGTCAGCTTGACGACGTCTGGGCGCCCGAGAGCGTCGCCGGCACCGCGGAGCGCGTACGCGCCCAGCACCAGAATCACCCCGATAGTGTTCGCACCGCGCGAGGTCTCGGCGAGCTCGCCAGCGAGCATGCTCAACCCGAGGAAGGCCAGTCCGGTGATGCCCAGCGCGACCGCGCTGACCACGGCTCCCGACAACGAAACCCCGGCCGACAGGTAGCCGCCGATGGCCAGCACGACGAAGATCCCGTTCGCGATGAGCCCGAGCAGCAGGGTCGCGACCGGAGCTGCAAGTCGCGAGACCGGCGCGGCCAGCACCAGTTCGCGCCGCCCCTTCTCTTCGTCGGCTCTCCCGTGCCGCGTCGCCAAGAAGATGTTCATCAGCCCGATGGTCACCGCCAGGAAGGCGAACGACTGGAAGTGCACAGCCGAACCGAGCGAGGCGCCGTGGGGGATGCCGCGCAGCGCGAGCAGCGCCGGCGTGGCGAGCGCGACCGTCAGAATGCTGGTGCGCCCCGCCGTGTCGCCGTACTCCTGACCGACCGAGGCGCCTGCGACCGCCAGCAACAGCACAGTGCCGACGATCCAGATGGGCAGGGTGAGGCGATCCCTTCTTGCCTGCTGCAAGAAGATCCGGATCGTGGTCACGCTGCCGGCTCCGCGTCGAACTGGTCGCCGTAGTGCCGCAGGAAGAGCTCCTCGAGCGAGGGGGGCGAGACCGTCAAGGAGGTGACGCCTGCCTGGGTGAGCGCGGCGAGTACCGGTTCGAGCGAGTCGGTGTCCACGTCAAAGGCGAGGTGCTCTGCCTCCATGCGGGCGTCATGCACGCCGGCGACCTTGCTCACCTGGGCGAGGGTCGCCGTGGTGGTCACTCTGAAGCTGGTGCGCGTCAGGTGGCGCAGTTCATCGAGCGCTCCCGTCTCGACCGCCTTGCCGGCTCGAACGATCGTCACCCGGTCGCAGAGTTGCTCGACCTCGCTCAGAATGTGGCTGGACAGCAGGACCGTTGCCCCGTCGTTCCGAACGCGCTCGATCTCTCGGCGGAAGACCGATTCCATGACAGGGTCGAGACCGCTCGTCGGCTCATCGAGGATGTACAACCTCGCCGGGCGGGCAAACGCGGCTACCAGGGCGACCTTCTGCCGGTTGCCCTTCGAGTAGCTGCGGCCGCGCTTCTTGGGATCAAGCTCGAAGTCTTTCAGCAGCCGCGCACGCAAAGCGGGGTCGGCTCCGCCGCGCAGCCGGGTGAGGTAGTCGATCGTCTCGCCGCCCGAGAGGTTGGGCCACAAGCTCACGTCGCCGGGAACGTAGGCCACGTTGCGGTGGATGCCGACGGCATCCCGCCACGGGTCGCTGCCGAACACGGTCGCCGTGCCGCCGTTGGCTCTGAGCATTCCGAGCAGCACGCGGATGGTGGTCGACTTGCCCGCGCCGTTGGGCCCGAGAAAGCCGTGGACCTCACCCTCCTTCACGCTGAGGTCGAGCCCGTCGAGGGCGCGCGTGCGGCCGAACTTCTTCACAAGGCCCGTGGCCTCGATCACTCTGCTCATGAGCGTGACCATACACTTCTTTCACACATTTGTGAAGAATATGAATGGTGCGGACTTTGCGGCGCCACTCCTTGCTAGCGTGAGACCGGTGACCACGACCCCGCGATCTGTTCGCCCCTCCGCGTGGCGCAACGCCGTCTTCGTCGCCTTCGCGCTCAACGGATTCGGCATCTCGGCCTGGGTGGCTCGCATCCCCAGCGTTCGCGACCACCTCAGCATCACGGTGGCCCAGGTCGGAATTCTGATCTTCGGCCTGTCGGTGGGCGCGGTAGTCGGACTGATCCTGGCGAGCCACATCGTGCACTGGCTCGGGGGGCGGCAGTCAATCCGGCTCGCTTTGATTGTCGCGGGCGTCGCGCTTGCCGGAGTCGGATTCGGCACCACGGTGCTGTCGAGTTTCGGGGTCGTGCTCGCGGCGCTGGTGCTGTACGGCTTCTGCAGCTCGATCTGCGACGTCGCGATGAACGTCGAGGGCGCGGCCGTCGAGCGCACGACGGGACGCACGATCATGCCGCTCTTCCATGCCAGCTGGAGCCTGGGAACGGTGGCCGGCGCAGGCATCGGTTCCGCAGCTGCCTTCGCGGGAATCGACCCGGTCTGGCACCTCAGTGCTGTTGGAGTGCTGCTGATCATCGCGGTGCCGATCGTGGCGCGCTTCATCCCCGACGAGGTGCATCTTGCCGACGACGGCTCGCCCGCGGCGACGCTGACCTTTCGCGATCGGATGGCGACCTGGCTCGAGCCCCGCACCCTGCTGATCGGACTGATCGTGCTCGGAATGGCTTTCACCGAGGGCTCCGCCAATGACTGGCTCGCGCTGGCCATGGTCGACGGCCGGGGGGTCGACAACGGGCAGGGCGCCCTGCTGTTCGGCGTCTTCACCGTCTCGATGACCATCGGCAGGATTGTGGGCGGACCGCTCATCGACCGGGTCGGCCGCGTTGTGGCGTTGCGCGCATCGGGGCTGGCAGCGGCCGTCGGGCTGGCCATCGTCATCCTGGTGCCCTCCGTGCCGGTGGCCGTCGCCGGCATTGTGCTCTGGGGGCTCGGTGCCTCACTCGGATTCCCGATGGGGATGTCGGCGGCGGGAGACGACCCGACCCGCGCGGCGGCGCGAGTGAGCGCCGTGGCGACCATCGGATACCTTGCGTTTCTGGTCGGTCCGCCTGTGATCGGATTCGTCGGCGACCGCATCGGCCTGCTCAACGCGCTGTGGATCGTGCTGGCCCTGATCCTTCTCGCGGTGTTGTCGGCGCCCGCCGCTCGCGAGCGCGCCGGCCGCTTCGCGCGGACGGGCAACGCCGACCAGAACTAGGCTCGCTGCGTGCGTCTGGTCGTTGCCCGCTGCTCCGTCGATTACGCCGGGCGACTGAGCGCGCACCTGCCGCTCGCCACGCGCCTCTTGGTCGTCAAGGCCGATGGCAGCGTTCTCGTGCACTCCGACTCGCTCAGCTACAAACCGCTGAACTGGATGAGCCCGCCCGCCACCTTCGTGGTCGACGAGGTCGACGAGGAGCGCGCAGCTGCGGGCGTCACGCAGCTCTGGCGCGTCACCAACGCGAAAACGGCCGACATGCTGGTCATCTCGATCCACGAGGTGCTGCACGACTCAGAGCACGAACTGGGCATCGATCCCGGGCTGCAGAAGGACGGCGTCGAGGCCGACCTCCAACGGCTGCTCGCCGAGCAGATCGAGTTGCTGGGCGCGGGTTTCACCCTGGTGCGGCGCGAGTACATGACCGCCATCGGGCCTGTTGACATCCTGGCTCGGGATGCTGCGGGGGCCAGCGTCGCCGTCGAGATCAAGCGGCGCGGCGACATCGACGGGGTCGAGCAGTTGACCAGGTACCTCGAGCTCATGAACCGCAACCCGTTGCTCGCGCCGGTCAGCGGCGTGTTCGCCGCGCAGGAGATCAAGCCGCAGGCGCGCACGCTGGCGACCGATCGCGGCATCCGCTGCCTGCTGCTCGACTATGACGCGATGCGCGGTCTCGAGACCGGGCACTCGAGGCTGTTCTAGCCCGGACCTTTGCTGGCTCTGGCTTGCCTATGAGCCGCCGGCCGCCGAGATGATCCCGTTGAAGACGAGCGCGAGCACTCCGAGCACGATCTGCACCCCGAGCACCAGCAGCGGCACCTTCAGTGGGTTGAACGAGCGAGCCCGTCGGTAGTCGAGGGCGAACACCACCACAATCGCTACCAGCAGCACCGCCAGAACGCCGAACGACCATCCCAGGATCTCGCTCAGGTAGGCCAGGGGCTGCTTCACGTCGACATGAGCCGGGTTCGCGCTGTCAAGCACGGCCTCAACGAGACGACCGACCGCGATCGGCAGGGCAACCAGGATCGACGGGAGCAAGACGGCGAGGGTGGGCAGAGCGGACGACGTCGTCCGCGCCGCAGGTGGAGTTGTCATGCTTCCAGGCTAACCCGCGACCGCCGGCCGACGGCAGAACAGCGACCGCGAGGCTAGGCTGAGCGCCCCATGCCATTGCCATACACCACCGTGCTGTTCGACCTCGATGGAACGATCGTCGACTCGGCTCCCGGCATCACGGCCACTCTGGCTTACACCTTTGAGCAGCTCAGCCTGCCCGTGCCCACCCCCGCAGAGTTGCTCGCCTGGGTGGGGCCGCCGATTCTCGACTCGTTCCGGGATCTCGCCGGTTTCGATGCAGAGCTGTCGCAGCGCGCTCTGGAGATCTATCGGCAGAAATATCTCGCGGTCGGGGTCTACGACGCGGCCTTGTACCCGGGAGTCGCCGAGGTGCTGCACGCGATCCATGCCGCGGGCATCTCGCTCTCGCTCGCGACGTCGAAACCCGAGACCCCTGCTCGCGCGGTGCTGACCCATTTCGGGCTGCTCGGGCCGTTCGACGAGCTCACCGGAGCCAGCGACGACGAGGTGCGCAGCGCGAAAAGGGACGTCGTCGAAGAAGCACTCCGGCGGCTCGAGGCGGGCGGCGCCGACCTCAGCAGCACAGTTCTAGTGGGGGATCGTCACCACGACGTCGAGGGCGCGGCCCACCACGGCGTTCCCACGATCTTCGTCACCTGGGGCTACGGCTCTCGAGCTGAGGCTGCGGGAGCGATCGCCATCGCAGAGAACGCCGCCGAATTGAAGGCTCTGCTCGGGCTTCACTAGCTCGTCAGCGGGCGAGGCGCTCAACCGCAGACTCGAAGATGGCCGGAGCAGCGTGCGACACCGGCACGATGAATCGGCGCGCGGGCGAGGTGGCCAGTCGCACCAGAGTTCCGGTGAGCCGACGGAAGTCGCTCGTCACCTCTGACCACGCCTTCTCGTAGCTCGCGACCTGGCCGCTCGCCACCGCAGCGACGGCAGCGCGCGCCTGAGCGATCCCGATCCGGATGCCCTCCCCAGTGAGCGCATCGACATAGCCCGACGCGTCGCCGACCAGCAGCACGCGGCCGGACGTGCGCGCCCGGGTGTTCTGACGGAACGGGCCGGCGCCGCGCAGTTCGCTCGCCGATTCCGCCCCGCGCACGCGCGCGGCGAGCTCCGGCGCCCCGGCCAATGCGTCGTCGAAGTTGACACCCTTGCGAGTCAGCAACGCCAAGCCGACCATGCCATCTGCGGTGGGGGTCACGTAGATCTCGCCGAGCGGGGTCCAGTGGATCTCAATCAAGTCAGACCACGGCTCGACCGCAAAATGGCGACGCAGTCCGTAGCGTCGCCTCGCTCGCGGAGTAGGCAGATGCAGACCGGTCACCCGCGCGACACTCGAGTGGAGGCCGTCGGCCGCGAGAAGCCAATCGGCCTCGATGTCGACCGCCCCAGCGGTGCGAACCCGCACGAGGTGAGCGTCGTGGGTGACGGCATCGACACGATCCGCCATGAAACGCACGCCCAACTCCTCCGCCCTGGCCAAGAGAGCGGCGTGCAAGGTGGTGCGCCGAACTCCGAGTGCGTTGCCGACCAAGAAGCGGTGCTGAACGCTGCGCCGTCCGTCTCGGTAGTCGATGCCGCGAAGCGGATACCCGCGCGGGGTCACGCCCAACCGCGCAAGCGCAGGGACCGCGCCCGGCATGAGCCCCTCTCCACACGCCTTGTCGATCACGCCGGAGCGAGGTTCGACAACGATCGCGTCGAAGCCGGCCATACGGGCTTCGATGGCGCACGCCAGCCCGACCGGACCACCACCCACCACCAGCACCTGGGTGGTCGCGGTCACGTGCGAACCCCGGTGCCGATCCCGGCCGCCGAAGCCAGCGCGCGGTTCTCGGCTGGAATCCGGAATCCCAGCAGCAGCACCGCGTTCAGCACCGTGAAGACGGCGGCGGTGATCCACGCGGTGTGCACAAGCGGCAGAGCGATGCCTTCGACGGCCACCACGACGTAGTTGGGATGCCGCAGCCACGACCAGCGGTACGGCCCGGTGGCCACCAGCGGCATCCCCGGCACCACGATGACCCGCGTGTTCCACTGCTGGCCGAGGGAGCCGATGATCCAGTACCGCGCTGCCTGGCTCGCCACCGCGATCGCCAGCATCGGCCATCCCAGCACGGGCAGGAATGGCCGCCCTAGCAGCCAGACCTCGGCGAGTGAGCCGAGCAGCATGCCGACGTGGAGACCGATCATCCACGGCAGCTGCCGTCGATTCGACTCGATGCCGCCGCGCGCGAATGCCCAGTTCGCGTGCCGAGCCGACAACACCATCTCGACAATGCGCTCCGCCCCAACCACGAGAACGAGCACGGTGAAAAGCGCCAACGAGAGCGGGACCGGCGGCATCAGGCCGCCCACCTCAGCAACACGTACTCGCTGGCGACTCCCGGGCCAAGGGCGAACAGCACCCCGTTCGTGCCCACCGGCTGGTCGAGCATGTCAGACAGCACGTGCAGCACAGACGACGATGACAGGTTGCCAACAGAGTCGAGCGAGTTCCAACTCGCCGCCAAGTCGTCACGTTCGAGGTGAAGCCCGTGCTCGAAGGCCTCGAGCACTCTGGGGCCCCCAGGATGGGCGACCCAGGCGCCCACATCATCCAGCTGAAGGGCGTGATCGGCCAGCAATCCGCGCACGTCGTTGTCGATGTTGGCGTCGATCGTGTCTGACACCGCGGCGGTCAGCACGATGCGGAATCCACTGCCCCCGATGTCCCAGCCGATGACGCTCTCGCTGTCGGGGTAGAGCGCGCTGAGGGTTCCCAAAATCTGGGGTCCGGCGATCCCCAGCTCCTCGGCCCTCCGCTCTCCCGCCACCACAACGGCCGCGGCGCCGTCGCCGAACAAGCCGCTGGCCACGAAGTTCGCCATGGAGTCGTCGTCGCGTTGCAGAGTCAGCGAGCACAGCTCGACCGACACGAGAACCGCGATGTCATCGGGATGCCCGAGCAGGTAGTCGTGCACGCGCGCCAACCCTGCGGCGCCGGCAACGCATCCCAGACCGAACGACGGCATCCGCTTGATGTTCGGACGCAGGCCCAGGATCGGCACCAGCCGCGCGTCGATCGACGGCGCCGACATCCCGGTCACGGAGGTGAAGAGCAGATAGTCGACCTGGTTGGCGTCGAGCCCCGCTGTCGCGAGCGCGGCGGTGACGGCGCGGGCGGCGAGCGCGGTGCCCTCGGTGATCCACAGGTCGTTCGCCTGCTGAAAGGTGCGCAACTCGCGGTACTCCTCGAGCGGCAGAACGGTGTGGCGGTGGCCAATGCCCGCCGCGGCATGGAAGCGAGACATGACGGCGCGCTTGCTGCGATCATCCGTGATGATGTCCGAAAGCTCTGCGGTGATCTCGGACTGCGCATAGACGTGGACCGGCAACGCCGGCGCCACTGCCAGGATCCGCGACATGTCCGGAACGTACCACCCTTCGTATGAACAACGTCGGGCGTGCGCCGAACGTTCAGCCCTGCGGCAGGTGGCGCTCGTCGGCTCCGTTGTATTCCGAGAGCGGCCGGATCAGGGCGTTCGACGAGAGTTGCTCCATGATGTGCGCCGTCCACCCAGTGACCCGAGATGCCACGAACAGCGGCGTGAAGGTCACCGTGTCAAAGCCGAGCAGGTGATAGGCGGGACCGCTCGGGTAGTCGAGGTTCGGCTTGATCGCCTTGCGCTCATCCATGGCCGCCGCGAGATTCTGGTAGAGCGCGAGCATGTCGTCGGCGTGGTGTTCCGCGATCAGCCGCGTCATCGCCGCCTGCATGGTCGGGACCCGCGAGTCGCCGTTCTTGTAGACCCGGTGACCGAATCCCATGATCTTGCGCTTCTCGAGAAGCGCCTGGTCGAGCCAGGCCTCGGCTCGGTCGGCGCTTCCGATCTCGTCGAATATGTGCATGACGGCCTCGTTGGCTCCGCCGTGAAGTGCTCCCTTGAGCGCGCCGATTGCCCCGACGACCGCGGAGTGCAGGTCGGCGAGCGTGCTCGTGATCACACGCGCCGTGAACGTCGAGGCGTTGAAGGAGTGCTCGGCGTAGAGCACCATCGAGATGCGGAACACGTCGGCGGCGACATCACTCTGCTCCTCGCCGAACGTCATCCAGAGAAAGTTGCGCGAGTAGTCGAGGTCGTCGCGGGACTCGATGACGCCAAGCCCCCGGCGACGGCGCTGGTCGTACGCCACCATGGCGGGCACAGCAGCGAACAGCCGGACCGACTTGGCGAGGTTGGCTTCGGGGCTCGAGTCTTCGGCCTGGGGGTCGTTTGCTCCCAACACGCTGACGGCCGTGCGCACGACGTCCATCGGATGCGCCGTCAACGAGGTCAGATCGATGGCGGCCTTCACGTCCGCCGAGAGGGCGCGGCCTGCCCGCTCGGCGGCGGTGAACTCGGCCAACTCGGCGTCGGAGGGTAGCTCGCCGTGCCAGAGCAGCCAGGCCACCTGCTCGAACGAGCATTTCGCGGCGAGCTCCTGCACGGGGTAGCCGCGATAGAGCAGCGAGTTGGTGTCGGGATTGACCTTCGAGATCGCCGTCGTGTCGACGACGACCCCGGCGAGGCCCTTCTTGATGTCCGTCATGTCGGTCACATCCTGCCTGTATCGATCCGTATCAGCTGCTTCGATTGTTGCTCAGGTCGAAGGTGAAGATGCCTGCATCGAAGTCCGAATATCCCGCATAGTCGATCAGTTCGTACAGCCGCGCGCGGGTTTGCATCTCGGCGACCTTCGACGTCAGAGAGCCTTCGGCGAGCAACGTGTCGAGCCCGCGCTCGGCGGCGCCCATCGCCAGGCGCAACAGTGACACAGGGAAGATCACGATGTTGACCCCGACGTCGGCCAGTTGCTTCGTGGTGAAAAGCTCGCTCTTGCCGAACTCGGTCATGTTGGCCAGGATCGGCACGTCGACGGCGGCGCGGATGGCGGCGAACTCCTCGAGGGATGCCATCGCCTCCGGGAAGATGGCATCGGCTCCGGCGTCCACGAGCTTCTTCGCGCGGTCGACCGCCGCGGACAACCCTTCAACCCCACCTTCAACACCGCGGATGTCGGTGCGCGCCATGATCACGAAGTTCGGGTCCCTGCGCCCGGCGACCGCCGCGCGGATCCGCTTGAGCGCCGTGTTCTCGTCGACGACCTCCTTGCCGTCGAGGTGACCGCAGCGCTTCGGGTTGACCTGATCCTCGATGTGCAGACCGGCCAACCCGGCATCCTCGATGAGTTGCACGGTGCGCGCCACGTTCATCGGCTCACCGAATCCGGTATCGGCGTCGACGAGCGCTGGCAGGTCGGTCACTCGAGCGATCTGCCCAGCACGCTGCGAGACCTCGGTGAGGGTGGTGAGCCCGATGTCGGGAAGCCCGAGGTCCGCCGCGAGCACGGCACCCGAGACGTAGACGCCCTCGAAGCCCTTGTCTTGAATGAGCTGCGCGCTCAGCGGGTTGAAAGCCCCTGGCATCCTGAGCAACTTGCCCGTCGCGAGTGCCGCCCTGAAGTTCGCGCGCTTCTGGTGCGCAGGGATCACGGTTTCAAGCACGTCCCTCTCCTGTCCAAATGAAGGAGATCTCACGGTCTCGTGACGAAAGCATGGGGCTGAACGGGTGATCCATCGAAAATCTCCTTCATTTGGACACGGGGATGCGGCGAGCGCGAAATGCCGCGGCCCGCTAGAACAGGCCGGCCGGAGGCTTCGGCAGACCCGTCGCGAAGACGGTGAGCCCGTCGAGTTCGGCGGCTGTGAGCTCTGGCAAGCGCTGAGCCACGTCAAGGAAGCGCTCGACCTCCTCGTTGGACAGAACCCCGGCGGCAAGCGAGCGGAACTTGCCGATGTAGTTCTCTCGCACGAACGGCCGTGCGCCCAGGGGATGCGCGTCGGCGACCGCGATCTCGTCGACGATCGTCGACCCGTCCGCCAGCGCAATCTCGACGCGACCGCCGAACGCCTTCTCGCTCGGGTCGTTCGAGTGATAGCGACGAGTCCATTCAGGGTCTTCGACCGTTGTGATCTTGCGCCACAGCTCGACAGTGTCGGGCCGGCCCGCGCGCTCGGGCGAATACGACCCCTCGTGGTTCCAGACCCCGTCTTGCAACGCCACCGCGAAGATGTATGGCACCGAGTGGTCGAGGGTCTCGCGACTGGCTGTCGGGTCGTACTTCTGCGGATCGCCCGATCCCGAGCCGATCACGAAGTGCGTGTGGTGGCTGGTCGCCAGCACGATCCTGTCGATGTTCGCGGGATCCTTCAACTCGGGATGCTGCGCGCCGAGCTTGCGCGCCAGGTCGATCCAGGCCTGTGCCTGGTACTCGGCCGAGTGCTCCTTCGTGTACGTGTCGAGGATCGCACGCTTGACCTCGCCAGCCTCGGGCAGCGGCACCTCGTAGCGGGCGTCCGGCCCGTCGAGCAGCCAGGCGATGACGCCGTCCTCCCCCTCCCAGATCGGCGAGGGACTGGTCTGACCGCGCATCGCGCGGTCGATCGACTCGATCGCCATCTTGCCCGCGAAGGCGGGGGCGTACGCCTTCCAGGTCGAGATCTCGCCCTTGCGGGACTGCCGGGTGGCGGTCGTCGTGTGCAGCGCCTGGCCGATCGCCTGGTAGATCGTCTCGACCGGCAAGCCGAGCAGCGTGCCGATCCCGGCCGCCGCGCTCGGCCCGAGGTGGGCGACGTGATCGATCTTGTGCGCGTGCAGACTGATCGCCTTGACGAGATCGACTTGGATCTCGTAGCCGGTGGCGATCCCGCGCACGAGGGCAGCGCCATCCAGCTGTCGGTGCTGGGCCACGGCGAGGATCGGCGGGATGTTGTCGCCCGGGTGCGAGTACTCGGCCGCGAGGAAGGTGTCGTGAAAGTCGAGCTCGCGCACGGCGACGCCGTTGGCGAAGGCCGCCCACTCCGGGCTGGCGTGCACCCGAGAGCCGAACACCGTGGCGCCGGGAGCGAAGGGATGCGCCTCGGCTTGCCCGCGTGCCGCGACGACGGGTGAGCGACTCAGGGATGCGGTGGCCACTGCCGCGTTGTCGATCACCCGGTTGATGATCATCTCGCTGACCTCGGGCGCGACCTCCACCGGATCGGCGGCGACTTCGGCGATCTTCCAGGCTAGTTGCTGCTCGCGCGGCAGGGTCTCTTCGCTGCGGTAGGTCCGCACGAGCTGGTTCTTCATTCAGGCGCCTTCCTGGGTCGGCCGGTCGGGGCCGGGGGTGGTCTCGTTGGCGGCGCGCTGCTGAAGCGTCGCGGTGATGGTGGTGAGCGATCCGCGCAGGTGAACGGCGGTCGCGGATGCTGCGAGCTCGGCATCCCCGTCGCGAACCGCCTCGCAGATCAGCCGGTGCTCGGCGGCGGCCTGCACGAGTCGCTGCGGGTTGTCTTGCGCGAGGCGCCGTGCTCGCACCAGGTGGACACGCACACTCTCGAGCGCCTGCCGCATCGCAGGGTTGCCGACTGCGTCGTCCATCGCGTTGTCGAAGCGCGCAACGACGGCGTAGTAGGCGTCCGTGCCGCCGGATGCCAGCGTCTCGGTGGCGTGAGCGAAGCTCTCAGCGAGGTCGGCAAACACCTCAGGATCGCGTCTTCGGGCCGCGAGGCGCGCCGCCTGCAGTTCGAGCGCTTCGCGCACCTCAAATTGCTGCGCGATGCTCTCGACCGAGACATCGGGAACCACGCCGGTGCGGCCGCGGCTGGTATCGACGAGTCCTTCGAGCGCGAGCCGTGCGAGCGCCGCACGCAGCGGGGTGCGCGAGACCCCGAGGCGGAGCGCCAGTTCGGTTTCGCTGAGTGCCGTCCCCGGCGGGATCCGCCAGTTCAGGATGTCATCGCGCAGCGACTCGTAGGCAATGTCACTCGCGCGCATACAGAGAGGCTACGCCGACTCCAGACTTCTGTATACAAAATGTCCCAGAACTAGCCAGTTTGCCCCTCAAATGGGCCGAACTGTATCCAACCGCGTCAGCAGTCGCACTCGATCGCGTTGCGCGGGCTGGTCAGTTCGTCGAGATCGCGCACCACAGGGCCCTCGTCGTCCACGACCGCGAGGCCTTCCCGCGCCCAGTATTCGAAGCCGCCAATCATCTCGCGCACCTCGTAGCCCAGCCGGCTGAACTGGAGCGCGGCCTTCGTGGAGCCATTGCATCCCGGCCCCCAGCAATAGACGACGACCGGCGTGCCCAACGGGATCTCGGACGGCGCCCGCTCGATGATCTCGGCGGTCGGCAGATGGATCGCGCCGACCGCCCGCCCCTGGTGCCAGGCCGCGTGGCCGCGTGTGTCGACCAGGACGAACGTGTCGCCCGCGGACTGCGCCGCGACCACATCTGATGGATCGGTCTCGTAGCGCAGCTTGGCCGCGAAGTGCTCGATCGCGGACGCGGTGTCGGTCGCAGTGGTCGTCATGGCTCGACGCTAGCCGCGGAGGCCGCGGACTGCCCCGCGGAGGACGGCCACGACCCGCCGAGAAGCTGCCATTCCGGGAGATACCCTCGGAACAGTGAGCGAGCAGCCCGACGAGCCGATGAAGAAGCGCCGCTTCGTCGACGTCACCCCGCTGCGCGAGTCGCCCGCATTCGCCCGGCTCTGGTTCGGCGCCGCGATCTCGGGGATCGGCGCGCAACTGACGATCGTGGCGGTGGGGCTGCAGATCTACGACATCACGAAGTCCACCCTCGCGGTCGGGCTGGTCGGCGGCTTCTCGCTGGTTCCGATGATCGTCGCCGGCCTCTGGGGAGGCGTCCTCGCCGACGCGTTTGATCGTCGTCTCGTCCTCCTTATCAGCGCGGTGGCCGGTTGGCTCACCACGCTCGGGCTCATCACGTTGGCGTGGGTCGATCTTGAATCTCGGCAGCACGTTCCGATCTGGCCGTTCTATCTGCTGACAACGGTGAATGCCGTTGCCGCGACAATCACCATGGCAACGCGCGGGTCTGTCTATCCCCGAATCCTGCCGCGGCGCCTAGTCGCGCCGGCGAGCGCGCTCAACGGGATCGCGTTCGGCATTCAGTTGACCCTCGGTCCGGCGATCGCGGGTGTGCTGGTCGCCACCACAGGATTCGCGTGGACGTACACCGCAGACGCCATCCTCTTCGCCGCTGGGTTCCTCGGCATCCTGTCGCTTCCCAAACTGCCGCCCCTTGAGGAGTCCAGCGGCGTCGGCTGGCGATCGTTGCGGGATGGGTTCGAGTTCCTGGCGCATGCGCCGAATATCCGCGCAGGCTTCCTGGTCGACCTGCTGGCGATGGGATTGGGCCGCCCGTTCGTGATCCTTCCCGCCGTTGGCGCTCTCGTGATCGGCGGTGGGCCGGTGACGGTCGGGATCCTCACCGCGTCCGCAGCGGTCGGCACCTTTCTCGCCAGCCTGTTCAGCGGGCCGGTGGGCCATGTGCGCCGCTACGGTCTGGCCATCGGCGGAGCCGTCATGGTCTACGGCGGATTCGTGTTCCTGTTCGGCCTGGTGATCGCCGCGATGCAGACCGGATGGTTCGGCACTGTCGGCCAGACCATCGCGCAGGCCAACCCGGTCGCGCTCGTGCTGGCGGCGATCGCGCTTGCGGGCACGGGGGCCTCGGATGAGGTCAGCGCGATCTTCCGCTCCACCATGATGCTCACTGCAGCCCCCGACGGGATGCGTGGGCGCCTCGGCGGAATCTTCACGGCGGTGGTTTACGGCGGGCCCCGCATCGGCGACCTCTACATGGGCGTCCTGGCGACCCTGGTGGCCCTCTGGTTCCCGCCGTTGCTCGGCGGCCTCCTGATCGTGGCGGCGGTCGGCGTGATCCTGCGCGTGCAGAGCGGATTCCGGGGCTACGACGCGCAGCACCCCTCGCCGTAACGAGCGCGTCACCTTGCGGTGCCTCCCAGCGCCGACCCGGTGTCCGACCCTAGGCTGACGACGTGCCCGCCTCCGAGCCCGCCGCCTCACCCGCTCCCGCGGCCGATCCTCCGGTCGGTCCTCCGGCGAGCCCGCCCGTGGTCTCGCGCGCGCGACCTCGCCTTCTGGGCTGGGTACTGCCCGCCGCCGCCGGCCTCGCAGCAGTGATCCTCGCGCTCGGGGTGGCCGAGTTGACCGCCGCGTTCGTCGCCCCGCAGGCGAGCCCGGTGCTGGTGGTGGGATCGCAGCTCATCGATTGGGCTCCTGCTTGGGCCAAGCAGACCGCGATCGCCCTGTTCGGCACGGGCGACAAGGCAGCGCTGCTCACCGGAATCGCGATCGCGCTCGTCGTCGTCTCGGGGGCGGCGGGAGCGCTCGAGCACTGGAAGTCACCCATCGGGCGCATCCTCATCGGTGCAGCCGGCGTGTTCGGCGTCGGTGCCGCGATCGCCCGTTCGGGGTCGTCGCCAGCCGACATCATTCCGGCGGTGGTGGCGACCGTCGTCGCACTCATCGCACTCGGCTATCTGCTGCGCAAGCTGGACGAGCGCCCGCGGCCACGGCCGATCAACCCGGCGAGCCTTCGCTCGGCCGGGTCTTCTCGACCGCAGAGCACGGCGACCGCGGAGGCGGCAGCGGCCCAAAGAGCGGCAGCCGAACGAGTGAGTCGCCGCCGCTTCCTCGGGCTGTCTGCCGGTGCTGCGGTCGTCGGAGCTCTCGCACTAGCGGGCGGCTATGCGCTGGAGGCGGGCGCTCGGGCGGCAGCCGCGGCACGAACGGCGCTCAAGCTGCCTGCGCCGTCAGTGAAAGCGCCCGCCGTGCCGGCTGGCGCCGAACTCGACATCCCTGGGCTGGCCAAGGTCGTCTCGTCGAACGCCGACTTCTACCGGATCGACACGGCGCTTCAGGTTCCGCAGCTCGATCCGACCCAGTGGGAGTTGAAGATCACCGGGATGGTCGAGAAGCCGATCACGGTGAGCTTCGCCGAGCTGCTGGCCCTCCCCCTCGAAGAGAGCTACACAACGCTGATGTGCGTCTCGAATGAGGTCGGCGGCAACCTGATCGGCAACGCCAAGTGGCTCGGCCATCCCATCCGCCATCTGCTCGCGCGCGCGAAACCGATGGCGGCGGCCGACATGGTGCTCTCGCGCAGCTCGGACGGATTCACCGCCAGCACTCCGCTCTCGGTGCTGCAAGACGACCGCAACGCGATCCTGGCGGTCGGGATGAACGGCGATCCCCTTCCGCCCGAGCACGGCTACCCGGTGCGAATGGTAGTGCCGGGGCTGTACGGCTACGTCTCGGCGACGAAGTGGGTGGTCGAACTCGAGGTGACTCGATTCGCCGACCGCACGGCGTACTGGACAGACCGCGGCTGGAGCGCACACGGTCCCGTCAAGCTCGAATCCCGCATCGACGTGCCACGGGCCGGCGCCAGCGTCACTCCCGGCCCCGTGGTGGTCGCGGGTGTCGCCTGGCATCAGCACAACGGCATCCAGAAGGTCGAAGTGCGCGTGGATGGCGGCGACTGGAACGAGGCTCAGCTCGCCACCGCGATCTCGGCCGACACCTGGGTGCAGTGGCGGTGGGACTGGGATGCCTCGGCAGGGCACCACCAACTCGAGGTGAGAGCCACCGATGCCACCGGCGCAACCCAGACAGCAGACATCGCCGACACTGTGCCCAATGGGGCGACCGGTTACCACGTCATCCCGCTGAACGTCGGCTGAACCGATTCGCTTGTCGGCCGAGATTTAGCTCTTGGCGCCGGTCACGGCCAGCGCGCCGCCCAGACCGATCATGACGACCCCGCCGACAACTCCCAACTGAGACAACCGCTTCGGGGACCGCGCGCACCAGTGCCGAGCCGCGCCAGCAGTCAGCACCCATGTGCTGTCCATCAGCAGGGCGAGAACCACGAAGGTCACGCCGAGTTCGGCCAGCTGGAGCGGGATGGCGCCAGCACTCGCGTCGATGAACTGCGGCAGGATCGCGACGAAGAAGATGATGGACTTGGGGTTGGTGATCCCCACCACGAAGCCCTCGCTGAGCAGTCGCAGTGTCGAGCGCGGCGCTCCCGCCTCGACTGGTGCCGACACCTCGCGCCGATGGCGGATCGCCTGGATGCCGAGGAACACCAGGTACGCGGCTCCGGCAAACTTGATTACAGTCAGCACCACAATGGACTGGGCGACGATGGCGCCGACCCCGAGAGCCACGAGACCGGTCTGCACCAGCATCCCGCCCGCATTGCCCACCACGCTCAGCAGTCCGGCGCGTCGCCCGAGAGCGAGCGTTCGGCCGATCACGAAGAGCACGCTCGGCCCCGGCAGGGCAATAAGCAGCGCCGCCGCGATGACGAATGTCAGCCAGTGCGAGAGCGGAACCATGCGCCGATGCTAGCGGCGCTGCGCTCGCAACTCCCTAGACCCGGTGTCTGCCGTGCCCGGACTCCGCGACCAGTCGTCCGTCATGGAGCTCAAGGCTCCGATCCGCGAATGCGGTCAGCTGCGGGTCGTGAGTGCTGACGATCGCCGCCGCACCCTCGTGGTGCACGAGATCGCCGATCAGCTCCATCATCGCGATCGCGGTTCGACTGTCGAGTTGCCCGGTCGGCTCATCGGCGATCAGCACATCCGGGCGATTGGCCAGCGCACGTGCAATTCCCACGCGCTGCTGCTGACCGCCCGAAAGCTCGTCGGGCCGCTGGTTGGCGTGACCGGCCAGGCCGACCAGCTCGAGCAGCTCTCGCACCCGCTCTGAGCGTGCTTGCGGTTCGGTGCGAACCACCCGCAACGGCACCTCGATGTTCTCGGCAGCCGTCAGCATCGGCAACAGCGCGAACGATTGGAAGACGAAGCCGAGCCGGGTACTCCGCAGGGCCGCGAGTGCGTCATCGTCGGCCGACGCGAGTTCTTGGTCACCGATTCGCACGTCACCAGACGTCGGACGGTCGAGGCCGCCCAACAGGTTGAGCAGGGTGGTCTTGCCCGAGCCCGATGGTCCACGGAGCAGGACGAGTTCGCCAGCCTGGATGTCGAGGTCGACGTCCACCACGGCGTGCACTTCGGCGCCGGCCCGCCCGTAGTCGCGGTTCAGGCCTCGTGCGCTCAGGATCGGGGCCGTCATTCTTGCTCCCCGGCTGCGTCGTCTGCTGCGTCGTCTGCTGCGTCGTCGGCGTTCGCGGCATTGCGGACAGGCGACACCGTCACGTGACTCTGTTCGAGCCCGAGCCGCACCCGGTCGCGCATGGCGAGCTGCGTGATGTAGTCCTGAGGCAACTGGAGTCGGCCGACCCGATCGAGCACCGCGAACTCTTCGGCGATCTCGTGCTCACGGCCCGTGTGATCGGTGCTGGTGCGGCGCAGCACCTCTGTCGAGGTGCGCCCGTCACGGATCTGCACAGTGCGGCGCACGTGATCCGAGACGCCCGCGTCGTGCGTCACGATCAGCACCGTGGTGCCCAGCGTCTCGTTGATCCCGCGGAAGGCCTCGAGCACCATCTCGGAGTTGGCCTCGTCGAGTTCTCCCGTCGGTTCATCGGCAAGGAGCACGTCAGGTGCGTTGGCGAGAGCCACGGCGACCGCGACCCGCTGTTGCTGACCGCCAGACAGCTGTCCAGGCACTCTGTCGCGCAGTTCTCCCACGTTCAACAACTCCAGCATCTCCTTGATCCGCGCCGCGCGCTTGGAGCGCGAATATCCCGCCATCACAAGAGGCAGCAGCACATTTTCGGCCGCCGTCAGGTAGGGGAGCAGGTTTCGGGTCGTCTGCTGCCAGATGAATCCGACGGTATTTCGCCGATAGCTCAGCCGCTCGCGCGCACCCATCGACAGAAGGTCGTGCCCGGCAACGCGAGCTCGCCCCGCCGAGGGGATGTCGAGACCGGAGAGGATGGTCAGCAGGGTGGACTTGCCGGATCCCGATGCGCCGATGACCGCCGTCAGCTCTCCTGCGTCGACCGTGAGGTCAAGGCCCTGGAGGGCCTGCACTTCGACTCCGGTCGACGAGAAGATTCTCACCAGCTCGTGGCATTCGATGATGGCGGTCATCAGGCTCCCATCTTGAGGGTGGACGAGGGGTTCACGCGATCTCCGATCGCCACGGCGATGGCACCCGAAACAAGAATCACCAGGCAGAACGTGCCGAGCACCCATCCCAGCAGCGTCGGATCCAGCACGGGAACGGGCCGGTGCGTGCCACCGGTGAAGGGGCGCAGGTCGACGGCAGCGGTGACGACGAAGGGGAGTGCGCATCCGAGCACAGCCCCGGCGGCGAGCGCGACAACCGCGACCGGCGCCAGTTCCCACGCGATCAGCGCGACAAGGCGACGGCGCGGCATCCCCAAGGTGCGCAGGATGCCAGCAGTCCTTCCGCGCGCGGCAGCAGCAGCGGCGGTAGCCAGTACGAGAGCGAGGATGCACAGCAGGGTGCAGAGCACGGTTGCCGCGAGGAGCCCGATCCGCACGCCCGCGATCACCGGCTCGCTCTCGCGGTCCGAGATCGCGTGGGGCACGGTGCTCACCGTGACAGCAGAGGCGAATGGATCGGCGTCCGGCGTCACCCCGACCGCCTTCTGCAGCGGCACAAGCAGAGTGTCGAGTTTGACCGGATCGGCCTTGATGAGCAGGGTAGCCGGAACGAACGAGCTGGTGAACTTCGAGGCGAAGGCCTCATCCACCATCATCCATCCGCTGTCGAATCCGAGACCGAATCCAGACGGGAGGCTGCCGACCACGCGCACCTTCACGTCTTGGACCGTCGCGGTTCGCTGCGATCCCATCGACTTCAGCACGTCGGACGACACGACCACTGGCACCCGACCGTCCACGAGTTCGGTGAGACCGGCGGGGAGCTTTCGCATCGTTGAGAGCTTGCCGGTCTGAGCCAGCACCACCGACACGCTGTTGAACGGGCTGTGTGTGGCCGTCAGGGAAGACAGATAGTCGATGGCCGCCACCGCGCGAACCCCGTCGACCCGCTCAACGGCACGCACCTGGGCCGAGCTGAGAGTCGCGGCGTCTACCCGGGCATCGGTGCCGACAGATTCCTGCGCGGCGCGCGTGATGCTGGCCTCGAAGGTGGTCAGCAGCACCGTCGAGAACAGGGCGACCGAGATTCCAACCACCAGGGCGAGCACGCCTGCCAACCCCACCGTCGGCGCGCGACTGGCGCGCACCGCTCCGATGAACGCCGGCAACCCGCGGCCCTTGACGGCCATGCGGCGCGCAAGACGCATCGGCACCGGGTATCCGCGAAGCACGACAATCCCGACCGACACCGCGAGCAGCAACGGCGCAACGGACAGCAGCGGATCGACCCCCACCTGCGTCGTCGCCTGAGCCAGCCCGCGCCGCGCGAGCAGGAAGACCGAGAGGGCGGCGAGCACGATCACCGCGATCTCGGCGATGCCTCGCAGCTGGAGCGCGATGGCGGCGACAGTGCCGGGCCGCTCGCGGGTGGTGGCGAGCGCCCCGAACAAGATCGGCGGTAGCACGGCGACAAGACCCGGAAGCACGAATCCGGCCGGCTCGACCCTCACAGGAATCAGGATCGTCGCCACCGCCGTCACGACCAAGGCCGAGGGAATCGACAGCAGCGCCCCCTCGAGCGCCAGCTCGCCGCGGAGTTGCCAAGCGCTCCCACCCCGAGCGGCTGCCAGAATCAACTCGGTGCGCCGGGCCCGCGCCACCACCTGCACTCCCAGTACGAGCACCGCCACCACCAATCCCATCGGCGCGGCCGCCAACAGTGCAAGAAGACCCGCAAGCAGTTGCACGCGCTGTTCTGCGGTCTCGACCGCCTCTTGAGAACGAGTGGTCAGGGGGAGCGAATCGAAGCTGTTCGCGGTCGAGGCGCCGGTCGCCGTGGTCCGCGCCAATTGTTGGTCGAGCAGAGCCGCGTCAGCCCCGTCGGCTCCCGTCGCGCTGATCGGGTACCACAGCGAGACGCGAGCGGCGCCGAAGGCCTTCGCGAGCCGCCCAACGCTCAGGGGATCGACGAAGGCGGCCACCGACGGGTAGGCGACCCCGTACTGCGCCAGAGCGGTGGTCGCCGGCAGCAGTGAGGAATTGTGCTTCCAGTAGTCGCTCGCCGGGTCGACCGGTTCGAAGAAGCCACTGATGCGGTAGAGCCGATCCGGGATGCCGTCGAAGACATCGACGCCGACCTCATCGCCGACCTGCAGATTCAGTTGCCGCGCCGCGACCAGCGAGACCGCGACATCCACCGGAATCGAGCGCGTCACGTCAGGGGAGAGGTCGTCGGTCGTCGACCACGTCGCCGGGGCGATTCCCTGCACGATGCGGATCCGCGAAAGGTACTTCGGGTCCGCGGTCAACTGGAAGCCGAGGAAGGGGCGCGACCCCTGCCGCGGGACGCCCTGCACGGTCGTGGTCTGCACGATCCAGCTCGGGTGGCCGACCAGGCGCTTCAAGGGGTACGGCAAGTTCTCGTATGTCAACTCGAAGTTGGCGTCCAGGTCGCCGTACAGCTGGTTCAGGTCCGGGGGCGGATCGGTCGGCCAGTCCTCCGGAAAGTTGCCAGCACCCTGCAGCGAACGACCGACCGGCCCGATGGCCTGAAGTTGCGACGTGAGCTCGGCCGTCGCCTGGCGCTCCACCAACCGGGGCACGGCGGCGGCCGTCGCGAGCGTCACCAGGGTGATGATCCCCACCAGGATGGATGCCGCCGGCGCCACCCGCATCCGTCGCGAGACCAGTCGACCGGCACCCCATCGCTCAGCCACTCAGCGCTCCGTCCCTGATGTGGAGTCGCCCGACGTGGAGTCGCCGATGGCGCTCGACGAGCGCCGCGCCTGCGCCCTGACGGTGCCCGCCACAATTCCGAGCAGCACGCATGCCGTCACGCCGACGCCGGCCAGCGCCAGCAGCGACCCGGGAACATCGACATTGAGCTCTGTGCGTAGCTGGTCGATCGCGTTCGGTACGGCGGTGCGCGCGAGGCTGGGCACGAGCAGAGCACACACCGCGAGACCGTCGAGGATCCCGACAACGACCCCGATGCCGAGCAGCAATGACCACTCACGCAGCCGACCTCTGGTCTGCGCACGCGGCGACACTCCGACGGCGCGAAGCACCCTGACCTCTGGCTCCCGCGACCTCGCTTCGGCGACGAGCCCAGAGGCGGTGGCGAGAAGCGCCAGCAATGCGGTGGCGATGCCCGCGATCCACACCACGTTGCGCGCGGAAGCCAGCACCTGCTCGGCCGGCGAGGCGACGGCGGCCGCGACGCCCGCGTCCGGGTGCGCCTTCTTCTCGGCGGTCGCAACGGTCGTCGGCGTCTGCGTGGCGATCCACCACTCGCCGCTCGAGACCTGCAGAAGTCCCTCGCGTGATGCCGCATCCTGCAGGGCGGCCAGGTCGGCGATGACCCCCTCTCCCGACTGGATGCCCGGAATCACCGGCACGATTCCGACCACACGAACGGGAACGCTGCCGCCCCGCGTCACCAACTGCATCGGTGCGCTCGAGCCGACCGTCAGGCCGGATGACGCGGCGAGGGTCCGCGAGATCACTACCCGAAGGCGCCCAGAACCCGGGGGCGCCGACTGAAGCAGCACGTAGCCGGCCGGCGTCTGACCGACGGAGCGAAGACCTGCGCGACCGTCCAGCGCTCCGACCCTCGCGCCGGTCGCCGTCGCGGTGCCGCTACCGCTCCCGCTATCCGGGGTGCCGGCGACCGGCGCCCACGAGGAATCCAGCGGAATCGAGGCCGACGAGCCGCCGGTCGCGGACAGCCGCAGCGGAAGGGTCGCGCCGGCCTGCAGCTCAGGCAGAAGCAGGCTGACGCCGTGCACTGTCCACGGCGTGGCTCCAGCTGGCAGCGTGCCGACCATGCCGTCTCCGTGAGGCAGCAGGTTGACGGCGGTCTCTGAGCCGACGGCATCCACCGCGATCAGCGAGCCTCCTGTCGGCCGGTCCGCCGGCGGCGTGCCCGCGAAGTCGAGAGCGACTCCCGTCGCCGACGACGGGATCTCGGGACGATCCGCGCGCATCGCCACCAACCGGGCGAGCATTGCCGGATCGACGGCGCGGTTCACCGGGAGGACTGCCCCGGCAATCTTGTTCGACGGGATGCCGATCGCCGACACCAGATCCTGACCGATCTCGGCGTCTTCGCGCGCGACCGGCGCCGTTCCGGTCTGACCAGGGGCGGCCCGGGTGACTGACTCCGACAGCGGCGGTGACGTGGTGACCCGCACCGAGGCGCCGATCTGCACCTGACGTGTCTCCCGGGCTGAGACGCTCCAGGTGCCGGAATAGCAGACGCCGAGCAGCAGGCCGCTGACGCCGAAGGCCACAACCAGAATCGGGGTCAGCGCGGCGCGGGAGCGTCGCGCCACCTGCTGCAGCGCGAGCGCGTCCAGGTCGCGAGCCCGCCGCGCCCACCGCTCGAGTCCGCGTGCGATCAGCGGGAAACCGGCGATGCCCAGCAATCCGATCGCGGCGATGGACAAGGCGGGCGCCGACACCGCGAGCGGGTCGACCGCCACCCCGCCTCCGGCAAGCGGAGCAAGGGGGGATCCGTAGAGCAAGAACTGCGAGACCGACACGATCGCCAGCAGCAGGATCAGCAGCATCGACCCGATGGCGAGGGTCGACTGCAGCCGGGAGCCGCCTCGGATGATGGGTCGGGTGCCCCTGCCCCTGGTGCCGAGCCGATCCCGCGACGAGCGTGCCGCCGCGAGCGCAAGCACCAGAACCGGGATGACAGCGGTCGCCGCCACGACGAACCAGGCGAAGGCGGGAACCTCGCTCGCGTAGCCGCTGACCGACGAGAGCCAGACCGCCAGCGCGGCACCCCCTGCCGCAGCAGGAACCGCCACGACCAACCCCTCGATGACGCTCTCCACCACGAAACGCCGCGAACTCGTTCCCCTGGCGCGGAGCAGGATCGTTTCGCCGGAACGAAGCTGGTTGAGCATGCCCGCGAGTTCGATCAGCGTGATCAGGCCCAACAGCCCCACGACGATCAGCGGTGCGGTCGAGACCGCGGCCGCGGCCTGCATGTTCTTCTGGATCGGCTCGATGCCCAGTTGCAGCAATCCCTCGGTCTGCACGTTCGCGCCCGGATCGTCCTTCTGAATGGCGTTCGACACCGCATCCGGCGCGTGCCGAAGCGCGTCGAGTTGCGCAAGCGTCACGCGATCAGCGACGGGACGGATCGTCCAGCGGGCGACGGCCTGCTGCTCGGTGGCCTTCCAGAGGGAGGGATCGATCACGACCCAGCCGCGGGTGCTGTCCAGATCGATGCCCGAGAGCGCGACGGTATCTTCCAGCCACCGCGGGTCGGCCGCGCTCGAGACTCTCCAGGTGGCCGTGATCGTGATCGCGGCACCGGCGGGCAGAACGAGCACGTCGCCCACCTTCACGCCGAGTGCAGCTGCGGCATCCGCCTGCATGGATGCCTCCCCCGCACCGCGCGGCCAACGTCCCGCGATTAGACGCGCTCGCGACGGCAGATCGGGAATCGACGCGGCCGCCGATCGCACCGGCCCCTGGCCTGTTCGGTCGAACGGAACCGCGTTGGCAGACACCACGTCGCGAGACACGGTCATCGGCACGGTGGCACCGTCGGCGCGCACCGCGGAGCGCACGTGAGCACGCACCGCCGCGTCCTGCGCTTCCGCGTCGACGGCCACCGGCGTGCTCACCCGGAAGCCGCCGGTGACGCCCTCCAGTGCTGCAACGCCGGCTCGGGCTCCGGCTGCCGATGCGGCTCCGATGTAGCCAGAGAGCCCGACGCTCAAACCTGCCAAAAGGGCGATCACGCCAAAGAGGGCCACGAACACGCCGGCTCGCCGGCGCATTCGCTTAGCAGCAAGCACTGACGAGCCCTCCGGTCGTGACCGGCGAAGCCGATCATCCTGAGGGGCCAGACTAAAGGGTCCTTCGTGTTCGGCTGGGCAGATCTAGCCTCCGAACTGCTCGCACCACCAGGCGCCCGCCGAGACATGCCCGATGCCCATTTGGGTGAACGTCGGCCGCAGGATGTTAGCCCGGTGACCTGGCGAGGCCATCCACGCGTTGAACACCGAGACCGATGAGGCGTAGCCCTCTGCGATGTTCTCGCCCCAGATGCTCCAGCCGCCGGGATACGTGCTGTGGGTCATCTGCCCGGACGCCGCCATTCGTTCGGCGCACGCTTGAGCCGTCGCGTTGAGCGAGCCACTAGAGCTCAGGGAATGCAGGCCGTAATACGCCCGGATCTGGTTGACGCAGGTCAGCACGTCACTGGTGCAGACGGGCGCGCCAGGTCCCGCGCTGAAACTGCCGCCCGACGAATGATGGGTGGCTCGAGCCGCGGCTTGGGCGGCCGCAGCAGCGGCGGCCACGGCTGAGTCATGGGAGGCCTGGGCCGCCTTGACCGTGGCGATTGTCGGAATGATCAGGCCGCGAGGATCTTCGTGATGGGCGAGGGAGGAGCCGAGAGCGGCCAGCGCGCTCTTCGCGTCTGACGCGGACGCGGCGCTTGCCGATCCAGCGGCGGCCAAGCGAGTAGTGCTGACGGTCTTCACCGATTCTCCCACCGCCGGCACCGTGGCCAGGGCGACGGCGACAGCGACGTCAAGATCCACGGAACGATCCTTCAGCGCCGAGACCGGAACTGACTGAGGGAACGCCGGCTTGTCGGTCTCATCTTTCAGCACGACGACTGCTGAGGTGAGAGCGGCAATGCTGCCAGGATCGGCGACCCCCTGCGCCGACGAAGCAAGAGTCGTCAGTGCGGCCTCCATCTTGACGGCAGAGTCTTCGGCGAGCGAGAGCTTTGTGCTGACAGCCGTACGCTCTGCAACAGCCGCCCGGGCAGCGATCGCGCTCTGTTGAGCTGCCTGACCCGTGTACGCGGATGCACCGCCGGCGCTGACGGCCAGCACCACAACGACCGCGACGGTGATCGCCGCCTTCATGCCGCGGGTGAGTGGCTCGCGCGGGGCCGAGGGCGCTCGCTCGATCGCGGAATCGGTCACGTCATCCATTCGTCCGCCCCCCGCACTCCCCACGATCATCGTCGAAGGGCAGGGGCAAAGGAAAGGCCCCCCAACGGGTCTGGGCTAGACAGGAGTTGGACTCAGTGTGCGCGAGGCGGGACTTGAACCCGCACGCCCTTGCGAGCACTGGCACCTGAAGCCAGCGTGTCTGCCATTTCACCACTCGCGCGCATGACCGCCCGGGCGGTCAACTCAGCGAGACTATCACCCAGCGCGCGCGGTGCGTTTAGCACCGCGTTCGCACGGGCAAACCCAGAGCTCGCTGGGGCGGTCACGAGAGCCGGGGCGCCGTCGGAGCTTCGCCGACTAGCATCGAGTTGTCGTCGCCGCGCCAGAACAGAGCGCGGGTGTCCGTTTCGAGAGGTGGTCCCCGTGGGGATTCTCGACAACTTCGAGAAGGGCCTCGAGCGTGTCGTCAACGGCGCGTTCGCCAAGACCTTCAAGAGTGGTCTTCAGCCTCTTGAGGTGACGGCGGCGTTGCGCCGCGAGCTCGATACCAAGGCGGCCGTCGTGTCGCGGGACCGCATTCTGGTGCCGAACGACTTCGTGGTGCGGCTCGCCCCCGGCGACTACCGGCGCATGACCGACCTCGGCCCCGCGTTGATCGACGAGTTCACGCAACTGGTCCAACGGCACGCGGCCGCGCAGCACTACGCGTTCGCTGGCGGGATTTCGATCCGACTCCAGCGCGACGAATCGCTGTCCGATGGCTTGGTGCGCATCGACTCGGTCAACGTGAAGGGCGAAGTCGCATGGACCCCGGTGCTCGACATCGGCGGCAAGCGTTACCCGATCACGAAGGCGCGAACGATCATCGGCCGTGGCTCTGACGCCGACATCACCATCGACGACACGGGAACGTCGCGACAGCACGTCGAGATCCTCTGGGACGGCAAGCGCGGCCAGGTCAGCGACCTCGGTTCGACGAACGGCTCGAAGCTCGACGGCGTCCCGGTGACGAAGGCCCCTCTGCCGGCAGACTCGATCATCGAGATCGGGCGCACCCGCATCGTGTTCCGGGTGCTCGCGCAGGCGGCATCCGTCGACCAGTATGCAGACCTGCGCAACCAGCCAGGGCAGGGCCGCGCATGAGCGAACTGACGCTGCTCGTTTTGCGGTTGGGGTTTCTGATCCTGCTGTGGTTCTTCGTCTTCGTCATCGTCTACGCCCTGCGCTCCGATCTCTTCGGACAACGGGCCCGGCGCATGCCGGTCGCCGCCGCGCCCCTCGCCGCTGCCTTCCCCTCGGCACCCACTGCCTCTGTCGGCGCGAAGGCGGCGGCAGCGACCGGGCCGGTCGCCCAGCAGAGCGCCCGGCCCGCTCCGCCGCACGCCGGCGCCACCACGGCCCGCCGACTCGTCATCACCTCTGGCCCGCGCCAGGGCCTTGAGATCGACCTCCCGGCCGAGCAGTTGACGATCGGCAGGTCAAGTGAATCGGGGCTCGTGATCCGCGACGATTACACCTCGACGCACCACGCGCGGCTCATGCTCTGGAACGACCAGTGGGTGATCCAAGACCTAGACTCGACCAATGGCACGTTCCTGGAGGGGTCGCGCGTGATGCTCCCGACTCCCGTGCCACCCGGCACGCCGGTGACCATCGGCACGACCAGCTTCGAGCTTCGGCGGTAATCGGGTGGCCCCCACTCCCACGAGCGCGGCGGTCTCGCACGTCGGCAAGATCCGTGCGAACAACCAGGACTCCGGCTATGCAGGCACGCACCTGTTTCTGGTCGCAGACGGCATGGGTGGGCACGCGGGCGGCGACGTCGCCTCGGCGATCGCGGCGAAACGCGTGGCAGAGGCCGACGCGCAGTACCTCTCGGTGCGCGACGCCGAGTCCGCGCTCAAGCAAGCCCTGATCGCCGCGAACTCGCTGCTGGCCGAGACCGTGTTCGAGCACAGTGAGCTCACCGGGATGGGGACGACGGTGAGCGGCATCCTGCGCGTCGGCGGCCAACTCGCCATCGCTCACATCGGTGACTCACGCATCTATCTCTTTCGCGATGGTCAGCTGAAGCAGATCACCGCCGACCACACCTTCGTTCAGCGGCTGGTCGACTCGGGTCGCATTACGCCCGAGGAGGCAGCGGTGCATCCGCGGCGCTCGGTTCTGATGCGAGTGCTTGGCGACGTCGACGCAGCGCCCGAAGTCGACACCGCGACCTTCGATATCCAACCGGGAGACCGGTGGATGCTCTGCTCGGACGGCCTGTCGAGTTACGTCACCGACGACAAGATGGCTGCGATTCTCGGCACAGTGCGCACGGCCCAGGGTGCCGCCGACCGGCTGGTGAAAGAGAGTCTTGATCACGGCGCCCCCGACAATGTGACCGTGGTGCTCGTCGACATCGACGACAGCGAGGGCGGCTCCGGTATTCCACCGACCTTCGTCGGTTCTGCCGCGGTGCCGCTCAGCTACGAGAACGACACGTCCAGGCGCCCGATCCGTCTTCCGACCCTGCTGCTGCATCCGCTGAAGTCAGCGCCGCCCGAAGACAGCCATTTCGAACCGGAGGGCGAGGGCTACCTCGAAGAACTGATCGAAGAAGACCGGCGTCGAGCCCGTCGACGCCGGGTCGTGTGGCTCGTCGTGCTCGTGCTCGCCATCGCGGCCATCGTGGGCGCAGTGTTCGCCGCGTACTCGTGGACCCAGTCGCACTACTACGTCGGCGACAGCAACGGCCGGGTCGCGATCTTCCAGGGCGTGCAGCAGAACATCGGGCCCATCCACCTTTCGAGCGTCTACCAGGCGACACGCATCGATGTCTTGTCGCTGCCGGCGTTCCAGCGGCAGAGCGTCGAGGCGACGATCAGCGCCAATGACCTGCGCGACGCCTTGAACATCGTGGATCGACTCTCGACGGCGGCCGGCGACTGATGTCCGCCAACGTGGTCGACGCTGGTCCCCGCCCGACGGTGACGGGCGCGATCCGAATCCGCCTGAGGGCGCCTGCACGCCGCAGGAACCTCGAGCTGGTGCTGCTGATCGGAGCTCTCCTCCTCTCAGGCGCCGCCGCAGTCCTGGTGCAACTCGGCGCCCTCGGCCGTGTCGGCGGAACGGTGCTGAGCCTCGACGCGGGCCTCGCCCTGCTGGTCATCGCCGGCCACGTCAGTCTGCGCCTCGTCGCGCCGGAGGCGGATCCCTTCGTCTTCCCGATCGCCGTTCTGCTCAACGGGGTCGGCATCGCCGAGATCTCGAGGATCGACATCGCCAAAGGCCTGAACGGCTGGGAGGCCGCCGGCATCCGCCAGATCGTCTGGACCGCGATCGCGCTGGTCGTCGGCTTCGCGGTGCTGCTGCTCATCCGCAATCACCGCGTGCTGCAGCGTTACCGCTACATCGCCATGTTCAGCGCCATTCTGCTGTTGCTGCTACCCGCTCTGCCGGTGATCGGCCGGACGGTCTCGGGCGCGCGGGTGTGGGTCGGCATCGGCCCGTTTTCGTTCCAACCCGGCGAGCTCGCCAAGATCGCGTTGGCGATCTTCTTCGCGGGCTACCTGGTGACGGCTCGCGACTCGCTCTCGATGGTGGGGCGCACCTTTCTCGGGATGCGGTTTCCGAGAGTGCGCGACCTCGGTCCGATCCTGGTCATCTGGGTGCTGGCCATGGCGGTCATCGTGTTCCAACACGACCTCGGTACGGCCCTCCTCTATTTCGGTCTGTTCCTCGTGATGATCTATGTGGCGACCGGTCGCCTCAGTTGGGTCGTTCTCGGATTGTTCCTCTTCGCGGGCGGTGCGTTCGTGGCGAGCCGCTCGCTCAGCTACGTCGCAGGTCGTTTCGACTCGTGGCTCGATGCGTTCAACCCTGCCATCTATGGCAAGTCGGGCGGCAGCTACCAGCTGGTGCAGGGGTTGTTCGGGCTCGCGAACGGAGGTTTGGTCGGGACCGGCCTCGGGCAGGGCAACCCCAGTCTCGTTCCCCTTGCCGAGAGCGACTACATCATTGCGAGCCTGGGCGAAGAGCTCGGCTTGATCGGCCTGTTTGCGATCCTGGGGCTCTACCTGCTGTTCGTCTCGCGCGGGTTCCGCATCGGATTCACCGGCCAAGACGACTTCGGCCGTCTTCTGGGGGTTGGTCTCTCGTTCGTCGTCGCTCTGCAGGTGTTCATCGTCGTCGGAGGCGTGACTCGGGTGATCCCTCTTACCGGCCTCACCACGCCGTTCCTCGCGGCCGGGGGCTCATCGCTCATGGCCAACTGGATCATCGTTGCCCTGCTGTTGCGGCTCTCGGACTCGGTCCGCAGCCAACCGCAATGGGTGATCGACACGGCGCCGATTCCGGTTGCGGCAGCGGGGAGCCCCGCGTGAACAAGCAACTCCGCAGGGTCACTGTGCTGGTTCTGATCATGTTCATTGCCCTGTTCGGTTCGACGACGATCATCCAAGTTCTGCAGCAAGACAACCTCAAGGCGGACAGCCGAAACGTGCGCACCCTGTACGCCAGCTTCTCGGCCGAGCGCGGCCCGATCCTGGTGGCAGATCAGCCGATCGCTCAGTCCGTGCCGTCGAGCGACGAGTACAAGTACCAGCGCCACTATACGAACGGGCCGCTCTACTCCGCTGTCACCGGCTACTTCACGCTGAATCAGGGCAACACCGGCATCGAAGGCTCCCTCAACGACTACCTGAGCGGCACCGCGAATCAGCAGTTTCTGGACCAGTTGAATGCGATTCTGACCGGTCAGAACCCCAAGGGAGCTGCGATCGAAACCACGATCGATCCCGTCGTTCAGCAGGCGGCGTGGGATGCGCTCGGCGATCTGCAGGGCGCAGTTGTCGCGTTGAATCCGAAGACCGGTGCCATCTTGGCCATGGTGTCCAAACCCACATACGACCCCAACACACTGGCCGGCCACGACAGCAAGCAGGTCATCGCCACCTACAAGCAGCTGTTGGCCGCCTCGGGTGACCCGCTAATTAATCGGGCCATCTCGGGCGACCTCAATCCTCCGGGCTCCACGTTCAAGCTCGTGGTCGCGTCGGCCGCCCTCGCCAATGGGTACACGGCGGACAGTGAGTTTCCGAATCCGCCCAAATTGCAACTCACCGGCACGAATACGTTCATCTCGAACTCCGAAGGCGGCAGTTGCGGGGGTGGCGCAACGGCGTCGATCGCGACGGCCTTGCGGCTCAGCTGCAACATTCCGTTCGCGCAACTCGGGCAGGCGCTTGGGTATGACAAGGTCGCAGCACAAGCCAAGGCCTTCGGCTTCGGGGACTCCGGCATACGCATCCCGATGAAGGTCGAGCCGAGCGTCTACCCGCAGACGACGGATGACGCCCAGCAAGAACTGTCGTCCTTCGGTCAGGGCAACGACCGCGTGACGCCCCTTCAGATGGCCATGATCTCCGCCGCGATCGCCAACGGGGGCAACATGATGACCCCCACCCTGATCGACAGCATCACCGCCCCCGATCTGTCGGTGCTGCAGAAGCTCAGCCCGACTCCGTACGGCACCCCGGTCTCGAGCGCCGTTGCGGCGACCCTCTCCCAACTGATGGTCAACAACGTCGCCAACGGCGTGGCGAGTAATGCAAGAATCAGTGGTGTCGACGTCGCAGGCAAGACGGGCACAGCACAGAACGGTGAGGGCAACCAGCCGTACACCCTCTGGTTCACCGGTTTCGCTCCGGCGAACGACCCGCAAGTCGCTGTGGCGGTCGTGATAGAGAACGGCGGCGGTCGCGGACAGTCCCTCGTCGGGAACACCATTGCGGCTCCGATCGCGAAGAAGGTCATAGAGGCGGTGCTGAACAGATGAGACCCACGAGCGGCCTCACCTTCGGTGGTCGGTATCAGTTGTCGTCGCGCATCGCGATCGGCGGCATGGGGGAGGTCTGGGAGTCCACCGACCTCGTCATCGGACGAACCGTCGCGATCAAGATCCTCAAAGACGAATACCTGGGCGATCCCGGATTTCTCGAGCGCTTCAGGGCAGAGGCGCGGCACGCGGCACTGGTCAACCACGAGGGCATCGCCAACGTCTTCGACTACGGCGAGGAGGACGGCAGCGCGTACCTGGTGATGGAGCTCGTGCCGGGCGAAGCCCTGTCGACCATTCTCGAGCGCGAGCGGGTGCTGCCGACCGACAAGGTGCTCGACATCGTGGCGCAGACGGCTTCGGCTCTGCAGGCGGCTCACATGGCCGGCCTCGTGCACCGCGACATCAAGCCGGGCAACCTGCTCATCACGCCAGAGGGCCGCGTCAAGATCACCGACTTCGGCATCGCCAGGATCGCAGACCAGGTTCCGCTGACCGCGACCGGCCAGGTGATGGGCACCGTGCAATATCTGTCGCCCGAGCAGGCAAGCGGGCATCCGGCATCCCCGACCACCGATGTGTATTCGCTCGGGATCGTGGCCTACGAGTGCCTGGCCGGCCGCCGCCCATTCACCGGCGAATCCCAAGTGGCAATCGCCATGGCTCAGATCAACGAGGCACCGCCCGAGCTGCCCGTCACCATCCCAGCGCCCGTGCGCAACCTGGTCTATGCCTGCATTGCCAAGCGACCAGAGGACCGCCCGGCCTCGACCGGGCATCTCGCCAGAGCCGCACAAGCGCTGCGACGCGGTGACCTCGAAGCGGCCATCGCGGCGGTGCCCGGGATCGCCGGCGAAGGCGCGTTCGCGACCACAACTCCGATCGGCACGGCCGCCACCCGATTGCTGCCCTCGACCGCGCCCGGCATGGGCGCGGGGTTGCCGCTGACCGCCGAGACACCCACTCCGCGCCGCAGGAACCCGTGGACCTGGCCGCTGATCGCGATCGTCGCACTTCTCGCGGTGGCCCTGATCGCGATCATCATCGTCCTGGTCGTCAAGCCGAATGGCGGCGGCCCAACGGCGAGTACGTCGCACTCGACCCACAGCTCAACGCCGAGCACCACACCGACGCCCAGCGCGACCTCGTACAACCTGAAGCCGAGCGACTACGTTGGCAAGACGTTCGACGACGTCTCGGCCGCGCTGACGGCAATGGGGTTCGGGATCGACCGCGAAGACGGCCCGGCGGCTGACAGTCCCAGCGGCAACGGCACGGTGTCGGGCATCAACCCGTACGGCAACCAGCCGGTCGGCAAGACGATCACGGTGAACGTCTTCACCAACTATCCGGGGGCGGTGCCTCCTCAGACACCGACGGCTGCGGGCGGCCCGCACAACTCGGGCGACACGGTCGCGATCGGCTGGACCACATACAGCGGATGTCCCACCGGCTACGCCCTGAGCGGCTACACCCTCAATCTGACGAACGCGACCTTCGCGGCCGGATCGTCCAACCCGTTTGCCAAAGACGCCACCTCGGCCAACATCGTGCTCGGGGATCCCGGAACGGCCACGGTGAACTACACCGCGACCTGCGGCACCGGCTCCGGCGCCTTCCCGTCTGCCGTGTCGGGCACACTCTCGATCACCGTCAACTAACGATCCGGCGTCGCCGGTGCGTACGGGACAGGTCCTCAGATCTTCCCGGTTACACTGACAACGGATTTTTCGACGACGAGCGGGACAAGATGACTGTGACGGAGGGGGCGGCGCCTGGCGTGCGACTGCTCGCCGGGCGCTATCAGATCGGCGCATTGCTGGGGCGCGGCGGCATGGCAGATGTCCATGTCGGGTTGGACGCCCGGCTCAACCGCAAGGTCGCCGTCAAGTTGCTCAAGCCGGCTCTCGCCAACGATCCGGCCTTCCGCACGCGCTTCCGGCAAGAGGCTCAAGCCGCCGCACGCATGGCGCATCCGACCATCGTCCGCGTGTTCGATGCGGGTGAAGAGACCGTCCGGGAGCCTGGTGGCGCCGAGGTGCAGGTTCCCTTCATCGTCATGGAGCACGTCGACGGAAAGCTTCTCAAAGAGGTCTTGGCTCAGGGACCGCTCGACCCGGCAGAGGCTGTCAGGATCACCGACGGCATCCTGACGGCGCTCGAGTACTCTCACCGCGCGGGCGTCGTGCACCGCGACATCAAGCCGGGCAATGTGATGATCACCTCCTCCGGTCAGGTGAAGGTGATGGACTTCGGCATCGCGCGAGCCATCTCTGACTCATCGGCGACGATCGCGCAGACGAGTGCGATCCTCGGGACGGCGCAATACTTCTCTCCCGAGCAGGCGCGCGGTGAAGGGATCGACGCGCGCACCGATCTCTACTCGACAGGCGTCGTGCTCTACGAACTGCTCACCGGCAAGGCGCCGTTCCGCGGCGATACTGCCGTCGCCGTGGCGTATCAGCACATCAGCGAGGCACCCGTTCCCCCGAGCGCGCTCAACCCCGCCGTCTCGCCGGCCCTCAACGCTGTCGTCATGCACGCCCTGGCGAAAGACCGCGGCGAGCGCTTCCAGACCGCCTCCGAGTTCCGGGCCGATCTCGATGTCGCCATGACCGGCAAGGTGCCGGACCGCGCGCCGGCGAGCGACGACTTCAACGCCGCGCTGTTCGGCGTCAACCCGAACTCGACCGCCGCGTCTGAGGCAACGCTGCGGCGACTGGCGGATGACGGCGACCGCGCGCCTCGCACGCAGAACCGTCCACCGGTCGCCTGGATCTGGGGCGGCATCTCGGTGATGGCCGTCATCATCATCGCCACGGTGGTATGGGTGCTCAGTCTTGCGCCTCAACAGCTGGTCGGAACCAACGCCGCTGTCGTCATCCCGAACGTCGCGGGTCAGACCTACAAGGTCGGCAGCCAGAAGCTGATCGATGCGCATCTCAAGGTGACCCAACTCGATCAGCCCAGCGACACAGTACCCATCGATCAGATCATCGCCACCGACCCGACGGCGGGCAACCGCGTCCAGCCCGGCTACAACGTTCAGGTCACCGTGTCATCCGGGCCCGTGCAGGTGACCTTGCCTGGCCAGATCTACAGACCGGAAGCCGACGCGCAGACAGCCATTAAGGCCGCCGGCCTTGTCTACGGCGCGACGACAACGGATTACTCAGCCAGCGTGCCGGCCGGCCAGGTCATCGGGGTGCTGGTGCCAGGGTCAACCACTCCCAACGGCGGCAACCTTCAGGTCAGGAAGGGCACGAAGGTCGACCTCGTCGTGTCCAACGGTCTGGTGCAGATGCCGGACGTGCGCGGTCAGGCCGCCATCGCGGCGCGGGATCTGCTCTCTGGCTCGGCATACGCCCTGACGGTCAAGCTGATTCCCACGACGTCATGCAGCGGCCAGAAGGTGACAACCCAGTCACCCGGACCTGGCGACGTGCCGCAGCGATCGTCCGTCACGCTCACCTACTGCAACGGCTGACGCGTCAGCCCAGCTTGACCAGGGGGCTGAGTTCCTTCGCGCGGTCGGCTGCCCCGGCGAGACCGGTCATCGTCAACCAGTTGCCCAGCATCCGATAGCCGCCCTCTGTCAACACCGACTCGGGGTGGAACTGCACCCCGAACAATGGCGCCTCGCGGTGCCGTAGGCCCATGATCACCCCGCCCTGCGTGCGCGACGTCACCTCGAGTTCGTCCGGCACCGTGCCCTCGAGCACAGCAAGAGAGTGATACCGGGTGGCTCGGAACGGCTGGGGCACGCCCTCGTAGAACGCGCTCTCATCGTGGCTGATCATCGAGGTCTTGCCATGCATGAGTTCATCGGCGTGGGTGACTGTCGCGCCGAGCGCCTCTGCGATGGCCTGGTGCCCGAGGCAGACGCCGAGCAGCGGGGAGCCGGCAGCGAGTGCAGCGCGAACCACCGAGATCGAGATCCCGGCCGAAGCCGGGGTGCCCGGTCCCGGAGAAAGCAGCACGGCGTCGTACTCGGCGATACGGCTCGGCACGTCCGGTTCGGCGATGGCGTCGTTGCGCACCACCTCGGTTTCGGCTCCGAGCTGCTGCAGGTAGCCGTTCAGCGTGTAGACGAAGCTGTCGTAGTTGTCGACGACGAGAACGCGTGTCATGTCAGGCCTCTCACGTGCCCGGCGCGACGGTGACATCCTGCGGTGCCGTCACGGCACCGATCCAGGGAAAGACCCAGAGCACCAGCACCGACAGGACCGCCGCCACCAGCACAAGCACGATGAGAAGTCGCGTCCACCAGGGGCCAGGCAACACCCGCCACAACGCCGCATACATCAGGATGTGCCCTTCACGGTTGCGGCGATCTCGGCGGGCGGGCCCCCGGCGATCGGGTAGAAGGCGTCAAAGGTTCCGTACGCCATGACCCGCTCTGCCGTCGAGAAGAACGGATTGCAACTCTGCAGGGTAATGATCCGATCTCCGGGCTGCAGGCCGGGTTGGTCGGGAACCGGAGCGAGCACCGCAACGTCGGTCGGCACGACGAACTGGAGGTTTCGGAACGAGTACTGATACCACCCGTCTGCCGTCCCCACGTAGATGTGGTCGCCCACCCGCAGGTCATTGATGTGCTCAAGGTCGCCCCCGTATGCCTTACGGTGCGAGGCGACCATGAAGTTGCCGATGGCGCCAGGCATTTGGGTCGACGAGTAGTGCCCGAGGTTGCCCTTGTTGAGCACAGACAGGCTGGTTCCCTGGGCGATGGGACGCGCATAGCCAGCACCGAACCTGGGCACGTACAGAATGCCGAACTTCTTGCCGTTCGCCAGCGACGCGGTGATCACCGGAGGTGCCGCAGGATCTGCGGGCGTCTTGGTCGGACCAGCCGCCTTGATCCACTGCTGAGATTGCTGCACGGACTGCCCGTAGAGCTGATGGCCTTCGATGATGTCACCCAACCACTGCTGCCATCCCAAGAACAGCAACACGAGCACCCCGGCGGTGATCAGCAGCTCACCGAGAACGCCGATAACCGAAACACGGCGACGTTGGGGCTTCTTCGCGGCGGTACGGGAGCGCCCACGCGGCCGCCGCATGGGCTCCGCCGACTCCGGCGTCGGCTCGTCGTCCCCCGTCACATCCATGTAGCCGATTGTAGGACGTGCGCGCCGCACGCGTCCGGTGAGCATTCCGACCAGGGGCCTCATGGGATCCGTCCGTTAGTATTCGTGCATGGCTAGTCCGAACGCACGCCCCAAGCCGGTCGCCGGTGAAGCCCGCACAAGCGAGCGGGCGCCGAACCCGGTGTGGTTCAAGCCCGTCATGTTCGGGTTCATGCTCATCGGCTTGATCTGGATCATCGTCTTCTACTTGAGCCAGGCGGCGTGGCCCATTCCGGCTTTGCAGAGCTGGAACATCCTGATCGGTTTCGGGATCATGTTCATCGGCTTCCTGATGACGACCCGCTGGCGCTGACCGCACTGCCTTTCGTCAACCGAACTACACTGGTGTGATTCATCCACACTGTGGATGAACCTGTGCACTGTCAGGCGTAGTCGGCAGGCGACCTGAGCACGCACGCCAGCAGGATCGCGGCGATGCCGGCCACGATGCCGACGACCGACAGAATCTGCCTCGTCCGCTGCTCCGGTCGGCGCGTCACCAAGTAGACCCCGGCGATCGCGGCGCCAACGCCCAGGCCACCGAGATGCGCCTCCCACGCGATCCCACGGGCGACGAACCCGAAGGCGACGTTGATGCCGACCACGATGAGAATCTGCGTGAGCTGAAGCCCCATTGCCTTGCGGAGAACCAACAACGCACCCATCAGGGCGAAGATCGCGCCCGACGCCCCAAGGGCCGAGGTCGGTTGAAGGAGTCCCCCAAGCCACTTCGCCGACGCACTATTCGTGACGACGGCGAGTTGGTACAGCAGCACGACTCCCAGACTCGCCCCCACTGCTCCGACCAGGTAGAGCGCGAGGTACCGGACTCTGCCCAAGAAACGCTCGAGCGCCGGCCCGAAGATGAACAACGCATACATGTTGAACAGCAGATGCGGGATGAAGCTGGTCGAATGCAGGAACTCTGACGTGATCAGTCGCCACGGTTGGCCCAGGATCAGACTCGGATTGAGCGTCCATGCGTTTGTCACCGCTCCGCCGCTCGCCCACTGGATGACGTAGATCACCACGCACAGGCCGATCAAGACGTAGGTGACAATCGGCGTGCTGCCCGAGCCGATCAGGCGCGACACGAGTCCCGGCCGCGATGCGGCAATCTGTTGCCGACCTTCGCGGACGCATTCCGGGCACTGCACGCCAACCGCTGCCTGCGTCTGGCACTGCGGGCAGATGGTACGACCGCAGCGCTGGCAGTGGATGAAGCTCTGGCGATCCGGGTGCCGGTAGCAGTACTCCGAGTCGATCTCGGCTTGCGGCGCGGGGGTGCTCATGGTCCGAAAGTCGCGATCCCACGGACGACCGCCAGCGCGATCAGCACGGCGATCCCGCCGAACAGCAGCAGATAGGGGGCCGCTCGGTTCGAGCCGGCGCGGTCGTCTACACGGTGCAAGAGCAGGCCGGCCGCCACGCCACCGGCGATCCCGCCGAGCACGAGGAAGAAGAAGCCGAACAGCAGCGCGATCACCGCGTTGATCAGCAGGGTAATCAGCATCTGGTTGCGTGCTGGTGGCGACGACCAGACCATGACGAGATAGCAGCCGATGAGTCCGAACAACCCGGCAAAGACGCCGTATGCGACGCCGCCCACCAGGACAGCAAGTGCAGCACCCGCCATCGCGCCGGCAAGGAACACCACGAGGAACCGGCCGCGCCCCAAGATGCGCTCCATCGTCGGTGCCGACAGGAGGAGGAACACGATGTTCAGGATGAAGAGCAGGATCGGCAAAGGCGAGATCACCGCGGGATACGCGACCGCGGAGGTCGCATAGGTCCAGAGCCAGACCGCATGGTTGGTACTCGCTGCCAGAACCGCGAAGGGGAGGCCGCCTCCGGCGGCGGACGCGGTGAACAGCCCGAGGATCCAGAGAGCGATCGTCAGCATCGTCATGGTCCACGTCACCACGGGGATCGTGGTGCCCGGACGCAACACGTTGATGGCCGCTTGCTGCCAGCGCGGTCGACGCGCAGCGCGGGCGGCGGACTCCCGGACCCGCTTCGCCTTCGCCGCACGATCGGCGTTCGCCTTCGCGATGCTCGCCACAGGAGTCCACTGCACAGACCCGCCGAGCTCGCGGACGCAATCCGGGCACCGCACGCCCGAGGGCGTCAGGATCTGACACTCCGGGCAGATGGTGCGCCCGCATCGCTCGCACAGGGTCCAGCTGGTGCGATCCGGATGCCGGTAGCAGACCGAGGGATCCACCTCGGCCCCCGCGGCGGAGCTCACCTACACCTCGGCGACGTCGATGCCCGAGATCACGACCGGCTCGAGCGGCTTGTCACCCCGGTCGGTCGGAACGGCCTCGATGTCGTCGACGACCTTCCTCGACGCGTCGTCGGCGACTTCGCCGAAGATCGTGTGCTTGGCCTGCAGCCACGGCGTCGGCACCGTGGTGATGAAGAACTGCGATCCGTTGGTGCCAGGGCCGGCGTTCGCCATGGCCAGCACATAGGGCTCGGCGAAGGTCAGCTCCGGGTGGATCTCGTCGTTGAAGTTATAGCCGGGGCCGCCCGTTCCCTGGCCGAGCGGGTCGCCGGCCTGGAGCATGAAGTCTTTGATGATGCGGTGGAAGATCACACCGTCATACAAGGGGTCAGTGGACTTCTGCCCGTTCTTCGGGTTCGTCCACTCCCTGCCGCCCGTTGCCAGGCCGACGAAGTTGTCGACCGTGATCGGAGCGTGGTTTCCGAAGAGGTTGATGCGGATGTCGCCGTGGTTGGTATGGATGGTCGCGACCGCGGTGTGGAGAGGCATCCCGTCATTCTGTCATGCGGACTCCAACCGTGCTCTCAGCCAGCGCGCAGGGGCGATCACTCGGATCGGCGCCTCTACCGTGGCAGGATGGTTCTGATTCACGGGACACCAGACCACGGAGGTCGACATGGCATTGTCACGCAAGCGGCAGCGCGAGTTGAAGCGACTCAAGCGCTCAGCAGAAGAACTGTGGGATGAGCAGCGCGAAGCCATCGAGCACGCGAGTGCCGTGCTGAAAGACGCGCGTCGCCAAGCCACCAACTATGCGCGCGAGGAGGTCGGGCCGCGCGTGCGCGAGGCCTATGACGGAAGGGTGCGTCCGGCAGTCGCAAGCGGGTTTGCCGCTGGTCGCAGCGCCGCTGCGACCGCGCGCGAGCGATTCTCAGACGACGTGCTGCCCTCGCTCTCCGGCAGGATCGGCTCTGCCCTCGCTCTGCTCGATGTGGCGAAAGACCCGCGCGTGCGCGAGGTCGTCAAGCGGGCAAGCGCGACAGCCTCACGGGTCAGGGGCCGAGTGCCGTTTGTCGAGCCGCCGAAGAAGTCCGCAGGACCGGGCCGCTACATCCTGATCGGGCTCGGCGTTGTTGCCACCCTCGGCGTCGCATATGCCGCATGGCAGACCCTCCGCGCTGACGACGACCTGTGGATCGAAGACCTGGGTGATCCGGGCTCGGGCGACATCGCCTCGAGCGACCTCAGTGACGGCGAGTAGCCCCGTAGCGGCGAAGGCCGTACCAGCTGCTCAGAAGCCAGCGTCGCTGCCCTTGCGTCAGCGCCCGATCGACATCTTCTTCATCGCGATCTTCAGCGTGTTCATCATCACCTGCATCATCAGCGACTCCGTCGAAGGGCTCGGGCTGGATCAGGTCGCGAACTCGACCAACATCCTCGTGCAGTGGAACTATTGGTACGCGTCCAACTTCGACCCGCTGTACCAGTCGCATCCCGTCTGGCTGCGTTTCATCAGCAGCACATCGGCGTTCATCTACGTGGGCTTCTACGTCATCCTGATCATCTCGCTGGCCAGGGGATGGAACCGCATCCAGTTGCCGTCGGTGATATACGCCACGATGATCATTTCGCTGACCGGGATCCCGATCATGGGCGTCGAGTTCTTTGGCAGCGCCGCGGAACGCACCCCCAACCCGGCGGTGTTCCTGGCGTTCAATCTGCCGTACATCCTGGTGCCGCTTCTGCTGCTGATTCGAATGCGGTCGCCGTTACCCTTCCTTCGGAAGTTCTAGCCGACTCGCGAAATCGCCCGTGACACCGCATCAACTGCGGTCGCCACGTCGCCGTCATCGGTTGACCAGTTGCTGACCGAGATGCGCAGGATGTCGCGGCCGCGCCATTTCGAGCCCGACATCCAGACCACCCCGTCTTCGATGAGCGCGCGGGTGACCGCCTGTGTGCGCTCGTCGGACCCGAACGCAACCGACACTTGCGTGAAGACGACCTCGTTGAGAATCTCGGCGCCCGGCAGCTCGGCGATTCCCGCTGCGAGGGCGCGGGCGTTCGCCGCGAGCCCTTCCACGAGGCCGATCACGCCGGAGCGTCCGAGTTGGCGGAGTGCGGCCCAGACCGGAACGCCGCGCGCACGACGAGAAAACTCGGGCACTCGCGCGAAGGGGTCGCTGGGGCCGTCATCCGCCTGGATCAGGTACGCCGGCCGCGCGCCGAATACCTTCTCGAGCACGTCGGGTCGAGAGACGATTGCCACGCCGCAGTCGTATGGCACGTTCAAGGTCTTGTGCGCATCGGTCGCCCATGAGTCGGCAAGCTCGAGCCCATCGGTCGCGTCGCGCCACTGCTCGCTCACCGCGGCCCAGAGCCCGAACGCGCCGTCCACATGCACCCATGCGCCGCTGGCGTGCGCGAGTTCGATGCACTCACGCATCGGATCGAAGGCGCCCGAGTGCAGGTTGCCGGCCTGCAACGCGACGATGACGGGGCCGTCGACCTCCGCCAGCGCCTCGGCCAATGCGTCCGGGATGATGCGGCCCTGCTCGTCTGCCGCGACATTGCGTCCGCGCCCCAGCCCGAGGTACCGCAGGGCCATGTCGACCGAGGTGTGCCGCTCCTCACCGACCAGGACGGTGACCTTCGGAGCGCCGAACATACCGTCGACCTCGAGGTCCCATCCCGCCTGATCGAGCACAAACTGACGGCCTGCGGCAAGGCCGACGAAAGTGGCCGTCGTGCCCCCGGTGGCGAATCCGACAGCGGATGTCGCGGGCAGCTTGAGCAGGTCGAGGAGCCACTGCCCTGCCGCCTCCTCTGCAGCTGCGGCCGCCGGAGTGGCGAGTCGCATCCCGGCGTTCTGGTCCCAAGCGCTGACCATCCAGTCGGCGCCGAGCGCCGCCGGCAGCGTGCCGCCGATCACCCAGCCGAAGAATCGGCCGGATGGCATGGCCATCAACCCCGGTTCGGCGATTCTGGCGAGCTCGTCGACCACCTCGCCCGGATCGCGCGGCTGATCGTTCAACGGGCCGCCGAAGGCGTCGGTCAGTGCTTCCACCGTGGCTGTCGGCCCGACGTGCCGGGAGTCGACAGAATCGAGCCACGCGAGCACGTGCCCTTCGGCTCGACACAGCGCATCGCGATAGGAGTCAGCAGCGGGAGACATGCCGCCAGGCTAGTGAGTCGAGCCGCGAGTAGTGAGTGGAGCCTAGGGGAATCGAACCCCGAGACCGCAGGTCTCGCGCCAGACAGCGCCAGCCGCCGGGCCTGAGTAGTGAGTGGAGCCTAGGGGAATCGAACCCCTGACCTCCTGCTTGCAAAGCAGGCGCTCTACCAATTGAGCTAAGGCCCCGTACCAATTTGTGTGCCGCCGCCACTGCGGCGCACCCGCTGCGCCGGCCGCGCGCGGGCGCCCGGCTCCGCTGGCGGAGGTGTATTTCGAAGAAGCCGTGAAGGCTGCATTCGTGGGGGTACCAGGACTTGAACCTGGGACCTCTTCGTTATCAGCGAAGCGCTCTAACCGCCTGAGCTATACCCCCAAAAGCCGCTCTGTGACCAGCACAGCCCGGCGATTGGCCTTGCCTACAGTACCCCACGGGCACAGGGCCGAGAAAATCGGTCAGCTGTTCTGGAACCCGACCAACAGCCCGCCCGTGAAGCGCACGCTGAGGTTGTAGAGCAGAGAGGCGATCGCTGCGAGCACGGTACCGACCACCACGTTCAGGATCGCGACGACCAGCGCGAACAGACCGACCTGTCCGAGCCCAAAGTTGCTGGCGATGGTGAATGTCGGGTCGCTCAGAATGTCTTGGAAGGCGGTGTCCAACTTGCCGAACACTCCCGTCGAGAACAACACGATCCAGATCAGCACGGTCGCGACAACGAGCACGATTCCGAGGCAGACCCAGATCAGGAACGCCAACTTCACCACGGACCAGAAGTCGAGGTAGACCAGCTTCAATCGCACCTGTTTGGCGGCGGTGCTGCGCTGGTCTTTGCGCTGCAGTTTCTCGGCGACGCTGCTCATTCGGTGTCGTCCTCTCCGTCGGTCGTCTCGGTCTCGGCTTCGTCAGAAGCCGACGCCGGGGCGTCGGTCGCGGCGTCTTCGAGTTCGGCGGCGTCCAAATTACGTTCACTGTTCTTGGCTACGGCGATGATCTTGTCGTCGTCGTCGAAGCGGGCGAATACCACGCCCATGGTGTCTCGGCCCTTGGCGGGGACCTCGGCCACGGCAGACCTTACCACCTTGCCGCTGGCAAGAACCACGAGGACCTCGTCGTCATCCTCAACGATCAGGGCACCCGCGAGCACCCCTCGTTCGTCGTTCAACTTGGCCACCTTGATGCCCAATCCGCCGCGCTGTTGCGGCCGGTATTGGTCGACTCCCGTGCGTTTCGCGTAGCCGCCCTCGGTCACCACGAAGACCGACCCAGCGTCGGCAACGACCGATGCCGACAACAGTTGATCGTCGCCACGGAAGTGCATTCCGATGACTCCGGCCGTCGAACGACCCATCGGCCGCATCGTCTCGTCGTTGGCCAGGAAGCGAATCGACATACCGCGGCGAGAGACCAACAGCACCTCGCTGTCGTTCTCGGCGAGCAGGGCAGAGACGAGCTCGTCGCCCTCACGAAGGTTGATCGCGATGATCCCGCCTGTGCGGTTGGTGTTGTACTCGGTGAGCGCTGTCTTCTTCACCAGGCCGCCGCGGGTTGCCAGCACCAGGTAGGTGGCCGCCGAGTAGTCGCGAATGTCGAGCACTTGCGCGATTTCTTCGCCGGGCTGCAAGGCGAGCAGGTTCGCGACGTGCTGACCCTTCGCGTCGCGACCAGCTTCTTGCAGTTCGTACGCCTTCGCGCGATACACGCGGCCCGTATTCGTGAAGAACAGGAGCCAATGGTGTGTGGTCGTGACGAAGAAGTGCTCGACCACGTCATCGGCCCGCAGCTGTGCGCCCTTGACGCCCCGGCCACCGCGATGCTGACTGCGGTAGTTGTCGCTCCGAGTGCGCTTGACATAGCCGCCGCGGGTGATGGTGACGACCATCTCCTCTTCGGGAATCAGGTCTTCGACGCTCATGTCGCCGCCGAAGCCGTACATGATCTCGGTGCGCCGGTCGTCGCCGAACTTGGCGACGATCTCGCTCAGCTCGGTGACGACGATGCCGCGCTGCTGCTCTGGGCTCGCGAGGATGGCCTGATAGCCGGCGATTTCGAGTTCGAGTTCTGCCAGGCGATCCTGGATCTTCTGGCGCTCGAGTGCGGCGAGGCGACGCAGCTGGAGCGCGAGGATCGCATCCGCCTGCTCCACGTCGATGTCGAGCAGCGCGATCAGGCCCTGGCGCGCCAGGTCGACGTCGGGCGATCGGCGGATCAGCGCAATGACCTCGTCGAGCGCGTCGAGCGCCTTCACGTAACCGCGCTGGATGTGCGCGTCAGCCTCCGCCTTGGCGAGGCGGAACGCGGTGCGCCGGACGATGACCTCGATCTGGTGGTCGATCCAGCGCGAGATGAAGCCGTCAATCGGCAGGGTGCGGGGCACGCCATCCACGATCGCCAGCATGTTGGCGCCGAAGTTCTCTTGCAGCTGCGTGTGCTTGTAGAGGTTGTTCAGCACGACCTTCGCGACCGCGTCACGCTTGAGCACGATGACCAGGCGCTGGCCCGTGCGTCCCGAGGTCTCGTCGCGGATGTCGGCGATGCCCGCGAGCTTGCCCTCCTTGACGAGATCGGCGATCTTGATCGCCAGGTTGTCGGGATTGACCTGGTACGGCAGCTCGGTAACGACGAGGCAGATGCGACCCTGCAACTCTTCGATGCTGACGACCGCTCGCATCGTGATGGAGCCGCGACCGGTGCGATAGGCATCCTGGATCCCCTTGACGCCCAGAATCTGCGCGCCGGTCGGGAAGTCCGGGCCCTTCACTCGCGCGAGGATCGCGTCGAGCAGTTCGTCGCGGGTGGCATCCGGGTGCTCGAGCGCCCAGAGCGCAGCCTCTGAGACCTCGCGCAGGTTGTGCGGCGGAATGTTGGTCGCCATCCCGACCGCGATTCCCACCGAGCCGTTCACCAGCAGGTTCGGAAAGCGCGCGGGCAGAACGGTCGGCTCTTTGGTACGGCCGTCGTAGTTGTCCACGAACTCGACGGTGTCTTCGTCGATGTCGCGCACCATCTCCATGGCGAGCGGGGCCATCTTGGTTTCGGTGTACCGGTGGGCGGCCGCGCCGTCGTTGCCGGGCGAGCCGAAGTTGCCCTGGCCGAGCGCCAGCGGATAGCGCAGCGACCACGTTTGAACCAGGCGCACTAGTGCGTCGTAGACAGAGCTGTCACCGTGCGGGTGGAACTGTCCCATGACGTCGCCGATGATGCGAGTGCACTTGCTGAAGGCACGATCGGGGCGGTAGCCGCCGTCGTACATCGCGTAGATCACGCGGCGATGAACGGGCTTCAGGCCGTCGCGCACATCGGGCAGTGCGCGCCCGACGATCACGCTCATCGCGTAGTCGAGGTAGCTGCGCTGCATCTCGATCTGCAGGTCGACCTGCTCGATCTTGTCGTGGCGCTCGGGGTCGAGTCCGGTATCCGTGGTGTCAGTCATGAAATCTCAGTCCAGATCAGATGTCGAGAAAGCGGACGTCTTTGGCGTTCTGCTGGATGAATTGCCTGCGCGATTCGACATCGTCGCCCATCAGCGTTGAGAACACGCCGTCGGCGACGGCCGCGTCGTCGAGCGTCACCTGGAGCAGGGTGCGGGTCTCGGGGTTCATCGTCGTGTCCCACAGCTCTTGATGGTTCATCTCGCCGAGACCCTTGTAACGCTGCACGCCGTTCTCTTTGGCGATGCGCTTGCCGCTCGCGAGGCCGGCGGTGAGCAGCGCATCCCGCTCGCGGTCGGAGTAGACGTATTCGTGGTCCGAGTTTGTCCACTTCAGACGGTAGAGCGGTGGCTGCGCGAGATACACGTAGCCCATCTCGATCAGCGGCCGCATGTAGCGGAACAGCAGGGTGAGAAGCAGGGTCGTGATGTGCTGACCGTCGACATCGGCATCCGCCATCAAGACGATCTTGTGGTACCGAGCCTTGTCGCCGTCGAAGTCTTCGCCGATGCCGGTGCCGAAGGCGGTGATCATCGACTGGACCTCGGTGTTGGCGAGCGCGCGGTCGAGCCGCGCCTTCTCGACATTGAGGATCTTGCCGCGCAGCGGCAGAATCGCCTGCGTCTCGGGGTTGCGGCCCTGAACGGCCGACCCGCCGGCCGAGTCGCCCTCGACGAGAAAGACCTCGCTGTCAGCGGGATTGCGGCTGCTGCAGTCTTTGAGCTTGCCGGGCATGCCGCCACCCTCGAGCAGTCCCTTGCGTCGGGTCTGCTCGCGCGCCTTGCGGGCCGCCATGCGGGCGGCCGCGGCCTGCACCGACTTGCGGATGACGTCGCGCGCCTGGTTCGGGTTGCGGTCGAACCAATCACCGAGCTGGTCGCCCGTGACCTTCTGCACGAATGACTTCGCCTCGGTGTTGCCGAGCTTGGTCTTCGTCTGGCCCTCGAACTGCGGCTCGCTGAGTTTGATCGAGATGACGGCGGTGAGCCCTTCGCGGATGTCGTCGCCGGTGAGGTTCTCGTCTTTCTCCTTGAGAATTCCCTTTTCGCGCGCGTACTTGTTGACCAGCGTCGTCAACGCGGCACGGAATCCCTCTTCGTGCGTTCCACCCTCGTGGGTGTTGATCACGTTGGCGTAGGTGTGCACGCTCTCGGAGTACGCGGTCGTCCACTGCATCGCGATTTCCAGCGACATCTTGCGCTCGGTGTCTTCGGTCTCGAAGGCGATGATCTCGTCATGGATGACGTCGGTCTTCTTCGCGGAGTTCAGGTACTCGACATAGTCGACAAGGCCGCGTTCGTAGTAGTAGACGTCCGAACGCTGTGTGCCGTCGTCTTGCCGACCCAGCTCGCGCTCATCGAAGAGCGAGATACGCACGCCCTTGTTGAGGAAGGCCATCTGCTGAAAGCGCGTGCGCAGAGTCTCGTAGTCGAACTCAACGGTCTCGAAGATCTGGGCATTCGGCCAGAAGGTAATGGTGGTGCCGGTCTGGTTGGTGACAGCGCCCTTGGCCAAGGGGGCGACCGGAACGCCGTCGTGATATTGCTGAGTCCAGATATGTCCCTGCCTGCGCACCTCGATGTCGAGAGTGCTCGAGAGCGCGTTCACGACCGAACTGCCTACGCCGTGGAGACCGCCGGAAACCGCGTAGCCACTGCCGCCGAACTTGCCGCCGGCATGCAGGATCGTCATCACGACCTCAACGGAGGACTTCTGCTCGACCGGGTGAATGTCGACCGGGATGCCGCGGCCGTTGTCGACGCAACGCACTCCGCCGTCGGCCAGGAGCGTCACTTCGATGTGATCGCAGAAGCCGGCGAGGGCCTCATCGACCGAGTTGTCGACGATCTCTTGGACCAGGTGGTGCAGGCCTCGCGGACCGGTCGAGCCGATGTACATGCCCGGGCGCTTGCGCACCGCCTCCAGGCCTTCGAGAACCTGGATGTCTGAGGCCCCGTACGAGTCGTTCGGGTCGGTGGCGGGGGTGGGGGATGTCACTTCCCGATTCTACAGCACGAGCCTCGCGGAATCCGGTCTCAACGCCCGTCTGGGGAGATTTCCTGGGGCGCTTGACCTGATTTGCCTTGTCAGCCGTAGGTATCGCGAGGACCGCGGCCTGGGATTGCTCTGGGGCCGCGTTTCCATGAGGGGGTGTCCGGCCCGATAAAGCGCACCGACTCGATGCCCGCCGCAGCGTGCTTCTCGGCGATCCGCGACGCCACGGCGGATCGCATCGTTCGCAGCTGCTGCGCCCAGGCCGTCGAGTCGCACCTGACCGTCAAAATGCCCTCTTCGATGCCAACTGGCTCGGCATGTGCGGCCGTCTCCTCCCCGACGATCCCCGGCCAGTCGGCAAGCAATTCGGCGCGGGCGATTGGGGAGTCCCACCCCATCGTTGAACTGAGCGCGCCGAGCACGTCGCCGAGTCCGGCCGGCTCACGCCCGAGGCCGTACGGAACGCTCGTCTCGTCGCTTGCCGCCCGGCGGCGGCGGCGCGCGTCGCCCGAGCGAAGCGAGGGATCGCCAAAATTGCGACGAATGCGCCGGAAGACGTTGACGTGCTCCGGCTCCGGGTCGTGGTCGCCGCTCAAGCTCTACTCCTCCCCATTCACCGGGCGCAGCGTTTCACCGCTCGGCGCGCGATCGTCCTCGACGATCGCGCCTCCCCGGATGTGAACAGTGTGCGCGGCAAGCGGTGCGGGCACGTCGTCGAAAACAGCAGCCGTGATGAGCACCTGCTCGTAGTCCCCGATGGCCTCGGCAAGCTTGGCCCGCCGACCTTCGTCGAGTTCGGCGAACACGTCGTCGAGAATGACGATGGGATCGCCCATCGCCGAGTCCGCCCGAAGGACAGCGGCCGACGCCAGCTTCAGGGCGAGGGCGAACGACCAGGACTCACCGTGACTCGCGTAGCCGCGGGCGGGCAGCCCGTTGAGCACGAGCATCAGATCGTCTCGGTGCGGGCCGATCAGGGTGAGGCCGCGATCCAGCTCGGCGCGGCGCACCCGCGCGAGCGCCTCGCGAAACTGCGCGGCCACTGCAGCAGGCTCTGGGGCGCGGCCCGCGTCGTCGTCGAGGGGGAGCTCCTCGTCCGGCTGCGCTCCCATGATGCTCAGTTGGAAGGCCAGCTCGGCACGGTGCTGATCGCCTGCAATGCGCGCATAGGCCTCGGTGACATGCGGCCGCAAGCGGTCGACGAGATCCTGCCGTCCGACGATGATCTCGCTGCCGATGCCGACGAGTCGCTCGTCCCACAATTCGAGCGTTGACAGCTGGCCATCGGCCACTCGGGCACCCCTGGCCGACTTGAGCAGCGTGTTGCGTTGCCGCAGCACCCGTTCGTAGTCAGTGATCACTCCGGCAAAACGTGGCACCAACTGCACGAGCAGTTGGTCGAGAAAGCGTCGCCGGCCCGCAGGCTCCCCGCGCACGAGGGCGAGATCCTCGGGCGCGAACAGAACGCTCGTGATGTACCTGGGCAGCTCGCGCGGCTTCACGGCGACCCGATTCACCTGCGCACGGTTCGCGCCGGACCGGTTGAGTTGAACCTCAACCAGCACTTGCCGCTCGGCATGCTCCAACCGGGCGCGCACGATCGCGAGTTCGGACCCCTGGCGGATCAGCGCCTGATCGGTCGACACCCGGTGCGATGCCAGGGTGCTCAGGTACCCGATTGACTCGACCAGATTCGTCTTGCCCTGCCCGTTGCTTCCGACGAAAAGGTTGGGACCCGCCACAAGCTCGACTTCGGCGGACTCGTAGTTCCGGAAATCGCTGAGGCTGAGGTGAGAGACGATCACCCGACGGGGCTCAACACAGCAGTCTCGGCGGGGTCAGGACTTGCGCACGGCGTGACCGCCGAACTGGTTGCGCAAGGCCGCGACAGCCTTCATGGCCGGGGAGTCCTTCTGCCGCGACACGAATCGGGCGAAGATCGACGCGCTGATCGTCGGGACGGGCACCGCGTGGTTGAGCGCCTCGATGATCGTCCATCGGCCCTCGCCGGAGTCGTCGACGTAGCCCTCGATCTGCTTGAATTCTGGGTCTTCTTCCAGTGCCTTCACTAAGAGTTCGAGCAACCAACTGCGGACGACGGTTCCCCGCTCCCACGCCTTGAAGACGCCGGTCACGTCGTGGATGATCTCTTTGCTCGCATCCAGAAGTTCATAGCCCTCGCCCAGAGCCTGCATCTGCGCGTACTCGATGCCGTTGTGCACCATCTTCGCGTAGTGGCCGGCACCGATTGATCCGGCATGCACGAAGCCTTCGTCTCGCGGCCCCTCTGGCCGCAGCGCGTCGAACACCGGCATCGCCAGTTTCATGTCGGCCGCGTCGCCGCCTGCCATGAGCCCGTATCCGTTCTGCAGGCCCCAGATGCCGCCCGAAACCCCGCAGTCGGCGAAGCGGATCCCCTTCTCGGCCAACTGCTTCGCGTGCACAGCGTCGTCTGTGTATCGCGAGTTGCCCCCGTCGATCACGAGATCGTCCTTCTCGAGGACGCCGGCCAGATCACCGATCACTCCGTCGGTGATCGAACCGGACGGGACCATCACCCAGACCACTCGCGGTGTCGGCACTGCCTTCACCATGTCGGCCAGCGAGGGCACATCCGTCACATCAGGATTCGGGTCGTAGCCCGTGACTTCGATGCCCTTCTTGCGAAGACGGTCTCGCATGTTGAAGCCCATCTTGCCGAGCCCCACGAGTCCGATGTGCATGGCCATTCCCGCCCGCCTTCCTTTCAGCGCAGCAGCAGGTTGGGCTGCAGAAGGTACTTGTAGTTGTCCGCGCCGGGCTGCTCTTTTGAGGATTGGCTGGTGATCAACACCGGCCCCGGCTTGTTGGGATTCTCGGTCTTGGTGAACGAGATGCGCACGAACTCCGAGTGCACGGCACCCAGCCCGTCGAGCAAGAACGCCGGTTTGAGAGAGACCACGGTGTCATCGCCGTGCAAGTGTGCCTCGATGGTCTCAGACGCCTGTGCCTGCTCAGAGCCGGCAGCTTCGAGCGTCAAACCATCGATCGAAAAGCTGAAGCGGAGGGCCGCTTCGCGCTCGAGCACGAGAGACACCCGTCGCGTCGCCTCGACGAGATCGGCCGTGTTGACCACGGCGTAGTTGTCGACCACCTCTGGGAAAAGACGCTTGACCGGCGGGAAGTTGCCCTTGATCAGCAGCGACGTCACCGTCTTCTTGTCGGCGCTGAAGGCGATCAACTCACGATCATCGCTGCGGACGATGGACACCGCAACGGTGCCGCTGTGCGCGAACGTCTTCCCGATCTCAGACAGGGTTTTCGCCGGAATCAGAGCGGTTGTTCCATCCGCCGACGAGGCACCAGAATCCCAGTCGATCTCACGCACCGCCACCCGATACCGATCGGTAGCCACAAGAGACAGGCTGTTGTCGCCGACTTCCAGCTGCACCCCGGTGATCACGGGGGTCACATCGTCGCGGGATGCCGCGACAGCCACCTGCGAGACGGCCTCGGCAAAGTCATCAGCCGGGAGCACCCCCGTGCGCTCGGCGACCTCAGGCAGGGTCGGGTACTCCTCGACCGGCATGCTCAGCAAGGTGAATCGGGCCGAACCGCAGCTGACCGCGATCTTGCCGTCTTCTGTCGAGAACTGCACGGGAGCAGCGGGGAGTCGGCTGGCGATATCAGCGAGGAGCCGGCCAGAGACCAACGCAGTGCCCGGCTCGTCGACTTCGGCGGAGATCTCGGTTCGCGACGAAACCTCATAGTCGAATGACGACAGGGTCAGCACGCCGTTCGATGCTTCGACCAGGACGCCGCTCAGGATGGGCTGGGTGGTCCGTTGGGGTAGAAGCTTGACGGCAAATGACACAGCCTCGCTGAACACGTCCCGATTGACTTGGAACTTCACGCGGACTCCTTGTCATTCGAAACATGCTGGGGGCGTCAATACTGCCACCCCGATCCTGGCACAGGTAGCCCTTGTGGCCGTTCGCTGTCCCGACGGCCGGCCAAAGGCGCATGGGGTTGTGGCAGAGCTGAAATGGAGTAGAGAGAGTTAATCTTCTTAACGTCTGTGGGATCTGTGGACAGGCGGCTGTCGCGCTGGTGGGTATTGGGAACTACAGCGGTGCAAGTTGTGTGACGGACCTGGACGGAGGGTTGTCAGTCGCGTGAAAGGACCGCGAACGCCGCAGCCATTTCCACAAGCGGGCTGTCGTTCTCAACACCAGGACCCGAAACCAACGGCTAGTTATCCACAGGTTGTGCACAGCTTGTGCAATTGACCAGGGCGGTGTCTTTTGTCCAGGCCCCCGAATGGGGGTGGACAGGACATTCTTGGAGAAGCAAGTCTCAGAGCTTGTTGTAGCGCTGGTTCTGCTTGATGCGGCTGGTCAGCTCTGTCACCTGGTTGTAGATGGAGCGTCGCTCCTTCATGAGCTCACTGATCTTCTTATTGGCGTACATCACCGTCGTGTGGTCTCGGTTGCCGAAGAGTTGGCCGATTTTAGGAAGCGAGAGGCTCGTCATCTCGCGACACAGGTACATCGCGATCTGTCGAGCGGTGGCGACGGCCTGCGAGCGGCTTGATCCGTAGAGGTCGTCCACCGACAGTTTGAAGTAGTCAGCGGTGTGATTGATGATGTCGACCGGTGCGATGACGTTGTCTTCGTCGAGCGTGATCAGATCCTTGAGAACCGTCTGAACCAGTTGCAGGTCGACCGGTGTGCGGTTCAGGCTCGCGAAGGCGGTGACTCGAATGAGGGTTCCTTCGAGCTCGCGGATGTTGGATGAGACCTTGGTGGCCATGAACTCGAGGATCTCGTCGGGCACCTGGAGCTTTTCGCTCTGCGCCTTCTTGCGAAGAATCGCGATACGGGTCTCGAGGTCGGGTGCCTGCACGTCGGTGACCAGCCCCCATTCGAATCGGGACTTCATCCGATCTTCGAAGCCGTTCAGGTGCTTTGGCGCCACGTCGCTGGTGATGACGACCTGCTTGTTGTGGTCGTGAAGCGTGTTGAAAGTGTGGAAGAAGGCCTCTTGGGTTTCGACCGCTCGCTGCAAGAATTGGATGTCATCGATGAGCAGGATGTCGATCTCGCGATAGCGCGCCTGGAACGCGGCAGCCCGGTTGTTGGCGATCGAGTTGATGAAGTCGTTGGTGAACTCTTCGGAGCTGACGTACCGTACCCGGATGCCGGGGTAGAGCCGCTCGGCGTAGTGGCCGATCGCATGCAGCAAGTGCGTCTTGCCCAGACCGGAGTCACCGTAGATGAAAAGCGGGTTGTACGCCTTGGCCGGTGCTTCTGCGACAGCCACGGCCGCGGCGTGCGCAAAGCGATTCGAGCCGCCGATGACGAAGTTGTCGAAGTTGTATTTGGGATTGAGTCGAGTGTCAGAACGCCGTGCCTGCTCGCCGGCGGTCGGGCTGGGCGATGTGCTCGGCACCGGGCCCGAATCCGCGAGCCCGGTGCCGGGAGCAGCACCGGGGCCGGGCCCGTCGAGTGGAGCGGGATCCGCGGACGGCCCGATGCCGGCGTGCTGGATCTCGGGGTTGACCACGATGGCGAAGTTCGTGATCCCGTGTTCGCCGTCGATGGTGCTGAGCGCATTGAGCAGGGGGACGCGGATTCGCTGGTCGAGCATGCCGCGGGTCAGCTCGTTGGGGACCTCGAGGTAGAGGGTTCCAGCGAGAACACCCTTCGGTTCGACCAGATTCAAGAACCCTTGAAGTTGGGGCGTGACCCGATCGTCGCTTCGGAGCAGGGCCAGCACGGATTCCCAAAGTTCTCGGGTGGGATCCGGGGTGTCGGTCATGGGGTCTCTCGGCTGCGGTCTGTCGGCTGGGGTCAAACGGTGTCGGTCGCGGATTCACCTTAGTTCGCGCGGGCGCGTCGTGACCAACGGATCGTGCGATCGGTGTGGAGAATGGACGGTTGGCCCCGCGGTTTGACCGTGGGCCCTTAACCGCCTATTTTTAATCAGTTGACGACTGCCCAGAGGCGGTCCCTGTTCTTCCTGGCGCTCGGCACCGGGTTTTGGAGATACCACCATGAGCAAGCGAACCTTCCAGCCGAACAATCGGCGCCGGGCCAAGGTGCACGGCTTTCGTCTGCGCATGCGCACCCGTGCCGGTCGCGCCATCCTCGGTGCTCGCCGCCGCAAGGGGCGCACCGAGCTCTCCGCCTAGACCGGTGCTTGCCAGGGCCAACCGCGTCGTCACCGCAGACGACTTCCGTGCGGTTGTGCGCCGCGGCCGCCGCTCAGTGACACCGAGTGCTGTTTACTACCGACTCGAGCGCAGCGCCGGCGATCCTTTGCGGGTGGGCGTCATCGTTGCGCGCTCAGTCGGCAACGCGGTGGAACGCAACAAGGTGCGTCGGCGATACCGCGCACTCGGGCGGGCGTTCGTCGAGGCAGGGGCTCGCGGCAGCGACGTTGTGGTGCGCGCCCTCCCCGGCGCTGCACAGTGCGGCTGGACTACTCTCGCCGATGACATGCATACCGCCCTCGACGCGCCGCTTCTCTTGGATGCCGTGATGCCCTGATGCGGGTGCTCACGTTTCTCCTTCTTGTTCCACGCAATGTCTGCGTGGTGATCCTGCGCGGGTATCGCGCGGTGATCTCACCGCTGTACGGCGACGTCTGCCGGTACTACCCGAGCTGCTCGGCATATGCCCTCGGGGCGATTCAGCAGCACGGGGTATTCAAGGGCATCGCGCTCGGAACTTGGCGCATCGCGCGCTGCCACCCCTGGGCGAAGGGCGGGGTGGACGACGTTCCCGAACGCCGCGTCCCCCGCTACCAGCTCACCCACTTCGGCTTCGTCTTCCCGGCGAGCCACGGAAAGGCCTGATTCGTGGACGGCATCATCAACTTCTTCGGGGGCATTCTCACGCCCATCAAATGGGTCATCGAGGCGATTCTCGTCGGCTTCCACTGGGTGTTCCAGAACGTGTTCCACATGGATCCGGCTGGCGGCGCCACGTGGGTGCTCTCGATCGTTTGCCTTGTTCTCGTCGTGCGGGCGGCCCTGATCCCGATCTTCGTGCGACAGATCAAGAGCCAGCGCAAAATGATGCAGGTCGCGCCGCAGCTCAAGAAGATTCAAGACAAGTACCGCGGCAAGAAAGATCAGTTCTCGCGCGAGGCCATGCAGCGCGAGACCATGGAGCTGTACCGCAAGGCCGGAACGAACCCGCTCTCGTCGTGCTTGCCGCTGCTGATCCAGATGCCGATCTTCTTCAGCCTGTTCTCGACCCTCAACGAGGCGAAGCCGGACTCGACCGGCACCTTTCACGCTGGCGTCGGTTTCTTGACGAAGACCCTTGCGAAGCAGTTCTACGGTGCGTCGCTCTTTGGGGTTGCCCCGTTGAAGTTGAGTATTCAGAGCGCGTTGGCCGAGCACCCCGTCCAGGTTGTGGTTGTTGTAATCGCTGTGACCATGGTGATCATCATGACCGCCTCGCAGTTCATCACTCAGTTGCAGCTCGCGTCGAAGAACCAGTCGCCCGAGATGAAGGCCAGTCCGATGTACCGGCAGCAGCGGGTTCTGCTGTACATCCTTCCGCTGGTGTTCGCGTTCTCTGGCTACGCGTTCCCGATCGGCGTGATGTTCTACTGGCTGACCTCGAACATCTGGACGATGGTGCAACAGTTCCTGGTGATCAGGAACCTGCCAACTCCCGGGAGCGAGGCTGCTCTGGCGCGTGAAGCACGGCTTGCCAAGCGCAACCGGCAGAAGATGAGTGACGACGCGGCCGCGCTGGGCGAGCCGCCAGCCATCGAGGAGCCGAAGAAGCCGGTGACCACTCAGCGTTCGCAGCCCGTGGGCAAGAACCGCGCCAAGAAGACGGGAAGTGGCAAGAAATGACCGACACCACCGAGACCGAGAACGAAGTAGAGCCGATCGACGACTCGGCCCCGATGCCGCTGGCACACGACGAGCCGCTCAGTGAGCAAGAGCTGGTCGACGAGGGCGACATCGCCGCCGACTATATCGAAGAGCTTCTCGACATCGCCGACATCGACGGTGATATCGACATCGAGGCGAGGTCGGGGCGCGCGTACGTTTCGGTGACGGCCACGGAGGGTGCGAACCTGCGCCTGCTTTCGAAGCCGGACACGGTCGCAGCCCTGCAGGAACTCGTTCGGCTTGCGGTCCAGAACAAGACCGGCCGGTTCTCGCGGATGATCTTGGACATCGGTGGGTCACGCGATCAGCGCGCCGCCGAGCTGGCTACGCTCGTCGACCGCGCGGTGGCGCGCATCGAGGAGGGGGCAGCCTCGGCATCGTTGCCGCCGATGTCGAGCTATGAGCGGAAGCTCGTACACGACATCGTCGCGGAACGCGGGTTCGCCTCGGAGTCGGAGGGCGAAGGCCGCGATCGCCACACGGTGATCACCCGGTCATAGTTTCACGTGAAACATTGATCGAGCCCGAGCCGCAGGCGGCGGCATCTCTCTTCGGCGACCGCGTCGACCTTGCCCGCGAATTCGCGCGCGAACTTGCGGAGCGCGGCGAGGAGCTCGGTCTAATCGGCCCTCTTGAGGCCGAGCGCCTTTGGTCGCGGCACATCCTCAACTGCGTGCTGCCTGCCCCCTTGTTGCGTCCCGGCCTGGTGGGCGACATCGGCAGCGGAGCCGGCCTGCCAGGCATTGTTCTCGCCATTGCCCGGCCCGATGTGGACTTCGTGCTGATCGAACCGATGGAACGTCGGGTGGAGTGGTTGCGTGCGGAGTCCGCGCGACTCGGGCTCGAGAATGTGCGGGTCGAGCGGGCGCGCGCTGAAGATGCCGCGCTGGTGGAGCGTCTCGACCAGGTGACGGCACGCGCGGTGTCCTCGCTGTCCAAGCTCATCCCCATCACCGCGCCGCTCGTTCGCCGCGGCGGACAACTCCTGTTCATGAAGGGTGCACGCGTCGAGGGAGAGGTCTCCGCGGCGTCGAAACAGATCCGCGCCGCTCGCCTCAGCCACGTGGAGGTGCTGGTTCTCGGAGAGGGGATCGTCCCTGAGGTCACCCGGGTCTTTCGGGCTACAGTGGACTGATCCGCGGCCCGGCGTTGTTTCACGTGAAACATCCGAGCCTGCGCTGACACCTCGAGAGGGAATCCGCTCCAGTGAGCACCGAGAATCGATACGACGAAACCCCGCTCGCGCGTGAGATCGCCGACCTGGCGAGACGTCGCGTTGCGCTGGCTGAACAGCGGCTGCCGCTCCCGACGCGTACCCGCATTTTCACTGTCGCGAACCAAAAGGGGGGCGTCGGGAAGACGACGACCACGGTCAACCTCGCGGCCGCGCTGGCCCAGTCTGGAGCTCGGGTGCTCGTGATCGACCTGGATCCGCAGGGCAACGCCTCGACGGCTCTCGGCGTCGAGCACCGCTCAGACACCCCCAGCGTGTACGACGTGATCATCAACGACGTCCCGATGCGCGACGTCGTGCAGACCAGCCCCGAGTTCGAAGGGCTGTCGTGTGTTCCGGCGACCATCCATCTCGCCGGAGCCGAGATCGAGTTGGTCTCGCTCGTCGCCCGAGAGCAGCGATTGCGTGGAGCCCTTGATCGCTTCCTCGCCGAATCCGAGACCGAGCACCCGTACCACTACGTGTTCATCGACTGCCCGCCTTCGCTCGGCCTGTTGACGATCAACGCATTTGTCGCGGCGCGCGAGGTGCTCATCCCGATCCAGTGCGAGTACTACGCCCTGGAGGGCCTCAGCCAGTTGCTCAACAACATCAAGCTCATCGAGCGCCACCTGAATCCGAATCTGGCGGTGTCGACCATCCTGCTCACCATGTTCGATTCGCGCACGAACCTCGCCAACCAGGTGGTGGACGAGGTTCGCGAGCACTTCCCGACCGAGACGCTGCAGAGCGTCATCCCCCGCTCGGTGCGAATCTCAGAAGCGCCGAGTTACGGCCAGAGCGTCATCTCGTATGACGGCAACTCGCCCGGGTCGCTCTCGTACCGTGAGGCAGCATCCGAGATCGCCCGCCGGGGCGAGCGCTGATGTCGGCCGCGCCGAAGCGCACAGGGTTGGGCCGCGGGATCGGAGCACTCATCCCGACCGCCGACGAGGGCGAGCGCCCCGTCGACGTCTTCTTCCCGTCGGGGCCAGGAGCAAGTTCTGCTTCGATGGACGGCTTGCTGACGGTGCCCGGCGCCCGACTGGCAAGCCTGTCGCCGGATGACATCGTTCCCAACCCCCAACAGCCCCGCAGCGAGTTCGATGCTGACGCGCTGAACGAGCTCGTCGTCTCGGTGCGGGAGTTCGGCGTTCTGCAGCCGATCGTTGTGCGTCCTCGCACGGGAGCGGCCGCAGGCGAGCCCCAGTACGAACTCATCATGGGCGAGCGCCGCCTTCGGGCGAGCAAGATCGCAGGGCTCGACACCATTCCGGCCGTGGTCAAGAACACCGCAGACGACGCAATGCTGCGAGATGCGCTGCTCGAGAACCTGCACCGTGCCAACCTGAACCCGCTGGAGGAGGCGTCGGCATACCAGCAGTTGCTTGCCGACTTCGGGATCACCCAGGAACAGCTCGCGGAACGGATCGGACGCTCGCGTCCGCAGATCACCAACACCATCCGGCTGCTGCGTCTGCCGGAGGGCATCCAGCGACGGGTCGCCGCTGGCGTGCTGACGGCGGGGCATGCGCGCGCCATCCTGTCGGTGGGCGATGCGCCGGCGATGGAACGGCTCGCCGACAAGATCGTCAACGAAGACCTCTCGGTGCGAGCGGCAGAAGCCGCGGCTGGCAAAGTCTCGCCATCCAAGGCGCGCGCCACGAAGCCGACCGCCGGACGCCGCCAGCATCACCTGGACGACGTGGCGGAGCGGCTCGGCGACAAGCTGAACACCCGGGTCAAGATCGTGCTGGGCACCGCAAAGGGCACGATCTCGATCGACTTCGCAACGGTGGCTGATCTCAACCGCATCGTCGAGGAGTTGGGCGTCAACCCGCAGGGTTGACGCATCGCCCTGGCACATCCCGCGAGCGCTCTTGAGTGCGGTTGGCTTGGGTGCGCTTAGTTGTCTCGGATGGCGGCTTCGGCCAGCGCCGAGTAGACCCAGCCCAGATCGTGGCCCGCCGCCTCAAGCGCTTGCGGCAGCAGCGAGGTCTCGGTGAGGCCGGGCAGCACGTTCGCCTCGAGGAACCACGGGGTGCCCGCGCCATCGACGATGAGGTCGACTCGCGAGAGGTGACGCAGGCCAAGTGCGCGGTGGGCAGTGAGCGCGGCGTTCGCAGCGGCATCCGCCCACTCCTCGGGAATGCGCGCCGGCACGTAGAAGCGGGTCTCGCCGGCGTTGTACCGTGCCTCGAAACTGTAGACGCCCGACAGCGGCTCGATCTCCACGGCTGGCAGGGCGACAGGACCGTCGCCGGTGTCGATGATGCCCACCGTGATCTCGGTGCCGGTGATCCGCTGCTCGACCAGGGCGACGTCGCCGTAGGTGTAGGCGTCGACCATGGCGCGCGGGAGGTTGGCCCGATCGTCGACGATGGTGACGCCCTGCGCAGATCCGCCTTGAGCGGGTTTGACCACCAGGGGCACCGGCAGCTCGTCGGCGATCGCCTCGAAGACAGCATCGGCCCCGAGCTCGCGGAACGCGTCACGGGGGAGGGTGATGGATCGCGGGGTGGCGACCCCGGCCCGCGAGACGATGACCTTGGCGACGGGCTTGTCCCAGGCAAGGCGCGCCGCATCAGATCGCGATCCCACGAACGGGATGTCCAGAAACTCGAGCAGGCCGCGCAGGGCGCCATCTTCGCCGGACGCCCCGTGCAGGGCGGGCCAGATCACATCCGGGCGGTCGGCACGGAGCCCGGCGAGCAGCCGCGCATCCGGATCCCGCAACTCGACGGTCAACCCGTGCTCGAGCAGGCTGTCGGCGACCCGGCGGCCCGAACGCAGCGACACGTCACGCTCATGCGAGATCCCGCCGGCGAGTACGACGACGTGGCGGAGGGGTTCTGTCATCAGATCACCCGACGTTCGGTGGCAGCACGCCTTCGTGCAGTTCAGGTTGCGCCGCGAGAGGACCGGTCTGGGCGAACTCGTTCAGCAGGCTCAGCTCGCCGTTGATCACGATCGCCAATCTCCGGATGCCTTCGCGGATGAAGTCAGGGCTCGGGTAGCAGAACGACAGGCGCATGGCGTTGCGCCCGCCCCCGTCGCTGTAGAAGGCGGTGCCCGGCGTATAGGCGACGAGTTCCTTAACAGCGCGGGGCAGCATGGCTTTCGAGTCGAGGTAGTCCGGCAGGGTGAGCCAGACGTAGAACCCGCCGCTCGGAACTGTCCAACGCAGGGTGGGCAGCTGCTCGTGCAGAGCCGCCAGCATGGCGTCTCGCCGCTCGTGGTAGACGTCGCGGAAGGTCTCGATCTGGCCCTTCCAGTCGGCGGTCGACAGGTACTCCGAGATGGTCGTCTGCGAGAACGAACTCGGCGACAGCACTGCAGCCTCATTGGCCAAAATGAGTTTCTCTCTAATTGCATGGGGAGCAACCGCCCATCCAACGCGGAGCCCCGGTGCCAGGGTCTTCGAGAAGGTGCCGAGGTAGATCACGCCGCCCTCGTCGGCAGACCGCATGGCCTTCGGGGGCGCCTGGTCGAAGTAGAGCAGTCCGTATGGGTTGTCTTCGACGACGAGGATGTCGTTCTGCCGCGCGATCTCAAGCACCTCCATGCGGCGGTCCCAGGTGAGCGTGACGCCCATCGGGTTCTGGAACGACGGAATCGTGTAGAGGAACTTGATCCGGCGCCCCTGCTCGCGCAAACGGGCGATGGTCTCACGCAACGACTGCGGGATGAGGCCGAACTCATCCATCTCGACATGCGCAACGTCTGCCTGGTAGCTACGGAACACCACGAGCGCGGTCACGTAACTGGGACCCTCGGCGATCACCACGTCGCCGGGATCGAGAAAGAGCTTGGAGACGAGCTCGAGGGCGTGCTGCGACCCGGTGGTGACCACCACGTCATCGACGCCAGCGTGGATGCCCTCCAGGGCCATCACGTCGAGGATCTGCTCGCGAAGCCGAGAACTACCCTGCCCCGACCCGTACTGCAGGGCCACTGCGCCGTGATCGCGCACGGTGCGGTCGACCGCGTTCAGAAGCAGTTCCTTGGGCAGCGCGGACACGAACGGCATACCGCCAGCAAGGGAAACCACCTCGGGCCGGCTGGCAACAGCGAACAGGGCTCGGACCTCAGAGACGGCGAGTCCCGCGGTGCGCTCGGCATACTGCGAATACCAGGGATCGAGGTTGTTTCCCTGTGACGTGTCCGAGTGGGCCTTGTCCATGCGGTCCAGGGTATCGGGAGAAACACGACGACCCCTCCCCGCGAAAGGGGAAGGGGCCAGAAATCGTGGGTGGCCTGCCGCCGGGCAAGGCCTGCCGAACTACGCCAGGAACTCGGCCAGGTCGGCCTCGAGGGCCGGCTTGGGCTTGGCACCGATGACGGTCTTCACGACCTCGCCGCCGCGGTACACCTTCATCGCGGGAATCGAGGTGATGCCGTACTTCATCGCCGTCTCGGGGTTGTCGTCGACGTTCAGCTTGACGATCGAGAGCTTCTCAGAGTGCTCGGCAGCGATCGCATCGAGGATCGGGCTGACCGCGCGACACGGACCACACCATTCCGCCCAGAAATCGACCATGATCGTCTTGTCTGAGTCGAGCACCTCGCTCTGGAACGTGGCGTCGGTCACATCCTTCGCAGTGGACATCTTTCCTTCTTTCGTAGGCCTCTCAGAGGAAACAGCGCAGGCGCCCGCGCCATTCCCGCGAAAGGGCGGGAGCTAGACGGTGACGGCGGTTGCTGTGGCGAGTACCGCGGGAGACAGCTCTGCCAGGTACTTCTCGGCGTCGAGGGCCGCGACGACGCCGGAGCCGGCAGCGGTAGCCGCCTGCTTGTAGGTGGGGTCGATCACGTCGCCGGCGGCGAAGACACCCGGCAGGCTGGTGCGCGAGCTGCGGCCGTCGACCGCGATGGTGCCGTCGGCGCTGAGCTCGAGCTGCCCGTGGATGAGGTGCGTGCGCGGGTCAGCGCCGATGGCGACAAACATCCCGGTCACGTCGAGGGTCTTCTCGTCGCCGGTCACCGTGTCGAGAAGACCGATGCCCGTCACCTTCTCGTCGCCGTAGACGTGCGCCACCTCTTCGTTCCAGAGGAATTCGATCTTGGGATCGGCGAAAGCGCGGTCTTGCAGGGCAGCAGAGGCGCGCAGTTTGTCTCGGCGGTGCACCAGATAGACCTTGTCGGCGAATCGAGTCAGGAAGGTGGCCTCTTCGAGGGCAGAATCGCCGCCGCCAATCACCGCGACCTTCTTCTGCTTGAAGAACGCGCCGTCGCAGGTGGCGCACCACGAGACCCCGTACCCCGAGAGGCGGGTCTCGTCGTCGAGCCCGAGCTTGCGGTAGGCCGAGCCGGTCGCGTAGATCAGCGTGAGCGCCTCGTGCACATCGCCGTTGCCGAGCGTGACGCGTTTCACATCGCCATCCAGCTCGAGCTTCACCACGTCGTCGTAAACGATCTCAGCACCGAACTTCTCGGCCTGCTCCTGCATCTTGACCATGAGGTCGGGACCCATGATTCCGTCAGGAAAGCCGGGAAAGTTCTCGACGTCTGTTGTCTTCATCAATTCACCGCCGAACTCGACGGAACTCGCGATCACGAGCGGGGCGAGGTTGGCGCGGGCGGCGTAGATGGCCGCCGTGTACCCGGCGGGTCCAGACCCCACGATGATGACGTGACGCATGTCGTCAGCACTCCTTCAAATGGCTCGACAGGCTGTGCAACCAAGTGTATGGGTGAGCCATTCCCGGTCGGCAGTGCGTCAGACCCCTTCGCGCCGCGCAGCCCGGCGCTTGACGATGTTGCGCGCGATGCCTCCTCCGAAGATGAGGACGAGAACCGTCACCACGATCGCCGTGCCGAGGCTTTCCCAGCCGGGATGCAGATCCACACTCACATGGTCAGGATTGCCGATAGAGGCGCCCGTCACCGAGCGCAGGGTGATCACGGTCTCGACCCGGCCGTTAGTGAGCGCTGCCACCGGAATGGCAGCCTTGTTCGATGAGCCGGGCTCGATCGTGAGCGCGACGTTCTGCCCGCGTACCTGCAGAACCGAACTGGGCGAGTCGACGTTGACGTAGACGGTGACCGGCACCGTCGATGCGTTGCTGACGGTGACCGGGATGTTGGTGGCCCCCGAACCCACGACGAGATCGCTCCCCGCGACGATCTGCACCGAGTTGACCAGCGTGTGGGAGTCGACCAAGAAGCCGTCGACCTGGGTCGCCCAGTCGTCGGTGCCCCGCAACCACGAGACAGCGAGAAGTCCCAAGAACGCCAGACGACGGGGCGCCGTGATGGCGGAGGGATCCGTTGCGACGGTCGCAAACTGAGCTTCGGCGGCCAGGGCGCTCACGGCGCCCTGCACCTGATGCTCGCGCGACGGGTCGCCGGGCTCGTCGACGATGGTAGCCGCTGGGTGCGCGCCGACCATCACGCTGGTCAGCCCCACGGACGTCACCGAACTCTGCGCGCTGAGGTCGGCGAACAGCGCATGCAGGTTGAGGGCCCCAAGAGGCCAGCGGCGATCGAGTGCGGCGACGACAGTGCGGCCAGGCGAGATGGCGGCGATGCCCGTGAGAGCCGTGTTGAGCCGATCGAGGGCGTCTTGCGGCCCGGCGGGATCACTCGAGTACACCGCGTCCCGAACCAGCGAGGTGATGCCGGTATCGGCGACGATGCCATGGATACCTGCCACATCCACGTACCCCGACGCGGTCGCCGAGACGTTGCTCGAGCTCAGCACGACGTTGGTGTATCCGGCGGCACTCAGGTCAGCCATGTCTCCTGTTACCACCGTGTCGTCAGTCGGCCAGGCGATGTTCTGCAGGGTGTAGCTCCAAGCGAGCACGTCTGCAGTGTTGGTCGGCAGCGGGGGCGGAGTGTCAGAGGCGGTGGTGCCGGGTGGCTGGGTCGAGGTCACGGACGGGCTCGGCGCGGGGCTCGCCGTGACAGCTGGCCCGAAGTTGCGAGGGTCGATGGCGAAGGTGAACGCCACAGGGTCGCGCAATGGCAGCGCGTCGGCGTGCGCCAGGGCCGCCAGGTCGGCATCTGCGTATGCCAGGGCGAAGACCTCGTTGCCCGAGGTGCGGAGTCGTTCCAGCCAAGCCCTCGCGGATTCCGGGGCCGAACTGCCCAGCACGTGGATCGACGCAATGATCATCGGGTCGAGACCGATGACCGCCGGGGTGCCGATGACGGCGTCCAGTTGCCGGGTCAGCACGCCGAGGGGGGCGGTGTAGCCCGCCAGGGTCGCGGCGTCGATCAGGCCGGTGGACCCCGGACGCACCGTAAGCGGCACAAGCACAGCGAGCGAAATCGGCTGGGTGGAGGTCTTCGCGGGGGAACTGCCGCCAGCGGTCGCCGACTGCTCGAGGGCAACGCTCCCGAGCGCCGGACCGATCGCGAGCGCAAGCGTGGCGAGGCCGGCCCATGCCCCGAGAACGATCCGCCGCAGCGGTGTCACGGGCACGACGGGACGCCTGGGTTCCGCTCGGCCGACATGCCCACGAGTTTAGACCGAGCGAACCCGGGCGTCTGATGTGCGTTGCCGCTCGCGGTCGAGCTCAGCCGCTGTGTCATCCTGGGTGCCATGGAGAGCGTGGCGAACGCCGTCGAACGGCTGAATCGACTGGCCGCGACTCCCGAGCTGACGCGGCTGGCCGGACTGTTCGCGGCGGCGGGGCACGAACTCTCGCTTGTGGGAGGCCCTGTGCGCGACGCGTTCCTCGGCCGGCCGGTCAGTGACCTCGATCTGACCACCGACGCGACGCCAGACGAGACTCTCGCGATCGTGAACCCCGCGGCGGACGCTGTCTGGGAGATCGGGCGCGAGTTCGGCACCATCGGGGCGAGATTGCGTCAGCACACCTTCGAGATCACGACATATCGCAGCGACGCATACCGAGCGGAGACCCGCAAGCCCGACGTTCAATTCGGCGACGCGCTTGAGGCCGACCTGACCAGACGCGACTTCACGATCAACGCGATGGCGTTGCGCCTTCCCAACGCGGAGCACGCGGAGCCCCGGCTGATCGATCCGACCGGCGGCGTCGATGACCTGCTCGCCCGCACGCTGCGCACGCCAAGCGCGCCGGAGGTGTCGTTCGGCGACGATCCGCTCCGGATGTTGCGAGCGGCCCGTTTCGCGGCCCAACTCGGTTTCACCCTCGATCCTGCCGCGCTCGACGCTGCACGCGGCATGGCGGACCGCCTCGAAATCGTCTCGGCGGAGCGAATCGGTGCCGAGATCGGCAAGCTGATGGTGGCGGCGGACCCGGTCGCAGGCATTCGGCTGCTCGTCGACAGTGGCGCCGCCGAGCTGGTGCTGCCCGAGATCCCGGCCCTTCGCCTCGAGATCGATGAGCATGCCCGCCACAAAGACGTGTACGAGCACAGTCTCACCGCGCTCAATCGGGCCATCGAGCTCGAACGCTCGCGCGGTCACGCGCCGAACCTCGTGCTGCGGCTGGCCGTGCTCCTGCACGACATCGGCAAGCCGGCGACACGCGTCATCGAGCCGGGCGGCACGGTGACCTTCCACCACCACGACGTGCTCGGCGCCAAGCTCGCAGCCAAACGGCTGCGCGCACTGCGGTTCGACAACGACACCGTCAAGGCAGTGGCCGAGTTGATCAGGCTGCACCTGCGGTTCTTCGGCTACGCGGGCGGGGCATGGTCAGACTCCGCGGTCCGTCGCTACGTGCGGGATGCCGGTCCGCTGCTGGAGTGGCTGCACATTCTGTCGCGCTCCGACGTGACAACGCGAAATCGGCGAAAGGCCGATGAGCTCGAGTTCGCGTACGACGACTTGGAGGAGCGGATCGTGACGCTAGCCGCAGAGGAGGAGCTCGCCGCCATCCGCCCGGACCTCGATGGCGAAGACATCATGCGCATCCTTCGGTTGAGCCCCGGCCGCGACGTCGGAGAGGCGTACCGGTTCCTGCTCGAGGAGCGCCTTGACCACGGGCCGCTCGGCCCTGAAGAGGCGGAACGGCGCCTGCTGACGTGGTGGAGCGACCGCAGCGCCGGTTGAGGCCGCTTCCACCGGTGGCCTATACTCGACAGGTTGCCCGCGCCCCTGGCGCGAGCACCGTCACTACCCTCCTGCTGCGGAACACGTCCGCAGCCGTTCTAGACCAGAGGAGGTGGGTTTATGACGCACCAGTATGAACTGATGGTGATCCTCGATCCCGAGATCGATGAGCGCACCGTTGCACCCAGCTTGGACAAGTTCCTCAACGTCATCCGCAACGATGGCGGCACGATCGACAACATCGACATTTGGGGACGCCGCCGGCTGGCGTACGAGATCCAGAAGAAGTCAGAGGGCATCTACGCCGTCGTCAACTTCACGGCGACCTCGGAGTCCACGGTCGAACTCGATCGCCAGCTGAAGCTGAGCGAAGCCGTGCTGCGCACCAAGGTGCTCCGCGCGGAGGAGGCCGCGGCCCGTGCGGTCTCGGTGCGTGCCGAAGACGAGAAGCGCGCGGCGCGCAAGGCTGCCGCTGCGGCGAAGTCGCCGGCGAAGCCCGTTGCGGCTGCCGCGCCCGTTGCTGAGGCTGCTCCCGAGTCGGTCGCCGCCGAGCCGAAGGCTGCCAAGGCCGCCCCGAAGGCCAAGGCCGCCGTCGAGCCGGCCGTCGAGCCGGTCGTCGAGCCCACCGTCGAGCCCACCGCCGTTGACTCGACCGCCGAGGGCGAGTAGCCCATGGCCGGCGACACGATCATCACCGTGGTGGGCAACCTCACGGCCGATCCAGAACTGCGGTACACCCAGGGCGGGCTCGCCGTCGCGAACTTCACGATCGCGTCGACCCCCCGCACCTTCGACCGTGCCGCGAACGACTGGAAAGACGGCGAGGCGCTCTTCCTTCGCGCCTCATGCTGGCGCGAGTTCGCCGAGCACGTCGCTGGATCGCTGACCAAGGGCAGCCGGGTCGTCGCGACTGGGCGCCTGAAGCAGCGCTCCTACGAGACCAAAGAGGGCGAGAAGCGTACGAGCATCGAGCTGGAGGTCGACGAGATCGGCCCGAGCCTGCGCTATGCCACCGCTCAGGTGACCCGCGCTCCCGGTGGCTCGAGCGGTTCCTCGTCGGGTGGTGGACGCTCACAGGGCGGCGCCGTCGCCGACGAGCCGTGGGCGGCTTCGGCTCCGGCGTCTGGTGGCGACGACGTCTGGAACACGCCCGGCAACTACAACGACGAGACCCCGTTCTGATCTTTCAGAACGACCTGACTCTTTAAGGGAAATCAATCATGGCAGGCAAGAGCAGTAGCAGCGGCGGAGACCGTCGCAAGCGCGTCAGCGCCAAGGGCGGCAAGAACGCCGCCCCCGCGAAGTCGATTCGCGTCGGCATCATCGATTACAAGGATGTCGCCACGCTTCGCAAGTTCATCTCGGAGCGCGGAAAGATCCGCGCCCGCCGCATCACCGGAGTGTCGGTGCAGGAGCAGCGGCTCATCGCCCGAGCGGTCAAGAACGCCCGCGAGATGGCCCTTCTCCCCTACGCAGGATCGGGGCGGTAGACCATGTCGAAGCTCATCCTCACCTCCGAGGTCTCTGGCCTTGGTTCCGCAGGTGACGTCGTCGACGTCAAGAACGGGTACGCCCGCAACTACCTGCTCCCGCAGGGCTTCGCTGTGCAGTGGAGCAAGGGCGGCGAGAAGCAGATCGAGCAGATCAAGGCGGCGCGCACGGCTCGTGAGCACGCGACTCTCGAAGAGGCTCAGGCGCTCAAGGCCAAGCTCGAGTCGTCGACCGTCAAGTTGACGGTCAAGGCCGGCAGCGAAGGCCGGTTGTTCGGTTCTGTGAAGACCTCCGACATCGCCGAGGCGGTCGAGAAGGCAGGCATCGGCGCGATCGACAAGCGGACCATCGAGCTGTCTTCGCCCATCAAGGGGACCGGCCGGCACGAAGCCACCGTGCGTCTGCGCAACGACGTCGTAGCCGCGATCACCCTTGAGGTCATCGCCGCCAAGTAGGCAGCAGCTGTATCGAGAACGGCGTCCCGCAACGGGGCGCCGTTACTCGTGCGCGCTCCGGAAGTCAAGCGAACGAGCGCGATTCGTCCACAGGCGACACCGCGATGAGCCCAACGTTCAAGCGCGACTCTAAACATGTTTCTACACACAGAGCGAAGTCGTTAAAAGCCCTGGTCAGCGGCAGTATCCGAATCCAGATTCGTGGGTTGTCCACAAAACGATCCACAGTTTTTTCACATCGCCCCCGGCGTTTCGCCCCAGTTGCCAACAGGGCTGTCCACAGGGTGGGTTGGTGGCACGGGCCGTGGGTACCTAACCTGGCGCAGCGTCCTCGGCTCCCGTGCCCCGCTGATCGGTTGACGATGCCGGGGTGTCGGCGGCCACTGTCATTCTCGACGCGCATAACCTGAGCGCAGGAGGTCCCCCCGTGTCCATTGCCCACCTGGGTCTGGCAGACCAGCGACCGGTGGCAGAAGGCTGGCAGGGTGAGCGGACTCCGCCGCACGACCTCCTCGCCGAGCAGAGTGCCCTCGGCGGCATGCTGCTCAGCAAAGACGCCGTCGCCGACGTGGTCGAGACGGTCCGCGGGATCGACTTCTACATCCCGAAGCACGAGGTCATCTTCGAGGCAGTGCTTACGTTGTATTCGCACGGCGAGCCGACCGATGTCATCGCGGTCACCGACGAACTAACCAAGACGGCACAACTGCAGCGCGCGGGCGGAGCCGAATACCTGCACACCCTGACCGGTCTGGTGCCGACCGCCGCAAACGCCGGTTACTACGCCTCGATCGTGGCCGAAAAGGCAGTGCTGCGACGCCTCGTCGAGGCGGGCACTCGCATCGTGCAGATGGGTTACGCCAGCGAGGGCGAGGTGGTCGATCTCGTCAACAACGCGCAGGCCGAGATCTATGGCGTGACCGGCGGAGTCGATGCCGAAGACTACGTCCCGCTCGTCGAGGCCATCGACACCGCCGTCGATGAGATCGAGCGAGCGCGCGGTCGCGACGGCGAATTGATCGGCGTGCCCACCGGGTTCGCCGACTTGGACGATCTCACCAACGGCCTGCACGGCGGCCAACTCATCATCGTGGCGGCCCGGCCGGGCCTCGGCAAATCGACCCTCGCACTCGACTTCGCACGCTCGGCGACCATCAAGCACCACCTGCCGACCATCTTCTTCTCGCTCGAGATGGGGCGCAGCGAGATCGCCATGCGCCTGCTTGCCGCTGAGTCGACGATCGGCATGACCACATTGCGCAAGGGCAATATGGAGCAGCGCGACTGGGACAAGCTCGCCAACATCCGGGGTCGGATCGCCGACGCGCCTCTCTACATCGACGACAGTCCGAACATGACGCTCGTCGAGATCAGGGCGAAGTGCAGACGGTTGAGCCAGAAGGTCGGGCTGAAGATGGTGGTCATCGACTACCTCCAGCTGATGACATCCGGCAAGAAGGTCGAATCGCGGCAACAGGAGGTCAGCGAGTTCTCGCGAGCCCTCAAGCTGCTCGCAAAAGAACTGAACGTGCCGGTGGTCGCTCTGTCGCAGCTCAACCGTGGGCCCGAGCAGCGGGCCGACAAGAAGCCCGCCCTGTCTGACCTGCGGGAGTCCGGCTCGCTAGAGCAAGACGCCGACATCGTCGTGCTGCTGCACCGCGAAGACGCCTATGAGCGCGACGCTCCGCCCACCGGCGAAGCCGACCTCATCGTGGCCAAGCACCGCAATGGCCGCCAAGACACCATCAAGGTCGCGTTCAGCGGGATGTACTCGCGGTTCAGCGACATGCCGCGGCTGTAGCGCCCAGGAGGCGGCCGTAGACTCGGAGCCGGCATCCGGTCAAGAAGGTGAGTCACTCGTGTCAGCTGGTTCGGACACGTCCGCGGTCACAGCGGGGCGCATCGGCGTCGCCGCAGGGGTGGCCCCGGCCCTGCGAGCGGCCGTTGCCCTCTCCGTCGGGCTTGCCATCACCTTCACGTCCGCCCACTCGGCAACCTTCGGGCTGGTGGCCTTCGGCCTCTTCGCCATCGTCGAGGGCGCCATCATCGCAGCCGGAGCATTGGGCGATCGCGCGGAACGTCGCGCGCGGGGGCTCTTCATCGCCCAAGGCGTGCTGACCGTCATCGCCGGAGTCGCCGCGCTGGTGCTTCCGGGTGGGGGTGTGCACTACTTCGTCTGGGTGGTCAGCGCGTGGGCGGTCGTGACCGGCGCGATCGAACTGGTCAGCGGCATCCGGGCTCGCGGTCGGGGTCCTGCCGCCCGTGACGGGGTGATCCTCGGGTGCCTCACGCTCATTCTCGCGCTCGCGTTCCTGGTGGTGCCACCGGACTACAGCCAGCGTCTGGGCGGTATCGAGCAGATCAAGGGCGAGCTGACCGCGTCGGTCATGTTGGTCGGGATCTTCGGTGCCTGGGCGATCGTCACGGCTGTGCTGCTCGGTATCGCCGCCGTGTCTGGCATGAGCCCGAGGCACAGGGCAGAGCCCACCGTCGGAGGGACCGCATCATGACTCAGCACGGCAAGGAGGCGGATGCTCCTACCCGCCGCGACCGGATGCGTCCTGTCGAACTGTTGGGCCTCGCGGCCGCGGCCGGAATCTTCGTCGGCGTGGTGGTCGGCCTCGCGACCCGCGAGTGGATCCTGGCTGCGATCTTCTTCGGAGCCATCTTCATCGTGAGCCTGGTGGTTCTCGCGATGTTGTCCCTCGCGGTCAGCTCACCGGACGAGAAGCTGCCCGGTCAGGGCGGCGACGGCCCCGTCGGCCACTGATCCGCCCGGTTCTAGTCGGGCAGCAGCTCGACGAGCCCTGGAGCAAGCCCGATGTATGTCGCCGGCGCGAGTTCGAGAAGCCGCGCCTTTGCCGCGTCGCCGATGTCGAGCTTCTCGACGAAGGCCCGCAGTTCTACCGCACCGATCCGGTGACCACGCGTGAGCTCCTTGAGCAGCGCGTATGGATCCGCGATCGAGCTGCGCCCCGCGGTGACCTCGGCACGGATCACCGTCTGGATGGCCTCGCCGAGCACCTCCCAGTTGCGGTCGAGGTCGGCGGCCAACGCGGTCGGGTCGATCGCGATCTCACCGAGGCCACGGGCCAGGTTGTCGAGAGCCAGCAGGGAGTGACCAAGCCCGACCCCGATGTTGCGCTGCGTCGTGGAGTCAGTGAGATCGCGCTGCAGACGGCTGGTGACAAGGGTCGCGGCAAGCGAGTCCAGCAGCGCCGATGACAACTCGAGGTTCGCCTCGGCATTCTCGAAGCGGATCGGGTTGATCTTGTGGGGCATGGTCGACGAGCCGGTGGCACCGGCCTGCGGGATCTGGCTGATGTATCCCATCGAGATGTACGCCCACAGATCCGTGCACAGATTATGAAGGATGCGGTTGACGTGGCTGACCGCAGAGAACAACTCTGCTTGCCAGTCGTGCGGCTCGATCTGGGTGGTCAGGGGATTCCAGGTGAGGCCGAGCGAGGTGACGAACTCGCGTGAGATGGCTGGCCAGTCGGCATCCGGATCGGCGGCGACATGGGCCGCAAAAGTGCCGGTTGCCCCGCTGAACTTGCCGAGTGCTTCGACGCCCTCGATGCGCGCGATTCCCCGTTCGAGACGCGAGACGAAGACGGCGAACTCCTTGCCGACGGTTGTCGGCGTCGCGGGCTGCCCGTGAGTGTGGGCGAGCATGGGGGTGGCGCGCTCGTCGACGGCGATCGAGCGCAGGCCGGCCACCACGTCCCGCAGCCGCGGCAACCACACGTCTCGCACTGCCGAGCGGATCGTCAGCGCGTACGCGAGATTGTTGATGTCTTCGCTCGTGCAGGCAAAGTGCGTGAGCTCGGCGATCTGGTTCAGGCCGAGACTGGCGAGTTCTTCTCGCACCAGGTATTCGACAGCTTTCACGTCGTGGCGCGTCGTCGCCTCGAGTTCGGCGAGCCGGTCGATCTCGCGCTGCCCGAAATCGGTAGCGAATGAGCGAAGTGCTCGCGCATGTTCGGCAGCGAGGGGATCGGCGCCGAACATCCGGCGATCGGTGAGCGCAAGAAGCCATTCCACCTCGACGTGAACCCGGGCCCGATTGAGGCCCGCCTCCGACAGGTGCTCGCCCAGGCCCTGGATGGCGACGCGGTAGCGCCCGTCGAGTGGACTGACTGGCTGCGGGGGAAGCGGGCTCATGAGACTCCCTGTCGGATTCCGGGTTCGAGCTGGTGGAAGAGCACGGTGCTCGCCCGTTCGATCGTGGTCAGCACGCTGTCGAAGAGGGCGGCATCCGAGTAGTACGGATCTGGCACGTCCATGGTGCCCGATTCGTCGGGCTCGAACGACATCAGCAGGTGCACCTTCGAACGATCCTGGTCGCTGACCGCCCACTCGCGCAGGGTGCGCTCCTGGCCGCGGTCGAAGGCGACGACGAGATCGAGGTCGCCGAACCACTCGGGATCGAACTGGCGGGCACGGTGGCGGGTGGCGTCGTAGCCCCGGCCGGCAAGGGCCGAGATCGTGCGGGGATCGGCGGGCTCGCCCACATGCCAGTCGCCGGTCGCTGCCGACCCGACGCTCACGCGCCCGGCGTAGCCGCCTTTCGTGATCAGGGTGCGGAAGATCGCTTCGGCCATTGGCGAACGGCAGATGTTGCCTGTGCAGACGAAGCAGATGCGGAAGGGCGACGGCGCGGCGGAGGCCTGGTCGAAGCTCATGCTCCATTCTCCCGCGCGAGCGGCTCCTCCACAGTCGCCAGTTTCGACGGCCCTCCCCGCGTGCTCGGCCGACGCGGCGCCGATGCGGCGACCAACGCGAGGCTGACGGCGTCGCCGACGCTCGTTGGCGCGGAAGGAGCCAGCGATGCCCACGATGGAATCCGGGGCGCTTCGAGCCGCCCTCGAGCGGCAGCAGAACGATCTCGCCCCGATCGCCCGCGTGCTCGCGGCGGCCGCGGCGTTTCCTCCGCAGTTCTCGCCTGGTGACTGGCGTGGCGAAACCGCAGACGCCTGCGTTCGACTGCAAGACGAACTGCGGCACGCCCTTCTCGCCGGCGACCACGCGGTTGCGGCAGCGGCACGCAACACGCGCATCGCTCTTGCCGAACTGGGCGTCTGAGGGTGGCCGCTCCCGATCCCGTTCCCTGGCCACCGCTTGGCCCCGACGTCTTCGACCCGTCGACGCCCGCGCCGCATGGTGGACACGTGACGATGCCGCACGGCAAAATGCCGCCGAGCTTCACGGCCAAACCCGACGTTCACCGCGCGACGACACCCGAGATGGGCGGACTGCTCTTGGTGACGCCGGCCGGCACGACGGCGGTGGCCACGGACGCGCTGCACGCGCATCTCGAGCAGCTCGCCGCGCTGGGTGATGAGCTCGCATCCGAGGGCCGGGCTCTTGCCGCTCTCCGGTCAGACATCGCCTGGTCGGCGATACCTGGTGCCCCGGCCGCCGCTCGTCGCAGCGAGGCCGACCTCGAGGCGGCTTGGGTTTCGGTGAACTCAGCGCGACGTCTGAGCGCCCGCCTCGTTCATGCCCTCCGGGTCGCGATCACACAGTACGACGATGCCGAAACCGTCGCACTCACGCGCGCTGACCGGTTGGCGGCGGTTCTCGGCGCAGAGAGTGGCCCCATGCTGCGTGCGCTCCTGCCGGGCATTGCACTCCTGGGGGGCCTCGCGTTCCTAGCGTCGAAACTGCCAGATCCTGGAGGGGGCCGCGCTTCCGCGGTGCGGCGCTTCTTCTTGCAGCATCCGGGCCTGATCACCGGTCCGAGGTTCGTCGAGAGCGTGAGGTTGTTCTCCCAGAGCCTCGACGAGACGACAAGTTCGTTTCTCGGGGTGCCGGTGCCTCTCGCGATCGCGCTGGGGGCATCCGGGGTGACGGGAGTGCGCACCAGCGCTCGCGGCCTGCTCGCGGTAGGTCCGTTTGTCGGCCTGTTCCGCGAGACGCCGGTCAAGGTCGACAAAGTGTCGACCGCTGAGATCATCAGCCCACCGGTCGGCGCCGCCGAGCGCCTGGAACGTGTGCCCGAGGGCGACCAGGTTCGCATCGAGAAGTACGAGGCACCCGGTGCGCCGAACCGATTCGTGGTCTACGTCGGACCGACCGAGACGTTCTCGCCCGTGGCTGACCACGAGCCGTGGGACCTGACCAGCAACGTGGGCGGCGTGGGCGGCCTCGACATCGGTTCGTTCCGCGCGACTGAGCTGGCAATGCACGATGCGGGGATCGGGTCGGGCGACCAGGTGCAGTTCGTTGGCTTCTCGCAGGGCGGGTTGATCGCGACGATGCTGGCCGGTTCGGGCGAGTGGAATGCTGCGGGGCTCGAGACCTTCGGTGCGCCGGCCGGCAATATCGAGCTGCCCGAGGGTTTGAGTGGCATGGCCGTTCGCAACACCGACGACTTCATTCCGCTGCTGGCCGGCCCGCAGCTGGACCATCACCTGCTTCAGGTGGAGCGCCGGGCGTTCGCCGACGGCACCCCGCTGCCCACCTATCACGCGGCACCCGCACACCAGCGTGACGCTTACATGGCCACCGCAACGGCAGTCGATCAGGCGACATCAGCGGCAGTCAGGGACCAGAGCGCGGCCCTGAACGCCTTCACCGCCGACTACGCCAGTCGACCGGGCTCGACCACGACGGCCATGACCTACCACGGCGAGCGCCTGCCGCAGAGCGAGTCGCACCTCGATCTGCGGGGGGTGACGATGCAGGCGCCTACTTCTTCGAGCCGGTGAAAGGTCGGAGCAGCACGCCGATGAGCCAGGCCAGGATGCCGAGCACCAGGGCCCCGAGAATGCCCCAGCCGAAGTTCTCGACGTGCAGCCCGAAGCCGCCGAGCCCCGAGAGCCACGCCGCAAGCAGAAGCAGCAGGCCGTTGACGACCAACGAGATCAGGCCGAGCGTGAGGATGTACAGCGGCAACGCGACGATCCGCACGATGCCGCCGATGATCGCGTTGACGATACCGAAGATGGCCGCGACGAGAAGCAGGGTCAGCACGAACGGCACCGGCCCTTTGTCGTAGGGCTGGATGGAGAGATGGCTGCTGAGGATGAGGGTGGTCAACCAGAGGGCGGCGGCGTTGATCAAGAGGCGAAGCAGGAGGCGTCCCATGGCCGCCAGTCTACTGATCGAGGCCGCGCGCCTAAGCTGGAGCCCGTGCCCGTGACGCTTCGCCCCGAAATCGCCGCGCTCGCTCCCTACCGCCAGGGGCGGCCGGCACCAGCGGACGCGTTCAAGCTGTCGTCGAACGAGAGCCCATTTGCGCCACTGCCGAGCGTGCTCGAGGCGATCGCCTCCTCGCACATCAATCGGTATCCCGATGGCGCAGCGACGGCCCTGCGGGTTCGACTGGCTGAGCGCGCCGGCGTGACGGTGGACGAGGTCCACGTTGGCGCCGGATCGGTCTCGATCCTGCATCAGCTGGTGCAAGCGGCGGCCGGCACCGGCGACGAGGTGCTCTACGCCTGGCGGTCGTTCGAGGCATATCCGGGGGTCGTCACCGTCGCCGGGGCGACCAGCGTCACCGTTCCCAACCTTCCGGATGGTCGCCACGACCTCGACGCGATGGCTGCCGCGCTGACCGACCGCACTCGGGTTGTCATTGTCTGCACGCCGAACAATCCGACGAGCACCATCGTCACGGGGCGCGAGTTCGAGGCGCTGATGGCGAAAGTCCCCGAGACCGTACTGGTGGTTCTCGACGAGGCATATCGCGAGTTCGTCACCGATCCGCACGCCGTCGACGGACTGCAGCTGCTCGAGCGCTACCCGAACCTCGTCGTTCTTCGCACCTTTTCGAAGGCATACGGTCTCGCCGGTTTGCGGGTCGGTTACGCGGTCGGTCCGTCGTACGTGCTCGAGGCCGCCCGGGCCACCATGATCGCCCTGTCGGTGACCGAGCCGGCCCAACGCGCCGCGCTCGCGGTTCTCGAGCCGGACGCCGAAGCCGAACTGCTTGCACAGGTGGCCGAACTCGTCAGGCGCAGAGTCACCGTGCGCGACGGGCTGGTCGCCCAGGGCTGGCACCTCCCCGAGCCGCAGGGCAACTTCGTCTGGCTGGTCACCGGCGAAGCGACCGCAGCCGCCGCCGAGGTCCTCGAGGCGCACGGGATCGTCGCGCGCGTGTTCGCCCCCGATGGCATCCGGATCTCGATCGGCGAGCCCGAATCTGTCGATAAGGTCCTAGCCGCGGCAGCGGAGGTTGTGGCTACCCTGCGCGAAGACGTCGGATCGGCCGGGCTAGGGTAGTGATCGTGTCCTCGGACGATGCGCTTCAATTGCTCACGCCCGACGGACAACTCGTTCGGAATGATCGGACATCCGAGTATCTGCCGCTGATCGAGGCTCTCGATGAAAAGCGGCTCGGTGACTTCTATCGGCAGATGGCGGTGATCCGCCGATTCGACACCGAGGCAGGCAACCTCCAACGTCAGGGCCAGCTCGCTCTGTGGATCCCGAGTATCGGCCAAGAGGCGGCTCAGGTCGGCTCGGGCTATGCCGCCCTCTCGCAGGATCACATCTTTCCGGCGTACCGCGAACACGTGGTGGGGCGCATCCGGGGCTTGGATCCGATGCGGCTCATCGAGATGCTGCGCGGCCTGAGCCACGGCGGATGGGTGCCAAGCGAGACCGGCAACTTCCACCTGTACACACTGGTGATCGGGTCGCAGTCGCTGCACGCCACCGGCTACGCCATGGGCATCGCCCTCGACCGATTGCTCGATCCGGCTCCAAGGCCCCGCGATCCCGAGAAGGATGCAGCTGTGCTCGTCTACTTCGGCGATGGCGCCTCGAGCCAAGGCGATGTGAGTGAGGCCTACACCTTCGCCGCCAGCTACCAGACCCCGCAGGTGTTCTTCTTGCAGAACAACCACTGGGCGATCTCGGTCCCGGTCGAGCGTCAGTCGCGCACTCCGCTGTATTTGCGCGGTGAGGGGTTCGGCATTCCGAGCGTCCAGATCGACGGCAACGACGTGCTCGCCAGCTATGCGGTGACCTCGGCCAGCCTGACGGCGGCACGCAGCGGCCAGGGTCCCAGGCTCATCGAAGCGCTCACCTACCGGATGGGAGCGCACACCTCGAGCGACGATCCGACCAAGTACCGCGAGAACGAGCAGGTCGAATACTGGGGGGCGCGGGATCCGATCACCCGGTACGAGATCTACTTGCGCAGCATCGGGATGGGCGACGGCTTCTTCGCCGAAGTGGCGACCGAGGCAGAAGACCTGGCAGCCGATGTGCGCGCTCGCACCCTGACCATTCAGGACCCGCCGAGCACCAAGATCTTCGCGCACGTCTACAGCGACCCGCATCCCTTGGTCGATGCCCAGGCCGCCTGGCTGGCCGCGTACCAGGAGTCGTTGAACGAGCCTGACGACGCCGCACTGGATGAGCAGTCGGTGGGCGCATCGTGATCGAACAACTCACGATGGCGAAAGCCATCAACCTCGGGCTGCAGAAGGCACTCGCCGATGACCCGACGGTGCTGCTCATGGGCGAAGACATCGGCACGCTGGGCGGCGTCTTCCGGGTGACGGAGGGGCTGAAGGCCGAGTTCGGCGAGAACCGGGTGCTCGACACTCCTCTCGCTGAGTCGGCGATCGTCGGCACGGCGATCGGGCTGGCGATGCGCGGATACCGTCCGGTCTGCGAAATCCAGTTCGACGGATTCATCTACCCCGGCTTCGACCAGATCACCTCGCAGTTGGCGAAACTGACGTACCGACACGAGGGGGCACTGCAGTTCCCGGTCGTGATTCGCGTGCCATACGGCGGACACATCGGAGCCGTCGAGCATCACCAGGAGAGCCCCGAGGCCTACTTCGCACACACGCCGGGGCTGCGCGTCGTCAGCCCCGCGACGCCGCAAGACGGCTACTGGATGATCCAGCAAGCCATCGCGAGCAACGACCCCGTCATGTTCTTCGAGCCCAAGAGTCGCTACTGGCAGAAGGGCGAGGTCGACCGTGACGGAGAGTCCGGCGAGTTCCAGGCCAGCCGCGTTGTCCGCCCGGGCACCGACGTCACCCTCGTTGGCCACGGGGCGATGGTCTCTGCGCTGCTGCAGGCCGCTGACATCGCAGCCGAAGAGGGCACGAGTGCCGAGGTCATCGACCTGCGGTCGCTCTCGCCGATCGACTACGGCCCGATCCTGACCTCCGTGCAGAAGACCGGCCGCATCGTGGTCGCACAGGAGGCTCCTGGATCGGTGAGCGTCGGCTCCGAGATCGCGGCGACGGTCGCCGAGCGCTCATTCTATTCGCTCGAGGCGCCCGTCCTGCGCGTCAGCGGCTTCGACACCCCCTTTCCACCCGCCAAGCTCGAGGGCCTCTACCTGCCCGATGCCGACCGCATCCTCGAAGCCGTCGATCGCGCTCTGGCCTACTGAGACGAGCTGACTGTGACGCAATCCGAGTTCCCGCTGCCCGACGTGGGTGAAGGCCTGACCGAGGCCGAGATCGTCGCGTGGAAGGTCAAGCCTGGCGACATCGTGACCGTGAATCAGGTGCTGGTCGAGATCGAGACCGCCAAGTCACTTGTCGAGCTGCCGTCACCGTTCGCGGGAACCGTGACCGAGCTTCTGGCCGCAGAGGGGGACACCGTCGAGGTCGGTACGCCGATCATCCGGGTCGACTCCGAAGCTGGGTCCGTGCTGGCTGCGGCTCCCTCCCCCTCCCCATCGCCCCTTGCCGAAGAGGCCGATCAGGTCGCCGAAACGGCGGCATCCATCGCCGCGACTGAAGGTTCGGCGACGCCCGCGCTCGCGGCGGCTGCCGAAACATCCGGGGCAGTGCTCGTCGGCTACGGGTCGAAGGGCGGCCATGCCACCACCCGACGCCGTCGGCCCGGAGCTGTCCAGCCCGCGCAGACCGCCACCGATGCGGTCGAGGCCGGCTCGTCGCCGGGAGCGGCAGGACGCCGCCCGGCCGTGGCATCTGTGGGCCCCGTGATCGCGAAACCCCCGATCCGCAAGCTCGCCAAAGACCTCGATGTCGACTTGAGCGCCGTGACGGCGACCGGCCCGATCGGCGACATCACGCGCGATGACGTCATCCGGCAGGCGCAGCAGGTCAGTGTGTTCCGCAACCTGCAGACGCCGGAGTGGCCTGAAGACCGCGAGGAGCGCATCCCGGTGAAGGGGGTGCGCAAGGCGATCGCGAGTGCGATGGTCCAGAGTGCGTTCACCGCACCGCACGTGAGCGTGTTCAGCGACATCAACGCGACCCGCACCATGGAGTTCGTCAAGCGGCTGAAGGCATCGCCAGACTTCGCCGGCGTGCGGATCAGCCCGCTGCTGGTGATGGCCAAGGCTGTGATCTGGGCCGTGCGTCGCAATCCAACGGTCAACTCGAGCTGGACAGACAAAGAGATCGTCGTCCACCACTACGTGAACCTCGGCATCGCCGCCGCGACCCCGCGTGGGCTCATCGTGCCGAACATCAAAGACGCCCAGAACCTCAGCCTGCTCGAACTCGCGCAGGCGCTCGAGCAGCTCACCATCACGGCGCGCGATGGCAAGACTCAGCCCGCCGAGATGGCCAAGGGCACCGTCACCATCACCAACCTCGGCTCCTACGGCATGGACACCGGCACACCGATCCTGAATCCTGGCGAGGTTGGCATCGTCGCCCTCGGGGCCATCAAGTTGAAGCCGTGGGTGGTGGATGGCGAAGTCCGGCCCGCGCATGTCACGACGGTGGGCGCCAGCTTCGATCACCGCGTGGTCGATGGAGACGTGGCGAGCCGGTTCACGGCCGACGTGGCCAGCGTGCTCGAGGAGCCAGCCCTGCTGTTGGACTGATCCTTTTGTGCGCCGCCGCTCCTGCGGCGCACCTGCGCGCGGCGACCACGAGCGCGGTCGGCTTATCGCTTTTGACAATCATTCTCGATAAGGGGTAGCCTCGGCGCGTGCCCGTACACAAGCCCCGCATTTCCGCCGCTGCTGCTGCGGTTGTTGTCGGGTCCGTGCTCGCTGCCGCGCTTGCCGGGTGCTCGGGCTCGGCGTACGACCCGCCCGCCAAGATCCAGGTGGTCGCCTCCACCGATGTCTACGGCTCGCTCGCGAAGACGATCGGCGGAGCCCAGGCGACCGTGACCTCGATCATCGACGATCCAGCCAAGGATCCCCACGAGTACCAGGCCGATGCCCGCACCCAGCTCGCCATCTCGCGGGCGCAGGTGGTGATCGAGAACGGCGGCGGCTACGACGATTTCGTCGACACGATGCTGGGGGCATCGGGCAACGCGAAAGTTGCGCTGATCAACGCGGTGAAGCTCTCGGGCTACGACAGCTCGGCAGCCGGTTTCGACGAGCACATGTTCTACGACTACTCGACCGTCGGCAAGGTGGTCGACGCGATCGTGACGGCGTACGCGCACGCGGACCCCAGCCACTCGGAACTCTTCACCGCGCGCGGGAAGAGCCTGCACGCCAAGCTCAGTGCGCTTCAAGTCTCCGAGTTGAACTTGTCTAGCGCGACGTCAGGCGTCGGCGTGGCGATCACCGAGCCGGTGGCGAACTACTTGCTGGCAGCGCTCGGCATGAAGATCGTCACCCCGATCGCCTTCAGTCGGGCGGTCGATCAGGGCACCGACGCCTCACCCGCCACTCTCGATCAGACCGTAGCGACCATCACATCGGGTCAGGCCAAGCTGATCGTCTACAACGTGCAGACCGGCGGACCGCAGACGGATGCCGTGCTCGCCGCGGCGAAGAAGGCTGGCATCCCCGCTGTGCCGGTTTCCGAGACGCTCCCGCCGGGGTTCGACTACGTCACCTGGCAACGAGGCGTTCTCGCCACCATTGCCCAGGCGTTGGGAGACTGACCGATGTCATCCACCGCCTCCGCGGTTCCCGTTCTGTCGTTGCGCGACGCCGAGTTGACCCTCGGCGGCCGCGTTCTGTGGAGCGGACTCGACCTCGATGTGGCGCCCGGTGAGTTCGTCGCCGTGCTCGGCGCGAACGGCTCTGGCAAGACCAGCCTGCTCAAAGCGGTGCTGGGCCAGCACTCGCTGAGCGCGGGGACCGCCACCCTGCTCGGCGCCCCGGTGCGGCACGGGGATCGCAGGATCGGGTACGTGCCGCAACAGCGTCTCGCCGACGAGGGCACCCCGTTGCGCGGCCGCGACCTGGTCGCACTCGGCCTGGACGGTCACCGCTGGGGCATCGCGCTGCCGACCCGCGCGCGCCGAGCGCACATCGACCGTCTTCTGGACGCCGTGGGCGCACGTCACTATGCCAACGCCCCGGTCTCGAGTCTCAGTGGCGGTGAGCAGCAGCGGCTTCGGATCGGGCAGGCTCTTGCCGGCGACCCCGCGCTGCTGCTCTGCGACGAGCCGCTGCTCTCGCTCGACCTGCGCGCGCAGAGCGTCGTCAGCAGGCTGATCGACGACAATCGCCGATCGCGCGGCTTCGGCGTGCTCTTCGTGACGCACGACATCAACCCGGTGCTCGACTTCGTTGACCGAGTGCTGTACCTGGCGGGTCGGCGATTCCGGATCGGCACGCCAGGCGAGGTGCTGCGTTCCGAGGTGCTCAGCGAGCTCTACCAGTCGCCCGTCGACGTGATCCGCGCCCGCGGACGAGTCGTGATCGTGGGAGCCCCCGACCAGTCGCACGCGCACGGACACGAGCACGACCACGCCGAGGACCTGCCGTGAGCGCCTCGATCGCGGCCCTTGCCGCCCTCACCGGCACCGACTGGTGGAGCCAGCTCTTCGACTTCCGTGACTACGGCGAGCTCCTGGTGCTGTTGCAGAACTCGATCCTGGCGGGTGCGGTGCTTGGCATCGTCGGCGGACTGATCGGCGTCTTCGTGATGTCGCGCGACCTCGCATTCGCCGTGCACGGAATCAGCGAGCTGAGCTTCGCGGGGGCGGCCGCGGGGCTGCTTCTCGGGGTCGGAGTCGTCGAGGGCTCCCTGGTCGGCTCGATCATCGCGGCCGCGGTGATCGGTCTGCTCGGCTCGCGGGCGCGCGATCGCAACTCGATCACCGCGGTGCTGATGCCGTTCGGGCTCGGCCTCGGCATCCTGTGCCTGGCGCTCTACCCAGGGCGCACCTCGAACAAGTTCGGTCTGCTGACCGGGCAGATCGTGGCGGTCGACGACCCGAAGCTCAACTCGCTCGCCCTGATCTCGCTCATCGTCGTGGTCGGGCTGTTCGTCGTGTGGCGTCCCCTGACCTTTGCCAGCGTGGATGCCGACGTCGCCGCGGCGCGCGGCGTGCCGGTCCGTGCCCTCTCCCTCGTCTTCATGCTGCTTCTCGGGCTCGCCGTTGCGGTGAGCGTGCAAGTGGTCGGAGCTCTTCTCGTGCTCTCGGTGCTGGTCACTCCCGCTGCCGCAGCCCTTCGCGTTTCGGCTTCCCCGTTCTGGGTGCCCGTGCTCAGTACGGTGTTCGCCCTCGTCTCGCTGGTGGGCGGAATCTTGCTGGCGCTCGGATCGAGCGTGCCGACCAGCCCATACGTGACGACGATCTCGTTCTTGATCTACCTGATCTGTCGCGTCGGCTCGGCGCGAAGGTCGCGGCGCGCACGAAGTCGGCGCCAGTTGGTGGGGGCGGCGTCGTGAAGCGCAACACCTGGCAACGCGAGGCGGTGCGCGAGGCGCTCGGCACTACCGCGGGGTTCGTCAGCGCGCAATCGCTGCACGCCACCATGCGCGAGACGGGATCGGCGGTCGGTTTGGCCACCGTGTACCGGGCGCTTGCCGACCTCGCCACCGAAGGGGATGCCGACTCGCTCCAGCAGGATGGCGAGAGCCTGTACCGGGCGTGCACCCCGGGCTCGCACCACCACCACCTGATCTGCCGCAACTGTGGCCGCACGGTCGAGATCTCTGCTGATCCCGTCGAGCAATGGGCAAAGGATGTCGCGGCGGCACATGGCTTCACTCACCCCGAGCACGTCGTCGATGTGTTCGGCTACTGCGCCGATTGTTCCGATCGGCCAGTCTCGTTCCATGACGAGTGACGTCCCGCGCCGATCTGGCGGGCTGTGGACGCTGAACCTTCTTTGGATCGCTGTCGTCGCGATTGTCGTCGACTTGGGTGCCATCCTGGTCGCGAAGATCGAGCGCTGTGGCGTGAGCGGTTGCAGCGGGGGCGGGTTCGGGGTGTCGTCTGATCCGGTTGCCGTCGTCGTCGCGATCGCCATCGCGGGAGTAGTGACGGCTGCCCTTCTGATCTTCGTGCCGTGGCACCGCCGACGCGGCGTGCGGATCATCGTCGGGGCGCTCGGCGCGGTAGCGTCGTGGACGTTCGTCGCGCTCCAGTACGCCACATGAACACCACGCCCGTTGTCGCAAGCTCCCGGATCGGGTAGTCTCAACAGGTTGCTCATTCGTGAGCTTCTTGTGCGCCGCCGTCGAACTCAGCCCCCGGGCTGGGCAACAACGGTCTCGGCGTGCCGACAAGTGACCTTGGGTGAGGCGATCGCCTCACGGTAATCAGCAGAGGAATGAAACCATGGCAGCAGTGTGCCAGGTGACCGGAGCCGTTCCCGGCTTTGGACACAACATCTCGCACTCGCACCGCAGGACGAAGCGCCGCTTCGACCCGAACGTGCAGAAGAAGACCTACTACGTCCCGTCGCTTCGTCGCAGCGTGACGCTCAACGTGTCGGCTAAGGGCATCAAGGTGATCGACGTTCGGGGCATCGAGTCCGTCGTCAAAGACATCCTGTCCCGTGGGGAGAAGATCTGATGGCCAAGAAGGCTCAAGACGTCCGTCCGATCATCAAGCTCCGCTCAACGGCCGGCACCGGGTATACCTACGTGACCCGCAAGAACCGCCGCAATGACCCCGACCGCATCGTGCTCATGAAGTACGACCCGGTCGTCCGCAAGCACGTCGAATTCCGCGAGGAGCGCTAACCATGGCGAAGAAGAGCAAGATCGCGCGCAACAATCAGCGCGCCGTGATCGTG